>DASZRL010000130.1:0-97157 GCA_035549175.1 Chitinophagaceae bacterium | reverse complement strand
CCCATAGAATGTGGTTAGGCGGCTCACGTCGCGGTTGACTGCGCGGTTGTCGCCCTTCACTTCGCGGGCGTACTGGCCGAAGGTGATATGGCGTGAGCGGCGATGGCGCGGGCTGGCGGGCAGGCCAGGGAGCTGTCGGTTGATGATGTCTGCCTCGATATCGGAGATTTGCCTGCGCAGGGCGGCATTGGCGAGGCGGGCATTTGGGTAGTTGATTATCTCGGAACCGGTCCACTGGTCGGGTCGCAGGCGGTAAGAGGTGCGCTGATAGTGTACTTTTCGGTTGATGGTGACGGCAATCATGAGGGTGTGTGTGCCGTCCTGGTTGGCGCGGTAGGTCCACAGCAGCGGGCGGATGGTGTAGGCAGTGGTCATGTTAAAACAATGGCAAAACAATGCCAAAACAAGATAACCACTTTTCGCAACTTTTCGCAACCACCGGCAACCATATTTAGCTGATAATCCGCTAACGATATGGTTGCCAGTATGCTCTTGTGATCCGGACAGGACTCAAACCTGTGACCTACTGCTTAGAAGGCAGTTGCTCTATTCAGCTGAGCTACCGGACCAAAATTCAGGAAAATCAAGGTACAAAGATAGTTTTTTTTAGCTTGCGCTCAAACCAGCCGACCATCATGGAAGTGAAAATAGAAGCCTCCTGGAAAGAACAGTTGAAGCAGGAATTTAACAAGCCGTATTTCCGACAGATCGTTTTACACCTCAAGACCGAAAAGCAGCAGGGCAAAGTGATATATCCACCCGGTCGTCTCATATTTAATGCCTTTGAACAGACCCCGTTTAACCAGGTTAAAGTCGTTATCCTGGGGCAGGATCCCTATCATGGGGCCGGACAGGCCCATGGATTGTGCTTTTCCGTCCCCGACGGGGTCCCCCCTCCCCCTTCCCTGCTGAATATTTTTAAAGAACTGCAGCAGGACCTGGGTATACCAGCGCCCAGGAGCGGCAATCTTACCCACTGGGCCAGGCAGGGTGTATTCCTGCTGAACGCATCCCTGACCGTCCGGTCCGGCGAACCGATGAGCCATGCCAAAATCGGCTGGGCGGAATTCACGGATACGGTCATCCGAACCATTTCCCAGCACCGCCACCATGTGGTATTCCTGCTCTGGGGCCGGTTCGCCCAGGACAAGCAGTCCCTGATCGATCCGGGCAAGCACCTGGTGCTGAAGGCGGCCCATCCTTCCCCGTTGTCGGCAGGAAACGGTTTTTTGGGGTGTCGTCATTTTTCGAAGACCAATGACTACCTGGTCCGGCAGGGAATCGACCCGATCGACTGGCGCCTGGGGTAACCCAGGAAACGCTGATTCCAGACATTTCCTGTAGGTTTGCACGTCTAGTCACCTATTGATATGCCACAAATACCGGCCGGTCTTACACTGGAAACCCCGTTGGTGCGGCTCCGCCCCCTGGCCAGGGCGGATGAATCCCCGTTCCTGGCCCTGGCGCAGGATGACGAATCGATGTGGGAGTATTTCACCCTGAACCTGGCCGATCCGGACCAGTTACGCCGTTGGATGGACCAGGCGCTGGCCGACCAGGCCGCAGGTACCCGGCGCCCCTTCACCATCCTGGAAAAGGCGAGCGGCCGCATAGCAGGCAGCATGAGCCTGGGAAATATCTCCTTTCCGGACCAGCGCCTGGAAATCGGATGGAGCTGGCTGGGAAAGGATTTCCGCAGTACGGGCATTAACCGGCACGCCAAGTTTGCCCTGATGCGCTACGCCTTTGACGAACTGGGATTTGAGCGTGTGGAATTCAAAACGGACGTCCTCAACCTCCGGGCACGCAAAGGCCTTGAAAAGATTGGGGGGATAGCGGAAGGTGTCCTGCGCAGTCATATGGCCATGTGGAATAACCGCAGGCGGACATCAATCTATTACAGCGTGCTTCGCGAGGAGTGGCCCGAACACAAACGAACCCGATTCAAGGACCTGGTATGACCTGGCTGAAAAATATCTTTGGTCGGTTGTTTGCCGCCTGGGCGCTGCTGCTCTTTGTGGTCACTATGCTGCTTTTCATGATACCCTTTCTGCTGTTCAGCTATTTCCGGTCCGACCCCGTCAAGACCCTGCGGTTTCTCCGGTTTTCACGCATCTGGATGAAAGTATACCTGACCGGCATCGGATGCCCCCTGCGCATCCGTGGCCGCGACCGGTTTCGACCGGGCCAGACCTATATCGTGGTATGCAATCATAATTCCCTGATGGATGTCCCCGTCTCGTCCCCGGCAATACCCGGCGGCAATAAAACCATTGCCAAGATTGAAATGGCCCGGATCCCGATTTTTGGCATGCTCTACCGGACCGGCAGTGTGCTGGTGGACCGGAAAAGCGAAAGCAGCCGGCGGGAAAGTTTTGCCAAAATGAAGGAGGTACTGGCGATGGGGTTCCACATGTGCATTTATCCCGAGGGTACCCGCAATAAAACGGATCAACCCCTCAAATCATTCCACGATGGCGCCTTCCGCCTGTCCCTGGAAACGGGGCATGCCATCCTGCCCGCAATCATCCTGAATACCCGTAAGATCCTGCCGGCCGACAAAATGTTTTTCCTCTGGCCCCACCGCATGGAGATCCACTTCCTGGAACCGCTCACCCCTTTCCCCGGGATGACCCTCCCGCAGCTGAAAGAGGACGTGTTTCAGCGCATGGCTGCCTATTACACCAGCCACCAGCACTGATTAATACGAAGAAAAGGACCGGTTACGGTTGATGCGCAGATCCTGCAGAACGCCTGCCTTGGGATTGATGGTGAAGCTGTAAAACCGGTAGTAGCCGATGGGGGTGACGACAATGGACATCTGCCAGCAGTGCATATCCCGGGAAATACTCATGCTGAACGTCTGCATCTTACGCGTGCTCAGATCATAATACCCGTTGGTGGAAAAATTCCATTTCGGGGTCAGGTTGAAACTGCCGCTGAAGTTCAGGTTGGAGCTCAGCGTGGAGGTATAGCCGCTGTAATCCGGACGTATCTGCCGGATATAGTTCAGGGAAAAGCCCATATTCAGGGACCAGGGTATGTTGAAATCCACAAACTCCGCGGGATTCTGGCGCATGTAATCCAGCAGCCGCTGCTGGTCTCCAGCCAGCGTCGGATCGTTGAGCTGCTGCTGCATCATCTGTTTTCGTTCCTGGTCTTTTTTCGGATCCTTGGGCTTACTCTGGAAGGAGGTGGACATGGAAATGGTCCCGTAGCTGATGCTGCCCGGGCTGAATTTACCCTGCTCCCAGGTGAACTTGTTAATCCGGTTGCCATGGCTGTCCTTCTGGTAGGGGTCCAGGGTGGTGTTGGCCGTAATATTGATCTTTTCAAACAGGTTGGTCCGGAAATAAAACTGGAAGGGAGCCAGTTTCAGGGAGTCGGCAAAAAAATTGTAACTCGTATTAAAGCCGTAGCCATCGATGAGTTTGACTTTCTTGATGGCATTTTCTCCGGTATCCTTCCTGGACCGGACCTTCATCTCCAGGTTGTTATCCAGCTGAAAGCTCAGACCGCCGTACCTGCCTGCCTGATAATAGCCATACATGCTCTTCTCAAATTCCGAGTATCGCTGGGTATACCCGGTGGAATCCACCTGGGTAGTATACCAGTGGCTCTTGGACAGGTCGGGTCGGTAGCTCAGGCTGAAGGTGGGCCGGATGACGTGGCGGATGGCCACAATCCGCTTGTTCTTGAACTGGTAGGTCCCGAATACCGCTGTACTTACACTGATGCCGAAGGAAGCCTGCTGGTCGGTGAATAATCCCTTGGAATAGGTCGTGTCCAGCTTTTTGGCCGTGGTATCCCAGCTGCGGCGCATTTTCTGGGAAATCAGGATCTGGCTGAAGGACAGGTTGGGCGAAATCAGGATGGCCCCGCCCAGGATCGGGGGCAGGGATAGGGAGATCGGTATATTCTGCTGCCCCCCCCACTGCAGGGTATCCAGCAGATGCTTCAGGATGGTCTGGTTGCTTCGCTGCTTATAATTTACGGAATCATAGAAGGCGACCTGGTTGCGGAAGTTGCCATTGTAGCCGACACCCAGCTTCTCGTACCATTTGGGGGTCCCCACGGCGTCCTTGCGCTGAAACGGATAGACCGTATTAACCGTAAACCCCAGGTTCGGCAGGCTCAGGTTTATGAGGTGCTGGGAATTATTCTGGCTGTGGTTGGCCGTAAGGGTCAGGTTATAGGGCTTTCCTACCCACATCTTGGAAAAAGCTATGGAGGAACTCTGGGTGTTGGTGAAGTTAAGGGCCGGGCTATTGGGTACATACCGACCGTATTTGGTGGAGCCGGCATTCACGCTGGCCGAAAAGCTGGTACCCGGCCGGGCCTTGCTGTCCACCGAATGGGTCCAGGTGATGTTGTAACTCCGGTTCTTGGAGTAATCCGGGTCCCCCTTGAAATTATATTTGGTGTTCTGAATAGCGAAATTGAAGGTCCCGCTGTACCGGTATCTTTTCCGGTAGGTGGGCTTGATGTAGGCATTCCAGCCACCGTAGGAATAAATATTCGCACGGGTCTCGATATCCCAGTAATCACTGAGCACTTTATAATACCCGATCCCCTCCAGGCCCAGGCCGAACTGCTGGTTACTGGTGAACTGAACCGGCAGCATCCCGGAATGACGTCCCTGGCTCAGGGGATAAAAACCGAAGGGCAGGTAGATGGGAATGGGCACACCCTCAAATTCCGGGTGGGCCGGCCCGGATACGGCCAGCTTCTTGTTGACCACCTTCATCTTGTTGGCCCTGAAGGCAAAGTGGGGTACGTCGTAATCACAGGTCGTGAATATACCCTGCCGGATATAGATCGTGTTTTCATCGATCTTCTTGATATCCCGGCCCTGTACAAACAGTTCCCCCTGCTGGGTAATCGTATTTTTGGTCAGCCCCTTTTTAGTTTTGAAATTGAACCGGATGCTGTCACTCTGGAACTCCTGGTCACCGTCCTTGAAATGGGCCCTGTCCTGTACTTCCCCCGAACTATCAAAGCTCCCGATCGCGGTGAGAACCTGGGTCTGCTGGTTGAGTTCCACACGGGGGGCGGTCAGTGAAATATTCTGGTAATCGGTCTTGGTGTTCCCGTACAGCAGGATTTTACGGTCCTGGATCATGACCACCGCGGAGTCCTGGGCCTCATAACTGACAGGGGCATCCAGGCTGTCGCTGGACATCTTGAGCGAGAAGGTATCCACCTTTGGCAGGGAATCCTTGCGGCTCCTGCCGGGTACCGTGTCCCGCCGGGTGCCTGCAGGCGGCAGCCGCAGGCTGTCGGTCCCGGTCGCCGGTACCGTATCCCTGGCTGTTAAATAGATGGTAAATTGTCCCGCAGGTCCATGCCGTGCGGCTGATTTCCACGTTATTGTGAATAAGAAGGCTGCAGTTAGTGCCCCGGCAAAAAGGTATTTTGAACTAAATTTGCGGAGTCTGTACATACGGGTGGGGCAAAAATAGTCCTTTCGACCCTAAACAATATGTGAAGATTAAAATATCCGGTAGCCGGTATCGTATTGTATGGCAAGACGATAGGAATAACCCATTAAACGGATGCAAGTATGATGAAACAGGTAAGTTCCGTGTTTTTTTTCTTATTACTGGTCCTGCCCCTTTGGTCCTTTACTCCGCCCTCCTACCCGGTCCCTGCGAGGGATGGCAGGATCCCGATTCGTACGGTCGTTATCGATCCGGGTCACGGAGGAACGTTTACCGGGGCCCAGGGCCTTTTTTCACAGGAAAAAGATGTCAGCCTCAAGGTGGCCCTGAAGTTCGGCAAGGCCCTTCAGGAAGCCTTCCCCGATATCAAAGTTGTCTATACCCGGACCACCGATGCCAATGCCGGTAATAAAACGACGCTCCGGGAGGACCTGAATTACCGCGCTGACCTCGCCAACCAGTCCGGTGGAGACCTGTTCATATCCTTTCACTGTAATTCGGCGGGCCGGGCACCCGGCGGATGGTACGAAAAGGAGATCACCAAGCGGATCCCGCATTACCGGACCGTTAAAAAGGGAAAGAGGACCGTACGCGAGAAGTATTATACCTATCACTACCGGACGTACTGGGTTGAAAACGAGGCGAAAGGAACTGAAACCTATATCTGGGCCGTCGATAAGAACGACGCCAAGGTCAATTCCGTTTCCCAGAACAACGAATATTACGGGGAGATCGATTCCACCTCCAATATCAGCCTGCCTGATCCAAACGATCCGGCCGAAAAAGCCCGGATGCTGGTCTATGCCCAGCATTATTTCCGCAAGAGCTTGAACCTGGCTACCCTGATCCAGGATCAGTTCAGCGCCAATGGGCGGATCAGCCGGGGCGTAAAGCAACGCAACGATAAGGGTATCTGGGTACTGCAGGCCACGGGGATGCCCAGCGTCCTGGTGGAGATCGGCTTTATTTCCAACCGGGAGGAGGAAAAATATATCAACAGTGATAAAGGGCAGGATGAAATTGTCTCCAACGTACTGGCTGCCTTTTCCGCCTATGCCGGCAGGCAGGACAGCCGGTTGCAGGCACCAGATTCTTCCAGGTAAAAACCGCGACGGGCATGAAGAAAAGGCTGATTCTGGCAACGCTCCTACTTACTGCAGCACCTCTGTTATTTGCCTTTATTCCGGCTCCCCACACAGACCAGCGGGTGCTTAAGACGATCATTGTGGATGCCGGCCATGGCATCATGCCCAATGGCCGCCACAACGGGGCCAAGGGCAGTTATTCCTACGAGGATGATATTTGCCTGGCCATCACCAAAAAACTGGTCCCGCTGCTGCGGGCGGAACTGCCGGAGATACGGATTGTGGAGACCCGGCCCGATGAACGTATTGTCGATCTGCACCGCCGGGCGGAGATCGCCAATGAAAACCACGGCGACCTGTTCATTTCCATCCACTGCAATGCGGCGCTGCCCATCCGGCACAGCGAACAGATCGGAACGCACACAGTGGTTTCCTATGTCGGTAAAGGCAAAAAGCGGCACCGGGTTTACCACAAGGTGCCCCGCTACCGCTACTGGACTACCCCCAATCCCACCCGGGGCACGGAAACCTATATCTGGGGCGCCCATAAGAATGAAGATAAGGAAGTGGCTGTCCGGGAAAACGCCCCGATGATGGAGGAAGAAAATTACAAGGAAAGCTACGGGGATATCGACCCGAACTCCCCGGAGTTCATCGCCCTGTCCCTGCTGAAAACCAAGCAATTTTTCAAGCGCAGTGCCACCCTGGCCGGCTTTGTGGAGGATGAGTTTTACAAAGTGGGGCGTACCAGCCGGGGGCAGCAACAGCGGCAGGTTGGCATCTGGGTCCTCCAGGCGACCGCCATGCCGAGCGTGCTGGTGGAAACCGGCTACATCACCAACCGCGAAGAAGAAGACTACCTCAATAGCGAGAACGGCCAGCAGGAAATCGCCCAGTGTGTTACCAATGCCGTAAAAGCCTATATCGCCTGGCTCCAGAAAAACCAGATGAATGGCACCAACGGTGGTGACAGCCCGGACCACGGGGGCACCGGTTCCCGTGAGCGGCAGGCCGGGCAGTTTCTGGAGCAGGTGGCCCGGCAGGAAAATGCGCGTCAGCCCATTTCACGATCCCGCTGATCCTGCAGGCAGCCGGGCACAACGCCCTGATTACAGTGCGAAATATTTACTAATTTGCCCCGCTTACCGGGCGGCAGCCGGAAGCCGCCTTGACACGGACTTCCGAAAAAGCATACTTCATGAAGCTTAGCAATGAACTCAAAGTTGGTTTACTGGCGGTGGTGGCGCTGGCCCTTTTGATCATCGGTTTCAATTTCCTCAAAGGAAAAGACCTGTTCAAGCGCGGGACCCACATCTACGCCGTCTTCAAGGACCTGGGCACCCTGGAAAAATCCAACCAGGTCAAAATCAGCGGGCTTCCGGTCGGAACCGTCTACGATTTGAGTCCCAAGGATAAGGACGTCAGCGGCATTGTCGTAACGATCAACCTTACCCGCGACGTCAACATACCCAAGAACTCGGTCGCCTTTATAACGGCCGGGCTGGTCGGATCCTCTTATATTGTCATCGAACGGGGCAACTCCTCCGAATACCTCCAGGCCGGAGACACCCTCCTGACCCGGGTGGAAAACGGGTTCCTGGGAGACGTCCAGTCGCAGATCAACCCTACGCTGGCCAAGGTCAGGGAAGCGATCGATTCCCTCAAGGTCACCCTGGGCGGCATCAACCGGATCTTTGATCCCGCTACCAAGAACAATCTTCAGGCCATGATCGCCAACCTGCACGAGGCCACCAGTTCCCTCAAGGAAATGTTGAACACGCAGCATGGCGCCCTGGCCCGAACGCTGGACAATGCGGCCTCGATCAGTGAGAACCTGAAAAAGAACAACGATTCCATTACCGCGACGATCAGTCATACCAAACGACTTACCCAGAAACTGGCCGACCTGAACCTGCAGCAAACCCTGGACTCCGCCCGGGGCGCCCTGGCTGAACTCCGCAAGACCCTTGCCAAGGCCAATAGCACGAGCGGCACCCTGGGAGCCCTGCTCAATGACCGGCAACTCTACAATAAGCTGAATGACGCCGTCCTGAGCGCAGAAATCCTCATGGATGACCTGCGCGTGCACCCAAAACGCTATGTTAATCTTTCCATCTTCGGCAAAAAGGATAAGACCGGCCCGCTATCTTCGCCAACCAGGAAGGATTCCCTGGGCGGCAGCGGCGGCCATCCGTAGAAAGCCTTCCAACCAAACCAATTTCCGGGTGAACCCAATTTCCCTTGTACGCGGACTGTTGCTGGCCGGCCTGCTGGCCGCGTCCCCTTCCCTGTGGGCCCAGGTCGCCCCTCCACCCGCAGGGACGGGTGTCAGCCCGGGCCGCGATACCCTGCGTACCGTTGAAATACTTCCGGGAGCCCATAAGCTGGAGATCCGAAAACCGGACGACAGCACCCAGCTGCAGATCCTGGTAGGCAATGTCAGGTTGCGCCAGGGCCACACCCTGTTTTACTGTGACAGTTGTGTCATCAATAACCGGGTGAACCTGTTCGAGGCTTTCGGCCATGTTCATATCAACGATTCGGATACGACCGATATCTACTCGGACTACCTGAAATACCTCACCGATAAAAAGATTGCCTACCTCAGCGGGAATGTCAAGCTGACGGACGGAAAGGGCATCCTCACCACCCCGGAACTGGAATATGATGTCAACACCCGGATCGGGATCTATACGCAGGGCGGTAAAGTGGTCAACCGAAAGTCCGTCCTGACAAGCCAGGAAGGATATTACTATGCCGATCTCAAGGATGTGTATTTTAAGAAAAATGTCCGGCTGAAGGATCCCGCCTACCAACTCACGGCGGATTCCCTTTTGTATAATACCGCCACACAGATCAGCCGCTTCATAGCAGATACCTATATCGAAGACAGTTCCCACCGCACCATCCGGACCCGCGACGGGTTTTACGACATGAAACGCGGTAAGGCTGAATTCGGGCAGAACCCCGTCATCCAGGACGGCAAGACCCGCATCACCGGCAACCGCATTGCCATCGACGACAGTACGGGGATCTCCCAGGCTGAAGGAAATGCCGTGGTTATCGATACCTCGCAGGGCACCACCATTATTGCCGGACAGATTTTCCGCAATGGCAAAACCGATGCAGTCCTGGCCCTCAAAAAGCCGCTGATGATCGTGCGCCAGGATAAGGATTCCATCTACATTTCCGCCGATACCCTGTTCTCCGCCCGCCTGACAGACCTGCCCTCCTGGGCCGACAGCCTGCGGGCGGACAGTGCGGCCGGACGGTCCCGGGGAACCCTGGACCCCGGGGACAGCAGCAACCGGTATTTCGAAGCCTACCGGCATGTCCGCATTTTCTCAGACTCGCTGCAGAGTACGAGCGACAGCCTTTTTTATTCCTTCCGGGACTCCACGTTCCGCCTGTTCCAGCGCCCCGTGGTCTGGGCCCGGGGCAGCCAGATAACGGGGGATACCATGTACCTGTACACCCGTAACCGCAAGCCCGACCGGCTCCGTGTCTATGAAAACAGTTTCCTGGTCAACCAGCTGGCTCCCGAGGTATTCAACCAGATCAAATCCACCCGCATGGACGGGTATTTTGTGGATGGCGATATTGATTCGGTACGGGCACGTGGTTTTGCCGAATGCATTTATTACATCCAGAACGAGGACAGCGCCTATACCGGTGTCAATAAATCCCAGTCGGATATTATGGATATTTACTTCCGCCAGCAGGAACTGTTCCGCGTGGTGCTGCGCAGCTCCGTAAAGGGCCAGGTCATTCCCATCCGGCAGGTAAATCCCCGGGACATGCGGCTCAAAAATTTCCAGTGGCTGGAAGACAGGCGGCCCAAGACCAAGTTTGAGCTGTATGAATAATTCCCGGCCGCATGCCAATGCCATGTTAAAACCCTCCCATATAGTCCGGGAATCAGCCGCCTTTTACATTTTATTTAGAATTTGATGGCACCATTTTCGTTAAACCCATATCAAAATTGAACCAACATGAAAAAAGTATGGATCGCAGTTTTCCTGATTGCCGGGTTGGGAGCCAGGCAGTCAGCCAGGGCACAGGATTATAAAATGGCTTTAGGGGTTCGGCTGAGCAGCGCGCAGGCCGTGGTCAACAATTCCGTTTCGTTCAAATACTTTCTCAATGAAAAAGCGGCGGTGGAAGGACTGCTTTCGTTCGGGGACCCGGTGGCGATGGGCGCCCTGTTTGAACTGCACAACCCCACCGGGACGCCCGGCCTGAAATGGTTTTACGGAGGTGGCGGATATGTCGGGTTCGGTGGCAATACCAACCTGGGTGCCCAGGGAGTGGTCGGCCTGGATTACAAATTCATCAACCTGCCCCTGAACCTGTCCCTGGACTGGAAACCGGAACTGAACATCATATCCGATATCAATTTTGAGCCGGCGACTATCGGCTTCACGGCCCGGTTTACGTTCCATTAACCGGTGGTTCCGCCACCAGGATCGTTCACGGTACCGGCGGATACCAGGACGCACCTTCCGGGAATCTCCCGGTACCTGACAGGTCCCCACCAGGCGGCCGCCTGGTGGGCCTCAGGCTACCGCACCGAAAAAGAGGTAGGCCATCAGGATGGCAGTCAGGATCCCTACCAGGTCGGCCAGGAGCATCGCCCCCACGGCGTACCGCGTGTTTTTGATGCCCACTGCACCAAAATACACGGCCACCACATAGAAGGTTGTATCCGATGAACTCTGCAGGATGCAGGCCAGTCTCCCGGCGAAGGAGTCGGGGCCAAAATTTTTCATGGTATCGATCATCATGCCCCGTCCTCCGGCCCCGCTCAGGGGCCGGATCAGTGCCGTCGGTAACCCGTCCACAAACCGGGTATCGGTTCCCATCGCCACAAAGAGCTGTTTCAGCCCGTTGATCAGGAAATCAAAGGCCCCGCTGGTACGCAGCATGCTGATCGCCACCAGCAGGCCCACCAGGTAGGGTATGATCCGGACGGCCGTTTCAAAGCCGCCCCGGGCCCCCTCAACAAAGGCATCAAAGATCGGAACTCCCTTGTAAAGCCCGCCGGCCACGATTAATAACAGGATCAGTACTAGCAGGCCGTTACCCAGCAGGCCGGAAAAAATCTGCACCTGCCCGGCATTGAGCCGGTGCAGGTAAACCACCAGCAGGGCAATCAGCGCGGAAATTCCCCCGATCCAGGCCAGGATAACCGGTTGAAACAGGTTGATTTTTTGTTTGAGACCCACGATCAGCAGGGCCGCCACGGTAGCCACAAACGTAACGATCAGGCAGGGCACGAATATATCAATAGGACTCTGCGCCTTCAGCGCCGACCGGGCTGCGATGATGGTTACCGGGATCAGGGTGAGCCCTGCGGCGTGAAGGCACAGGAACATGATCTGGGAATTGGACGCGCGCTCCTTGTCCGGGTTGAGTTCCTGCAGGCTTTCCATGGCCCGGATGGCAAAAGGGGTAGCGGCATTATCCAGGTTAAGCAGGTTGGCCGAAAAGTTCATGATCATGTGCCCCATGGCCGGATGCCCCTTGGGTATATCAGGGAATACCCGGGAAAAAAAGGGCCCCACGATTCGCGACAGAAACCGGACTCCGCCGGCCCGCTCGGCTATGGATAGAAACCCCATGAACAGGGCCAGCATTCCGATCAGCCCCAGGCTGATGGTTACCGCGCTCTTGCAGGTTTCGATAATCCCGTCGGCCCGCCGGGACAGCCTGTACTGGATGGTCCGGTAATCGTATACCTGCAGGCCTGGATTGGCCTGCTTCATCAGGCGAACGGAGTCAAGCGTGACCCGGTCGGCCACCAGGACCTGGGCCCGCCCGGGTGAAGTGACCGGGTAGTAGCCGTAGCCGCCAATGAATTTTTCAAAGCCTTCCCGCGAGGTAAATCCGGCCTCCCGGGGAGAACCTATCAACAGGCAGGCAACCGAATCATACGGATCGTCAGCCTTCCCGGTCACCATCCGGCTGAAAATGCCCTGGTCACCCCCGGCCAGCCAGTGATAAGCGGCTACCAGGACAGACACGACGA
This sequence comes from Chitinophagaceae bacterium, assembly GCA_035549175.1. Taxonomy (GTDB): domain Bacteria; phylum Bacteroidota; class Bacteroidia; order Chitinophagales; family Chitinophagaceae; genus DASTSN01. The sequence goes on along the minus strand of DASZRL010000130.1, from coordinate 84,603 downwards.
TGAATGCGGACCAGATTCTGCTAAGGGCCATGCGCTTCGGGTTTACGGGTAAATATATCCCAAATATCGCTTCCGCCCCCTATTGGCCGCCCCAATCTGAACCGGCCCGTCATAAAAAAACCTCCGCGTGATGCGGAGGTGATTCGTTATGCATACAGCCTTTGCAGGAGTGGCCCCAACCGGTTACTTCACTTCCTCGTACGGAACATCCTGTACATTGTCCGCCCCGCCAGCCTGGGCTCCCTGCGCCTCCGAGGCGCCTGCTCCCTGGCCGCCGGGCTGGGCTCCTGCCTGGGCACCCTGTGCATTGTATATATCCTGGCTGGCAGCAGTCCAAGCCGCATTCAGCTCGGTCATGGCGCTGTCCAGGGACGTAATGTCCTGGGCCTTGTGGGCTTCACGGAGTTTACCCAGGGCGGATTCAATCGCGGTTTTCTTGTCGGCCGGGATCTTGTCCCCGTACTCCTTCACCTGCTTTTCCGTCTGGAATATCAGGCTGTCAGCGGCGTTAAGTTTGTCAATCTTTTCCCGGGCAGCCTTGTCAGCAGCCTCGTTGGCCCGGGCTTCCGCCTTCATTTTTTCCACTTCTTCCTTGCTCAAGCCGCTACCGGCCTCGATATGAATCTTCTGTTCCTTACCGGTACCCTTGTCCTTGGCCGTTACATGCAGAATACCATTGGCGTCAATATCAAAGGTGACCTCGATCTGGGGCACACCCCGGGGAGCCGGCGGTATACCATCCAGGTTAAAGATCCCCAGGCTCTTATTGTCCTTGGACATGGGGCGCTCGCCCTGCAGCACGTGGATCTGTACTCCCGGCTGGTTGTCAGCTGCCGTGGAAAAGACTTCCGATTTCTTGGTGGGGATGGTCGTATTGGAAGGAATCAGCGGGGTCATCACACCTCCCAGGGTTTCAATACCCAGGGACAGCGGGGTCACGTCAAGCAGCAGTACATCCTTCACTTCGCCGGTAAGTACAGCCCCCTGCACGCAGGCTCCGATAGCCACCGCCTCATCGGGGTTCACACTCTTGTTGAGCTTCTTGCCAAAGAATTTTTCCACGATCTCCTGGACTTTGGGAATCCGGGTGGATCCCCCTACCAGGATGACTTCGTCAATCTGGGACGCGGCCAGGCCGGCATCCTTGAGCGCCTGTTCGCAGGGCTTAAGGCAACGGGTGAACAGGTTATCGGCCAGTTGCTCGAACTTGGCCCGGCTGAGCTTTTTGACCAGGTGTTTGGGCACACCGTCCACTGCCGTGATATAGGGGAGGTTGATCTCCGTTTCCGTGGAGGAGCTCAGATCGATCTTGGCCTTTTCAGCGGCTTCCTTCAGGCGTTGCAGGGCCATGGGATCCTTCCGCAGATCGATTGCCTCATCCTTCTTGAATTCTTCAGCCAGCCAATCCATAATGACCTTGTCGAAATCGTCCCCGCCCAGGTGGGTATCCCCGTTGGTGGACTTCACTTCGAATACGCCGTCACCCAGTTCCAGGATGGAAATATCAAAGGTTCCTCCACCCAGGTCAAACACGGCCACCTTCTGGTCCTTATGCTTTTTGTCCAGGCCGTAGGCCAGCGCCGCAGCCGTCGGCTCATTGATGATCCGGCGTACATTCAGTCCCGCGATCTCGCCGGCCTCCTTGGTAGCCTGCCGCTGCGCGTCATTAAAATAGGCCGGTACCGTGATGACGGCTTCATTGACTTCCTGGCCCAGGTAATCTTCCGCCGTTTTCTTCATTTTCTGAAGAATCATGGCGCTGATTTCCTGGGGCGTATACAGGCGGCCGTCTATGTCAATGCGGACGGTATTGTTGTCACCGCGTACCACCTTATAACTCCAGTGACTGATCTCTTCGGTCACTTCGTCAAACCGGCGGCCCATGAAACGCTTGACGCTCATGATCGTGTTGTGCGGGTTGGTGATCGCCTGGCGTTTGGCGGGGTCCCCCACCTTGCGTTCGCCATTCTTCAGGAACGCCACCACGGAAGGGGTCGTCCGGCGACCCTCGTCGTTGGCGATCACAACGGGTTCGTTGCCTTCCATAACGGCAACGCAGCTATTAGTTGTCCCTAAGTCGATTCCGATTATTTTTCCCATAATATATTTTCTCCTTTTCGATGCCTGTCATCGGCATCGCTATTGGTATTCAATCATTATGCCGCTATCGGCAAAAATGCAAAATTGGCAGATCGGGGGGGTTCCGCCCGGCTGGAAGGCCGTCCTTCCGGCAATCCCTGCCGCCTGACGGCCGACTTGCTGGCAGAGCCGGCCCCACGGCGGAAAGCCTGCTACCCGGCCGGGCCATGCCGGGCCACTGCCTTTTTGCCGGTCAGCCAGGAATCCCGCGGCAGATTCGCCCCACGGTCGGATGCCATCCGGCGGGTACCCGCCCATACCGGTCGCCCGGGCCAATTCCAATTCTTTGCTATTTTTACCGGCCATGATTCCCAAGCCCTGCCGGATGCTACCGTTTTTCCGGTACCTGCGCCCTCTGCCCGGGGCCTGCCTTTGGCCGGTCATCCTATCGCTGGTCTGGCTGGTCAGTTCCTGCTCAAGGCATCTCAGCCCGGGCAGGCCTGAGCTGGCCCGTACCGATTTCAGGCTGGATTCCCTCCCGGATTCGGAAATCAATATCCCGGTCCAGGTAAACCTGCAGCCATTATACGCCCTTGCCGAAAAGAACATCGATACCGTCTACACCTCTCCCCGCTATCCGCAGGACTGGATCCAGGAGGGATGCGGGGTTCGCTATAAATATCATTTCCGCCGCGGCCCGCTCCAGTTGCGCGCCTCCGGGACCGTCCTGGACCTGGGCTTTACCGGGTATTACCAGGTGATAGGCTCTACGCGCGCCTGCCTGAACGGAGCCGTTCTTTCCCCCTGGACGCCAGCCTGCCGCTGCGGCTTCGAGGAAGCAGAACGGCGGGTCCAGGTAAATTTCTCCACCTCCCTGTTTCTTACGCCCGATTACCGCGTGCGCCTGGCCATTCGCCGCCTGGAGCCCCAGGCCCTGGACAAGTGCCAGGTATGTTTCTGGAGCCAGGACATCACCCGCCAGGTCATGGACGGCCTGAAAGCGCAACTGGATTCAGCGAGGGCCGGTATCGAGAGCCGCTTCGGGACTACCGACCTGCACGGCCGGTTCCAGCAACTCTGGGATAAGCTGAGGGAACCCGTTGCGGTGTATGGGATGGGCTGGTTGCGAATCAACCCGGTCAGCCTGCGCATAAATACCCTGTACGCACACAACGACTCGCTCCATATCAACCTCGGCCTGGCTGCGCGACCTTCCATCGCCCTGGAAAAGCCGGACCGGGAGGAACCCCGTCCGGTTCCCAATCTCGGTGCATTCAGCAACCAGGAGGGCTTCAATGTATTCCTGGATGCCCGCCTGGATTATGACTCGCTGGGAAAACTGGTCAACGCTCGGCTACAGAACACCCAGTTCACCTTTTCCAAGGGCCCGCTAACCAAACAAGTGGTCATCCGGGACTGCCGGCTGTCGGGTCAGGACAATGAGCGGCTGATCATCCGCGTGGAGTTCGGGGGTTCCTATGAAGGGGTGGCCTACTTTACCGGTCGCCCGGCCTATGACGATTCCACCCGGGTCATCGAGCTGCGGGACCTGGATTTTGATGTCAGGACCCGGGACGTCCTGCTGAAATCAGCCCGCTGGCTGTTCTCCCGGAAAATTACCGCGGAACTGAAAAAATATGCCCGGATCGAACTGGGAGGCTATATCGATTCAGCCAGAGCCCTGCTGGGTAACCAGCTGAACCGGGAATGGGTGCCCGGCATGGTCGGCACCGGCCGGGTCGACAATATACGGCTGGTAGGCATCTATCCCCTGACGGGCGGTCTGGTCATCCGCAGCCATTGCAGCGGTAGCCTGGCCGTGACCGTGCGGTCAATAGGCTTCAGTCTCTGAAGCCGAAGCCGACTTGGCGCGGAAGGTAAAATTCTTCTGGATCAGGTAGCTGAACAGGATCACAATGGCGGTTGTCAGGATCTGCGCAGCGATGGCGTAGACATGCCATATCTCCACAAAAATTTTAAGCAGCAGGTAATTCAGCATCAGGCTGAACAGGTAAGAGGCAAAATACCGGACCAACTGGACCCGGCCCCGCAGGAATGAATTGCTGAAGACCACGTATTTCATCAGGAAAAATCCCGTCGGGAACACCACGCAGGAGGACATGAACAGGGCCGCCACGTGCGCCTTGAAGGCGTAAAAGCCCAGGTGCAGGGTATGCTCCCGGAGGATATACCGGAAACTCACCGCGTATAAGATCAACCCCAGCAGGGTATTGCCACCCCCGCAGGCGGCATACCGGAAGGTCTGCAGGTCCATCAGCCGCCGGAAGGGCGGGTAAAAAAAGTCAATGAGGGGAAGCAGGAAGTCCCTGACGGTATGCAGATGCCTTTTCATGCGTCGCAAAAATAAGGGAAAAGGCTGCGAAGGCAGCCGGCTTTAGCCGGACAGGCAACTATGGTCGCCGCTTCGTACATTCGCAGCCAAATCAGCATGGAGATGAGCATTGCCCGCGAAATCCGGTCCCTGACGGCGGCTGCCCTGCAGCACCTGTTTGGCCTGGACTGTCGTCCGGAAGACCTGACCATTAACCAAACCAAACCCGAATTCGAGGGAGACTATACCCTGGTCCTGTTTACCCTGGTCAAACAACTCCGCAAATCGCCTGATCAATTGGGCACCGCCCTGGGCGATTACCTGGTAAACCGCTACCCAGACCTGCTGCGCGGACACAACACCATCAAGGGATTTCTGAACCTGCAGGTGGCGGACGGATACTGGATCCGGTTCCTGGAGGCCCAGTACGGCAATACCGCCTTCGGGCGCCGGGAGCCCAACGGCCGGCGCGTCATGGTGGAATACTCCTCCCCCAACACTAATAAACCCCTCCACCTGGGTCACCTGCGTAATAACTTCCTGGGATGGAGCGTGGCGGAGATATACCGCGCCTGCGGCTATGACGTGATCAAGACCTGCATCGCCAACGACCGGGGTATCCATATCTGCAAAAGCATGGTAGCCTGGCAGCTTTTCGGCCAGGGAGCCACCCCGGAGAGTACCGGCATCAAGGGAGACCACCTGGTCGGCGACTATTATGTCCGGTTCGGTGTGGAGCTGAAAAAGCAGGTAGCCGACCTGGTTGCCGGCGGCCTGTCAGCCGAGGAGGCCGAAAAGCAGGCCCCGATCATGCGCCAGGCCCAGCAGATGCTCGTGGACTGGGAAGCCGGCAAGCCGGAGGTACTCGAGCTGTGGCGGCGCATGAACAGCTGGGTCTATGCCGGTTTCGACCAGACCTACCGCCGCATTGGCAGCGAATTTGACAAGACGTATTACGAAAGTGATACCTACCTGCTGGGCAAGGACTGGGTCCGAAGAGGCCTGGAGAAATCCGTTTTTACCCAAAAGGAAGATGGCAGTGTGTGGATTGATCTCACCGCCGAGGGCCTGGACGAAAAGATCGTCCAGCGCCGCGATGGAACGGCGGTCTATATTACCCAGGACATCGGCCTGGTGGACCTGAAGCAACAGGAATTTCACGCCGAGCAAAGCATTTATGTAGTCGGGGACGAACAGAATTACCACTTCAAAGTGCTTAAACTGATTTGTCAGAAACTGGGGCTGCCCGCCGCCGATGGCATCCAGCACCTCAGCTACGGTATGGTGGAATTGCCCACCGGACGAATGAAGACCCGGGAAGGTACGGTTGTGGACGCGGACGACCTCGTGGACGAAATGGTGGCGATCGCGGCCCGCCACACCGAAGAGCTGGGCAAAGTCGGTGATTTTACTCCCCGGGAGCTGGCCAACCTCCATGAAACCCTCGGGCTCGGGGCCCTGAAATTCTTCCTGCTTCGGGTGGACCCCAAAAAAAGGATGATTTTCAATCCCGAAGAATCCATCGATTTTCACGGATTTACAGGCCCGTTTGTCCAGTATACCCATGCGCGCATCCGCTCCATCCTGCGCAAGGAGAGTCCCGCGCCGGGCGTTTTGCCGGACACCGAAGCCCTGCTGGTGCCGGAACGCAACCTGCTGGTCCTGCTGGAGCAATACCCCGACATGGTGGAAACCGCCTGCGATGAGCAAAATCCTTCGGTTCTGGCCATTTACGCGTTCAACCTGGCCAAGACTTTCAACAGCTTTTATACGGAATTGTCGGTGATGCAGGCTGAGACGCCTCAGAAAAAGCAATTGCGCCTGCGGCTGTGTGCGCTGACGGCCGGCGTGATTGCCTCGGCCATGCACTTGCTGGGTATCCGCGTACCCGAACGCATGTGACCGGGAGCTTCCAGGGGGCTCCGGGGCAGGTTTCACAGGCCCATGGTCATACGTTTCTCCTTGTGGGACGCCAGGCTGGGATCCATTTCAATAGCCTTGTCGCAAAGCTGGGTGCCCTTGGCCTTATCTCCCTTTTTCAGGTAACACATCCCGATCATATAAAGGGCTGAAGCATTGCTCTTATCGTATCCCAGGATCGTGTCCCAGTACTGCATGGCCTCGTCGTAATGGCCGAGGTTGTACTGGGCGTCTGCCACCATATCCAGCAGGCTGAGGTCGCTGGGACGCTTTTTAAGCAGGTCCGTCAGCACCGCCAGGCCTTCCCCCGGATGACCCGCATTGAGGTAGGCGATCCCCAGGTTGGTCAGGTAATCATTGTCCTTTTTATAGCCTTTTTCACCAGCCAGCAGGATACTTCGCAGGGCGTTGCCATCATCGTGGGCCGCGTAGTAGGTAAGGCCCAGCTCATAGAGCCAGGTGCTGTTGCTGCTGTCCAGGCTGAGGGCCTGCCGGAAAAAAGGAATGGCCTGCTTGTAATTGGTCATTTCCACGTAGCTGCGGGCCACCAGATAGGGCACTTCGGCATTGCCGGGTTCTGCCCTGGCAGCCTCCCCCAGGTACCGGATTGCGTCGCCGTAGTTTTCCTGCTCATAACTGGCCTTGCCCAGGATCCGGCTGACCCTGGCGTGGGGATCTACCTGCCGGAGTTTGCCGGCGTACAGGATTGCCTCGTCGAACAAGCGCATGTTGAAGCTCAGTTCCATTAGCCGTTCATAATTGGCGGCCGATCCATCTCCCAGGGCCACCAGCTTCTTATACAGGTCCCGGGCCTGGTCATACCGACGCAGGTCATAGGCTGAAAGGGCCAGCCCCCGGACAATGTCCAGGTTCGTGCTGTCATGCTGAAATGCCCTGTCGAAGCTGCGGTAGGCTTCCATCAGCCGTCCAGCCTGTCGCTGCTGGAGGCCCTTCTGGTAATAGAGTCGTGCACTGTCCTGCTGGGAGTAACCCTGGATGGAAACGAATACTAGTAGCAAAAAAAAGAAGGGAAAAAATAGGGTACTCTTTGTCATAGGGGATGAATTTGCCGGGTGTCATTGGTTAGCGAACGGAGCCTGGCTACCTGGTGCCCTTCATAGGTTAGCAGGTACAAGATAGATAGTTGATAATCAAAGTGCAAATCGGATCGTAGAATTACGTAAAAATCAGGTAAAAGGCGAGAACCGACAGCCACGATTTGCGTAAATTCCACACGCATTTTTGTATTTTTACCAAGTAAGTAAACAATTCATTAACAGTGTGTTTACGAAGTGTATCTACAATACTATATGAGCCATGAGCGCCAATCCGCACAATATACCTCCTTCCCATGGCCCGCAGATCCTTCCCGGATCTGCGGGAATGAACCTGTAGTTTAAGTTGAGCAGAATCCGTCTGTTGACTGATTAGCAATAACTAATCTGCGTACAATCTGCAGGCTCTGGGGATTATCAAGGGCTGTAGCCTCCAATCCGGCTTGTACGCGAAGTAAACCGGATCCCTGCCCCAAAAACCTCCGTGCACCAACAGGATTTCTTACCATGTTCTGCCGCTATGACCCTTGATCAGCCAGGCCCTACCCGCATTGGGCAGAACGGCCTCCCGGCCAGGCTTCATTACCCGATGCCGGGGTACCGGTCTGAGGAGGGCGGAGCCGCCCGGAAATTCCAGGGGAAAAGACCTCCCAGGAAGGACTCACAAATTCCCTGCCGTCTTAACCACGGAATGGTCCTGCCCCGCCCTGCCCCGTCCTGCCCCGCTACTCCGCAGGCCGGTATCCCCTGGCGGATAAAGCGTTGTTTCAATAATTGACCGCCCTGTTACCCCCATCTGTGGAAAATTTTAAGCCGGCCTTCTCGTTACTAAAAGGGATATTTAACAAACAATGCCGCCAAATGGAAACCAACAAGGAATTATCTGCCTTGCTCACCCTGATCGATGATCCGGACGAAGAAGTATTCGGAGCCGTTTCGCGGCGCATCATTGATTACGGAAAGCATGTGATCCCCAACCTCGAGCATCTTTGGGAAACCAGCCCGGATGAAAATACCCAGGAGCGCATCGAACTCCTGATCCACCGGCTGCATTACCGGGACCTGTCGGAGGATTTCCGGCAATGGAGTGTATCCGGCCATCACGACCTGATGCTGGGCGCCCTGCTGACCTGCAAATTCCAGTACCCGGATCTGTCCACTACGCCCGTCCTGCAGGAAATTGAAAAGATCCGCCGAAATATCTGGCTGGAACTGAATAACTATCTGACTCCCCTGGAACAGGTAAATATCGTGACAAGTATCCTGTACAGCTATTATTCGCTGAAGGGCGGGGAAGTGAATTACCAGGAACCCAACGAATTCCTGCTCCACAAAGTGCTGGAGGCCAAACGGGGCAACCAGATCGGCAACGGCCTGCTGTACCTCATCCTTTGCGAGCTCCTGGATATCCCGGTTAAGGCCGTGAACATTCCCCGGCAGTTCGTGCTGGCTTTTTTCAAACCCGGCTATTCGGATGAATCCCTGGCCAACCCCCTCAGCAAGGTGGAATTCTTCATCGACCCGTCCAGCGGCCAGGTATTTACCTACGCCGATGTGGAAGGGTACTTCAAGCGCATCGCCGTCCCGCCGGTTAACGCCTATTTCCGGCCACTGTCCAATAAACGGATCATTACCCACCTGCTCGGGGAATTCGGCAAATGCTTCACCGATGACCGGGAGGCCTACAAGTACCAGGAAATCCAGGACCTGGCAGCCCTGCTGGAATAAGAGTGCCATATGAAGGCTTCCTGGTAACTTCGTAATAAAAAGGAGCCAATATGAATGCCCATATCGGATTAACGGAAGCCCAGTCCCAGGCCGTAGCGGTTATCCTCAACCAATTGCTGGCCGACGAGCAGGTCCTGTACGCCAAAACCCGGAATTACCACTGGAACTACGAGGGCGGCAATTTCATGGAAATGCACAAGTTCTATGAAGGCCAGTACGAAGCCCTGGCTGACATGATCGACGACCTCGCGGAGCGCATACGGCAGCTCGGCCATTTTGCCCAGGGCAGGCTGAAGGATTATGTAAAGGCCGCCCGGCTCACGGAGCCTGCCTATACTACCGAACAGGACAAGCAGGTACAAAATCTGCTGGACGATCATGAAACCCTGATCCGTCAGCTGCGCCAGGATATTGACGTGGTAGACAATGAGCACAAGGATGCGGGAACAACTGATTTTCTGACCGGCCTGATGCAGCAGCACGAAAAAATGGCCTGGATGCTTCGCGCCTATCTGCGGTAGGCCCTCCCCCTACCGGGACGTGCTGTCCATGCCGAAGCGCCGATGGCTGAGCAGCCAGGAAGCCGTCTGGTAGTAGGCAATGGCCTCCCGGACCAGGCTGTCGGCCCGGGCCGCCCGGGTGGCTTTCCCGGAAGGGAAATCGACCGAGAACTCCTCCACCTTGCGCGGGGGCATCTGGATGATGAGCTGGCCCAGGCGCGTGTATCCCAGCCCCTGGTAGGTGCTGATGAAGGCACGCTCGGTTCCTTCAGGTTCGTGCAGGACATCCTGCCCATAGAATTTGGTCCGGTACCGCATATGCAGCAGGCCCAGGATGGTCGGAGCGATATCCAGCTGGGAGGTCAGGCGGTCGAACCGCCGGGGCGCCAGGTTGGAAGGGCTGTAAATGAGCATCGGAATGTGGTAGCCGTTCACCGGCAGGTCCACCTTCCCGGCGGCATAGGCACAGTGGTCGGCCACCACGATGAATACGGTCTGGCTGAACCACGGCTTTGCCTGCGCATCTCGCAGGAATTTACCAATGGCATAATCGGTGTATTTAACCGCCCCTTCCCGGATTTGCCGGTCGGGAGAAATGTCTATGCGGCCCTTGGGATAGGTATAGGGACGATGGTTGGACACGGTCATGATGTGCGTGAAAAAGGGTTTCCCGGACCGGTAATCGGCATCCAGGGTACGCAGCGCCAGTTGAAATATATCCTCATCCGCCACACCCCAGATATTGGCATAGTGGATCTCCTCCGGCCTGAGCGCACTGCGGTCGATCACCTGGTAATTATTGTGACTGAAAAAGTACCCCATGTTGTCGAAACTGCTGTATCCCCCGTAGATAAACTGGGTCTGGTATCCCTTGGATTTGAACACGCCGCCCAGGGAAAACAGGTTCTCGTTGTCAGGACGCCGGACAACGCTCTGGCCGGGTACCGGAGGAATGGACAGCGAAAGGGCCTCCAGCCCGCGCACGGTCCGGGTGCCGGTGGCGTACAGGTTGGTAAAGAACAGGCTATGGCCGGCCAGGCTGTCCAGCTGCGGGGTGATATCCTGGGTGTTGCCGAAGGCCTTCATAAACGAGGCGCTGAGACTTTCCACGCTGATGAGCACCACATTCAGCTTTCTTTCCGGTTCCGGGTAACTGATTTCCCGCTCCAGGTTGAACACATCGTCCGTGGTGAAGCGGGCATAGGGTGCCGCCAGCTGGCGTCGCATGATGCGGAAGGCATCCCGGTCGTCCAGGGTGTTGTAGAACTTGTAATAATCCAGTTCATTATTCAGGAAGGCCGCTCCGAACTCATACAGGCCGTTACCGGCCAGCTCATTGGCAAAATTATCCTGGCTGAACCGATGGTAATCACTGCGGACACCCAGGTACACCAACAGCGGCAGGCTGAGTAATACCACGGCGCCCAGTGTCCGGTGCAGGATGGGGCCGGGTGCGTCGACGGACCGGCGGATGACACCCCGGATGGACCACCAGAGCGGAACCGTCGCCGCCAGGACACCCAGCACGATCCAGCCCACCGGGTAGGACTCATTGATATTTCCAATCACCTCGTTGGTATAGACCAGGTAATCCACCGCGATGAAATTATACCGGCTACCGAATTCCTGCCAGAAGAAGAATTCGGAAACGGCATTGAACAGTAACAGGAAGATCAGGACCAGGAAATCCGCCTGCAGGATCCCTTTGCGCCAGCGGTTCCGGAAGGCAGGTCCGCGCCACAGGAGCAGCAGATAGATGAAAAACCGGAGAAGGACCAGCCCGAAGACCGCTATCGTCAGGTTCCTGTTATACTCCTTGGGGACCAGGTTGAACAGACCAATCCAGACCAGAAGCCCCAGGTATAGCCCGATGGCCAGCCACTTCCAGGCAGTCCGGTACACCCGTTCACTGGTGAGCCAGATATGCAGCACGAGCGGGATGGCCAGGTACGAATAACTGCACAGGTCAAAAAACAGCCCGATCAGGAAAATGCCCAGGGCATGGCCCGGCGTCCAGCCAACGGAAGCGCCTGCATAGATGGAAAGGAAAACGCGAGTACCCAAACTGATCAGCAGGTACAGCATTCCCAGCGCCAGCACGGGCCGGTATTTGCCCAGAAAGAAGGTGTATCCTGACGGTTTCATATGCTATGGATAAGCCTGCGAAAATAAGATAACGTATCGGATTAGCCAGTGCGTTAATTCTAATCCGTTGACAATGAATAGTAATTTGGCTGCCAGCGAAGGGAATAATCCGGGGATGGGCATAAGCCATACCGTTCCCGGTAGCGGTCCCCGGGCCGGTCCTGGCACCCGGCCGGTTTCCGGCGCCGATCCCGGGAGAGGTAACCCAGGTTATACCCGTGGGCGTGCATTAAAACGGGCGGTTCCGGTCCCCTTTCCTTTTTACGTCCAATCAGGCATATCCCCCGCAGGCCTGTCTGCCCATTTCCGTTGTATTCAGGTTCAGCCGGAGTACAGGACCGTAAAAAGGGGTAAGTTGTCCAGGACGATTTTTGCCAAACCTCGCTGGAGCCTATTTATGCGGTGGCTGGCCAGGCAATCAGGGTGCATTACCGTATCAAGTACCAAACCGTCTCTGTATGGCCGAGGACCTGTATGAACTGGACCGAACCTTTGAGCGCCGGGACTTCCGGACCCACCCCTTACCCGGCGGCGCCTACGAGAACTGCGTATTCCTGCACTGCGATTTTTCGGGCAGTGACCTGGCGGGGATTCATTTCATCGACTGCCGCTTTACCGGCTGCAACCTGAGCCTGGCCGGTCTGCGCGGGACGGTCCTGCGCGACATCCGGTTCGAATAATGCAAACTGCTTGGGCTCCACTGGGAAGATGCCAGCCGCTTTGGCCCGGGCCTGACATGTATTGGCTGTAATCTCAATCATGGCAGTTTTACCGGGATGACTCTACGAAGAGCCCGGCTGGCCGATTGCCAGCTGGAGGAAGTGGACTTTACCGGCTCGGATCTCACCGGGGCGGACCGGGGCAGCAGCCGGTTAAACCGGGCGGTCTTCCAGGACTGCTGCCTGGCGGAGGCTGATCTGCGGCGTGCTACCGGCTATTCCATTGACCCCACCCGTAACCGCCTGCGCCGGGCGCGGGTCTCTCTTCCCGGGCTGGCCGGGTTGCTGGACCGGTATGACCTGGATATATCCCCGTAACCCAGCCCGGAGACAGCCAAAAAAAATGAGGTCCCCGGAGGGACCTCAAGATAAACCGCTAACTAACTAGGCTGGGGACACTCAAACGCCCAGGCTCCAGCCATCCCGGTACTGGCGCTTGACGAATTGATTGGCCTCTTCAAAGTTGGTAATCTTCATGTTCTTCCCGTCCCACAGGAGTTTTTTGCGACCCGGGAAATCATACCCGTTGCGGCCGTTACCGACACGCACATTATAGCTGCGGATCGCCAGGTTACCCATCAGGACCGTTTCGGTCAGCGGACCGGAATAGTCAAAGGAAGAAGTGAGTTCCTTGTGCTCCTTGCTTCCGAAACCGGCCTTGCAGGCGCGGGTCCAGGAATACTGATGGCCGCTTTCCGGCATCTTCTGGATGTCCGTCTTCTGGTTGGTCTGCTTGAGCTTGGTTCCGTCGTTGAGATAGACCTGCGGAGCCATACCGTAGGTACCAAAGGTCATGATCCCCTTCTCCCCGATCAGCATGCCACCGTTGGCACTGCCCGGTTCACCGATAAAATCATCCGCCGGGATCAGATCCGGGTGGAAGGGACGGATACCGCCATCATTCCAGATCATCTTCATTTCGGTGGGATTTTTCTTGGATGCCGGGAACTTCAGCTGCACATGGGAAGAGGGAGGACATCCTTCGGGAATGTACTCCGGGTTCCAGTCGCGGATAAAGACCTGGCCCACGCTGCACTCCACTTCGGTGGGATATCCCAGGCCCAGGACGCGGAAGGCCGGGTCAATCAGGTGGCAACCCATATCACCGAGGGCACCGGTCCCGAAATTCCACCAGCCCCGCCATTTGAAGGGATGGTACAGCGGATTATAGTCGACAAAAGGCGCGCTGCCGATCCACAGATCCCAGTCAGCCGCCGTCATGCTCGCCGGAAGAGCCGGTTTGTCGGACGGCACCGGGATCCCCTGCGGCCAAACCGGGCGATTGGTCCAGATATAGGCGGTGTGCACCTTCCCGATCAATCCTTTTTCGTGCCATTCCACCAGCTGGGCCGAACCATCACTGGAAGCGCCCTGGTTACCCATCTGGGTGACCACTTTGTAGCGGTGGGCGGCTTCCGTCAGCATGCGGGCCTCATAAATATCATGGGTCAGGGGTTTTTGCACATATACGTGTTTGCCCAGCTGCATCGCAGCCATGGCAATGGGCGCGTGCATGTGGTCCGGGGTGGAAATCGTAAGGGCGTCGATACTGTCCTTCATTTCCTCGAGCATCTTGCGGTAATCATTGTACCGCTTGGCATTCGGGAACTTCTGCGCAATGCCTTTGGCATAATTCCAGTCCACGTCACAAAGGGCCACCACGTTTTCCGCGCCGTTGTTCCAGGCGTTGGTAATGTCGGATGCGCCCTTGCCGCCGATCCCCACCGCCGCCAGGTTCAGCTTATCGCTGGGCGCGATAAAGCCCTTCCCGCCGAGCACGTGCCGGGGAACGATAAAGAAGCCGGCCGCCGCCATGGAGGTCGTGCGGATAAAATCCCTGCGGCTCTTGTTCTGTTCTTGTTTCTTTTTCATTGACAAGTTGCTTTTATAGTATGAGAAAAATGTTTCAGGCCTCTAATTTATAACTACCCCGGTAATTTCTCCTCACAAATTGGTTGGCCGGTTCAAAATTTGTGATTCGCATACCGGCGCCGTCCCACAGCAGCTCCTTGCGGCCGGGATATATCTTTTCCCCTTTGCTTTTCGTCTCGCTGTAATTGTAACTGCGTACGGCCAGGTTACCCATGAGCACGGTTTCGGTCAGGGGGCCGCTCTTGTCAAAGGACGAGCTGGTATAGGCTCCGTATCCTTGCTTGCAGGCACCCGTCCACTGACGCTGGTGCCCTTCCGTGCCACCCTCCACCTTGGGGAATTGGGACTGGGGTAAAGACTGTTCCCGCATCCGTTTGGTTGGCAGCAGGGTGGGATTTCCGCCAAACAGACCGGCCATCAGCTTTCCCCGGGTCCCTTCAAACAGGATCCCGCCGTCGAGTTCGCCCAGCGGCTCCTCTGGCAGTAATTCATCGGGGCGCCGGGGCTTGATCCCTCCGTCATACCATACCAGCTCCACGGGAGGCAGGCCTCCACGGGCCGGGAATTTGATATTGGTAACCGAGGAGGGCGGATAACTGTCGGTATAAACGGCCTCTTCGAAGAATCCGGTATACACGGAGCCGACGCTGCAGGAGACCGCCACCGGGTATCCCAGTTTCAGGGCCCGGTAGGGCACATCTATGAAATGGCAGCCCATATCGCCCAGGGATCCCGTACCGAAATCACACCAGCCGCGCCAGGTGGCCGGCAGGTAGGTAGGGTTGAAATCCCGGTAAGGCGCCGTGCCCAGCCACAGGTTCCAGTCCAGTTCCGGCGGTACCGGGTAGCGGCCGGTAGGCGTCGGGATCCCCTGGGGCCATGTGGGCCGGTTCGTCCAGACGTGCACGGTATGAACGTCCCCGATCACGCCGGCCTGGATCCAGGTTTCTACCAGGCGGGTGTCATCCCCGCTGGAGCCCTGGTTTCCCATCTGGGTCACCACGCGGTAGCGGGCAGCCGCCCGGGTGAGGACCCGGGCCTCATAAATATCATGGGTCAGCGGCTTCTCACAATACACGTGCTTGCCCAGCTGCATGGCAGCCAGGGCAATCGGGGCATGCATATGATCCGGCGTGGTCACGATCACCGCATCGATATGGCGGGCTTCCCGTTCCAGGAGTTCCCGGTAATCCTTGTAATAGGGAGCCTGCGGCCATTTTTTGCGGGCGTTCACAGCCATTCGGTCATCCACGTCACAGAGTGCCACGATGTTTTCCGCCCCGTTGTTCCAGGCATAGGGAAGGTTTACCTCCGCCTTGCCGCCGCATCCGATACCGGCAATATTCAGTTTGTCGCTGGGAGCCACATACCCCTTTCCCAGTACATGGCGGGGCACGATCATCAGGGATCCGGCCAGTACGCCGGCCTGTTTCAGGAAGCTGCGGCGGGTTGCGGAGGCCCGGCGGGGGCGGGAACGCTTCATGCAGTAAAATTTCCTTAAGGTAATCGATACGGCAGGATTGATCAAAAAATTATGGGATAAATGGCATGATTTGCAGACAAAAAAATTAGCTTACAGTAAATATTTCTCATATGATCAGCTGGGAGGATTTTACCCGGGTCGATATCCGGGTTGGCACCGTGGTGGAGGCGGAGGATTTCCCCGGGGCGCGCAAGCCCGCCTTCCGGATGCTGATCGATTTCGGAACGGAGATTGGTCGCAAAAAATCAAGTGCCCAGCTCACCGGCCTCTATCGTTCGAAGGACCTGGTGGGCAGGCAGGTTCTGGGCGTGGTCAATTTCCCACCCAAACAGATAGCCGATTTCCGGAGTGAATGCCTCATCCTGGGCCTGTATGCGGAAACCGGTGCCGTGGTCCTGATTCAACCGGACCACCCGGTAGCCAACGGCAGCCGGGTAGGCTGACCCAATCCGGATATGCATAGCATCAGCATGGCGGAACCGCAGTCAACATATTATCCTTCCCCCATCGGCCTGCTGAAGGTAGCGGGTACGGCTGAATACATCACCGAGGTCAGTTTTCATGACAAGGTGCAGAAAACCGAATCCCGCAGCCGGCACCTGCCCGCCCTGCTGATCCAGTGCACCGAACAACTGATCCAATACTTCCAGGGCGAACGCAGGCAGTTTGAGCTCCCGCTGAACCAGCCGGGTACCCGTTTTCAGCAGGAGGTCTGGCATGAATTGCTGGCCATTCCCTTCGGACGAACGATCAGCTACCTGGAACTGGCGCGCCGCACGGGTGACCCCAGGGCCACTCGCGCCGTGGCCGGGGCCAACGGCCGTAACCAGATTGCCATCATCGTGCCCTGCCACCGGGTGATCGGTTCCAACCAGGATCTGGTGGGGTATTCAGGCGGCCTGTGGAGGAAAAAATGGCTTCTTGACCATGAACGCAAGCATGCTTTCGGCGTGCAAACGCTGTTCTAGCCTTCGCGCATACAGTGGAGTATTATCACTGGAGCTCCTGGCTGGTAAAGGCCAGCGGGAGGAGCAAACTGGCCCTGGCTATGACATAGACCGGGCCTTCCATGCCTCCCAGGATCAGCCGGATGTCCTGGCGGGTACGCTGCTCAAATTCCTGGAGGGATTGGCGGCAGACCCCGCAGGGGGAAATGGGATGATCGCTGTCCCGGTGATCGCTCTGGTAGCTGATGGCCATGGCCACAATGGGGATGTTGGGGTAAATCGAGGAGGCGGAGGCCAGCAGGACCCGCTCAGCGCAAAGGCCTGCGGGGAAAGAGGCATTTTCCTGGTTACTGCCGGCCAGGATCTCCCCGTTGGCCAGTTTGGCGACGGCTCCCACCTGGAAATTGGAATACGGGGCGTACGCCTGCTGGGTAACTTCCCGTGCCTCGTTCAGCAGCCAGGCGTCCTCTGCATCCAGTTCGTCAATGCCCTTGAAAACCTGGTAGCGAAAGGTAAAAATGCCTTCTTCCATATGGTTCGATTGATTGCCTCGTCCAAAAAAAGCCCCGGAAGTCCCGGGGCCCTGTAAGTTACTTCATTTTACAATCCGGAACAACCGATTCCACCGGGGACCCTTTTCCCAGCTGAACCAGATCATCCAGGCCTTGCCGACTATGCGGTCTTCGGGTACGAAGCCCCAGTACCGGGAATCCTGGGAGCCCTGCCTATTATCCCCCATCATCCAGTAATAATCCATCCGGAACGTATACTGGGTGACGGCCTGGCCGTTAAGGTAGAATTTCCCATCCTTCAGGTAGAACTCATTGTGCTCATATACCCGGATCGCCCGTTCATAAAAAGGATAGTTTTCCGGCGTCAGCACCAGGGTGGCCCCTTTTTTGGGCAGCCATACCGGTCCGAAATAATCCCGGGTCCAGCGGAAGCGGCTGTCATAAGGAAACACGTCCCCTCCCCCTGCATTGTAGGCCGTATCGAGCACAATGCTGCGGGCCAGTCCCGACTGAAGCATTTTCAGGCGCGCGGACTCCGTGAGCAGCATATGGTATTCATTGGGGCGGCCGGTCGCTGCGTATTCGTCCTTCTCGGCATCTACATTATATTCCTTTTTCAGCTGGTCCGGATCCAGGGACTGGCCGTTGGTCACGACCAGGTAATTCAGTTCGGACTGCGGAGGGACCGGCTGGGGCTTTCCGTTTACATACGCCACGTCTCCCCGGATCTCCAGGGTATCCCCGGCCACCGCCACGCACCGCTTGATATAGTTGTCCGACTTATCGGCCGGGTGCACGGCCAGGGGAAACTGATCGGGGTTGCCCAGGACGATTTGACGCCCTTTGTTGATGTCCCCCTGTCCCAGTTCACGGCATACGTCATAATACGGCCGGAAGGACTGGTAGTCCGGCAGGTTGATCACGGTGTCGCCCGCAGGAAAATTGAATACTACCACGTCTCCGCGCCTGACCGGGGCGGCAAACCAACGGATATACGGGAGTTCGATCGCTTCGGAGTAGGACTTGGAACTGGAACCGGGCAGGTAGTTATGAATGAAGGGTACTGACAAAGGCGTATTCGGGATCCGGGGTCCGTAGCTCAGTTTGCTGACAAAAAGGAAATCATTGATCAGCAGCGTCTTTTCCATGGAACCCGAAGGAATCGTGTAGGCTTCAAAGATAAATGTGCGGATCAGGGTGGCCGCCACGACCGCGAATACGGCCGCATCGACCCATTCGCGCCAGCCCGGCTTCTTGTGTTTGTTCACGGCCTCCGGTCCGATAAAGCGGGTCTTCTCGCTCATCGCGATATAGGGGAAATACAGGAATCCCAGCAGCGAGGCCCCGATATGATCAAGCAGGGAGAATTTACCGAAAACCTTGGCAAATTCAATGAATATACCCAGGCTGATAAACCAGCCCACCACCGGGATAAACTGCCAGAATACCCAGTGGCGCGGACGCCGGGCAGCCTGCTGCATCACCCAGGTATTATAGAAGGGAATATATGCCTTCCAGGCCGCCAGCCCGGCTTTGGGGAAAAGGCGCGCCAGCCCGAACGAAGGGAGAAATACGATCAGGATTCCAATGAGGTATACGGTCAGTACGTGAGCTAAAGGCATGATACTAGTTTAAGTTATGTCGCCGGGCAAAATTATAGTATAAAACTGCTTGGTAAAATTTAAAAACCGCCTACCCGCGGTCAGCCGGCAAGGCCGCGGAAAGCCAGCCGGGGGAATTAGCTGAATCTCTCTACCTTAGCAGGGACCCGAGTATGAACCAGTTTTCCATAAGGGATATTGAACATCTGTGTGGTATCAAGGCACACACCCTGCGTATGTGGGAGCAGCGTTATGGCCTGGTGACCCCGGATCGTAAGTCGGGAAATCACCGGATTTATTACAACGAGGAGCTAAAAGATTTGTTACGGATCGCCTTCCTGTACCATAACGGGTACCGCGTATCCCAACTGGCCCGCATGACCCGCGAGCAACTCGGCCAGGCCGTACATGCCACCCCGATCACTCCCTGCAACTACCAGGGTTTTATCGCCCAGCTTCTGGAAGCCTGTATTGATTTTGACCAGGAGAGGTTCGAAGGCCTTATTCATTGCATGATCCTCCGCGTGGGTATCGACAAAAGCATTACCGGCCTGTTTTATCCCTTCCTGCAGCGGATCGGCATGCTGTGGCTGACCAATCACGTCATCCCGGCCCAGGAACATTTTTCCAGCTTCCTGATTCAAAAGAAAATCATACTGGCCCTTGACGGGCTGGATCCGGCTCTCCCCGGGCCCTACCGGGTCCTGATTTTCGGCCCCCGGGGTGAATACCACGAGATTCCCCTGCTGGTTGCCCAGTACTTTTTCCGCAAGCACCGGGTCCCGTCAACCTATTTTGGGGTCAATACGGATCAGGCCGCCCTGGATGACTACCTGGCGCATCACCCCGTAAGCCACCTGTACCTGCATGTGATCACCAAGGCAGGGGCCGACCGGCTGAACGGCCAGATCCGGGACCTTTGTCAACGCTACCCGGATAAACAGGTGCTGATTTCGGGTCCGGCCGTCAGCTGCCTGCGGACAAGACCTGTCAACCTGCATTACCTGCAAACGACCGATGAGCTGGTGGCATTCGCGGGCCGCCTGGCAGCCGGGGAGGCTACTGGGGCATGACGTAACTCTTCACATCCTCCCGGGTAATCGACTTGCCTGAAAGGATCACCAGGCGCTCCACCACATTGCGCAGTTCCCGGATGTTCCCGCTCCAGTTATATTGCTGCAGGAGTTTGATGGCGTCCTCATCAATGGACTTCACGGCTACGCCGTATTCGGCACAGATATCAGCCAGGAATTTTTCCACCAGCAGCGGAATATCATCCCGGCGTTCATTGAGGGAAGGAACATGAATAAGAATGACGCTCAGGCGGTGATACAGGTCCAGCCGGAAATTCCGTTCTTCCACTTCCCTGAGCAGGTCCTTGTTGGTCGCTGCAATCACCCGTACATCCACACTAATGTCCTTGTCCGCTCCCACCCGGGTGATCTTGCCTTCCTGCAGGGCGCGCAGGACCTTGGCCTGCGCATTGAGGCTCATATCCCCGATCTCATCGAGGAACAGCGTCCCGCCATTGGCCTGTTCAAATTTGCCGATACGCTGCTTGATGGCGGAGGTGAAGGAACCCTTTTCATGGCCGAAAAGTTCGCTTTCGATCAATTCGCTGGGAATGGCCGCACAGTTCACCTCCACCAGGGGGCCGGCGGAACGGTTGCTCTTTTCATGGATCCAGCGTGCCACCAGTTCCTTTCCGGAACCGTTTTCCCCGGTGATCAGCACCCGGGCGTCCGTGGGGGCCACCTTGTCGATGGTCTCGCGGATCTTCTGGATCGGCTCGGACTGGCCGATCATTTCCTGCACCTTGCTGACCTTTCGCTTCAGGACCTTGGTTTCCGTCACCAGGGAGCTCTTGTCCATGGCATTGCGGATGGTGATCAGCAGCCGGTTCAGATCGGGTGGCTTGGAAATATAGTCAAAGGCTCCTTTCTTGACGGCTTCCACCGCGGTCTCGATGTTCCCATGGCCCGAGATCATGATGATTGGCACGTCCCCGTTGGATTCCGAAGCCTTCTGAAGAAACTCGATCCCGTCGATCCGCGGCATCTTGATGTCACAAAGCACGACATCATAACTCTTCTCCCGGAACTTTTTCAGCCCCTCTTCGCCGTCGGAGGCCTCGTCAATCTTATACCCTTCGAATGAAAGGATTTCGCCCAAGGTCTTGCGGATTGCCTTTTCGTCATCAATAATCAGAATATCAGCCATGTTAGAGCTTGTTTAGGAGCTGTAAAATTATCGAAATCCGGATACCCAGGCCGGGAAGGAAAGATAGGAAAAGCGGGGAAATCCCCTGCAGCGCGGATGCGGCCTGTAAAAAAAATGGAGGCCGGATAGAAATCCAGCCTCGTTGTAAAATCCAATATCCTATGAAAAACCAGTACAAAGATGCACCTTAAAAGCAAAAAGATGCATCAATACCGGAAAACCCTGAAATATTGAGTAATTCTACGTAAAGCGAGGCCGGACGGCGCTTATTTATGCAGGTACATAACCTCCTTGACCAGCCGAACCGTACGCGCCACATCCGGGAGGGCCGCTGCCACCAGGTTCGGGGCATAATGCAGCGGGGCATCCGCCGCCGTGATCCGGCGAATGGGCGCATCCAGGTAATCAAATCCTTCCTTTTGAATCCGGTAGGAAATTTCCGAGGAGACCGAACACATCGGCCATTGCTCTTCCACGATTACCAGGCGGTTGGTCTTCTTCACGCTTTCCAGGATCGTCATCCAGTCCAGGGGACGAATGGTCCGCAGGTCGATTACCTCGGCGCTTACGCCCTCTTTGTCGAGCTCAGCGGCGGCACCCAGGGCCACTTTCATCATTTTGTTGTAGGAGACAATGGTCACATCCTTGCCGGCACGCTTGATATCGGCTTTACCCAGCGGAATATAATATTCTTCTTCAGGCACGTCGCTCTTATCGCCGTACATCACCTCACTTTCCATAAAAATCACCGGATCCTCTTCATACCGGATGGACTGCTTGAGCAATCCCTTGGCATCATACCCGTTGCTGGGGGAAACCACCTTGATACCCGGAATATTGGCATAGTAGCTTTCGAAGGCAGTGGAGTGCTGGGCGCCCAGCTGTCCGGCAGAACCGTTGGGTCCGCGAAAAACGATGGGACAGGAGATCTGCCCGCCGCTCATGGCCAGCATTTTGGAGGCCGTATTCAGGATCTGGTCCAGGGCAAGAACGGCGAAGTTCCAGGTCATGAACTCCACGACGGGCCGCAACCCTTTCTGGGCGGCGCCGACACCGATTGCCGCAAAACCAAGTTCGGAGATCGGAGTGTCTATGATCCGCTTGGGTCCGAATTCGTCCAGCATACCCTGGCTTACCTTATAAGCTCCGTTATACTCGGCCACTTCCTCCCCCATCAGAAATACGCGGTCATCCCGTCGCATCTCTTCTGTCATCGCCTCGCGCAGCGCTTCCCGGAATGCAATGTTTCTTGCCATGAAAGTCGGTTTAAAAAGTGCCGCAAAAATATCGCAAGCACCCCATACCAGCAAAAGTTGTTTACTCCGCGGCGGGGGCTCCTGCCGGAATGCCGTAATTTTGCGAAAAGTTTTGCGAATGAACCATCAGCCAGGGCATCACGAGGTCCTGATTATCGGAGGAGGCCCCATCGGCATGGCCTGCGGCATCGAGGCCCAGCAGGCCGGCCTGGATTACCTGATCCTGGAGAAGGGGTGCCTGGTCAATTCCCTGTACCATTACCCGGTCAATATGACTTTTTTTTCCACCTCGGACCGGCTGGAGATCGGAGGCGTGCCCTTTGTCTCCAACAACCCCAAACCGACCCGTGCCGAAGCGCTGGAATATTACCGCCGGGTCGCCCAGACCTACCAGCTTAAGATCCGGTTATTCGAACAGGTATTGGACGTGACCAGCCTGCCCGCCACAGACGGCTCCCCGCGCTTCCGGGTAAGTACCAGCCGGGGAACCTACCGCGCTGACCATATTGTGCTGGCTACGGGTTTTTATGATATTCCCTACCGGCTGGGAGTACCCGGGGAAGACCTGCCCAAGGTATCCCACTATTACCGGGATCCGCACTTCTATGCCTTCCAGCGGGTGCTGGTTGTCGGTGCCAACAACTCAGCCGTGGATGCCGCCCTGGAAACCTGGCGGAAGGGAGCCGAAGTGACTATGGTGATCCGGGGAGACCGGATTGGCGACCGCGTGAAATACTGGGTAAAGCCGGATATTGAAAACCGCATCAAGGAAGGCTCCATCCGGGCCTTTTTCCAATCCACGGTCCGGGAAATCCGTGAACAAGAGGTCGTGATCCAGACACCCCAGGGAGAACAGACCCTGCCCAACGACTGGGTACTGGCCATGACCGGCTACCAGCCCAACCTGGACTTTCTTCGCCGCATGCAGATCCGCCTTTCGGAGGACGAGGTCATGAAACCCTGGATCGATGAGGCCACCTGCGAGACCAATGTGCCCCGGATTTACCTGGCGGGTGTGATCTGCGGAGGGATGAACACGCACCGGCTCTTTATCGAGAATTCCCGGGAGCATGCCGCCAAGATCGTCCGCAGGATATGCAGCCAGCGGGACGCAGCTTCCTGAAGGTCCTGCAGGTTTCCGCACAGCGGGCCGTGGTAATCCCCATTCCCAGCCATTGATCTTAATAACTTTTTTCACCACCGCCGACCCCATACCTTATATTAGCACCTAATCATATCCGTTCCCTTTTGCTGACTGAAAGGAAATAACGGCTATGAGACAATTCGGGATCGATCATTACCTGCTATTCGCCTTGCTGCTGGTCCTGGCAACCCCCTCTGCGGGTCAGATCCAGACCATGAGCGGCGGAACCTTTGGCACGGCCACCCTGGCCGGATCTTCCAAAAACTGGTCCAACCCGGGCAATGTCGCGGCCAGCGATAACGTGTACGCCACCTTTGGAAACCTCAGCAATACCATCGGAGCCTATACCAATTACCTGGTGGTCACCAATTTCGGATTTTCCATTCCCGCAGGCACCACCGTGACCGGCATTTACGTGGAAATTGAACGTTCTGATCCCAATTTCCGCACGGCCGATTACTCCATCCGCATCATCAAGAAAGGAACCATCAGCACCCTGACAGACCGTTCCACCGGGACCAATTACCCGCCTTCCGATTCGTACCAGGGATTTGGATCCTCCAGTGATTTATGGGCAGAAACCTGGTCTCCGGCCGATATCAATGATCCGGGTTTCGGGGTGGCCGTGGCTGCCCAGCGAAACAACACCGGCGGCACGACCGCAGGACGGATTGACCACATTCGCATTACGGTAGCCTATAATTTCAATTTGCCTGTGCGGCTCTTGTCCTTTGGTGCCGCGAGGTCCGGCCATACCGTACAGGTACGCTGGACCACGGCCTCCGAATCCCAGATGGATCACTACGAAATCCAGCGGTCTGGTGACGGACGGAATTTCCAGGTCCTGGGCCAGGTGGCCAGCCTGAATGATTTGTTCCAGGCAGATTACGCCTTTACAGACAGCCGTCCCCTGTCCGGCACCGGCCTGTACCGGTTGAAAATGGTCGGCCTGGCAGGAGACATCAGTTATTCCCGGATCGTGGCGGTGCCATCCCCGGGGAACCCGGGGGCAGCCGGGGACCTGCAACTCTTTCCCAATCCCTTCCGGGCCGGATCCTCCAGTCTTCAGTTGAATAATCCCGGCGGCGAGCTGCTGGAGGTCCGCTTTTTTACCCTCGCTGGCCAGCAACTGGCCCCGGTAACCACCACCGGCAGCCTGGTACCCACCGCCTCCCTGGCTGGCCATACCGGGCTATTGATTTTCCAGGTCATTGACCCTCAGGGGCACTTGCGGGGACAGGGTAAATTACTGGTCCGGTAATCCGTTGCTATCGGGTTGACGTGGCATGCCGAACGCCGGGAGGAGTTATCTTTGCTCCCGGACCATGATTTCCCGGGAAACCATACAAGAGATCCTGAACCGCATCGATATCATCGATATCGTCGGGGACTTCGTGAAACTGAAAAAGCGGGGAGCCAATTACCTGGGCCTCTGCCCCTTCCATAACGAAAAGACACCCTCCTTCACGGTCTCCCCGTCCAAGGAAATCTACAAATGCTTCGGTTGCGGGCGCAGCGGCAACGCCGTGAGCTTCCTGATGGAGCACGAGAAATACAGCTACGTCGAGGCCCTCCGCTGGCTGGCAGCCAGGTACGGCGTGGAGGTCCATGAAACCTTCGCCAGCGATCAGCAGCGCCAGCAGCAACTGGCAGCCGACAGCCTGTTTATCATCAACCAGTTCGCCCAGCAGTTTTTTACCCGGCAACTCCTGGAAACCGAAGAAGGCCAGGATGTCGGCATGAGTTATTTTCAGCAGCGGGGTTTTCGCGAGGAAACCATCCGCAAATTCCAGCTGGGCTACAGCCCGGAACAACGCGATGCGTTCACCCGGGAGGCCCTGGCCCAGCAGTACAACCGCGACCTGCTGCTGCGGACTGGCCTGGTGGTGGCCCGCAATGACCAGCTCCAGGACAATTACCGCGGCCGGGTCATTTTCCCGGTGCATAACCACAGCGGTAAAGTACTGGGATTCGGGGCCCGGATTCTGAAAAGCAATGACCGGGCTCCCAAGTATATCAATACCCCCGAGAATGAGATCTATATCAAGAGCAAAATTCTCTATGGCTCCTATTTTGCCCGTCAGGCCATAGACCGGGCAGACGAATGCCTGCTGGTGGAAGGGTACACCGATGTGATCTCCCTGCACCAGGCCGGCATAGAAAATGTCGTGGCCAGCGGGGGAACCTCCCTCACCCAGGACCAGTTACGCCTGGTCAAGAAGTATACCAACAACCTGACGATCATTTACGACGGGGACGCGGCAGGGGTCAAAGCCGCCCTGCGCGGACTGGATATGGCGTTGGAGGAGGGGCTCCACGTGAAACTGGTCCTGATCCCCGACCAGGAGGACCCGGACAGTTACGTAAATAAAGTGGGGGCGACGGCCTTCAGGGAGTTCATCGAAAAAAACAAAAAGGATTTTATCCTGTTCCAGCTGGAAGTAGCGCTGCAGGATGCCGGCAACGACAGTACCCGGAAGGCCGAGGTGGTGAACCGGATGGCGGAAACGATCTCCCGGATCAACAAGGCCGAGGACTTTACCCGCCAGCAGGATTACATACGGCAGTGCGCCCAGTTGCTTCGCATTGACGAAGCCGGGCTGCATACCCTCGTTAACCAGTTTATCCGAAACCGGATCGCCACCCAGGAGCGGGCCCTTCCACCCGGAGAAGCCGCCAAACAGCCTGATGCGGACCGGAAAGCCGAAGGGACCAGTTATGACGACGCCACCTTCAGTCTTCTGTTCCAGGACGAACTCCAGGAACGGGAGTTCGCCCGGGTGCTGATTGAATTCGGGAACAGGGCCTGGGAAGACGGCCGCCCGGTGGCGGACTTTCTATTTACCGAAATCATGGATGAAGGGCTGTTTGACAACCGCACCATCCTGAAACTGATCAATTGTTACCGGGATCAGACGCGCGAACAGGGCCGGCCGCCCGACCGCAACTTCCTGATTTACCATCCCGACCCGGAAATCAGCGCCCTGGCTGTAGCCCTGCTGAATGTGCCGTATGAGGAAAGTGATCACTGGAAACGCGAGTACAGCCAGTCCACCGGATACCAGCGACAGCTATTTGAACAGTCCTATGAGGATTTCATCCGGATGGTGGACAAGAAAAATGAACAGGAACTGCTCCGTTTCCTGAAGCTGGAGGAGGACCGGACCCTGGAGCAGGTCCATTCGGCCATCAATTATTTCAAACTGCGGAAAATCAAAAAATTGCTCCTGGAAAACCAGCAGGACCTGGAGCGCCCCCACAGCCCGGCGGAATTCGAACAGCTGCATCGCGCCCACGAGTACCTCAAGAACATGGAACGCGAGATTACCAGGCGGACCGGTGCCGTCATCCTGCACTAGTTGCCTCCCAGCATATCCAGCAGCAGGTCGCTGTATGAAACGGAAACCAGGTCCGCCGGCTGCACATTGAATGCGGAGAGGTAATGGTCGCACTGCTGCCGGAGTTCCCCGGCACCCAGGTCAGCCAGGAGGTTCCCGGCCTCGATTTCCACGAAGGTGCCCAGCCCTTCCACCCGGTCCAGGTGAAATTTGACGTTGCCGATATAATAAATCTCGCGGGATTTGTCCACGACGACCAGGACGCCGAGGGCCGCAGTCAGGGCTGCTTTGAGTCCGTGGGCATCCGCTACGTTTACCAGGCGGAAGTGGGAAGATTTCGGGCCCTCCAGGTCCGCCCGTTCATATTGAATGAGATTATTTTCAATCCGGCCTTCCCGCAGTTTCAGGCGCCCCCGGTTTACCCGGAAATAGGTATCCACCTGGCGGTCCAGGCCCCTGAATTCGGCGCCCTGGCCGAGCAGGTAGTTCCGGATACGATCCTGGTCCTGGCAGCGGGCCTTTACCTCAATATTCAGATGGGGCATAGCTTGGTTTTGACAGGAGGCCGGAGCCCCCGCCTTCCGGTATAAAAAATCTGGAAAAGGCTATCAGGCCATGGCTGGTTCCCGCCTGCGGTCCCGGGAAGTGGGAACGGCTGTGGCGTCGCACTTGTCGAAGCGCATCGCGCTCCATACATGGTCGAGCTCCACCTGGCAGGCACACTGGTACCCGGCGCAGGTCAGCTGGTTCCAGCTGCAATCCCGGTTCAGGTCCGTCACGATTTTGGAGGTCGATTTGGGGTAGGCAACCCAGAACTTGGAATCTTTTTTCAGGGCGGGCATAACGTCTTTGAGAATGCCGTTCAGCTGGTTTTCGTTAACCGCAAACACCAGGGCGAAGTCGATTTTGCGGCTTCTGAGCAAGGGGGTTACATTCTTGGAGAAAGACAGCTTGGCAAACTGCTTCTCGATGGAGGAGGGCAAGCCCTGGATTAGCAGGTTCTTTTCTCCACCAACCTGTAATTTTTCAAAAAGCGTCTGTGACATACCTCGAAAGATGTTTAAGGGGTTTTCAACACCGTCCCCGGTTCGGTGAGCCGGCGTACCATCCACTGGAAATCAGAAGTGCAAAATTAGTGAAAATTTACGGCTTTGGGGCCGGACAGGGAAAGAAAATCCGGTCCGGTAAGGACCCGGACCGGATTTTATCGTTGAGGCTCAGTCGCTTATTTGCCCATGGGCTTATAATATTGCAGGGCTTCGGGCATGATTTTCTTGAGCTGCTCGATGCGGTGACCATCATCGGGGTGCGTACTCAGGAATTCAGGGGGTTTTTGTCCGCCGGCCTTGGCCATCCGCTCCCACAAGGGAATGGCTTCCTGCGGATTGTATCCCGCCATGGCGGCCCAGATCAGGCCCCAGTGGTCCGCCTCCAGTTCATGCTTCCGCGAAAAAGGCAGGAGTACCCCAACCTGGGAACCGACTCCGAAAGCGGTAAGAAAGGCATTCTGTGTCTGGGCCGGCTTATTGGCCAGCGCCACCTGCAGCCCGGTTCCGACCACTTCGGCGCCCAGTTGCTGGCTCATCCGTTCATTGCCGTGCTGGAAAATGGCGTGGGTCACTTCATGCCCCATCACCACGGCGAGGGCTGCCTCGTTCTGTGTGATTGGCAGCAATCCCGTATAGACAACGATTTTTCCACCCGGCATGCACCAGGCATTCACCTCCTTACTGTCCACCAGATTGTATTCCCACTTGTAACCCTTGAGCGCATCGGACAGCCCTTTCTGCGCGTAGTATTGCTCCACGGCCCTGGATATCCGCTCCCCTACCCGGCGGACCATCTCGGCATCCTTGCTGCCGGCCTGTGCTACGACTTTGTTCTGTGTCAGAAACTGCTGGTATTGCTGGCCCGCCATGGACTGCAATTCGGATTCAGGAAGAAGTTTGAACTGGCTTCTTCCCGTAATCGCGTTCCGGGTGCAGGATATCAGAAGGCCCAGGGCCAGTACGAAGAGTAAGCGGGTTTTTATCATACGTAATGGTTTTAAGAATGATTCATGTCGCCCGGCAAAGTTATCAAATCTTGCGTACCCTTCCTGCGACCGGCGGCTTACCAGCCGATGCCGTAATCATCCCCGTTGTTGCTGCTGCCGCCCCAGAAACTGCCATGCTTCCAGTCAAAATAGATGGCATTGATCGGACCACTGGTCCGCTCCCCGAAGCTCAGTTTGTAACCCAGGCGGCGGAGTTCCCGCCTCGTCCAGTCAGGCAGGCTGCTGCTCACCAGGAGGCTGCCGGGGCGTGGTCGCCGATCATCCGTGGACGTGCCTCCCAGGGACAGCCAGAGCTGGTCCGTATTGACATTGGCCGCTTCGGCCGCCTCCTGCACATTCATGCCAAATTCCACCACATTCAGGAAGAACTGAAGCAGGTTCTGGTCCTGTGTATCGCCGCCCTGCACGGCAAAGGCCAGGAAGGGTTTGCCATCCTTCATCGCCAGGGAGGGGGTCAGGGTGACGCGGGGTCTTTTGCCGGGTTCCACCACATTGAAAGGATCCAGCGTGCTGTCCAGGACAAAGCTTTGCATGCGCTGGCTCATACCGACACCCGTATGGCCGGCAATACAGGCCGGCACCCAGCCTCCGCTCGGGGTCACGGAAACAACCCAGCCATCCTGGTCCGCCGCCTCAATCGAGGTCGTACCCCGCCAGAGTCGGTCCATATAGGCCGCATCCAAAGGCAGGTCTGCGCGGGCCACCGTTCCGCGCTGCTGAATCAGGTCCAGATAGGGATTGGTTTTACCCTCGAAAGGGTATGGATCCCCCGGGTAGACCTGGGGATTATTCCGGTCCGGGTCGATCAGGGCCGCCCGCTTGCGGGCATACTCCTTACTGAGCAGGCCCTGCATGGGTTCCTGGGGCGGAAAATACGGGTCACCATAATAAAAATCACGATCGGCAAAGGCCAGGTGCATGGCCTGGCAAATGGTATGGATATAGCGGCTGGAGTTATAGCCCATGGACCGCAGGTCAAAATTTTCCAGGATGTTCAAACATTGCAGCATGGCTGGCCCCTGGCTCCACTGTTGCAGCTTATAGACGTCGATACCCCGGTAGGTCACATGCAGGGGTTCTTCCTCCCGGGGTTTCCAGCGCGCGAGGTCTTCCAGCGTGATCAGGCCACCCTGCTCCTGGCATCCCCGGACAAATTCCCGGGCGATATCTCCCTTATAAAACCGGTCATAGGCAGCATAAATGGCCTCCTTGCGGCTCTTGTGGTGGCCAAGGGCATCCTGCTCGGCCTCGACCATCCGGGTCAGGGTGGCCAGCAGGTCCTTCTGCACAAAAATTTCCCCTGCCTCCGGAGCCTCTCGGCTTGCTCCCGGGTGGGGCAGGAATACGGCTTTGCTATAGGGCCATTGCTTAAGCATGGCCTTGTTCTGCTCAATGCTGTTGGATGTCTCCGCCTCGATGGGATAGCCGGCGGCCAGTTGCATGGCCGGGGCCAATACTTCTTTCAGGCTCAGGGTGCCGTATTCCGCCAGCATATAGCAGAGACCGCCCGGTGTACCCGGGGTGACGGCTGCCAGCGGCCCGTATTCCGGGGGAAAATCATATCCCTTCTTTTTAAAGAAGTCCACCGTGGCCCCGGTTGGCGCAACCCCGAGGGCGTCAATGGAGATCACCTTGCCTGTCTTGGGGTTATACAGGATGGCCTGGGTCTCTCCTCCCCAGGAAAGAACATCCCACATGGTGCAGGTCGCAGCCAGCATGGCGCAGGCGGCATCCACGGCGTTACCTCCCCGTTCAAAAATCTGCGCCCCGGCTTCGGCCGCCAGGGGCTTTCCGGTGATGGCCATCCAATGACTTCCATGGATGACGGGTTTCTGGGTACGTTGACAGTAGCCGGATACGCCCAGGCAGGCAGCCAGCAGCACAGGAATAACGCGTCGCATACAGAATGATTTAGGCATTTCAAAAATAAGCGTCTTCCGGGAGCCCAGCCCGGGAATTTTAGCGATCCCTTAGCCTTCCGGCCTTCCCGGCACCCGGGTTGGGAACGATTTGGGAAGCCTGGAATAAAAAAGCCATGCCGGGTATTCTAAGGTACTTGGTGGAACGGCTGATCCGGTTCAGCCTGCCGGGTGCGCTTTTATTACTGGCTGCGAATCTGCTGGCCCAGCCGGGCAGTCAGCTGACGCTGACCATTTCCCCCCGGGGTTACGCCAGCCTGCTGATGGTAAGTCCGGAACGACAGGATATCCGGTTCAATGGCTATCTGGCCGGCCGGCCCTGAATCAGAGGGGGGAAAATGCACCAGCCTGACAAAATTTACCGGATAAAAAGGGATCCGCGGAATGCGGAAAGCGGACCAAAATCGTACTTTTAAAGACAAACCATTCTAAAACCAAACCTAATCGATTGTATGAAAAAATGCATCCTGATCCTGCTTATCGTGGCCTCCGGTTTCGGAGCCAAGGCCCAGTTTGAAGGAACGAAATGGAAAACAACCCTTCAGCTGGAAAGCCCTACCGATGTCGTGTTCGCATTCGGAAAGGATACCGTGGAGGCCCTGCTCGCCGACAACAACATGCCCCTCGAAACGATGTTGTATACGGTCAAGGACAGTGTGATCACGCTGCAGAAGGTTACCGGGCAGAGTGATTGCGACGGCAACGTAGTGGGCAAGTACAAGTTTGAGATGAAGGGGGACGAGGTTCAGGTGACCCTGGTGTCCGACGATTGTTACAACCGCTCCAACGTGCTGAGTAATGTCAGCATGTCGAAGATGAAATAACCGGGAGAGCCCGGCTGTTCATGCGAACATACCAGGAGGAGGCTGCCTGCAAGCCAGGCGGCCGCTTCCTTCAGGCCCCCTGATGGCCATAGATCTGCCGCATCCGGTTGCTGAAGTCAGTCAGCAGGCGGCGCGTAAGCTCCCGGTACAGTTCGTCGTAGGTAGGCGGGTCATTGTATACCCCATTGATGATGGCCTTATCCTTGTCGGAAAGTGCCCGGGCATCACCGGTGTAGTTCCCCGTCAGTTTTTCCCAGGTATACTGGGAAGTAAAGCGTTCATTATACAGGATGCGCCGGTCGGCCGCGTCGGTTATACGGCAGTCCATGGCTGCCCGGCTGTCTATTATGCGGCGGGTCACGTTCACGGTAGCGGACACCGTAGTGGACTGCGCGGGGTCCTTGGGTGTGGGCCCCGGTACGGAGATGGTTTTGGTCACGGTATAGGAATAACTGCTGCTACCCAGCTGGCCGAACCAGATATTATACAGGTTAATGTCCATAAACTGATCCACCCGTAATTGTTTGTATTGCGATTCATTGATACTGTAAAACCGGTCATAATAGGTGCGACCAATGCCATTGAGCGTGTTCAGGATGTCATTATCCAGGAATTTTCCATTCACGGAATACGGACCGAACTGCTGGCTGATGCTGTTCACGGCCACATTGATCACCGCCAGGTCATAGGCCTGATCCTTGCGGGTGCGCACATCCTGGTAGCCCGGTACATACTGATCCGCCAGGCTGAAATTTTCATAGGCCTTCTGGGCATTGAGCCGCCCGCCCTGGTTGAGGTAGTCCATTCCCAGGTTATAATGACCGGCAGCCGCATCCCCGGCGGCCTGCTGCAGTTCCGCACTGTAATCCACCGCCTGTAGGGCGCCCTGGGCGGCCGGAGAACCCATGATGCTGTTGTAGAGGCGCTGCAGGGAGGTATACCCCTGGTAGATCTGGTCCAGGCTTTCCAGGCTCCCCGTTCCCGCACGACGGGCACCGGCGATGGAAGCCAGAAACTGGCGGCTCGCCTGCTGATAGGCGCTGGGCAGAATCTGCCGGGCTGATGAATTGTTAGGATTCTTTTTAAGGTCCTCTACGGAAGAATATACCGCGCGTTCATAATATCCCTGGTCGTAGAGTTTCCGGGTGGATTTACAGCCCGCCAGCAGCAGACCTGCCACCAGCAAGAGCTGAAAGCCTGATTTTTTCATTGGTAAAGGGTTTAAACCGGTTACAAAATAGGAAAAACCACCGGTTCCCGCCAGTACCCTGCCAAGATTGTCCTATCTTTCCTGGATCGCTCCGACACATCCAAAAACCTTCGCATATGAAATCCCTCCCTTTCGCGGGCCTGCTGGCCCTGCCCCTGTTTTGCCTGCTGTGTTTGCGCAGTGATGCCCGCTATCAGCAGGCCGGTTACGTACTCCAGCATTCCGATGAAACCGGCCGGGAAGAGGCCGGCCCTCATGCCGGAGGGGGAAAAACCACCGTCTACCCTTTTTTCTCGCAAGTCAGGGATTTTAAAATGGCCTTCCGCAAACGGGTTCTCCATCCCGGGTCTGCCATTGGGTATCATCTCCAGCAAACCGACGAGGTGTATTACATCCTGAGCGGACAGGGAGAGATGAACATGAACGGGCAGATCCTCCGGCTGAAGGCGGGGGATGCCCTGCTGACCCGGGCCGGAAGCAGCCATGGCTTGCGTCCGGTAGGCAGGGACGATCTCTCCCTGATAATCACCTATGACCTTCCCTGATGTAAAAATCCGGTCACATTGGCCGGGATTCCTTACATTAGTGTTTTGCATTTAACCTCCAAAAATTACGTTTGCTATGCCTACCTCCCGTCGATCTTTTTTGAAGCGGAGTGCTGCCGTCCTGGCCGGCTCCTCCCTGTTTTCCAATGAATTGCTGGCCGGATTTGCCTCCAGCGAAATCCTGGGTATCCAGTTGTATTCCGTGCGTGATGACATGGCCAAGGATCCGAAAGGCACCCTGCAGCAGCTCGCTGCCATGGGATACAAGTATGTCGAGCATGCCAATTACGTAAACCGCAAGTTTTACGGATACGCTCCGGCCGAATTCAAAAAACTCCTGGACGGCATGGGCCTCAAAATGAAAAGCGGCCATACCGTAATGGGACGCCAGGCCTGGGATGATACCCGGAAGGATTTCACCGATGCCTGGAAATATACCGTCGAGGATGCCGCCACGGTGGGACAGCAATATGTGATCAGCCCCTGGCTGGATGACGAGTACCGCAAATCCTACGACGACCTGAAGCGGTATATGGACGTATTCAATAAATGCGGGGAACTCTGCCGCAAGTCGGGGATGAAATTCGGGTATCACAACCATGATTTCGAGTTCAGCCAGCAGCTGAACGGAACCAAGGTCTTTGACATCATCCTTCAGCATACCGACCCCCACCTGGTGGCCCAGCAGCTGGATATCGGCAACATGTACCATGCCGGGGGGATCGCCCTGGATATCATGAAACAATATCCCAACCGGTTTGAACTCATGCACGTCAAGGATGAGATCAAATCCACCGGCACCGGGGAAATGGGCGGCGGCTATGAAAGCACCGTCCTGGGCAAGGGTGTCATCCCGGTCAAGGAAATCATCGACCTGGGCCGGAAGTCGGGCACCAAGCATTTCATCATTGAACAGGAAAGCTACCAGGATAAGACGCCACTGGCCTGTGCCAAGATCGACCTGGACATCATGAAAAAATGGGGATACTGACGGGTTTTCGGGAACCTCCCGAGACCTGTTTTACGCCTGCGTTAACCAACCAGTATGGATCCTGTCAACAACCCGGTAGAGGCACACTATACGATTCACAACCTGTTTGAGAAGATCCTGGCTGCCCTGGAACATGACAGCATCGACCGCCGCCAGATATCGTACCGCGATATCGCGGCGGTCGATCAGTTTCATATCGGGGGGATTGAGGCGTCCCGGGAGATGGCCCGCCTGGCGGCCCTGCCCCGCGGCTCCCGTGTGCTTGATGTCGGTTGCGGCATCGGAGGACCCTGCCGGATGCTTGCGGAGGAATTCGGCTGCCGGGTCATCGGTGTCGATCTGACAGCGGAATACATCCGGACGGCAAAAGAGCTTTCCAGGCTGGCCGGCCTGGATACTGTCACCGATTTCATCCAGGCGGATGCCCGGGCCTTGCCGTTTGACCAGAACCGCTTTGATGCAGTCTGGACCCAGCATGCCCAGATGAATATTTCGCAGAAGGAGGCCCTGTATGCGGAAATCGCGCGGGTCCTGCGACCCGGGGGGCATTTCATCTACCACGATGTGCTGGCTGGCCCCAGGCAGCCGGTTTATTATCCAACTCCCTGGGCAGATCAGGAAGCGGCCAGTTTCCTGCTTACCCCGGAGCAACTTCACGAATTGCTGGGCCGAAAAGGCTTTCGGCCATTACACTGCCTGGACTTCACCAGCGGGGCCCTTTCCTTCTTTGAAAAGATGTTCGGTGGCCAGGCGGCGGCAACGCCCTCGGGACCTACCCTGCGCCTGCTGATGGGAGATCAGGCCCCCCAGAAAATGAAGCAACTATACCAAAACCTGCAGGAAGGCAGGGTACTCGTCGAAGGCGGAGTCTGGGAAAAATGACCGGGAGCCTACCTGCTTACCGGATTTCATACGTAGCGCGTCAGAGCAAACCCGCATACCAAGCTATCCCCGGCGAGGCAGGCCGTATCCTAACTACGCACGGGCGGTTCAGGGGATCACCTCGAAGAGGAGAAACTGATTTTTCTCAAGCGGTGAAAAGTTGTCATCCACCACGAATACCAGCGTCCGGTGCCCATTGGGGAGACGCGGTCCGAAACAGGCTCCTTCCACATTATCCACATAGCGCCCCAGGCTATCCATATTCAGCAGGAGCCGCTTTGCCAGGGGCTTCACATCGTCCCTTCCCTGCAGGGACGTTATCTCCCGGATATCAGAGGCTCCAGCCAGGCTGGCCAAATATACCCGGATCACGCATCCCGGCACGCCGGTGGAAAAGGAGCGTTCCACAACCAGGAGCCGGTCTTGCCCCAGCCAGAGAATATCAGGGACACCGTTGATTTTGTACGCGCCGGGCGGATGAGCCGGGTAGGCCACCGGATCTGTGCGGTACGCATACTCCGCCACCTGCCTAGCGGTAGAAACCTCATACCGCAGGATGCGGATCAGGGCCGTAGAATCCCCGGTGCCTGCCCGGGGTCCGTCCTCGTAGCGGGGTTCCTCCACGCTTACCAGCAGGTCGCGGTATCCATCCGTAAAGGTCATCCCCTCGAATACCCCGTTCTGGCGGGGGCCGGCCTCCCCGGCCTGCATATGCATGCCCGGCGGAAGCGGAAAACTGTCCCGGTAATGTCCCTGAAGATCTACGCGGATAATCGACGGATCTTCCAGCACGGTCTGTCCGGGCCTGACGATACGCTCGCCCTCACTGCTCCAGACCAGTTCCCTTCTGCGGGGATCATACCGGATGGCTTCCGGATCCGGTGTATGGTACGGGTCCGTCTTTGCATTCGGGTAGGGGCTTCCATCCCGGCGAAGCAGAAAATGAACCCCCGTGAGGACCACGCTGTCTATGCCGGCATTCGACACGGAAATCCTGGCTGTATAAAAGCGTGCCGGATTGATCGCTGAACGGTCATCACTGATCAGGTAATAGACGCCACGGGCACTGTCATAATCGATACCCGACAGGCCTCCTACGGTGGTGCCTGCAAACGAAAGCCGGTGCGGAAGGTCATACTCGCCCAGGAAATGGAGACCGGCCACGGAGGGTGTCGTGGGAATCTCTATCCGGCTGAGCCGGCGCGTAGCCGAACAGCTGGCAAGCAGCCACACCAGGACGAACAGGGAAGGGATAACGGCAAAGCGCTTCATATGAACAATTGATGAACGGATGCCGGCCAGCCCATCCGGCCGGACAGCCCGCGAAATTAACTCCTATTTGCCGACGCAGCAAAAGCACTGCCCGGCGCGTCGGCACCCGTTTGACCATGCGGCATAAGGAGAAGGGTCACATGGAATTTTCACCTTACCTTAAAGCGCATCTTTTCGCTGCTGATGAAAAAGATCCTTAACGCACTGCATTCCCATGGGTCCCGACTGGATAAACGGGTCCTGGTCCTGTCCACCTGCTGGGTCGCGGGCTGGGTTTGGCTGAACTACCGGTTCGGGCTGGACGCCCGGGTAAACGGCCTGCCGAGCCTGCCACTCCGTTTTCTGGCCCGCTACGCTATCTCCCTGGCCGCATGGGCCGTTCCCTACCTGCTGTTTTCCCTGGTAGGCGGACGCACCTACCTGCGCCAGCCGGTCTTTCTGTCTCTCGTGCTGGCTGCTCCGGCGGTCTTTGCTTTGAAAATGTCAGTGATTACCCGGCTGCCGCTGGCCCCGGATCCTGCCTGGAATATTTACTGGAACCAGGTGCTGTATTGGCCGCTGCGCGCCCTCCTGGTGATAGTCCCGTTGCTGGCGGCCTGGAAATGCCTGTTTCGCGCGCAGCCTTTCTTCGGGCTGACCGCCCGCGGAATTTCCTGGACACCCTATCTGCTCATGCTGGCGTGTATGATCCCCCTGATCGCCCTGGCTGCCACCCGGCCGGATTTTCAGGCTTCCTACCCGAAGCTGGATACCGTGGACCACGCCCTCCGGCAGGCCCGCCCCCGGTGGGCCTATGCCGGCCTGTTCGA
The DNA here is from genome assembly GCA_035549175.1 of Chitinophagaceae bacterium. Taxonomy (GTDB): domain Bacteria; phylum Bacteroidota; class Bacteroidia; order Chitinophagales; family Chitinophagaceae; genus DASTSN01. Next base: position 47,244 of record DASZRL010000130.1, on the reverse strand, counting down.
ACTAGCCTACGGCAGCGATTTTTTCACCATCGAGCTGTTCTTCCGCGGATTCCTGGTACTGGCCCTGGCCCGCTGGGCGGGGCCTGATGCCATCCTGGCCATGGCCTGCTTTTATTGCACGATCCATTTCGGCAAACCACTGGGCGAATGCATCAGTTCTTATTTCGGAGGATACCTGCTGGGTATTGTGATCTACGAAACCGGGTCGCTGCTCGGCGGCCTGGTGGTTCACCTCGGCATTGCCTGGCTTATGGAACTGGCCGGGGCAGGTATGCACATCTTGAAGTAAAAAAAAGGCTACAGGCCTGTAAGCCGGATTCTGTTCCTGGTTTCCCAGGCTGCCACCATTTATCTGTCCTCGGCATTGCTGCCGGGATCAAGCTGCCTACCCTGGAACCCGCCTGCCTGAAGGCAGGACAGAAACGAGCAGCTCCTGAAGGTTCCTATACGCGGCATTTCAGCATGCAAGGTTTACCCACTTTGCCTGTTACCAGGAAAAGTCGTGAGCTCTTACCTCACGTTTTCACCTTTGTCCCGGAAATCCGGGATAGTTATTTTCTGTGGCACTGTCTGTTCCCGACGGATCGGGACCCGGCTGTTCACCGGTGCATGGCTCTGTGCTGTCCGGACTTTCCTCCCCGGTAAACCGGAGCGGTGGCACGTCCTGTAGCCGGGGCAAAGGTACGCAAACTCCGGGGGCCGGAGGGTTCAGTACTGGAAAAAGATCTCGGTGGCGCCGTAGCCAAACCTTGGATCGTACTGATTTACAAAGGTCTTCACCTCCCTGCGCAGTTTGAGCAACTCGTGAATTTCCTCGCGCAGGCGCCCGGAACCCACCCCGTGAATAACGATCAGGGAAGGTTGGAGGTGTGCTATGGCCAGATCCAGGAATTTTTCAAAGGTCTGAAGCTGAAGCGTCAGTATCTCAAAATTGCTCAGTCCCCTCCAGTCGTCCGTCAGTTTTTCGACATGCAGGTCGATCACGCTGCGGGGCGGTTCCAGTCGCTGCCGGGCCTGGGAGGCGTCATAGGGACGAACCCCGGCAGCGGCTCGCGTTGCCCCCGGGGACGCCACTTCCGGCACGTAGTCGGGATACTGGTCAAAAAGCCGGTGAGAAAAGGTGGCTTCATTCTTTTCCCGGATCTCCTCAATCCGGGCGAATAACTGCCGCGCCCTGATCCGGAAGCTGGCTTCCAGCGACGGGGCCTTGCGCGGGTCAGGTTCAACGAGGGAAAAGGTGAAGGCAAATCCCGGGTTGTCACTGAGGTCGGAGAATGGAATGTCATGGAGGTAAAAATGCTGAAAGGGCGGCAGGGTACCCTCCAGGCTGAATTCGGCCCTGCCAAAAAAAAGAAGGCGATAGGTAAACCGGAATCCCCTGGCCATGCGGTTGTCCAGGTGCAGTTTCAGTTCGCGAACGACCTCATCCCCGAATTCGTCGGTTTCCATCACAGGCAGGAAGGTCAGCCAGACCCCCTCCTCGGGGCGGTCCGCCCCACCGGATGGTTTTTCCTTCCTGACATCCTCCACGTAACGCCGGGCCTCCCGGGGTGCAACCGGTTTCTTCTCGGTAAACCGCCGGTAGTAGGGAAAGTCGATCTGGTCGGTATAGGCCGGAAAGCGCACCCCGTTCACATCCACCGTAACCATGCGGTCATTGAGTAATTCCACCACCTCTCCTTCCTCGCCGGAATGAAGCAGGATAATCTTATCGCCGATCTCAAATTTCATGGCAGTTTCTGTCCAAAATTACAACCCCTGCGGGCAATGGGGCAACCTGTCCGGGATTCAGGACGTCCGGGCCAGCCTGCTGTTTCTGAAACCATAAAGGAAATAGACAGTCAGGCCCACGGCCATCCAGGCAAAAAACCATTTCCAGCTGACGGCCGGAATTTCGATAAGCAGGTACAGGCAGGAAAGCACACCCATTACCGGGATAAACGAGTAGCTGCGCACCACCGTCATCAGGGTGAGTATAGTGGCTATCACAAGGAAAACCAGGAACAGCACCTCCCGGTAGTTTTCTGACCCCAGATGGGTGACAGCCGCCTGCAGGCGGCCGCGAAACAGATAGAGGAACAGGCCCAGCAACAGCGGAACCAGGTACCGGCCGTTGATATAGGGAATCCGGAATTTTCCAGGCTCCCGGTTTTCAGGCGGTAGCAGCAGCACCCCTCCTGAAACCAGGACGAAGGCAAACAGGGTGCCGATGCTGGTCAGGTCAGTGACCAGATTACTCTGGATAAACAGGGCCCCCACGCCCACAATCAGTCCGGTAATCAGGGTAGCGAAGGATGGCGTCTGAAACCGCGGATGGATGGTCTGGAATTTGCGCGGAAGGAGCCCGTCGCGGCTCATGCTCATCCAGATACGGGGCTGCCCCAGCTGGAAAACCAGCAGTACCGATGTCGTGGCCACGACCGCGCTGAGGGAAACGATCTTCTCAATCCAGGGAGCCCGGTGTTCAAATACAAAGGCTAGCGGATCATTGATGTCTTTGAAATGGTCTGAGCGCTCGATGCCGGTCAGCACCAGGGCCACCAGGATATACAATACGGTACAGATCAGCAGGGAGTACATCATGCCCCGGGGGAGATCCCGCTGCGGATTGCGGCATTCTTCCGCAGTCGTGGAAATCGCGTCAAAGCCGATATAGGCGTAAAACACCGCCGATACCCCTTTCAACACCCCCTCGAAACCATTCGGCATGAAGGGCGACCAGTTGTTGGTATCCACGAAAAAGGAGCCAGCAATGATGACAAAGATGATCACCAACACTTTGAATATGACCATGAAATTGGCCGACTGCTTGCTTTCCTTGATCCCGGTATAGGTGAGCCAGGTGATCAGGCCCACGATAATAAAGGCCGGCAGATTAAAAAATACGTGCCAGCTCCCGATCACCGGGGCCTGTTCGTAGGCCTTCACGGCAAACTGATAATTCTTGATGAGTATGGGATCGGTCAGGGTACCCGACCCCAGAGCAACCGTGGCCTCGTGGTAGGCCCGCGAGGCGGTGACGGGATCCACCAGCATCCAGTCCGGCAGATGGACATGAAACACATTGACCAGGAGGTTGTTGAAATAGCCGCTCCAGGAGATGGCCACGACGATATTGCCGATAGCATATTCCAGGATCAGCGCCCAGCCGATAACCCAGGCCACCAGCTCCCCGAAGGTCACATAGGAGTATGTGTAGGCACTGCCGGCCACCGGCACCCGGCTGGCAAATTCAGCATAGCAGAGCGCGGAAAATCCGCAGGTGATGGCCGTGATAACAAATAACAGTGAAATCCCGGGGCCGCCATTGTAGGCGGCGCCTCCGATGGTGGAAAAAATACCGGCGCCCACCACGGCGGCAATCCCCAGAAAGGTCAGATCCCGCACGCCCAGTACCTTGTTCAGGCCCTCGTGTTCGCCCTGGCCGGCTTCATATTCCCGCTTGATGGTCTCGATGGATTTTTTCCGAAACAGTGGATTTGGCATCAGATCCTTGGTTTTGGGTGTTCAAAATAGAGAAAAAATGAATATGTAAATTTTTTTTAGTCTGCGCGGTACCAGGTCCGGTCCCCCCCGGACCTGACAAAAATCAGCAGGATATATAACAGGGATCACGTACACCGGGATCCTAATAAAAGACATTTGTGTCTTTAAATTATCATCTATGGACATCAACCTGCAACAACCTGAATTGACATCCGCCGCATTGGCCCCGCAACACACCTCCCTGTGGAAACGCTTCCTGCACTGGAGCGGGGAGCAGGAAAAATATCGCTTTGGGTGGCTCGCCGCCTCCATCACCGCGCACGGCTGCGTGATGACCATCCTTACCATGATGGCCATTGTATTTTCGGGCAATCACTTTATTTTCTGGCCGTTCGCGATTGGCGCCATGGGCCTGAGCCTGATCACCAACCTGGCAGCAATGCCTACCCGCATTACCGTACCTGTTTTTTTCCTGAGCCTGCTGATTGACCTGGGTATCATCGCCAGTTGCGCCGTGATCGGCTTTGACGCCAGCAGCATCAACATGTAATGAACACCTTATCCTCCTTAATAATCACGCCGAACCAGGAAATGAGCCAGCTCCCGCAGCGGCTCTTTTCTTTTTGACAGCACGGCGATGTCCTCCAGGTGGACCAGGGCCTCATCCAGGTATTTGTTTTTCAGGTGCATGGCCCAGGCGTCGACCCCGCAATCGCGGAATACCTGCAGGACCTGCTCCACCTTGTCGGCCGGGTTATCGCGCATCAGGCGCTTCAGCGATTCCTGCTGGGCCGCCGGAGCCGTTTCCAGTGCGTGGATCAGCAGGAAGGTCTTTTTATTGGCCAGTATGTCCCCGCCGGTCTGCTTGCCGACCTTTCCGGGATCGCCAAAGGCATCCAGGTAATCATCCTGGATCTGAAAGGCAATTCCGAGTTTTTTGCCAAAGGAATACAGCAGGTTCTGATTACGCTCGCCGGCCCCTCCCAGGATAGCCCCCAGTTGCAGGCTTGCGGCCAGTAGCACCGAGGTTTTCAGCCCGATCATATGCAGGTAGTCTTCCAGCGACACGCGGGCCTGTTTTTCAAAGTCCATATCCAGTTGCTGTCCCTCGCAGACTTCGCGGGCTGTCCGGTTGAATATCTGCAGTACCCGGTGCAGGTGGGTCTGTCCGATCCGGTTCAGGTAGTCATATGCCTGAACCAGCATAACGTCCCCCGCCAGCAGGGCCGTATTATCCCCATAGCGCTTGTGGACCGTTTCCATGCCCCGGCGCAGGGGGGCCTTATCCATGATATCGTCGTGAATCAGGGTGAAATTGTGAAACAGTTCGATGGCCGTGGCCAGGTGCCAGGCATCCGGATGAATCTCCCCGTACAATTCATTGCCCATCAGCGCCAGCACAGGCCGGATCCGTTTGCCTCCGAGCTGGAGAAAATATTCATTGGGATCATAGAGACTGGCCGGTTCGGCCGGGAAATGCCGCTGCTCGAACTGCAGGGCAAACTTCTGGGATAATAACTCAAAACTGTGCATCCGTTTCGGTTTGTCGGCCGGAGGGTCCGGCTCTATTTGGGTTTATTTTTGAGCCCGCTGGCGATTACCCATTCGTAATCCAGTTGGCGTTTTTCCAGGTTGGCCGCCACCACCTTGATACGCACTTTGTCGCCCATACGGAACATCCGCTTGCTGCGTTGACCTACCAGGCAATAATCGGCTTCCACATGCCGGAAATCATCGAATTCGGCCAGGCTGCTGACACTCACCAGTCCTTCGCACTTGTGCTCGACGGTTTCCACCCAAAATCCGAAACTGGCCACGCCGCTGATCACCCCTTCAAATTCCTCGCCCAGGAAATTGGTCATGTACTCCACCTGCTTGTATTTGTTGGCGCTCCGTTCGGCTTCCATGGCCGCCCGTTCCCGCTCACTGCAGTGCTTGCATTTTTCCTCCAGGTTCCGGTCCACCCGGATGGTTCCGGTCAGTACCTGGTGGAGGATGCGGTGGACCATGATATCCGGGTACCGGCGTATGGGGGAGGTAAAATGACAATAATGTTCAAAGCCCAGCCCGTAATGGCCGACATTCTCGGTCGTGTACTTGGCCTTGGCCATGGTACGGATGCCCAGTTGCTCCAGGACATGCTGTTCGGGCTTGCCAGTCACGTCACGCAGCATCCGGTTAAAAGACTCCGCGATACGCTGCGGGGAACTGGTATCGAACTGGTGACCAAACTTGCGGGCAAAGGCTATAAAGGGCAATAATTTTTCCTGGTCCGGGTCATCGTGAACCCGGTAGGGAAAAGGCAATGGTTTGCCATCCGCGTGGACCCGTCCCAGGTGTTCGGCCACCTTGCGGTTGGCCAGCAGCATGAATTCCTCGATCAGCTGGTGCGCCTCCTTGCTTTCCTTGATCAGGATGCCGACCGGCCGCCCCTCCCCGTCCAGTTTGAAACGCACTTCCTGGGAGGAAAAACTGATGGCGCCCTTTTCAAACCGGTCCCGCCGCATCTGCTGCGCCACCTCATTGAGAAAAAGGAGTTCCTCGGCATACAGTCCTGTTTTGGATTCAATAATCTCCTGTACCTCCTCGTAGGTGAAGCGGTGGTTGGAATGTATCACGGTTTTGCCCAGCCAGGTGTGGTGGATGGTCCCGTCCGCGGACATCTCGAAAACCGCCGAAAAGGCCAGTTTGTCTTCGTGGGGACGAAGGGAACATAATACATTGGAAATCTGTTCCGGGAGCATGGGATTTACACGATCTGGCAAGTATACCGACGTGGCTTTCTGATAGGCGGCCTGGTCCATGGCCTGTTCCGGAACCAGGAAGTGGCTGACATCCGCAATATGGACGCCGATCTCGAAGCGTCCGTCGGAAAGAGCCCGAAAAGAAAGGGCATCATCAAAGTCCTTGGCATCGACCGGGTCGATCGTAAAGGTGAGTACTTCCCGGAAATCCCGGCGTGCTTTAATCTCCGATTTGGGTATGGTATCGGGGATACGGGCTGCCTCTTCGAGTACCTCCTCGCCAAATTCCAGTGGAAATCCGTTTCCCAGCAGGATTTCTTTCATGGCCATATCATTGGTATCCTCCTGCTGCAACACGCTCACTACCTCGCCGGAAGGCCGCTTTCCATCCTTTTCCCATTCAGTCAGCCTCACCACCACGCGGTCCTTGTTCCGGGCCTCCCGGATCCGGGATAGCGGCACAAAAATATCCGGCATGGGCCGCTCGGACTGTACGACCACGAATCCGAAGTTTTTGCTCAGTTCCAGCCGGCCGATAAACTCCGTTTGCCGTCGTTTCAGTACACCGGTCACCTTGCCCTGCAGACGACGCCCCCCTTCACTCCCTTTTTTGATCTTTACGGTCACCCTATCACCATGAAGGGCAGTATGAAAATCACCCGGCCGGATCATGATGTCCACGGGCATATCCTCCACGATGACAAAGCCCATGCCGGACCGGGTAACATCCAGAACCCCGGTCAGGATCCGGTCCGGTATGGTCTTCTTTTCCTTGACTTTTTTCTTGGAATTTTTTCTTCCCATTAGTAGTTCTGTTCTTCTCGGTTAAAATTTTCGATGAATTTAATCACAATACGGCTAAAGGCTTCCTCCTGCCCGAATAAAAATTGATGCTGGACGGGTAAAACATACAACGGAAGGCCCTCGATCAGGGGACGGAACTTCAGGAGCCGGACGGCATCCTTTTCCGTGGTCAGCAGGATCTTGTCAGCCGCGCTGATTGCCTGGAACTGGCGCCGGATCTCGTTGAGGTCATCGATCGTGAAAATATGGTGATCCGGGTAATGCAGCATGGTGTAGGTGCTGGTCTGGGATTCCAGGACACGTTGCAGCGGTTTCGGATTGGCGATCCCGGTCACCAGCAGCACCTCGGTACCCGGATGCCATGGACAGGCAGCCCGGGAAATGATATGGTAAGGCGGCTCGTACTTCAGGGTGGCGAAAAAAAGGTCCTGCCCGGCAACGGGCCGGATCTCACGGCGAATGATTTCGGCTTCCTGGGACGCCAGGTCCGCCGGGCACTTGGTCACCACCAGAATCTGCGCCTGCCGGTACCTCGACTTCAGGTCGCGCAGATCGCCCGTGGGCAGGTAAAAGTCCCGGGTAAACAGGTTTCCATAATCGGTTAGCAGGATATTCAGGCCCGCCCTCACAGCCCGGTGCTGAAAGGCATCATCCAGCAGGATGGCCTGCGTATCGGGCCTGTCATGCAGGAGCAGGGGGATGGCAACCAGGCGCTCCTCCCCGACCGCGACCGGTACATCCGGGTATTTCAGGTGGAATTGCATGGGTTCGTCCCCGATGTCCAGGGCCGTACTCTGGTCGCCCGCCAGGGCATACCCCCGGGTCTTGCGTTTGTAGCCACGGCTCAGGGTGGCTACCCGGTACCGGTCCTTAAGGACGCGGAGCAGGTATTCCACCAGGGGGGACTTGCCGGTACCCCCAACGGACAGGTTGCCAATGCAGATAACGGGCAACCCAAAGACCGTGGAGCGCACGATCCGCCTATCGTACAGCCAGTTGCGTATCACCAGCCCGAGCCAGTAAAGCAGGGCAAAGGGCAATAGCAGGATCCGGAATGATTTCAGAAAAAAATTAGAAAACATAGCACGCTTGCGGTGTGACACAGGCGGTTAAAGGTACGTCAAAATGACTGCGGTCCATGATTTTATCCACGGGAGCGAAGTAACAGAGCCCCACTTTGATGCAATCGGGACGACACTGGGATAGAAAACGGTCATAAAACCCCTTGCCATATCCGACGCGGTTGCCTGCCCGGTCAAAAACCAGCGTGGGGACCAGCACCAGGTCTATGGCACCCGGCCCGGTAACGGTGCCGCCTACAGGCTCCGGAATGCCCTGGGAAGAAAGTTCAAATCCTGTGTCAGGGTCGATCAGGACCGCTTCCAGCCGGGTATTTGCAAAATCGGTGCGCGGGTAACATACGTGCAGGGCAGGGTTTCGGAATTCCAGGAATCCAACCAGGGAATCCGTTGGCGGCTCATTATGGGATTCCATGGCCTGGTAAGCTAAAATTGTATGGACCATCGGTAACCGAAGGGTCTGAAACTGGATCAGCAGCAGGTCATCCAGACGCGCCCGATCCGCCGCCGTCAGTGCCTGTCGCTTCTTGCGGTACAATTTCCTGGCTTCGGATTTCAACATGATTCGTGAATTAGTGATGCAAGCCCGGGCTGCAACAGGCTGGCAATCCGGGCCACCGTCTCGCTGTCTATCTGGTCGAGGCGGGGCACGGCCCCCAGTTTCGGATAACCGCTCCAGGACACGATATCCTCCTGGTAATCCTCCAGCCCGGCCGCCTGATCATTAAAGATCCACCCGCCAACAGGCAGGGACTTCTGGCGGCAAACCGCTGCCGTGAGCAGTGAGTGATTTATGCTGCCCAGGTAATGACGACTGACCAGGACCACCCGGGTAGCCAATGCCGCAGCCAGATCGGCCACGAACTCCCGGTCATTCAGGGGAACCAGCAATCCTCCGGCACCCTCTACGACCAGCCGCGAACTACCTGGCCGTAACCGGCGGAATGCGCCGACGATTTCCTGCACGCTCAGGCGGATGCCCTCCTGGCGGGCCGCGATGTGCGGGGAAGCCGGCAGGGCCAGCCGGTACACTTCCGGATGAAGGGTTCCCCGCTTCTCCCCGAGCAGCCCGGCCACCCATTGGCTGTCCGTGCCCTGGTCAAATCCAGCCTGTACGGGTTTCCAGTAATCCGCCTCCAGGGCCCGGGCCAGGACAGCCGATACGACCGTTTTGCCTACATCCGTACCTATCCCGGTAACAAATATGATCTGTTCGTACATAATAAAAACGCGCCTTCCTGGCATTCAGGGCCGTTCCGGCGGCTCCGTAAAGATCGAAAAAATCGTCGTACCGTACTGACGCTGGGCGCGGTAAAACGGAAAGGCCCGGTAATCATTGCGGGGAGTGTGCTCCAGTACAAACCAGCCACCCGGATGCAGCAGCCTTTTTTCAAAGACTAGCCGGGGCAGTTCGTCAATCTCCTGGAGTGCATAGGGAGGGCCTGCGAATATGAAATCGAATTGCTCCCGGCATTGTTCGATAAACCGGAACACGTCCATACGAACGACGCGGCAATGCGATAATCCCAGTTGGGAAACGGTCTTTTGAATAAAGGCATGCATGGCGGCATCCTTCTCCACGATTGTCAGGTCCCGGGCGCCGCGGGATGCCAGTTCATAACTGATGCTGCCGGTACCCCCGAACAGATCCAGGGTTTTCAGTCCCTGCAGGACCAGGTTATTTTCCAGCACGTTGAAAAGTCCTTCCTTCGCCACATCGGTAGTGGGGCGTGTATAAGGCATCCTGGCCGGAGGCGTCAGCTTTCGTCCCCCAAGCTCACCTCCTATGATGCGCATGCGGAAAGATTAAGTAGCGAAGTAAAATAATGCCGTGGGAGCGTACCGGCAGTGTCCGGCAGGACGACCGAGGGAGGAATCTCGCGGAACCGGATATGAACAAAATACTGATGCAGTTCATGATACAGGGCGGACTGGAGCTCAATCAGCCCGGTCAGCACCAGGCTTACCTTCTGCTGGTCCAGGCCAAAGCGCCGGCAGGCGGCCAGCAGGTAATATACGACATCCAGGGGCTGGCTGTAGGCGAAGGTCTGGGCCAGGTGCAGGGTCCGGCTGGCCGAAACAAGGACACTGAACTGGCTGGTCTTGAAATCCACCTGGATCAGGCCTTCCGGCTCGCTTTCCCCCAGGCCCTGCAATTGCAGGGTATGCTGGTGCCAGTATTTTCCGGAATGGAACCGGCGGTTCATCCAGGCATGCACCTGGCGGGGCACCTCATAGACATTGTATAATTGCCATTCGGGAAGATGGTCCACAGCCGAGGTCATCATCCAGGGTTCTGAGCCATGGACGAGGCGGAGCATCCTTCCCGCATCCCGGTAACTGTAATGGGATGCCGGGATGAGCAGGTTTTGCAGGTACCCGTAACTGATCAGCACATCGGAAAAGCTGCCCGCCAGTTCCTGGGCGTGTGATTCGCTGAGTTGCTTCCAGCCATCCTCCTGCCCGGGACCTACCGAATAGAAATACAGTCTGCCCACTTCCCGGGTGGCCGCATGCATAATGGTAAAACTGGCATAATCCGGTCCCGCTTCCAGCAATAAAAGGGACCGCTCGGGCTCTACCACTCTGCCATCAGAAAGACTGAACAAGGGATTCACTGGCTATAGATTCTGCGCTGCAATAATAGCTAAAAAATCCCACCTGCCCCGGACGCAGGCTGGCAGCTGTTTCACGACCAGGATTATTTGTCGTAGGTTTGCCCCGCCTGCAGGCAGAAGCCCTTCACCTTGATGCATGACCATACCAAGCAACAACCCGGACCTTCAGGTGCACACCGGTCGCCGTCAGATCATCCGGATCGCCCTGCCCATCAGTGTGGCCATCCTGATCCCGCAGATCAATTTTATCACCAACAACATCTTCCTGGGTCATTACAGCACCCAGGCCCTGGCCGTGGCCAGCATAACGGGTGTCTACTACCTGATCTTTGCTTCCGTAGGCTTTGGGCTGAATAATGGCCTGCAGGCCCTGATCGCCCGGCGGGCGGGGGAAAACCGTCCCGAGGAAATCGGCCGTCTTTTTACCCAGGGTGTCTTCCTCTCGCTCTGTGTGGCGGTGGTCTGTGTCCTGATTACGTATCTGTTCACGCCCCTGCTCTTCCGGCATGTGATCCATGATCCCGAAAACGCCCGGCAGGCAATCAGTTTCCTGCGGATCCGGGTGTGGGGTCTGCCCTTCCTGTATATCTACCAGTTGCGCAATGCCTTGCTGGTGGGGACCAACCAAAGCCGCTACCTGGTGATCGGGACCCTGGCGGAGGCGGCCAGCAACATGGTCTTTGATTACCTGCTGATCTTCGGCCGTTTCGGGTTCCCGGAATGGGGCTTTAACGGAGCGGCCGTCTCGTCGATCATCGCAGAATTTACGGGCATGTTTGTCATCTTTCTGGTCATCCACCAGAAGGGAATCGGCCGGCGGTTCTCCCTGTTCCGCACCTTTCGGTGGGACCGCGCCAACAATGCCCGGATAATGGCCATGTCCGGTCCGCTGGTATTCCAGCATGCCATCAGCATTCTCAGCTGGGAATTCTTCTATATCCTTATCGAGCGCAACCAGGACGAAACCGCCCTGGCCATCTCCAATACCATGCGCAACATCTTCGGACTATTCGGTTCGTTTACCTGGGCCTTCGCGGCAGCCTGCAGTTCCATGGTGAGTAATGTCATCGGGCAGAATCAGCGCGAACAGGTCCTGCCCCTGATCCGCCGCATCGTCCAGCTGAGTACGGGAATGGCTTTGCTGGTAGCCCTGCTGCTGAACCTGGCGCCCCAGCTCTTTCTGTCTGTATACGGTCAGTCCGGGGAATTTATCCGGCAGGGTGTCCCGGTCGTGCGTGTCATATCACTGGCCATGCTGCTCATGTCATTCTCGGTGGTCTGGATCAATGCTGTGACCGGAACAGGAAATACGCGGGTTACCTTTCTTATTGAGCTGGGCGTGATCAGCCTGTACTGCTGCTACGTGTTCCTGGTTATGGAAAAATATAAGCTGGCGATTACCTATGGCTGGATGAGCGAGTGGCTGTACTGGACTGCCCTGTTCATACCTGCCTTTATTTATATCCGCAGCGGGCGGTGGAAAAAGAAAATCATCTGAATCCTTCCCTACCGGCTCCAGGAACCCAGCAGGTCCCTGGCTTCCCGCCGGATCTGGCTGTCGTCCTCGGTCCTGACCGGCAACTGGGGGATTTCCTGCAGAAGCCGGATGGCCTTGTTTCGCTCCCCGTTGCGGTCATAGGCCTTGGCCAGTTCCAGGTCGTTCAGGGCAAAATCCGGTTCCAGCTGCCGCGCCTTCTCGTAGCAACGGATGGCCTCTTCCAGGGAGGCCTGCGGAAGGCCTCCGTAAAATAACCGGATCGCCGATTTCTCAAAAAAGTTCAACCCGCTGACCTCGTAATTCCATTTACCCAGTACATGCCAGGCCCGGCCGTGGCGGGGATTGAGCTGGATGGCTCTATCGGCATTGGCCTTGATCCCCCGTACGGCATTGAGACGGTCTTCCCCGGAGGCTGACTGTGCCCGGCGCCCCATGGCCAGGGCCATCGAGTAATAGCCGTCTGCGCCGGCCGGGTTGACCCGCATAGCCGATTGGGCATACTCCCGGGCCGCCTCGTAGCAGGCCTGCTGCTGTTCCCGGTTGGGCATCCGGTGTCCCACGCGACTGCACAACTCGCTGGCTTTCCAGAGCGCATAATAATTACGGGGGTCCTGCTGCAGAACCTGGCGGAAGGTTTCCAAGGCAGCCTTTTCCCGGAGGTTCTGTTCCAGGCTGTCTGCCTGTCGGATCAGTCCGGGCACATCCTGCGCGACCAGGGCGACCGGGCAACCGGCAACCAGCAGCAGTAAGGCCAGCAGGTATTTCATGACGGGTTGGTAAATCGTTTACGGTAGGTGACGGCCACCTGTCCGGTGAATTGGCGAATGGGGGGATGGGCCTTGCGAATGGTGATTTCCATTTCCTGAACCACCGGGAAATCGCGGCCAATCTCCTCTGTGATATGCATCGCGAGCGTTTCCAGCAGATTCGTACGGCGGTCCATATGCGCCTTGACCACCTCGTAAACCCGTTCGTAGTTTACCGTGTCTTCCAGGCGGGAAAACGGTTCTTTGGCGGGAACAAAGGCAAGCCAGAGATCCACCCGGAATTCGTTACCGGCCAGGGCCTCCTCCGGATACAGGCCATGATGGGCAGTGAACCGGAGATTTTCCAGTCGGATGATAAATTGATGGTCATTACTCATGGAAGAAATCCCGTTGGATCAATGGATACCTTTGGCGCCCAGGTACCTTTCTGCATCAAGGGCTGCCATGCAACCGCTGCCGGCTGCCGTGACGGCCTGGCGGTAGATTTTGTCCTGGACATCCCCGGCGGCAAATATCCCTTCCCGGTTGGTGCGGGTTGATCCCGGCACCGTTTTGATGTAGCCGGCCTCATCCATGTCCAGCCAACCCTTGAACAGGTCAGAATTAGGCTGGTGGCCGATGGCCACGAAAAATCCGCTGACAGCGAGGGTCTGCGTTTCTCCGCTCTGGATGTTGCGGATACGCACCCCTTCCACGTGGCTGCTCCCCAGCACCTCGGCGGTTTCGGTATTCCAGTAAATACGGATATTCGGCGCCTTCATTACCCGTTCCTGCATTACTTTGCTGGCCCGCATTTCCCCGCGGCGTACCAGCATATGGACCGTGCTGCAGAGCTTGGACAAATAAAGGGCTTCCTCGGCGGCCGTATCCCCGGCCCCCACAATGGCAACTTCTTTGCCGCGGAAGAAAAAACCGTCGCAGACGGCACAGGCGCTTACGCCGTAACCGTTCAGTCGCTGTTCGCTTTCCAGTCCCAGCCACTTGGCCGAAGCGCCCGTCGCGATAATGACTGCATCCGCTTCGATTACTTTTTCCTCGTCGATGGTCACCCGGTAAGGCGGCTGGGAAAAATCCACACTGGTGACCAGGCCGAACCGGATGTCAGCTCCCATACGGACTGCCTGCTTTTCAAAATCAACCATCATCTCCGGCCCCTGGATGCCTTCCGGATAACCCGGATAATTTTCCACCTCGGTGGTGATCGTCAGCTGGCCGCCGGGCTGGATCCCCTGGTACAGCACGGGCTTGAGGTTGGCACGGGCGGCATAGATTGCCGCCGTATACCCGGCAGGGCCTGAACCGATGATCAGGCAGTGTACCCGTTCATTCGAAGTCTGTTCCATATTCACTGAATTAATTCCTTCCCAGGGCCTGTCCGGCCTGGCAAAGGGCAAAAATAACCGGAATTGGGCAAATGGCAGCCGCTGCCTTTCCTGCATCTGGAAAGGCTGTGCATAAGCACGGGTCCTCCTCAGTGCGGAATGATCAGGGTACGGTACTGGGCCGCGTAGCCTCCGAAGTAACCCAGGGCCGTGGGACGTATATTACTGATCACCTGCGTAGGGCTGGAAAAGGGGTTACCGATGCTGGCATAACTGTATTCCATGGTACGCCAGAAATCGAAGGTAGCCTTATCGATCCGGCAGAGTTTGAGGGTGACCGTATCTCCGCGCGAGAAATACACCAGGGAGTCGTTTTTACCGGCCAGGTTTCTCGGAAAACCGCGGTCCACCTGTACATCATAGGTCGTGCCATCGATAATCTGGTCATCGAACACCGAATTGATGCCTGGATAAAACGGCTCCTGGTTGGCGCGTGTGAAATAACGCATGTAATCGCCATAGCCCGGCGGATCAGTCAGCCGGACCATGAGGGCCACCTTGCCCGGGGGCAGGCCGGGTGGCGCGGCTTTCCAATAGACTGAGTCAATCCGCTTGGTGGTGTCGGGTATCGTCGTGGTGGCCTGGTACTGCTGGCCTTCGGTCACGATGGTTAGCTCATACTGGTGCTTCAGGGCTCCCACAAAACTGCCTGCCGGGTTGCTGCTGTCTGAGGTATAATAAAACAGGGTGTAGCCACCCCCGGCATCCCGGGAATACTCCCGCAATTGCTGGGATCGCGTACCGTCCGACAGGGTCACGGTCGCCCCGTGGACGAAGCTGGCCTGCAGGATGGCCGGGTCGATTTGGGAGAAATAATCCAGGCTCCGGCTCAGGACCACCACCGGGGCCATCCCGTTCTCAATAGAAGCGTCTACCACCAGTCTGGGGGCGGACTGGTCCAATTTGAACCGGATATCCTTTTCACAGGCTGCCAGGATCATCGTGCAGGCCAGAAACGGAAGTAGGATTTTGCGCATAGATTCAATGGTTAACTGCCGGCGCGCCAGATGGTTCACCAGGAAGCCTAAAAACAAAGCGGCCCCAATCTTTCAGACCGGAGCCGCTTAAGTAAATAACCCATCAATTTGCTATTTGTCAGCCCAGGTAGGCTTTAAGTGCATTGCTGTAACGGGCCTTCTGCAGACGCTTGATTGCCCGTTCTTTGATCTGGCGGATGCGCTCCTTGGTCAGATCGTACTTCTGGCCGATCTGTTCGATCGTGACGCCGTTTTCACCATCCAGCCCGAAATAGGCATTGACGATTTCGGCTTCGCGGGGCGAAAGGGACTTAAGCACCCGGCGGATTTCATTGCGCAGGGAATCCTTCATCACGTCATCGTCCGTATCATCCGCTCCTTCCAACAGATCGCCCATGGCCACATCTTCCGCTTCATGAACGGGTGCATCCAGGGAGGTATGCCGCGTATTGCTCTGAAAAATATTGTTGATCTCCGTCTCGCTCATTTCCAGAATATCGGCCAGTTCTTCGGTAGACGGCTCCCGCTCATGCTCCTGTTCGAAGGCCATGTAGGCCTTATTGGCCTTGTTATAGGTGCCGATCTTATTTTGCGGCAGGCGTACCAGTCTTCCCTGCTCGGCCAGGGCCTGCAGGATGGACTGACGGATCCACCACACGGCATAGGAAATGAATTTGAAGCCCTTGGTTTCATCAAAACGCTGAGCAGCCTTAATCAGACCCAGGTTCCCCTCATTGATCAGATCGCTCAAGGACAGCCCCTGGTGCTGGTATTGCTTGGCTACCGAGACTACGAAGCGCAGGTTGGCTTGGACGAGTTTATCCAGGGCCCGCTGATCACCCATTTTAATGCGTTGGGCGAGCGTGGTTTCCTCCTCCGGGGTGATCATCGAAATCTTCGAAATTTCCTGCAAATACTTCTCTACGGCCTGGGAATCCCTGTTCGTAATCTGCGTGGCAATTTTTAGCTGCCTCATAACTAATTCTCCTTGTGTTTAAAGAACAACGAATAATGACAGTCTTTGTTTGCAGAAAGTTGCAAATGGATAGTTAATTGCTTATGCTAGAATTATACCGTCCGAGACTATCTGCAAAGGTAACAAAGAAAGCTGAATTCTCATAGCCGCAGACAGCAAAAAATTACTAACAACCGGCCTGAATGAAATGCCTAAAACCTATGAAACCCTTTACTGGTAAGCATTTCAGGGCATCCTATTTAGCCTTCCTGCTCAGGCACTACCAGCTGTTGCGGCATGGCCCGCCTGCCGGCGGAGCAGCAGCCAGGTCACCGTTCCGCCAACCACCAGCAACGAGGAAATAACCTCGGCCTGGGTAGGGTGAAGCCCGAAAATATCCAGGCGGTTGTTCACCCGGATCGTTTCGATCAAAAAACGTTCTATCCCGTTCAGTATCAGATAAAAACAAAAGAAAGTGCCTGGAATGCGGAATCGTTTGCGCACCGACCACAGCAGGCCGAACAGCAACAGGCCGGCAACCAGTTCATACAGGGGGGTCGGGAACACTGGAACGGGCAATTGGTTGCAATATTTTCCATCGCAGCCGGGAATGGGAACGCCGATTTCATTCACGTTATGCGGGTACTGGTAGGCAAACAGCCAGTCAGGCAGGAAACCTAGCGCCCCGGGCTTGGGAAAATAGGCATGCGGTACAGCGTCGAGGCTGCCGTAATGGGCCTGAAAATAGGCAGCGTTGATATGCACGGTGCTGACATAATTATCCAGGGTGGAGGCAGCCACATGCCCCGTATCGTCAACCCGGTAGGCGGCATTGTAAATCCCCCAATCGCCGTCTCCGGCAACCTGGCATCCGATCCGGCCAACCGCATAGGCCAGCATCAGGGAGGGTGCGACCGCATCATTGAGGTGCCAGATACCGATTTTATGGCGACGGGCATACCACCAGATGGCCAGGGCCGCACAGATAAGGCCCCCGTAAAAAGTAAGCCCGGCCGGGGAAAGTATGTACTCGGAGGGATGCTTGAGAAAATCCCCCCAGTTCTCAAAAATGTCGAACAGTTTGGCCCCCAATAAGCCAAAAACGAGGGCCAATATCGTGATCTCCCCTACCCGGTCATGGGGCCAGAACCGGATCTTCCGCTCCTCTGGCTGGGGCAGTTTCTGCCTGTGTTTCTCCCACCATTTGAATCCCGCAAAGACCAGTCCCAACACCAGGCCGGCCGGCCAGCTTCCCAGGCCGGAAAAAATGAAGGCCTGGGGGTCCTCCTTGGCCGAACTGTTCATCAGGAACAGGCCCAGGATCTTGTATCCGAATACAAAACCCAGCAGGAAATTCAGGATCAGTTCCACCAGGCTGGCCGGTTTGCCGACCACCAGGCTGATTTCCGTGGGCTGAAGCAGGCCCTGGCGGCTTTTGCGCCGCAACTCAGCCGTCAGCAGGACTGCGGCCAGTATGAACGAAAGCGCCACGAAAAAACCGAAGGAGTTGATTACGCGCAGAAAGGGCCAATCAACGCCGAACAAATCCTTGAATGCGTAGTATAAGTTGGGATACATTCGTTAAAGGGGGTTAGCCAGTGATATAAGCAGCGAATATACAACTGATTTCGGCAGTTTCCGCCTGAGTCTGAACACGAAAACACCTCCCGGCTACAGGTGCCAGGGAGGTGTCTGTTTTAGCATTACCAGCTGGTTGCAATGCTTAATTACAATATTGCTCGAATGCGGCGATCAGGTTATGGGCGATCAACTGGGCCGGCCGTCCCTCGATCTGGTGGCGTTCTATAAAATGTACCAGCTGGCCGTCCTTAAACAGGGCAATAGACGGAGAAGATGGCGGGTAGGGCAACAGGTGCTGGCGCAGGGTATTCACGGCTTCAATATCAAAGCCCGCAAAACTGGTGGCCAGGAAATCCGGTTTCTTGGGTGCATTCGCGACGGCCATCAGGACACCGGGCCGGGCCGAACCGGCCGAGCATCCGCATACTGAGTTGATCATGACCAGGGTCGTTCCTTTTTTCTTCAGCTGCTCTTCGACGGCCTGGGAGGAGAGCAACTCGGAAAACCCGTTATCAGTTAATTCTTCCTTCATGGGAAGGACGATTTGTTCAGGATACATACGCTTATAAATTGATTGACTGAATGAATGGAAAACGCAAAGGTAGGCAAAAAGGTTGAGTCGCCCTGCCGCCCGAATGACCCATGCAATTATGTCACCGCCTACCGGGTATTCAGCCGTTTTTGGCAGTAAGCCACCCCCCTGTTCACACTACGGCAGCCTGAAGGGTTCCAGGTCCCGGTGGTAGGCCTTTTGAACGAGGCCTCAGGACAGCATGCAACGAATTCCCTGTCTAAACCGATCTAATAAAAAGACATGATCACGCTGACAAAAAGGTACCAGTATGCACCCAATCGCCAGACCCGCCCCGGCCCGGCTTTCTCCGGGGCATGGCATGGTGCGGACGGCCGGGAGCACTTTCGCGCGCCCCAAAGCCAGCCGGTTCCGGTAAATTTCCGCGAGAGTCAGGCAGGATGCCGGCTCGACCTGGTGGTTCCCGGGTTTTCCAGGGAAGACTTCCAGATCCAGGTTGACAGGAACCTGCTGACAATAACGGCAACGGCCCGGCCACTGAAAGACCCTGAGCCAGGTCGTTACCAGTGCCTCGAGTACCAGCCTTTATCATTCAAACGGGAATTCACCCAGGATGAGCGCCTGGACGTGTACGCCGCGCAGGCCAGCTATTTTAATGGCATTTTAACATTAAACCTGCCCTTCAGCAAACCAGTCAAAGAACAAACAGTATGGATTGACGTTAATTAACGAATCCTGCAACTTTTTTCTCATAAGCAGTTGGTTTTGGTTTACACCCTGCCGTTTCCACGGTGGGGTTTTTTAATTTTATCCTAAAATTTCAACCGGGAGGCTTCCGCAACTGGCTGAAAGAAAGGGCGTTCCTGATAAATAGCCTAATATTGCAACCAATTATCACACACAAACTATCCTTACGGCATGAAAAAACCGCTTGTTCTGACTGGAATCCTCCTGCTTATTTTTTCGTCTAGCCAGGCCCAGGTACCCCTTCCAATCGACAGCACGGATACCCTACACCGCAATCCGGCCGATTCCGTACTCCGGATTATTAACCTGAATCCGTATTTTAACCAACATGTGGATTCATTGCTCACTTACCAGTTCCAGATCAACCGCGATCCGTCCCGTTATTACTGGTACCTCAAAAACTCTCCCGCAGGGCTAAAAATCAATAAGGACAACGGGTTGCTTACATTCAAGGCGGAAAAATCCTATTTCCTGTCCGGCAAGCTGAAATATGACTACGAGTACAAGGTACTGATCGGCGTCCAGAGCCTGACCAACCCGATGGACCGGGTGGACACCAGCTTTACCCTGGTTTTTTACAATACCGAAATCGTGCCCTCGCGGTTAAAACCGACGGTTGGCAGTACCCTTACGGTCGACGAGGGGGACACCGTTTCCTTCAAGATCCAGTGTGAAACCGGAAGCTTTCCCATCGAGGATATCCTGTTCACCAGCAGTGTGCCGATCAAGAATTTTTCCCTGGTTAAAAAATGTGATGATGAATTCCGCTGGAGCCCCGACTTTGACTTTGTGCGGGATACGGATCCGGACAAACAGAAAGTGGTTATCCTTTCCTTTATCGGCACCACCAAGTTCCAGGCCCGCGATACCGCCCAGGTCAAACTGATCGTCAAGGATGCCCTGAACTACCCGCTGGTCAACGAAGATTACCACCAGCTCACCAAGAATATCCGGACTTACATCCTGCAGCTGAAATACACCTTCCTGCAGCTTGACAAGAGCCTGAAGCGCAACCGCAAGACCCGCACTTCCTTTGACCTGACCGGGGCTACAACGGCCCTGACCGGCACCATCCTGAGCACTTCCAGCAGTACCGGGGCCCAGAACACGGGCAAGGTGCTGCCCAGCGTAGGTATATCCCTGGTGCCGATCAAGGAAGCGATCGCCCCCACCAAAATCGTGGATCAGAACCAGGCCTCCCTGATCCGTACCTCGATCAAGCGGCTCGAATACATGTTAAACGACAATGCCCTGGTGGGTGACCGCGATCCCGACATCATGAAGAAGACCGCCAAGCTGCGTGACGAGCTCAAACAGATCCAGGTGCAGCTGATCGACATCCCCATGGACTTCAGCAATAACATGACGGAGGAAGAACTGAACAATTACTTCAACAGCCCCAAGGTCAACAAGAAATACCGCCTGAAGAACAAATAGTCAGGGGCAGGGCTGGCGCCGCCTTGTATCGATGATATACTGGATTTTCCATGCTCCGTTGATACGCACCAGCTGGAAACAGTCCACGCCGCAATGGCTGAACTGGCCCTTGTAATAAAACGTATACGGTGTCCAGGCCATGGCCAGGGGGCCGTCGACCCGGACGGTCTCGAAGGTGATCTGTTCATCCGCATCGCCGCGTGACAGCCTGCCAATAAACGCCACAAATTCCCGCGGGTCCTCGCTGGCAACCCGGATGGAACCATCCTTCTGCGTCACGAGGGTCTGGAAAATTACGCTGTCCGCCAGCGCGCTGCGAACCAGGCCCGAATCAGCGTTTTTCATGCCTTCGAACATGCGGTTCACCACCCACTTCACCGAATCCTCCGCCTGCTGGGCATGGAGGCTGCCGGTAAAAAGACCTCCTGTTAACAGAATCAAAAAGAATTTCATATTTAAGTTTTTATTAGTGCACCAGGCTACCCCGGTCCCTTCTAAAAATAAAATGCTTAATTATGAAACCACGGAGATTTTTACAAGCGGCAACCCTGGGCTCCCTGCTGCTGCTGGCAGCGGGATGTGCCGCCCCGCGATATTACGATTATGACGACTACCCGGTCCGGCCGGCCGGACCGCGCCTGACCCTGATCATCAGCCCGTTTGCCGGTATGCACACCGACCGGTATTATGATGGCCGCTATTATTACCGCGACAGAGATGGCCGGACCTATTGGCGCGGGGATGACAACCGCTACTACCTGGACCGGTCCTACGTGGGACGGGGAGGATATGACCGGGAGGAATACCGGGAATGGAAACAGCACGACCATGACCGCGGCCACGATCGGGACCGCAACGATGGGTGGCGCCGCTGAGAATCCCCTGTCCGGATCACTTCATGTAGCCAAGGATCTTGAGCATGCTTTGGGCCGTCTGCTGTTTGGCATAGAGCCAGTCCACCAGTTTGCCGTTCCGGTCGAAATCGACAATTACGTGTTTGGGAGAGGGAATCAGGCAGTGTTTGATCCCGCCGTAACCGCTGATCTGGTCCTGGTAGGCCCCGGTATGAAAAAATCCCAGGTAGAGTGGCTCGCCGTTATTCAGCTTGGGCAGGAAGACCTCGTTGATATGTTCTTCGGAGTCGTAATAGTCATGGCTGTCACAGGTGATCCCGCCCAGTACCACCCGCTGGTATTCCTGGTCCCATTTATTAATGGGCAGCATCAGGAACCGCTCCCCGATTCCCCAGGTGTCAGGCAGGGTGGTTAT
Source organism: Chitinophagaceae bacterium (assembly GCA_035549175.1). GTDB lineage: Bacteria > Bacteroidota > Bacteroidia > Chitinophagales > Chitinophagaceae > DASTSN01. Next base: position 25,368 of record DASZRL010000130.1, on the reverse strand, counting down.
GAAGGAGGAATCAATCATGTACCAGACCTCCCGGTCATTCTGGACCTTCTGCGCTGCCACGCTGTATATGTGGGCCATGCTCTCCCCTACGGTGAAACTCCCGAATTCGGTGAAGATATTCGGCATGGGCACCTTGGCCTTTTTGCAGGCTGATTTTATGTTACCCACAATTTCATTGATCATGAACTGGTAATCATATTCGAAGCCCAGGGAGTGCTTGATGGGAAAACCGCCCCCGATGTTGATGGAATCCAGTTCGGGGCATATTTTCTTGAGCTGGCAGTACAGGTTAATGATCTTGTTCAGCTCGCTCCAGTAATAAATATCATCCTTGATCCCCTTGTTCAGGAAAATATGCAGCATCTTGAGCTGGAATTTGCTTTCATACCCCTCTATGCGGTCCACATAAAATTCCAGGATGTCTTTGGCGCGGATGCCCAGGCGGGAGGTGTAAAAGGGAAAGGTCGGCTCCTCCTCGGCTGCCACCCGGATGCCGAGTTTGAAGGGGCCCTTGACTGTCTTGGCGTATTCCCGGAGTTCCTCCTTGTTGTCGAGGACCGGGATTACGTTATGAAATCCGGAATTCAGCAGGTTGGCAATACGCCGTGTATACCCCTTCTGCTTGAACCCGTTGCAAATAATGTAGGTGTCCTTGGTGATCTTCTTTTTCTCGTAGAGTTTCTTGATGATTTCAATGTCGTAGGCGTAGGAAGTCTCCAGGTGGATTTCGTGCTTGAGCGCCTCTTCGACAACAAAGGAAAAATGGGAGCTCTTGGTACAATAGCAGTAAAAATATTTCCCTTCGTAGCGGTGTTTCTTGAACGCGTTGGCAAACATCTGTTTGGCCTTGCGTATCTGGCTGCCGATTTTGGGCAGATAGGTCAGTTTCAGGGGGGTGCCATATTTGTCGATCAGCGCTTTCAGGTCCAGTCCGTTGAATTGGAGGTAGCCATCCTTTACATCGAAACCTTCCTGCGGGAAATTGAAGGTTTGCTGGACCAGGTCATTGTAGGTATTATTCATTTATAATTATACGGGGTCTTCAGTGGCACTGCGCAGGTCGACGGCAGCAATATTTTAACGGGTACAAAAGTAAAATCTTTACTATACTTTCCTACTGAATTTTTTGGCGCCTCCCCCTGCCGGCGGGGACAAAAAAAAACCGGCTGCGCGCATACGCAGCCGGTTCGGCAGGCTCCCGGGGCAGGTCAGGCTTTTGCCTGGGCTACCAGTCCCTTGAACGTCTCGGGATGGTTCATTGCGAGATCAGCCAGCACCTTGCGGTCCAGGCTGATTCCCTTCTGCTGGAGCTTATGAATGAATTCCGAGTAAGTCAGTCCTTCCTCGCGAACAGCGGCATTAATACGGGCGATCCAGAGCTGACGGTAATTTCTCTTTTTCAGTTTGCGGCCTACATACATGTAGGTCATCCCTTTCTCGACGACATTCTTGGCGACCGTATAGACATTCTTACGCTTTCCGTAAAAGCCTTTGGCTTGTTTGAGGATTTTCTTGCGCCGGGCTTTGGAAGCAACTGAGTTAACTGAACGAGGCATATAATAATTCGTTTAATTGTTAAAAGTGGGGATGAGTGTCGTTACTTCAGGCGCAGTAACCGTTTTACAAAATCGAGGTTGGCTTTGGCGACCTCTCCATCCTTGCGGAGGTTGCGCTTGCGCTTTTTGGACTTCTTGGTAAGAATGTGACGCTTGAACGACTTCTGGTGCGTGATCTTTCCGGTGCCGGTCACTTTGAAGCGTTTTTTGGCACTGGAATTCGTTTTTACCTTCGGCATAATACCTGGTTTATAATGCTACCCTTGAGGCGTTCCCCACCGGGGGACACTTGGCGGGCCTCTTCAGGCAATGTTCCGGAATCAAGGATCCCGGCTAAAAAGAACTGCTTTTAAAATGGGTTGCAAAGATAGGTCAGGCCGGGAAATTGACAAAGTGCTGAAAGCCAAAAATTTCAGGGCCGGTTCTCCGAAAGAGATGCGGCGGCAGGAAATACATATCGTCATTATAATCAATCCGTTATCTGTAATTACCTTGCTGATATGCCCGGCCTGCTGCAAAAAAAAGCTCCCTGTTGACAGGGAGCTGAGCATATCGGGTAAGCCGTGGCTTATTTTTTCTTGCCTTTTGGCGCAAACAGGGCCAGCATACGGCGGCCTTCCAGTTTGGGCATACTTTCAAGAGTCCCCACATCTGCCAGCCGTTCCGCAAATTTAAGCAGCAGAAGCTGCCCGCGTTCCTGAAACTGGATGGCCCGGCCCTTGAACTGCACATAGGCCTTCACTTTGTTGCCTTCCTTCAGGAAATTTTCAGCATGCTTGGCCTTGAAATCGAAGTCATGGTCGTCCGTATTAGGGGTAAACCTGATCTCCTTCACTTCCGAGACCTTGCTCTTCGCCTTCATTTCCTTTTCCTTCTTCTTCTTATCGTAAAGGAACTTGTTATAATCGATAATCCTGCAAACCGGCGGATCAGCCTGGGGGGAAATCTCCACCAGATCCAATGCCTGGTCCTGGGCCATCCGCATGGCTTCCTGGATGCTGTAAACGCCAGGTTCCACATTGTCTCCGACCAGGCGGACCTGGGGAACCCGAATGTAATGGTTGATACGGTGTTCCGGTTCCTTACGGGGAATGAACCGGTTGCGGCCGAATCCGCCTGGCTTATGAGGACCACCGGGCCGCTGAAAGCCCCCGGGTCTGAAGCCACCTTTGTTTGGTACTGCCATAAAATCGAAGACCCCATCCCCTAAAGAGGCCTCTTAGTCGGTTTAATTGATGAAAATCCCTTAGGGTAAGGGAAATTTTAAAACGTATCTGATAACGGCCGGTTGGCCATCTCCATTTAATCTGCCCTTCTTTCCCGGATCTCCGCGGCCAGTTCCGCGATAAAGGCGTCCAGTTCCCGGCTGCCGAGGTCTCCCTTGCCCTGTTTGCGGACGGAAACCCGGTTGTCAGCCATTTCCTTCTCGCCGACCACCAACATATATGGGACCCTGCTTAATTCGGTGTCCCGGATCTTCTTGCCCACCTTTTCGTTACGATCGTCAACTTCTGCACGAATATCCGCTTTTTTCAGCTTATCCTGCACGGATTTGGCATATTCCAGAAATTTATCGCTGATCGGAAGGACCTTGACCTGAACCGGGGCCAGCCAGGCCGGAAACCTGCCGGCGTAATGTTCCAGCAGAAACCCGATGAAACGTTCGTGGGTTCCCAGCGGGGCACGGTGGATAATCAGGGGCGTTTCCGTCCGGTTGTCCGGCGTCGTATACTGGAGTTTAAAGCTGCGACCCTGGGAAAAATCCACCTGGTTGGTCGCTAGGGTAAACTCCCGGCCGATCACGCTGTATATCTGTACGTCAATCTTGGGACCGTAGAAAGCCGCTTCGTCCTGGACTTCCACGTAGGGAATATTGGACTCCTTCAGCACCCTGCGGACCATTTCCTCGGTTTCCTTCCATAACGCCGGTTCGTTGACATATTTGATACCCAGTTTGTCCGGGGAATGCAGGGACAGGCGCATTACATATTTTTCAATGCCGAAAATGCGGAAGTACTTCAGATACATTTCATTGACGGCCATAAACTCGTCCCGGAACTGGTCCCTGGTACAATAAATATGGGCGTCGTTCATGTGCAGGCAGCGTACCCGCATTAACCCGAAAAGCTCACCGCTCTGCTCGTACCGGTATACGGTTCCGTATTCGGCGATCCGGTACGGAAGGTCCCGGTAGCTCTTGGGCTCAGCCGCGAAGATCTTGTGGTGATGGGGGCAGTTCATCGCCTTGAGGTAATACTTTTCGCCCTCCAACTCCATAGGCGGATACATGCTGTCCGCATAATACGGAAGGTGGCCGCTGGTCAGGTACATGCTTTCCTTAGCGATATGGGGGGTCACCACGCGTTTATAGCCGGCCTCGAGCTCGGTTTCCTTGGCCAGCTTTTCCAACTCTTCAATGACCACGGTACCGTTGGGTAACCACATGATCAGGCCCGGTCCCACATCGTCATCCATGGTATAAATTCCCAGTTCCTTACCCAACTTGCGGTGGTCCCGCTTTTTGGCTTCCTCGAGCATCTGCAGGTAAGCATCCAGGTCCTTTTGGGCAGGGAAGGTAATCCCGTACACGCGGGTAAGCATTTTGTTCTTCTCATCCCCTTTCCAGTAGGCCCCCGCAATATTGGTCAGCTTGATCGCCTTGATCAGGCCGGTGCTGGGCAGGTGCGGTCCGCGGCACAGGTCCGTAAACTGGCCCTGGGTATAAAAAGTAATCTCCCCGTCGTTGAGTCCCTGCAACAGGTCCAGTTTGTATTCATCGCCCTTCTGCGCAAAATACTTCACGGCGTCATCCTTGGAAATTTCCTGGCGGACGTACCGGTTGTTCTGCCGGGCCAGTTCGTTCATTTTCTTTTCCAGGGCGGCCAGATCCTCTTCCGTCATTTTCCTTCCGCCCAGGTCCATATCGTAATAAAACCCGTTCTCCACCGGGGGGCCAACCCAGAACTTTACGCCCGGGAACAGGGATTCGACGGCTTCGGCCAGGAGGTGGGCCGAAGAGTGCCAGAACGTGCTTTTCCCGTCCGCGTCCTCCCAGGTAAGCAGTTGGATACTGGCATCCTGCGGGATGGGCCGGGTAGCATCCCAGACCTGACCGTTGACCCGGGCGGCCACCACCTTTCGGGCCAATCCTTCGGATATGGATTTGGCAATATCCAGGCCGGTGACCCCTGCCTCATACTGCCTGACTGCACCGTCCGGAAAGGTAATATTGATCATATACTTCTAAGGTTCATGAATTTGAAGGAGCAAAATTAACACTCTTTTACTTCATTCCCCCTACCCCATACGAAGTTATTCGTTAATTTGCGCGCTACGATGGAACGGTTCAGGCTTTCCCAATTCATTACGGCGGCTTGCTTGCTGATAGCCTGCGGACAGACCAGGGCCCAGGACCTGACGGGGATCTGGCGGGGTTATTTTATCTCCGACGGAGGCGAGCAATACAAGTTCGAACTCCAGGTGGATCAGAAGAACAATAACCTGTCAGGGGTATCCTACTCCTACCTGACCACGGTTTTCTACGGAAAGGCCCTGCTCACCGGGAGTTTCAACCGCAACGCCCAGAACGCCCTGGTGCAGGAAATCAAAACCGTGGAAGTCAAGATGGGGCCCGGTTCCGTGGCCTGCATCATGAAGTGCAACCTGCAATACACCAAATCAGGCCACGAGGAGTTCCTGGAAGGTATATTCACCAGCCAGTTTGAAAAAAACTCCTACGGCGCCAAAAAAGGCGATAACTGCGGGAGTGGAAAAGTCTACCTGCGGAAGGTCCCAACCTCCGATTTTTACGTGGAGCCTTTCCTGCGCGACAAAACGGAAAAAGAGCCCGACAGGCTGGCGGAGAAGCGGCCTGATCCCCCCAAGAAATCCCCGGTTACCACCGAAAAACCGGGATCCCGAACCCTGCCGCCAAAGACCACGCAGTCAAAGACACAGACCGGTCTGCCCGCCAGGAAAACACCCCAAAACGAAACCGCCGGCCAGCCGACCAGCCGTCCGAAGGCTGAAAAAGTGGTACGCGACACGGCCCGCGCCGACCAGGAGCCGGCCACCCGCATTGAAACACCCCACAATCCCGGAATTATGCGGGAAGAGGTACCCACCCCCTACGTGCTGCGTACCCGCGAAAACAGCCTGGTACAGATCCTTAATGTGGACGTCCAGAACGTGACTGTCCGAATCTATGACAACGGCGAAATCGACGATGACAGCATTTCAGTCTACCTGGATAAAAAACTTGTCCTGTCCCACCAGCGCCTGACGGCTTCTCCGCTCGTGATCAGGATCCACCTGGATGAAGAAACCAGCAGCCATGAACTGGTCATGGTCGCCGATAACCTGGGACGGATCCCGCCCAATACCTCCCTGATGATCGTGGAAGCCGGTGACAAGCGGTACGAAGTGCGTATTACCTCGACGGAGCAGAAGAATGCGGTAGTGCGTTTTCAATACCACAAACCGGGCTGAGTGGCCGCACAAATAAATTTTTGTTCCTGAAATAAAGAATAGAGTATTTTTCTGCGCGTATGCGGCGCCTGGCAATTACCATAGGATGGGCACTCGCCGGTTTGCTGGCCGGAGCGCAGGACCTAAACGGCACCTGGCGGGGAAAACTTACCCAGGGACCCGGCGGCTGCTTCCCGGTCTACTACATCGAAATGCAGCTGAAGATTGAGGGGGCCCATGTTACCGGGTCCACCTATCACTTTTCCGATGTAACCAATTTTGTGAAGGAGAACTTTGAAGGCAACTTTGACCGCGGTACCCGGGCGCTCTCCATTGCGGAGAGCGGGGTGATAACGTTCCATATTCCGGAGGACTGCATCCCCTGTATCAAGCGGTATGACCTGGTCTACCACCGGGGACTGGATTCACAGACCCTGAGCGGCAGCTGGGGCGGGCGCATGATGAACAGCCAGGCAGCCTGTCCACCGGGGACCATCGTCCTGACCCGGGAAACCTCCTCCATCTTCAATGAAATCCGGGTGGACACCGGTACGATCCGGCTTGACTTTTACGACAACGCCGAAATTGACGGAGATACGATCTCTGTGTCACTGGACAACCAGACCGTGGTAAGCCGGCAGCGCCTGGCCCTGAAGCCCATTACTTTGACGCTGCGGATGGACCTCCAGAAAACGGAACACGAAATCATCATGATTGCCGAAAACGAAGGATCCATTCCACCCAACACCGCCTTATTGATCGTAACGGCGGGCGATAAGCGATACCGGTTATTCCTCAGTTCGGATACGGACCAGAAAAAAGTCCTGGTCCGGTTTATCTACCAGAAGCCTTCCCCCTGATCCCTACGGTCCCATCCGCAAGGGCCGGAGAGAATACGTTTTTGCCTGTATCTTTAGGATCCTGTCTAAGAAAAAAATACGTTATGGAACCCCTGAAGGTCGCCACCGCCCAGTTTGAACACCGGAGCGCCGATAAAGCATATAACCTGGAAGTTATCGAAGACCTGAGTGCCCGGGCCGCCGGGCAGGGGGCCCGCGTCATCTGCTTTCACGAATGCTCCCTGACGGGGTATAGTTTTGCTCGCAGGTTATCCCGTGAGGAGCTGCTGGAGGTGGCAGAACCTGTACCGGCGGGACCCAGTGTGCAGGCGCTGATCCGCATTGCCGCCCGGCACGGGATCACGATACTGGCCGGGCTGTTCGAGGAAGATGATGCGGGTTCCATCTTCAAAACCCAGGTCTGTGTGGACGAATGCGGCCTGGTGGCCAGGTACCGGAAACTCCACCCTTTCATCAACCCGCATATCACACCCGGCCATGAATACTGCGTATTCGACCTGTTCGGCTGGAAATGCGGCATCCTGATCTGCTACGACAACAATATCATCGAAAACGTGCGGGCCACCTGCCTGCTGGGTGCCGATATTCTGTTCATGCCCCACGTGACGATGTGTACCCCTTCCCCGAGGCCGGGCGCGGGATTCGTGGATCCGTCCCTGTGGCTGAACCGGGAAAAAGATCCTACTTCGCTGCGCCTGGAGTTTGACGGCATGAAGGGACGGGACTGGCTGATGAAATGGCTTCCCTCCCGAGCCTATGACAATGCCGTATACGTCGTATTCGCCAACTCCATCGGCATGGATGATGATCAGTTGAAAAACGGGTGTTCCATGATCCTTGATCCGTACGGGGACATCCTGGCGGAATGCCGCACCCTCGGTGACGATTTTGTCAGCGCCCTCTGCACACCCGAAAAACTCACCCTGGCCGGCGGTTTTCGCTACCGCCAGGCGCGACGACCTGAGCTTTACCGTGATATCATCGGCCAGCCGCACCGATCAGAACAAAAAGTAATCTGGCTTCAGCGGTCATTGTGACTGGGCACCAGCATGCTACCGGATGGGGCTTGCTGCCACATCCCTGAATCGTTTACAGGTATCTCATTTCCAGCAGGATGTAGCTAACTGAACAAATGCCTGTTTCAGATGAAATGTTAAAGTCAGCCTCCTGCGGAACAAATCCCCCGCTGAATTTGGATTATACGCCAAGTGATCGTATCTTTGCACGCAAATCAGAAAAGAAACTCACAGTACGTACCCGGCTCCCCACTTCTTTTGAGTTTCTCCTCCTATCTTTTGCTGCCATAGTCTAACGTGCTTGCCCGCAACTTTTTTATTATTAACAAACAATAGGTTATGAAAACAGAAGCCATGTCCAAAGTAGTACGTTTAGACGATCAGGAGTTACAACAGCTGACACAGGAAGTAAAAGAGACCCTGGCAACCAGTACGGAATACCTGAAAAAAAATACAGATAACTTCACGGCAATTGATATGTGGAATTGTCATCGCCGTGTCCGGTCAGCCTCTTCCCTGATGCGTCGCTGGAACAGTTAACCAGACGTAACGAAATGATCCCGAAACGAAGGCCGTCACCTGGGTGACGGCCTTTTTCAATATATTTTCGAAGAGATACCGGATGCCTACTTCAACTCCCGGATCCGGATATGCTTCCAGCGCACTTTGATACCTCCGCCATCGTGGATCTGCAGGGCGATGAACCCGGTTCCCTGCCCGATCTTTTCGTCCTTCAGATGAACCATCGGGTGCCCGTTGAGCCAGGTGGTTACCTCATCGCCTACGACACGGATTCGGTAGGTATTCCATTCCCCCATACGCAGGTATTTCTCGTCTTCCGGTTTCGGCAAGGCGAGCCAACCGCGTCCGTAGGATTCGTAAATCCCTCCCGTATGCTGTCCGGAAGGCGCCACTTCAGCCTGCCAGCCGCTGATTTTCACCCCCTCGGGGATCAAGGAACGGAAGAATACGCCGCTGTTCCCGTTTGCCTCCTGCTTAAACTGGAGGGTCAAGTCGAAATTCTTGTAGTCTTTGTCCGTCGACAGGTAACCATATTGTTTATCAGGCCCGCTTTCGCAGACCAGTTCGCCCCTATCCACATACCATTTTTCCGTTCCATGGATGGTCCAGCCGGTCAGGTCTTTGCCGTTAAACAGGGAAATCGGCTTCTGGCTTTGTCCCTGTAAAAGCCATAACGAGAGAACAGATAGAATCAACCCTTTTTTCATATGACACTTGTTTTAGTGATAAAGCCACTGGTACCCACTCGTCGATTCAGCATTCCGGCAGGCTGAGCGGAATATTCACAGCCAGGCCGCCTTCTGCAGTTTCCTTGTACTTGGAATCCATATCACGGGCCGTGTCCCACATCGTGTGGATCACGGCATCGAGGGATACTTTTGCAAAATCCGGGGTACCCTGCAGTGCGAGCTGGCAGGCCGTAATGGCCTTGATGGCGCCCATCGTGTTTCGTTCAATGCAGGGTACCTGCACCAGGCCTGCGATCGGATCGCAGGTCAGTCCCAGGTGATGCTCCATGGCTATTTCCGCCGCCATAAGCGCCTGGCGCTGGGTTCCCCCCAGGCATTCAGCCAGCGCGGCTGCGGCCATGGCCGAAGACACGCCGATTTCCGCCTGACATCCCCCCATGGCCGCCGAGATGGTAGCTCCTTTTTTAAAAACGCTGCCGATCTCGGACGCTGTCAGCAGAAACTGCCTAACCTTCTCTTCCCAGGCGGCTTGGGAGGCCGGAGCACAGAAGGCTACATAATATTGCAGTACCGCAGGTACGACACCGGCCGCCCCATTGGTGGGCGCGGTGACCACCCGGCCGAAGGAGGCGTTCTGCTCATTGACCGCCAGGGCAAAACAACTGACCCAGTCCAGGATATATTTAAAATCAGTACCGCCCGAGCGCACGGCCGCCAGCCAGCCTTCGTAATCCTGGTAGTCGGCATTTCCCAGCAGGCGCCTGTTCAGGTCGGCTGCCCGTCGCTTCACATGCAGCCCGCCCGGAAGCTCGCCCTCAGAATGACAGCCTAGGTAAATGCAATCCCTCATGACCTGCCAGATATGCATTAAGCCATCCCGTGTAACGGATTCGGGTCGCCAGGCCAACTCATTTTCCCCGACCACCTCGTAAATGGCCAGTCCTGTTTTGCGGCACCAGTGCAGCAGGTCCTCCGCCGTGTTAATGGGAAAGGGAAGGTCCGGCTGCGGCCCGGTATCGGGCTGCTCGCCGTCGCGCAGAACAAATCCCCCGCCAATGGAATAATAGGTTTCCGTAACAGTTTCCCCGGATGCCAGGTCAGCTGCAAAACGCAGAGCGTTGGGATGGAAGGGTAGACTTTCCGTCATCCGGAATTCAATATCTTCGAGGGGGTCAAAAGGCACTTCATGCGTACCGCCCAGCAGGATCCGCTTCATGGACATAATATCCTTGATTCGGGGCTGAATCTGCCGGACATCAAAATATACCGGATCTTCCCCCCAGAGCCCCAGTTGTACGGCAATGTCCGTCCCGTGCCCCTTACCGGTCTTGGCCAGCGATCCGAAAAGTTGTACGCGCAGGAGCCTGACGCGATCCAGTCCTCCGGTTTCCGTCAGATGTAGCCGGAATCGTTCCGCGGCCCGCCAGGGGCCCAGCGTATGGGAACTGGAAGGCCCTACGCCGATCTTGAACATATCAAATACTGAAATGGCTTCGTGTGGCAAACCGATCGCTTTCTGCAAATGTATACAGGGTGAGCCAACTACAATTCTGATTTTTTGACGGACGGAACCCCGGAAGGATCTGCCGGACTACTGGACATCTACCAGGTTGACGTCAAAGATGAGCATGGAATTGGGTGGGATGCTGCCTACCTGCCTGTTGCCATAGCCCAGCGTGGCCGGGATATACAGGGTCATGCTGCCTCCTTTTTTCAGGTAGGGCAATCCGTTACGCCATCCGTAAATAACCTGGGCGAGGTTGAAACTTACCGGGGCGGAAGACTGGTCAAAAATTGACCCGTCAGCAAGTTTTCCCACATAGCGCACGCTGACGGTGGAGCAGACCGTAGGCCGGATCCCGGTCCCGGAATCTGAAATACTGTAATAGAGTCCGCTGCAATGCCGGGTCGCATTGGTGATGGAATGCGCGGTGAGGTAGTTCTGCACGGTGTTTACTTCGGAGGCCGGGGCCTGTAGGGCACAGGAATCATAGGCCGAGGGGTTGCATTGGTTGCCCACAGGTGTCGGATCCTTGAAGCACGCGGCCGCAACGACCAGGACGACCAGGGACCCCAGAAAGATTTTTTTCATGTTGGATTATTTAAAAAAACCCGCAGGTTTGTCGCCATATGACCACCGCGGAGGTCGATCCGTTGCACGGGCCTCACCCGGATTTTTCTTTTTTTGCCTGAAGTTCCCGGTAATATTGTTCATTGATATCCCAGCGGTGGCGCACCGTGAAGATCGAAATAAAAATCACAATCCCAATCACCCCGATGAGCAGAACCAGGATCAGGGAAGGGTCCGCATTCACAACCATGGAAGCCCGCTTATCCCAACCGGAAAATACGTTCACGAACGTGGCTATCCCGATGGCCACCCCCATAGGCAGCCCCACCTGCAGGTGCCGGATAAACCTTTTTTGCCGGTGGCGGTTGGCTTCCCAGTAGGTTAGGAATTCCTCCTCTTTTTCAGTCAGCATAGGGCAAAATTAAGTTTTCTGACAGAGTTTGCACCGGCATGCCAAATTGAGTATCTTGTGAGAACTTAAAATCCAACTGCTTTGAAACTAGCTCCCCTCCTGGTTGCTTACCTTTCCCAAACCAAAAGACTGGCCCTTCCCTCGATCGGCACCTTTTCCCTGGCACCGGCCGCACAGCCTGAGCCTGATCACAAGAGCAAATCGGCCCCGGCCGCAGAAACCATCCGTTTCGAGTGTGACCTGGCTGCCCAACCTGACGAAGGGCTGATCGATTTTATATCCTCCCAGACCGGCAAGATGCGCATTCTGGCTGAATCAGACCTCAGTTCCTACATGGAACTCATGCACCAGTTCCTCAACATCGGCAAATCCTTCCATATTGAAGGAATAGGAACCCTGATCAAAAATAAATCCGGCCAGTTCGAATTTTTGGCCGGACAACTGACCAGTGAACGCTTAAAGGAATCCGGTATCCGGGAAGCGGCACCTACTTCTAATACCGAGGAATCCTTTACAGGTTACAAGGAATTGCTGACCCATCATGAAAAACCAGGCTTGACCCTGAAAAAAACCCTGGTTGCCCTGCTGTTTTTCGGAGGGATCGGCCTGGCCATCTGGGGAGGATATGCCCTCTACCGAAAAAACAAGGCGCCTCGCGAGGCCAACGAACAGCCCGTGCGGCCTGCCGCAGGGGAAACCCAAGCGGTAACCGATTCTACCCTGCTGAAGAAGGTCCTCAGCGATACGACCGGATCCAGCCGCCCGCTCCCGGCTCCCACGCAGCCCGTCGTCCACGCTGACTCCCTGGTCACCTTTGTGTTTGAAACGACACAGAACAAAGCCCGTGCCCTGAGACGGTACAATTTCTTGAAAACCGTCAATCCCGCTGTCGGGCTGGCCACCGCGGATTCCATTACCTTTCAGATCTACCTCCGACTTAAAGTACAGGCTGCGGACACCCTGCACCTCAAGGATTCCCTGAACGCCTGGTATTATGGCAAGGACAGGAGCAAATGGCAGGTAGCCATACAGCAGTAGCATCCAACGTAATGATAATGAATCAAATGGCACTGCAGTGGGTTGACCGGCTGCACCTGGAACCCCACCCGGAAGGGGGCTATTATGCACGGGTCTATCAATCCGACCGGCGCATGTCAGTAGCATCGTCTCCCGGTGACCGCGGCCGTGCCTGCTGCACCCACATTTATTACCTGCTGGAAGGAAATGATTTTTCCGCCTTTCACCGGATCGGTTCCGATGAACTCTGGCACTTTTACGCAGGCCATCCATTACGGATTTATGAACTGGACAAATCGGGCCGCCTGCAGGAGCACGCCCTCCAGGAAGGCTCCCCCTTTGCCTGGGTTGCTGCAGGTAACTGGTTTGGGGCCCGCCTGGAAACGGGAGGTTATGCCCTGGTAGGCTGCACGGTTTCCCCGGGTTTTGATTTCCAGGATTTTGAACTGGCACGGCGGGAAGACCTGGCTCGTGTTTTTCCGCAACACCGCCAACTTATTTATTCACTGACCAGGTAAAAAAAACCGCCCTGGATGGGGCGGTACAGGCAGGGAGGCACCGAGTAGATTCGAACTACTGTGAAAGGCCTTGCGGGCCTTTGCCTAACCAACTCGGCCACAGTGCCGTCGGAATATTAACTGCCCGATACCTTTTTTATTGTACGGGGGACCAACAATTACTGCAAGCAGGTTGAAACAGAGAGGTACCGAGCAGATTCGAACTGCTGTAAAAGGTTTTGCAGACCTCTGCCTAGCCACTCGGCCACGGTACCATTCATTTTTTGAACCGGTGCGAAAATAGGATATTTTTGATAATTCATTATTGATACAGAGGTAAATGAGTAGAATTCAGGAATCAGAACTGATCATTAACCCCCGGGGGGGTATTTACCACCTGGACCTGCGTCCGGAGGAGGTCGGAACCACCATCCTGCTGGTAGGAGACCCGGACCGGGTTGCTTTAATCAGCAGGCATTTCGACCGCATTGAATTCAAATCACAACACCGGGAATTTATCACCCACACGGGCACGCTTGGAAAAAAGCGACTTTCCGTTGTTTCCACGGGGATCGGGACCGACAACATCGATATCACGCTCAATGAATTGGATGCGCTGGTTAATATAGATTTTGCCACCCGCGAGATAAAACCCAATCTGACCGCTCTCAATATCATCCGAATTGGTACGTCCGGCTCACTGCAGGAAGATATCCCGGTCGACAGCCATGTGGCCAGCACCCATGGACTGGGAATTGACAACCTGCTTCATTTTTACCGGCTGGAGCAAAACGACGAGGAGAAGCAACTATTGCATTCTTTTGTGACCCATACCCAGTTACACGGACCGGTTGGCTTCCCCTACATCACGGGAGCCAGCGGCCACCTGATCCGCCATTTTGTTACGGATTTCCAGCATGGCATTACCGTGACCTGCCCGGGTTTTTATGGCCCCCAAGGGCGGGTGCTCCGCCTCGGCATCCGCAACCCCGGCTTAATCGACAGCCTTTCCCAGTTTCGCTTCGGGCAACACCGGATTGCGAATTTCGAAATGGAAACCTCAGCCATCTACAGCCTGGGCAAACTGCTGGGGCATCATTGCCTGTCGTTGAATGCCATTATCGCCAACCGGGTCCGCAAAGAGTTTTCCCGGGACGGACAGGCGGCAGTACGGAAGCTGATCGACAAAGCGCTTTCGATAATCGATAACCATGTGGAACCCTAAAGACGGAAAGGAAATGGACATACAATTTTTCAAATACCAGGGAACAGGCAATGATTTTATCATTTTGGATAACCGGGACCGGCCATACAGTGCGCTGACCACTGTTCAGATCTGCCGCCTCTGCGACCGCCGGTACGGCATCGGGGCCGACGGACTCATGCTGCTCAATAACAAGCCGGGGTATGACTTCGAGATGAAATATTACAATGCTGACGGTAAAGAGAGCACCATGTGCGGCAACGGAGGTCGCTGCCTGGTGAAATTCGCCTACCACCTGGGCATCCACCGAAATACCTACCACTTCCTGGCCGCCGATGGCGAGCACGAGGCCGAAATAGACACGGACGGCATTGTATCCCTGAAAATGAAAGACGTCAGCAATGTCCGGAAATTTCACGGGGATTACCTGCTTAACACCGGCTCTCCCCACTATGTAAAACTCGTGAAGGACGTCATGGATTGGGATGTATACCAGAAAGGGCGGGAAATCCGGTACAGCAAGGATTTTGAAGCTGAAGGCATCAATGTGAATTTCGTAGAGCAGCTTTCCGATCCCGACAAGATCATCGTACGGACCTATGAACGGGGCGTGGAAGATGAAACCTATTCCTGTGGTACCGGCGTCACCGCCGCTGCTCTGATATGTTACCACAATGAGAACGGCTTCAATGACGTGGAGGTAAAAACGCTGGGCGGCACTCTGTCCGTTGAATTCGAGCGCCTGAACGACGAAGCCTATACCAATATCTGGCTCTGCGGACCGGCCGAACTGGTATTCGAGGGCCGGATCCGGGTGGAACCCTGAAACTTCACAGTTTGGAAACCAATATTTTGTAGCCAAACTGGCTCCCCGCCTTACCTTTGCGCCGGCTATGATCCAGTATTTCAAAAATGTTAACCACCAGACGGTGGAAACCGATACCCCGGAGGTCGGTTCCTGGGTGAATGTCCTTCCGCCCCTCAGGCAGGAAGAATTTACCCGTCTTTCCGAGACACTGGATATTCCCATCGATTTTCTCACCGATTCCCTGGATATCGACGAACGCACCCGCTACGAAGAGGAGGACAATGTCAAACTGATCGTCATCAAGACACCTACGGAGAACAATTCCTTCAACGAGAGCGATGCCTATTATATCACCATCCCGATCTGTATCATCCTGACGCACAACCAGATCGTTACCGTCAACTCGTTTGAAAACGGGGCGATCAAGAAATTCCTGAACACCTTTCAGAACCGGCATCCCGACAAGAAGAATATGATGGTGCTGAAGATTTTTGAAAAGATCACCCAGACCTATATCGAATACCTCAAGGAGATCAACCAGCGTCGCAACATCATGGAGCAGAAACTCTATGCCAGCAACCGCAACGAGGAACTGCTCGAACTCATGAGGATACAGAAAAGCCTGGTCTACTTCGTGACAGCCCTTCGGTCCAATGAGATGCTGCTCATGAAGATCGAACGGACCAATTTTTTACTCCTCAACGAGGAGGAAAAGGAGTTTCTCCAGGATATGATCGTAGATATCTCGCAGGCCCTGGAAATGGCCAATATTTACACCAATATCCTGAGCAGCACCCTGGATGCGTTCGCCAGCATCATCAGCAACAACCTGAACAATGTACTGAAACGGCTGACCTCCATCACCATTATCCTGTCGCTCCCGGCCCTGGTCACCGGAATCTACGGTATGAACGTCCCCATCCCTTATGCCAACTCAACCCATGCTTTTTATATCCCGATCCTGCTATCCGTGGGGGTTTCGGTGATCATCAGCTGGTATTTCATGAAGAAAAAATGGTTTTGACATGTTCAATATTCGCGTCTACGGAATCCTAATCAATGACAGCCGGCAGGTCCTGGTAAGCGATGAATTGATCCGAGGCGGCTATTACACCAAATTTCCGGGAGGGGGGCTGGAGTTCGGGGAAGGCACCCGGGATTGCCTGAAACGGGAGTTCAAAGAGGAAATGGACCTGAATGTTCAGGTTGGTGATCATATATACACCACGGATTTTTTCCAGATGTCGGCCTTCAATCCCGACCACCAGATTATTTCCATTTATTATTTTGTTCACCCCCAGGAAGCCATACGGGTTCCTATTCGGACCACACCCTTCGCTTTTGATGAGCATCAGCTGGAACGATACCAGGCTACCCGGGAAATCGAGACATTCCGGTTTATCGACTGGGAGACGTTCTCCTCGGAACAGGTTACCCTGCCGATCGACAAGGTAGTCGCAGACCTGGTCAAGTCCCTGTAGCCGGACAGCCGCATCTGCCGGTCCACCTGTCCACCTGTCCGTCCCCCACCCCGACTAGGTCAGCCAGCGGCGGGAATATTGGTAAACGGATCCTCGCGCGGGCTCATCGCTGCCTTTTTCATCCGCTGGGCCAGGCCGTGACCCAAATAGATTTCAATCCGCTTTTCCACCAGGTAAATCAGGGGTGTAAGCAGGACTGCGACCGTAGCTTTATAAATGTAGTTCATGCAGCCGATGGCGAGTACCTGGGTCCAGCCCCAGTTATTGCCGAACTTGAAGGCGATGATCAGCACCACAAAGCTGTCGATCAGCTGGGAGATCAGGGTGGAACCGGTTGCCCGCAGCCAGACCTTTTTTTCCCCGGTTACCTTTTTGATCCTGTGGAAAACATATACGTCCACCAGCTGGCTGACCAGGAAGGCGACGAGGCTGCCGAATATTATCCACATGCCCTGCCCGAAAATGCCGCCAAAGGCAGCCTGCATATCAGGGATGCCCTGGCCGGCCTTGGAGGTGATCCACCAGCCCGCAGCCGGGATTTGTATGCTGCCGTAAAACATAATGAAGGCATAGGAGATCAGGATCACGGCGGTATAACTGATACGCCGTACTGCGCGCGGTCCGAAGTATTCATTGACGATATCGGTCATCACAAATTCCAGGGGCCAGAGCAGGACCCCGCAGGTCAGGTTGAAGGAAAGACCGCTATGGCCAAACAGTGAAAAGTTGACGGGACGAAAACCAAAGAGTCGTTCCAGGGAAAAAATCTTGCCCCCGATGCATTCGGCGATCAGGGCATTGGCTACGAAAAAGGCAGTGAAACCCAGGAAAAGCTTGGTGGGTTTGTCTTTAAGGATTGCGTGTATCATTCGTTCAGAAAAAAGATGTAATACAATTGGCCACCCAGTAACAGGGCATTGACCACAATCAGCCACCTGGGAACAATCAACCAGAACTTTTTGTTCAGAATCAGCAAAACCAGGTAGCAGAGATTGACAAAGGGGATGAAAACAAGCCCGAGAAAATAACCAATGATGATGATGGTGGACGACACGGCTTCACTTTGCGTCCAGTTACTCATCTGCAGCGAGACTGTGAGCAAAAAAAACAGGCCGCACACCAGGGCAAAACGGGAGAAAAATAATAACCAGCGCATGGGACAATTTAGTTCAAAATAACCTTATTTTGTCGTCCTAATAGGTAATTTTCTATGAATCAGGGACTGTTCAAAAAGCTGCTGCCGCACCTGCTGGCCATCGTGGTATTTCTGGGCGTAGCTGCAGTTTACTGCAAACCCGTGTTGCAGGGAAAAGTGGTTTCCCAGCATGATATCACCAACTGGAAGGGCGCCATTCACCAGTCCGAGCTGTACAACGCCTCCCACGGTCACTATCCGCTGTGGACCAACAGCCTTTTCAGCGGCATGCCGACGTTTCAGGTCGGGGGCATCGGCGGTAACTTCGTGGGCGGGTATGTACATGCCGTGCTGACGCTCGGCCTGCCTGTACCACTCCAGTTTTTTTTCCTCGCCTGTATCTGTTTTTATTTTCTCTGCCTGATCCTGCGGATCAACCCTTACCTGGGCATCCTGGGATCCCTGGCATTTGCATACGCTACGTACGATCCGGTTATAATTAGCGTGGGACATGACACCAAAATGTGGTCCATCGCCTACATGCCGGCCCTGCTGGGAGCTGTGCTGCTGATTTACCAGCGGCGCTACTGGCTCGGAGCCACCCTGACGGCCCTGTTCTCCTCCGCCATGGTAGCCATGAATCACCTGCAGATCACCTATTACCTGTTCCTGGTTATCGGGGTCATGACGATCTTCTACCTCGTAGAATGGATCCGGAACCGGGAATTCCGGCACCTGATGCTGGCCGCCGTGTTCACGGTGGGGGCTACCGCGGTCGGCGTGCTATGTAATGCAGTCAGCCTGTTTTCCACTTACGAATACCAGAAACTGACCATCCGCGGAGGAGCCTCCCCCCTGGCCGACTCCACCCATACTGCCTCGTCCCAGACCGGCCTGGAAAAAGGCTATGCATTAAGCTACAGCATGAACCTGGCGGAACCCTTTGTCCTGATGGTTCCGCGGATCTATGGCGGCAGCAGCGACCATGAGGAAGTCAGCGAGGAGAATTCGAAGGCCGTGGAGGCGTTGCGGGCCCTGCCGCAACAGTTGCAGCAGGAACTGCCTCTCTCCTTCTATTGGGGGGGCATGACCAAACCGGGCGAAGTCGGCACGTCGGGTCCGCCCTATTCCGGAGCCATTATCTGTTTTTTGGCGATCCTGTCACTTTTTGTGTTGCAGGACCGCCAGAAATGGTGGGCCGCTACCGCCATCGTTTTGGCTATTTTCCTTTCCTGGGGCAGTTACCTGGAAGGATTCAATACCCTGGCATATAAATACCTGCCCTTTTATAACAAGTTCCGGGCTCCTTCCATGATCCTGGTGATCCCCCAGCTTCTGCTGGCCATGCTGGCTGTGCTGGGAATCAACCAGATCCTCACCACGCAGGACAAGGCCAGCCTGCTCAAACCCTTCAAGCGCGGATTAATTGCCACAGGCGGCGTCTTTGTGCTGTTGTTCCTGCTTTATTTTTCCTTTGATTTCCTGAGCGGGGCGGACCATAACGTGCTGGAGCAGGTGCGAGGCATGAACCAGGCGCCGCTTACAGAGGCCGTACGCGGTTTCTATGACGGGCTCAAGGCGGACCGGCAATCCCTGATGATGAATGATATTCTGCGGTCCCTGGGCTTCATCGCCGCGGCGGGGCTGTTGCTGTTCCTGCTGATCCGCGGGTCGCTTAAGCCGGTGGTCGTTATCTCTTCCCTGGCAGTCCTCGTAATGATCGACCTGCTCAGCATCGACTCGCACTACCTGAATTCCGACAATTACATTGACCCGACTGACAATACCGCTTCGTTTCAAAAAACCAAGGCGGATGAAGAGATCCTTCGCGACACAGCCTATTACCGCGTCCTGAATGTCAACGGGAACCGGTTCTCGGAAAACATCACATCCTATTATTATAATTCCATCGGGGGATATCACCCTGCCAAACTGCTCATCTACCAGGACCTGATTGACCGGTATCTTAGCCAGCAGATACCTCCGGATCATATTCTGGACATGCTCAATACCCGGTACCTGATCCGGAAGGATAACCAGAATCTTACCCAGGCCTACCAGAAACGGGAATCGGCCTACGGCCCGGTATGGCTGGTAAAACAGGTGCAGTTCGTCAAGAATGCCCGGGAGGAAATGGACCGGCTGGAACACCTAAACCCCCGGGATACCGCGGTGGTGCAGGAATCATTCCGGGCTTCGGTCCCGTCCCAGCCCGTAGCAGACAGTACTGCCTCCATCCGCCTGCTGCGTAATGACAATGACAAGATTACCTATGAATCCCAGGCAGCGTCCAGCCAGTTTGCCGTATTCAGCGAGATTTATTATCCGGCCGGTTGGACTGCCCGGGTAGATGGAACGGAAGCCCCGATCATCAAGGTTGATTACGCCCTTCGGGGACTGGCTTTGCCGGCCGGAAAGCACCAGATCGAATTCACCTTCCGGCCTGAGGGATATTACCGGGGAAAATCGGTGGCATCGATTGCTTCCGTCCTGGCCATCCTGCTGCTGGCGGGCACCCTGTTCATGGAATACCGCCGCCGCCTGGCCAGGCCTTCCGATGCGTCCTGAACCATCCGGTAATGACAGGCGACCTCGCCGCAAGCTCCGGAAAAAACCTGCTGCCGAAAATGACCTTGCCAGAAGTATCGGTAATCATTTGCTCCTATAACCGGGCGGCCTATATCGGCGGCGCCCTGGACAGCCTGTATCGCCAGACCGCAGCACACAGTTCCTACGAGGTACTTGTGGTCGACAACAACAGCACGGATACCACCCCCGAAGTCTGCAGGCAATTTATCGCAGTCCACAGCGACCTGTGCATGATCTACCTGACCGAAGCCCGCCAGGGCGCCTCGTTCGCCCGCAATGCCGGGGCTGCCCGCGCCAGGGGAAACATCCTGGTCTTCATGGATGATGACGCCACGGCAGAGCCGGATTTTATCGAGCGGATCCTTTCTTTTTTTCAGAATCACCCCGGGGCAGGGGCCCTGGGCGGCCGCATCCAGCCCAGGTACATTCCGCAGGAGCCAAAGTGGATGTCCTATTACGTATCGGCGCTGGTTGGAAACTTTGATTACAGCCCGGTGACTGTTGAGTTCAAACCGGGTAAATACCCGCTGGAATCCAACATGGCGGTCCGAAAAGCGGATTTTGACCAGCTGGGTGGCTTCAATACGGCACTACCCGGGGTGGCGGGTACGATTCGGATCGGCGGGGAAGGAAAGGATTTTTTTCTCCGCTTTACGGCCCTGGGAAAGCAGGTTTTCTACGATCCCTCTGTTCGCGTGCAACACGTGGTGGAGGTGAAGAAGCTCACCCGGGAATACCTGTACCGGGTGGCCTCAGGCATCGGGCGGGGCGAACGGGTGCGCACCCTGCAAATCAGCAGAGCAGCCTACTGGAAAAAGCACGCAGAATATCTTTATAAACTGGGCGGCTCCCTGGTACTGGGCCTTTTTTACACCCTCCAGGGGCATCCTGCCAAAGCGGCCCCGGTAATCCGCTTCCGGATAGATGCCATCCGGGGGCTTCTCAACAGATAATACCTATCAGAGTACTTTGTAGAAGTACGGCTTGCCTCCCACCATCCGGGGTGCCAGCCGCCACATGGCCCATACATTGCGGCCATAGGCCGCCACACGTCCCCATTCCCCGACCGGATTTCTTCCGGTAAGCAGCCGGTGCAGGAAACTCCCCAGGGCGTATACCAGGATACCCCACGTGTAGTTCACCAGCAGGAAAAGAAACCAGCCGACGCCATACTGCTTGCGCACCCGTAGCAGGTTGGAAACCATGAGCTGCCGGTCCTTGCGGGTATACAAACCGCCGTACCCCTTCCCGTCTCCCGCCTGGTCCCTGTTGACGGCCTCCCCCTGCAAATGGATGAAATGAAGGTCCCCGAAAAGACACAGGCGCCCGTACCGGCGCAGGCGGCTGCACCATTCCACCTCCTCGGCATACAGGAAAAAATCCTCATCCAGCAGGCCCGCCTGCTCGATTACCGGCCGCCTGACCATCAGGAAAGCCCCCGATATCCAGTCCACTTCCTCGGCAGGTCCGGCCACTGCCACATGCGTCCGGGGCGTCCTCAGCCGGAAAGCGATCCACCGGAGAAGAGGCCCCCAATAGGGAACCGGCAGCAGGTGATTGAGCCCGCCCTTCATGAAAAAGCTTCCCGATATCTGCGCAGAGCCGTCCGCATTGAGCAGCTGCACGCCGCAGGCGGCGTACGGGGACGCTGCCAGCTTCCTGACGCAGCGGCTCAGGGAATCATCTACAGCAAGGGTGTCCGGGTTCAGCAGCAGGATCACGGGCGCCACAGCAGCCCGGATACCAGCATTGTTTGCCCTGGCAAAACCGGCATTATACCCCATGTCGATCCAGACCAGGCCGGGGTAACGTGCTTTCAGGAACTGTTCATCCTCCTTGCTGGAGGAATTATCCACGATAAGGTACTGGGCCTCCAGGCTGGGATCGTGGGCGGCAATAGAGTCCAGGCAATCCCGGATCAGGTCGGCAGACCGGTAATTGACAAGGACCACGGAGAGGTCCGGAAGGGCCTTATTGCTGGACATAACTGACAAACATCAACAATTTGGATACGGGTCCCAGGTGCAGGAGCCGAAGAGGAATGCGCCGCTCCAGGGCCAGCATATGGGAAATCACCGGCGGAACCTGTTCCGCGGAAACGCCGGACTGCAGGAGGTCCTCCTGCGACCGGACCCGGTGGTTGCGCAGCAGGCGCCAGAAATAATCATAGATCTTCCAGTCCCGGAAGGCGCCCGCCTCCAGCTTCGCCGCAAACAGAATATTTTCCTTCAGGATGATCGATTCATTTTCCCGGCAGTAATTGGTGGTCTGGTCGGCATGCAGGCCGATGCTCACCAGGTGGCGGTCCAGGTAGCGGTAGCGGCATCCCTGCTTTAATAGACGAACGTAGTAGTCCACATCCACCAGCCAGATAAACCTTTCATCATACCGGGTAGTCACCGTGGACCGTACCATCACATTACTGGGCGGCCCGATCACATCGGCCCGAACCAGGTGGTTGGGAAGCCTGTCCAGGCGGTGGAGCAGACCGGGAAGAGCCTGCAGGACGATTTCCGATCCGTCCTCGCGGACCGCAATATTTTTGCAAAAGACGAAATCCAGCGAGGAATCGCTGCCAAAGGCCTCCACATAACTTCGCAGGGCATCCGGCGCATACAGCCAGTCATCCTGGTGCAGCAGCATCAGCAGTTCGCCCCGGGCCTGGTCCAGTGCAAAATTCCAGTTAACGGGGCTGCCCTTGGCAGGCTGGTTATGGTAATACCGGAGATTGAGTTTATTTATATAGGGCGCGATAGCTAAATTTACACTTTCATCGGGGGAATCATCCGAAATGATTACTTCCACCTGCTTGTAGTCCTGCCGTAGCACCGAATCCAGCAAACGCGTTACGAAAGCCGGCTTCCGGTAGGCGGGAACACAAATACTGATCAGCGGAGCATACATGCAGGAAATCTATTATGGCTAAACTGGCGGCAAATATAGTCAAAGGGATCGTCAAGCGATTGGGACGTACCAGGACCACGGGGCGTTATCCCCGCCTCCCCTGGCTGCAGGAAAAACTTCTCAAGCACCAGGATGACCAGGCAGAGAAGCAGATTTCCCTGCACCGGCTGCGGCTTCACTATAAAAGGCCGTACGAGGTAATTCACACCTACCGGGAATTGTTTGAACGGGAACTCTATGCCTTTCCGGCAACCTGCGAGGATCCCGTGATCATTGATTGCGGATCCAATATCGGTCTCAGCGTCCTGTTCTTTAAATCCCAGTACCCCGGAGCCCGGGTACTGGCTTTCGAGCCGGATCCGAGCAATTTTGCCCTGCTGGAAAAAAATATCGCTGCCAACGGCCTGCAGCAGGTCACGGCCTATCGCAAAGCGGTCTGGATCCGGGACGGATCGATCCACTTTGAGGCCAGTGAATCCGAAGCCAGCCATATCCGGGAGGATGGTGGCAGCGGTACCCCGGTCGCGTGCATCCGGCTGGCCACCCTGCTGGCCGGCCTGGAGCGGATTGACTTCCTGAAAATGGATATTGAAGGGGCGGAATCCGAGGTCCTGGAGGACTGTGCCGGCCAGCTCGGCCGGATCGGACACCTGTTCATCGAGTACCATGGAAAGGCCGGGGAGACGGAAAAACTGAGCCGGATGCTGCAGTTGTTTGCCGGCTTGGGATTCCGGGTATATGTGAAGAATGCGGCCGACTCCCTGCCCCACCCTTTCCTGGAAAAGCAGACCGGCACCCTTTATGACGTACAGCTTAACCTGTTTTGTTACCGATAAGCATGACCGAACCCCGTGTCCTCATATCCGTGGTAATCCCCTGTTATAATGACGGGATTTACCTGCGTGAAACCCTCAGTCGCCTGAAGCAGCAGACCTATACCCATTACGAGGTCCTGATCGTGGATGACGGCTCGACCGACCCCCATACCCTGGCGGTGTTCACTGAGCTGGAAAAGGAAGGGTACCGGGTGCTTCATAAAGAAAACGGGCGCATGTCTTCGGCACGCAATTACGGCGTGCGGCATGCGCAGGGCTCGGTGCTGGCCCTGTTGGATGCCGATGACTATTTCCATCCCCGCTTTTTTGAAAAAGGCCTGCGGGTGCTGGCCGCCGAACCGGACACCGCGGTCGTGACCAGCCATATCCAGCTGTTCGGAGAATTCCGGAAGACAGCGCGCCCCCGGGGCGGGACCGCCTGGAATTTCCTGTTTTCCAACCAGTGTCCCGCCTGTGCCCTGGTGCGCAAATCCTGCTGGGATGAGGTCGGCGGCTACGATGAATCCATGATCTGGGGATACGAGGATTGGGAATTCTATATCCGCATTACCAAGAAATGGCGGGTCCGTGTCATCCCGGAAAAACTGCTTTTTTACCGACAGACCCGCAAATCCACCCACCGCAACCAGACCCTTCCCAACCGGGAAAAGATTATCGCCTACATCCTGGATAAGCACGGCGACTGGTACCTGGAACAACTCAAGGCACTGATCAACCGCCAGGAGGTAATCTATACCGGGGAGCGGGTGTCATTCCAGCGCCTGGCGCGCATGCTGCGCAACCGGCTGTTTCCGCCCAGGGCCTGAAAGCGGGAATTCCCCGGGCTGCCGGCCAGGCACTTACCTGGCTACCCGGCGTCTCAGGAGTCTGTTGACGAACCCGTTGATATCTTCCGATAAACGGAAGCCCAGCACCGGCAGGCCGTATCCCAGGGAGAATAGCAAGGTGCGCACCACTACATCCAGGTATATATTGGGCATGGCCGGAACCAGCCGGCAGATCAGGTAGGCCGCTGCGGCGATCACAATGGCAAGTGCATTGGCCCACGTGAACGGCTGCATTTTGAAAAGTTTCCAGATCAGCAGGAACCGTACGGTATTATACACACTGAATGCGATCAGGGTAGCCCAGGCTGAGCCGATGATCCCGTAACGGCGCACGAGCAGGTAGTTGAGCAGGCCGGCCATCAGGACCAGAAACACATTGGTGATAAATTCAATGCGCCAGTGCTTGGAGCTGAGTAGCAGGTGGGAATTGAGACCGGTACCCAGGTCCACCAGTTTGGAGCATCCCAGGATCAGAAC
>DASZRL010000129.1:0-33101 GCA_035549175.1 Chitinophagaceae bacterium | reverse complement strand
CCCGATACCGGGCTGGAGAACAGGGACCCGATTTCATGGCCAGAAAACAGATGGAGGCACGGGCCGTTTGGTGCCGGACGGCACGCAGCCAGGCCTGTCCCGTGCCGTCCGGGAGCCTGAACCAAAATGACCGGGCCGCTAGCCTATCAGGTCCGGGGATTTTGCCATCTTTGCCGTATCAAACCCTGCCCATGCCTACCGAAATCAGTTCCCTGATACAATCGCTCGAAGAAACCCTTACCGGGCAGCCCTGGTATGGCCGCAACATCGAGACCCTGCTGGATCAGACCGATCCGGCAAGGGCCTGGCAGAAACCGGCGGCGACCTCCCACTCCCCCGCGGAATTATTATTCCACATGATCAACTGGGCGGCCTTTACCCTTGACCGGCTGCAACCCGGCCCTGGAAAAGAGCCCCGCTTTTTTGAGGAAGGGGACTGGCTCGCACCGGACGCCCCGCGGCCGGACTGGCAGGAAGGGGTAAATCAGTTCCGCCACATCCACCGGGAAATCATCCGGTGCCTGGCTGAACGGGAGGACGGGTTCCTGGACCAACCGGTGGAAGGCCGGAATTATACCTACCGGTACCTGATCGGCGGATTAATCCAGCACAATATTTACCACGCCGGCCAGATCGCCCTGCTGAACAAGTCCTGAGCCGGATCGCGGGGCCCGGCTGCTTTTGTCCATCAGCTGAATTAAGCTACTTTTGCGCGTCTGCAAAACGGCAAGCCGGGACTATCATGCCATAACCTTCCCGGCCTATCCAATCAATCGCATTATGACCAAAAAGATCCAATCAGCCCTGATCTCCGTCTTTTATAAAGACGGACTGGAACCCATCGTACGCAAACTGGCGGAACTGGGCGTTACCATCTATTCTACGGGAGGCACCCAGCAGTTCATTGAACAACTCGGCCTGCGCGTCATCCCGGTCGAGCAACTTACCGGCTATCCCTCCATCCTCGGAGGCCGCGTGAAAACCCTCCATCCCTCGGTATTCGGGGGGATACTGGGCCGCCGGGACAATCCCACGGATCTCAGCGAAATGCAGCAATTCCAGATCCCCGAGATCGACCTGGTCATGGTGGACCTCTACCCTTTCGAGGAAACCGTGGCCGCCACCAACGAGGAAAAAGCCATCATTGAAAAAATTGATATCGGCGGGCCTTCCATGATACGGGCCGCGGCCAAGAATTTCCGGGAACTGCTGGTCGTTGCCGCCCGCAGTGAGTATGCAGCCCTGGAAGAACTCCTTACTGCCCAGCAGGGCACCACTACCCTGGAGCAGCGGCGGACCTTCGCGGCCAAGGCCTTTGAAATCGTGGCCCATTACGATGTGGCCATTGCCCGGTACTTCAACCCGGATCCGGCCTCAGCCCGGTATTTCCTGGAGTCGGTCCCGAATCCCCGCGCGATGCGGTACGGGGAAAACCCGCACCAGGCCGGCCTGTTTTATGGCGAACTCGGCCAGTTGTTCGACCAGCTTCATGGCAAGGAGCTATCCTATAATAACCTGGTGGATGTCGATGCCGCCGTTCAGCTCATCCGTGAGTTCAGCGACCGCACGTTCGCCATTATCAAGCATACCAACGTCTGCGGGATCGCCCAGCGCGGTACGGTGCGGGAATGCTGGCAGGCTGCCCTGGCCGGCGATCCGGAAAGCGCCTTCGGGGGTGTGCTGGTCTGCAACGACCTCGTCGACGGGGATACCGCCGCCGCCATCAACGAGATTTTCTTTGAGGTGCTGATCGCCCCGGCTTTCGCAGAAGAGGCGCTCGCCATCCTGCGTTCCAAAAAGAACCGGATCCTGCTGCAGCAGAAAAAGCCCCTGGCCGCCGGCCGGCAGTACAAAGCGGTCCTGAACGGGGTCCTGGTCCAGGCTGCGGATGAGGGTAATTTTGCCGAGTGGAAAGAGGTGGGCGGCCGGCCCTGCACCCCGCAGGAGAAGGAGGACCTGGTATTTGCCAACCTGGTCTGCAAACACCTGAAGAGTAATGCCATCGCCCTGGTTAAAAACAGGCAGCTGGTCGGGAAGGGCTGCGGTCAGACCTCGCGGGTGGATGCCGTGCGCCAGGCGCTGGAAAAAGCACGGCAGTTCCAGTTTGACCTGGAAGGCGCCGTGCTGGCCAGCGATGCCTTCTTCCCGTTCAATGATTCCGTCCAGCTGGGACACCAGGCGGGGATCCGGGCCTTTATCCAGCCGGGTGGCTCCGTGCGGGACAAGGATTCCATAGACTATTGCGTCCAGCACGGGCTCGCCCTGGTCATGACCGGCCTTCGCCATTTTAAACACTAGTTCCCTCTTACCGATAACCCGCCAGCGGCTATGAACCCCTTAAAAAAAACAGGCTGGTTCGATCTTCAGAAGGCCCTCTCCCATACGGGAGATTCCTTCCGCCAGCTGGCAGTCCTCAATCCGCTGACCATACGCCGCAAGGGCAGCCGGGCCAAGGCGGTTTTCGCCCTGTCGCTGGTCTGCTTCTTCTGGGGCACCACCTGGCTGGCCTCCAAACAGGGTGTCCGGTACATGCCGCCCCTGCAGCTGGCCGGCATCCGCCAGATACTGGCTGGGCTTTGCTATGTGGCCTATTTTGTCTGGCGCGGGGAGAAATGGCCGCCCCTGCGGGAATGGCGCATCATTCTGCTGCTGGGATTCCTGAACTTTTTTTTGAACAACGGGCTGACCACCTGGGCGATGGCGTATATCTCGGCGGGTCTCGGCGCCATTATCGGCGCGATCTTCCCGCTCTGGCTGGTGGTGATCGGAGTTTTCGGCACCTCGGGCCGCATCCCGCCGCGGGCCATCCTCGGGCTGCTTACGGGTTTTGCCGGGGTCTGCGTCATTTTCTATGAGCACCTGCAGGATTTCTGGCACAGCGGGTTCCGGTTCGGGATCATGCTTTCCCTGGCAGCCACCTGGTGCTGGGCCTTTGGCAGTATCTACACCAAGCGGTATGCCGGTTCGTTTAATCCCTACTTCAGCCTGGGTCTGCAGATGCTGGTATCCGGTATCTGCCTGCTCGGACTGTGCTCGGCCACCCGCATGTC
Source organism: Chitinophagaceae bacterium (assembly GCA_035549175.1). Lineage (GTDB taxonomy): Bacteria > Bacteroidota > Bacteroidia > Chitinophagales > Chitinophagaceae > DASTSN01. The sequence goes on along the minus strand of DASZRL010000129.1, from coordinate 30,051 downwards.
CATCCCGCTTGCCGCCATTCCCTGGCAATCCTGGCTGTCGATCGGTTACCTGGTGGTTTTTGGCTCCATCATCGCCTTCATTGCCTACCTCTACGCCCTGCAGAACCTGACCACGGAACAGACCTCCCTGTATGCCTATGTCAACCCGATCGTGGCCGTCCTGCTGGGCTGGCTGCTTTTTGGCGAACGGCTTACCCCGGTGATCGCGCTGGGCGGCGCCATCACCCTGGCGGGCGTGTACCAGGTAAACCGGGCCTATAAACTTCCGGGCGGGGGTGACAAGGAAGAAACGTCCTGAACCATCCGGTCTGCTTCGCAGATCTGCCGGATAAAGTCTCCATACAGGTCCCTCCATCCTGCAAAACGCGGCTCGTTTCCCAGCATGAAATTATGCCAGATCATCGTCAGGGTGCCGTTGACCCCGGTTACAACCCGGGCATAGTGCTGCAACTCCCGGGCAGTTTGTGCGGGGTCCTGCCCCTGCTCAAAATAGGCATTGGCATCCATGAAGCAGAAAGGCTCCAGCAGCAGTTCCGTAGCCTGGTCCTTCTCCAGGTCATACCAGTAAAAGGGGTCGGCCACCGAGGCGCGGAACCCATTGATGCTCCCGTAGCCCATCGAGAAATCCGTGCGGATACCGGCTTCCAGCAGGCGGCGGTAGGTGCCGGGCAGGCTGAGGCGGATAAAATGCTGCCGCGACCGCTGGACCGCCACGCCCGCCAATTGTTCCAGCCGGGCTTTCTCCTGCGCCAGTTGCGGCGGGTCGTCCCCGCTGCGCCACGAAGGATGCAGTCCGATGGCATACCGGGCGGCATGCTGCCGGATCAGTTCCCGGATGGCAGGGTCGCCCGGCGGATTGTTGCGGTCGTACCGCCCCCGCCGGGTGGGCACCAGGAAGAAGTAATAGGGCGCCAGCCCGTATTGCCGGTGCAGCCCGTCCATCCAGGCAAAGGCGTCATAGGGATCCGGCCGCTTCCCGCGCAGTACCTGCCAGCGCAGGGCGGTCTCACCGGCCGCTCCCCGTAGCAGCGAACGGACCAGGCCGCCGGCGGTCCGCCAGGCGGGCTTTGCCCGGAAGGCAAATGCCTCGTCAATGTCGTAGGTCGGCAGGAAGCGGAACCGGCGGGGTGCAAAGCGGAGGCCGGCATATTTTTTCCGCAATTGGTCCCGGAGGTTTTCCAGCCAGCAGTTTACCAGAGGTACCTGCAGGAACCCTTCCCGGAAGGCCAGGGCGTTTTCGTGGGCATACCTGCCGTACAGGTCGGTCCGGTGGGGCAGGTACTCTTCGTAGCGGCTGAGCAGGTAAAAAATGGCCGCCAGCAGGTCAAAGCCCGTGTCGCCACCCGTGGCAAAGAAAACCGGGTGGTCACCCTGCCGGTTGCACCGGACCGGCTGCGGCCGGATGCCGGTTTCAAAAAGGAGGTTTTCGGGAAGGATCTGCAGGTACGCGGCGGGAGCGGGCCGGGAACTGTACCAGATGGCCCCGCCTGACCCGTCAGCCGGTGTATGCGGATCGGTGGTGAGCCGGGCCTCGCTGCCGGAGAAATAGCGGCTGACGAAATCCGCGACGTATTGCAGGCGCGGCGTAATCCGTTCGCAGTAGAAAAGCATTGGCTGGAATGGCATGGGGGACTGAAGGCGGGGCCGGAGGCCCCGGATCAGCCCTTATGTTTTTCAACCCATTGCTGGTTGAAGGATTTTTTGGGGAATTGCAGTTCGCTGCGGTGCCTGTGCCAGCCCTTGATCAGGCTGTTCACCACCCGGCCCTTGACCGGCCCGCTGGCCAGGTTCATCCAGGACCGTTTCAGCATGGCCTTCTTCCAGACCTTCCAGGCGACCCGCTCCGGCAGGGTGCTGAAACCGCTTTCCACGGCCTCGTGTCGGTTTTCCAGCAGGAGTTCATGGAGGTTAATCTTCACGGCACAGACTTCCGTACAGTTGCCGCAAAGCGAGGAGGCAAAACTCAGGTGCTTCCATTCTTCCAGGCCCCGCAGATGCGGGGTGATCACCGCCCCGATGGGCCCGCTGTAGGTCGTGCCGTAACTGTGGCCCCCGATATTCTTATAAACGGGGCATGCATTCAGGCAGGCTCCGCATCGGATGCAGTACAGGCTTTCCCGGGACTTTTCACTGGCCAGGATATGGGTCCGGCCGTTATCCAGCAGGATGACGTACATCTCTTCGGGGCCATCCGGCTCCCCGGGCTGCCGCGGGCCCGAAAAAATCGTATTGTATACGGTCATGCGCTGACCCGTGCCAAACGTGGCGAGCAGGGGCCAGAGCAGGGCAAGGTCCGCCAGGGAAGGAATCATTTTTTCGATGCCGGCCACCACGATATGGGTCTTGGGCCAGGAAGCACTCAGCCGGCCATTCCCCTCGTTTTCGGTTACGGCCACGGCTCCGACATCCGCGATCAGGAAGTTGGCCCCGGTAACACCCACCTCGGCCTGCAGGTATTTTTTGCGAAGCTTTTCCCGGGCCACCAGGGTCAGCTCCTGCGGCGTAAGCTTGGGATCGGTTCCCAGCTTGCTGGCAAAAAGCTTGGCGACATCCTCCTTGCTCTTGTGCATGGCGGGGGTGACAATATGGTACGGCGGTTCCCCGTCCAGCTGCTGGATGTATTCACCCAGGTCGGTTTCCACGCTGTCAATGCCATGGCGTCCCAAAAAGTCGTTCAGGTGAATCTCCTCGGTCAACATGCTTTTGCTCTTGACCAGGGTCGTGCAATTCTTTTCGCGGCATATCTTCAGGATCTCTTCGTTGGCCTGGTCGGCATTTTCGGCCCAGATGACCTTGGCCCCCCGCTTGCTGATATTTCCTTCAAAAAGCTCCAGGTAAAAATCCAGTTTCTCGATGGCCCGCCATTTGATATTCTTGGCCCGTTCCCGGGCCGTGGCCAGGTCCTGGAACTGCTGTTTGCCGCCCGGAACGGCGTTATCGTACTGCCGGATGTTAAAATTGATCTTGCGCCGGTGGTCCTTGTCGGCGGCCTTGATCGTGCTTTTGGCATTAAAGGTGGTAGAACTCTCTGACACGGGCTGTAATTTAGATTGTGGATCTCCCGGCTCAGGGTCGGGCGTCGTGCCGGTCCCGTCCAAAATAGGCTTCGGCCGTTTTTTCCAGCGTAAGGTAAAACTCTTCCCCGTATTTGCGGACGAGGGGTTCCTTAAGGAACCGGAATACCGGCACCTTCAGCTGCTTGCCCAGCTGGCAGGCGGGCTTGCAGAGGGTTTCGCGGGGCTCATAATTCATCCGGTCGAAATCGCCCTTCTTGCCTTTTTTCACGATAATCGGATACAGATGGCAGCTGATGGGTTTTTTCCAGGCAATCACCCCGTCATGGTAGGCCTGCTCAAACGCGCACTTGATGGTGCCCTGGTCATCGCGATACCCATAGACGCAGATTTCCCGGTCACTGCCCAGGGTGGGTGTCACCCAGCCGAATTCCCGGTGGTAGACATATTTTCCCTTCTTTTCGATTTCCCGGATGGATGCCTCGGAAAGGTAAGGGCGAATCTTTTCAAAGAGTTCGACGATCAGGTCCAGTTCCCCGGTGTCCAGCGGGGCGCCCGCATCGCCGTCCTCACAACAACCGCCCCGGCATTTACCCAAATCACACACAAACTGCTTTTCCAGGATATCGTCACTGATCAAAACTTGGTCGACTGCAATCACATTTCACGATTTACTTACAAAAATACGATGTTCCGTCTAACGCCACCGGAGCGTTCCGATCAGATGCTGCAGGTCCTGGCGCAGGAAATCATTGACGATGCCCAGGGAATCTTCGTTCGGAGTGGCATCAAAATACAAGGCCCCCCGCAGGAAATGACGGACCGAATCGGTGGCAAAAAACTGGTTGGCCGTAGCGGTATTGCCCGTGAGGGAGAAATACACGCCGCTGACCCCTGAGGGGGTCCGGAAGGGCTGCGGCTCGATGGAAGATGCCTTGTAGGTGTGCTGTTTATAGGACATGGTAAAGGCATCATTTACCAGCGAATCGAATTTTTCACGGCCGATCTCCTTGTAGCTGACATAGATCCGGCCCCCGAACTGGGGGATGTCGATATTGATCCACCAGGGATTTTCCGGCCGGTCTCCGAAGAACGAGGAATCGCGGACCACCCGCGCGTACACCGGGTATTCAAAGGTGTAGGGATATCCCGGCTGGTCAAAGAGCTGGTATTGCTTGGGGGGAAACGCAATCTTGAAATAACCCCGCTTCTTATAGGTATACGGACTGTTGCAGGCGGCCAGCAGCAGCAGCAGCGGAACGAAAAGCCGGGAGTACCGGGGCAGGGCGGACGGCAGGCGCGGGATCACGGTTTGTTTTTTACGGTGAGCTTAATCTGGTTGATGCGGTTCATGGATGACTCCAGGATGGTGAACTCGAAATCCCCGCAGGGTATTACCTCGTTGGTTTCCGGGAACTTGCCGGCCAGTTCCAGGACGAGCCCGGCCAGGGACTCGCTGTTCCCGCGGACCCGGTCAAAGGTGTCCTGGGGCAGGTCCATCATTTTACAGACGTCGTTGATCATCGTCTTGCCTTCAAAGAGCCAGTTGTTTTCGTCAATCCGGCGGTTGCGGCTTTCCTCCTCATCGAACTCATCCTTGATTTCCCCGATGATCTCCTCCAGGATATCCTCGAGCGTAACGATCCCGCTCGTTCCCCCGAATTCATCCACCACTACGGCAAAATGGATCCGCCTGGCCTGGAACTCCTTCAGCAGGTCTTCGATCAGTTTGGACTCCGGGACGAAATAGGGCTGCCGCATCAGGGGATGCCAGTCAAAGTGCTCCCCCTCTCCCAGGTGAGGAACCAGGTCCTTGGTATTGATGATACCGGCAATCTCGTCCAGGCTGCCCCGGTAAACCGGAACCCGGGAATAATGGAGTTCTCCCAACTGACGCACCAGGGCGTCGAACCGTGTTCCGTATTCTATCCCGTTAATGTCCAGGCGGCTGCGCATGACCTGTTTCACGGAGATGTTGCCGAATTTCACAATACCCTTCAGTATCTTCTTCTCTTCTTCGGAAGCCTCACTGTCTGCGGTAATATCGATCGCCTCATCCAGTTCCCGCAGGCTGGTGATCTGGGACCGGTTGGCTCCGAGCCGCCTGCCGATGACGTCGGCCAGGCTTACCATACGCCGGCTGAGCCGGCGCAGCAGCCGGTGCAGGGTATCCACCACCAGGGATGACCCGTAGGCAAAGCGGATATTATTCTGCGTGGCCCAGACCTTGGGAAGGATCTTGCCGAAAAAAATCAGCCCGAAGGCAATGAGCAGGACCTTAAGGATCAGGTCCAGCAGGGAGGCCAGTCCCCCCAGGCCGGCCAGCAGCTGTCGGAACGGGATAAACTGGTCGATCAGGAAATTGCAGAGCACGATGATACAGATGCTGAAAAATGTGTTGGCGATCAGCAGTGAGGTGAACACGGCCTGGCGCTCCTCCAGCAGGGAAATGATCCGCCTGGCGGCCAGATGCTGTTTGGTCTTCAGCATATTGACGTCCCGGCTGGTCAGGGAGAAAAGGGCCACCTCGGCCCCCGAAATCGTGAAGATCAGCAGGAACAAAGCCAGCAGCAGGATGATCAGGAAGGTGGTACCCTGCAGATTCACCGCCAGCAGGTGTGTGCTGTGGTAGGTTACAAAATGGCCAAAAACCGAATGATCCAATACAGGGATTTTTATTTAATATTTTAATTATACAGGCAGGTCCGAAGGCCTGCCTGGTATAATAACAAAGCAAATTTATTGAAATAGACGTTAGCCGGAGCGTTTCAGAAGGGCAGGTTTTCGGATGGGTCGCCCAGGGGTGGCACATCGTGTCCCCCCATGCCTTCCATGCCGGTTTCCCCGGATACGGAAGCGTTCCCGCCTTCCATGCGCTTGTCCAGCATGATCAGGTTATCCCCGACCACCTCGGTGGCAAATTTGCGGTTGCCTTCCTTATCCTCCCAGCTGCGCGTCCGCAACCGCCCCTCGATATAGACAAGACTACCCTTATGGAGGTATTTCTGCGCCAGTTCCGCCAGGCCCCGCCACAGCACGACGGTATGCCATTCGGTCTGGGAAACCAGCTTGCCTGACCGGTCCTTGAACGTCTCGGTGGTGGCCAGGGGAAACTTTGCCACCGCGATATTTCCCTCCAGGACCTGCACATCCGGATCCTTTCCCAAATTGCCAATGAGCATGACTCGGTTTACGCCTCTCATACAGGTATCAATTTTCGTTGAACGAATCGTAATACAACGCCCCAACCTCCTTAAAATTAATTTTTTTTGGGGGTATAAAAAAATAAGGACCGGCCAGGTACGGGGAGATGACCCGTCAAGCCGGGGTGGCGATTCCGGGGGACTTCAGATAGGAGCGTATGAATACCGGAAACGGGAAGTGAATCAGCTGGTCGCGCGACACCCATTGTCCCGGTCCCGGCTTGGCGGGCTTGCGGGAGAAGCGTACCCGCAGGAAGCGGCCGGTAATTTGCTGGTGGGAAAGCTGCTGGGTGATCCGCGGGGACCAGACCGGTGTTTCGGCGGCTCCTTTCGGCAGCAGGCCCCGGACCCGGGCCAGCGAGAGCACTTCTTCGGCGCTGACTTCCCGATCGGTCTCCACCGGCAGAAATTCAAACAGGCCCTGCCAGATATCGCCTGCGCCTCGCTGACGGATCCAGACCCGGTCGCCGTGTTCCAGCACCAGGTAATATATCCAGCGCCGCCGCGGGGCCGAAACTTTACGCTTCACCGGCAGCTCGCGGACCTGGTCCAGCCGCCGGGCCACGCAGTGCAGGCGCAGGGGACAGGTGGGGCAGGCCGGTGCCAGCGGCTTGCATACGGTGGCCCCGAAATCCATGATGGCCTGGTTATAAGCGCCCGGCCTGACCGGGTCAAGCAGGTCCTGCGCCCACTGGTTGAACAGGCGCTTCCCGGACGCTGTATCGGCCGGTTCCCGGATGCCGAATACCCGGGCCAGCACCCGCTGGACATTCCCGTCCACGACGGCATGCGGCAGGTTGAAGGCAAAGGAAGCGATGGCTGCGGCGGTATAGGGACCCACGCCCGGGAGGGCCCGGATCGCGGCATAGGTGTCGGGAAAACGGCCGTCCCGCTCAAAGGCGATATGGCGCGCACTGGCAATCAGGTTGCGGCACCGGGTGTAATACCCCAGGCCTTCCCAGAGCTTGAAGACAGCCTGGTCGGGGGCTGAAGCCAGGGAACGGACATCCGGGAATGCCCGGAGGAATGCCTGGTAATAGGCCCAGCCCTGCTGGACCCTCGTCTGCTGCAGGATGATTTCGCTGAGCCAGATCCGGTACGGATCCCGTTCCCCCTTCCAGGGCATGGCCCGGTCATTTTGTTCCTGGTTCCACCGGACCAGGCGCCGGGTAAACTCTTTTTTGCTCCATTGTTTCAAATCATGACCTTTCTTCACTTTGATTTCCGAATCAGGTAATTATAGTTTTTAATAATAGGTTATCTCTAAAATATTGCTTTAAATCCATTTATAAAAAAAAATCAGCCTATCCGGTTGACAATCATGGAACTTTGTCCTATATTGGCTTTGCGAAACAACAAAATCAACAACCAATGAGAAAAGCCGACCTCGTTAACCAGATTTCCGAAAAAACCGGCATACCCAAGGTGGACGTCCTTGTTACGCTGGAAACCATGTTCAAAGAGGTAAAAGATTCTCTTTCCAAAGGAGAAAACATTTACATCCGCGGCTTTGGCAGTTTTATAACCAAGAAACGCGCAGCCAAAATAGGCAGAAACATCAAAAAGAATGTGGCTGTCCACATACCGGAGCATTACATCCCTGCCTTCAAACCGGCCAAGGAATTTGTGGCCGAAGTCAAAAAACTCACTTCCGTCAAACCAGATGAAGGACCGGGCGAAGACGAATAAACAGCTGATTTAGTAAAGTTTTATTGCCACCTGCGGCGTTGATTCCGTTGCATCGGGTACCTTTGCACCGAAATTTTAATCAGTGAAAAGACCTCAATGGATTACGGCGCTGGCCGGAGTCGTCCTGCTTGCCGTCCTGTATGTTTTCGGCAAAACGGTGCCGGACAAAAAGCCGGCTCCTCCGGGCAACCCGCAGGAAAGCGCAACCGCTTCGCTGTCAATTGATACGATCCTCCTCCATGCCAAGCAGCAGCTGAAGCCCGACCAGCTGGTACGTGTCAATGCCCTGGAAAAGTCCGTCGTACGCGGAGATGTTCACAACCAGCAACTTGCCGTTTATCACCGCCTGGCCCATTTCTGGGGCGATACCGCGCGGATCTTCGAACCCTACGCCTGGTACGAGGCCGAAGCAGCCAGATTGGAAAATTCAGAAAAAAGCCTCACCTTTGCAGCCCACTTATTTTTAGGCAATCTGCGGGATGTAGACGATCCGGCCCTGAAAAAGTGGGAGGCCCTTCAGGCCAAGGACCTTTTTGAACGATCTTTGAAGATTAATCCGGCCAACGACTCTTCCCTTGTCGGCCTCGGCGCCTGCTACCTTTTTGGCGGTATCGCGGAGACACCCATGGAAGGGATCCTGAAAGTCAAATCGGTTGCAGACCGGGACAGCACCAACGTGTTTGCGCAGTCGGTGCTGGGCTACGGATCCGTCATGTCGGGCCAATATGATAAAGCGATCGCCCGCTTCCGCACGGTGGCCCGGCTTCAGCCGGACAACCTGGAAGCCATCCTGATCCTGGCCGATCTGTACGAGCGGATCTCGGATAAGCGATCAGCCATTGAGTGGTATAATAAAGCCCTTCCGCTGCTCAGGAAACCGGACATGAAAGCCGAGGTGGAAAAACGGATCCGGCAGCTGGGCGCGTAGCGGGTAATGAAATACGAAAGTTAAAAATTATTGTAGTATGCCTTGTGGTAAAAAAAGAAAGCGTCATAAAATTGCGACGCACAAGCGAAAGAAGAGACTGAGAAAGAACCGTCACAAGAAGAAGAACAAGTAAGTTCTCCTTCCTGAGCGGGACCGACTGCCCGGCCGAAAGAAGGACCGGGCAGCCTTCACATAACAGGTTGTTCGCCGTACAGTTTTGCACCCCATCTATTTGCTCCAGCCATATCCTACAGGTAAACTCAGCACTTCAGTACGGTAGCCTGGCAGCCTGCTTGACCGGAAACAGGATGGAATACTCATCTTAAGATGTTGTGGTGTGAACAAAGAACTCATCATTAATGCTGCTCCGCAGGGCGTGGAAATTGCCCTGATGGAAGACAGGAGACTGGTGGAACTGCATAGCGAAAAGAGCGATGCCCGTTTCGCGGTTGGCGACCTTTACCTGGGAAAAGTAAAAAAACTGATCCCGGGACTGAATGCCGCCTTCGTGGATGTGGGTTTTGAAAAGGATGCCTTCCTGCACTACACCGACCTGAGCCCCTATGCGCGCTCCCTGCTCAAATTCACGAGCCAGTGCATGAACGACAAGAGCGAGACGGGACCGGATTTCGGCAAATTTGAAGTCGAACCGGAGATCGTCAAAACCGGCAAAATCACCGAGGTGCTGGGGGGCAAACCCAATATTCTCGTGCAGATCCTCAAAGAGCCCATTGCCGCCAAAGGGCCCCGGCTCAGTTGCGAGATCTCCCTGCCGGGCCGCTTCGTCGTGCTGACCCCTTTCAATGATATCGTGGCCGTATCCCGGAAGATCCATTCCTCCGAGGAGCGCAAGCGGTTGCAAAAGATCGTGGAAGCCATCAAAGCCAAGAATTTCGGTGTCATCGTGCGCACCGCGGCAGAGGGAAAGAATACCGCCGAACTCCACGAAGACCTGTCGGCCCTGGTGGACATGTGGAAGACCATCCAGCATAACCTGCGCGGTGCCACCCCGCCGGCCAAAATCCTCAGTGAGCAGACCAAGACGACCTCCATCCTGCGGGATCTTCTCAACGAGGACTTCAACCGCATCGTCGTCAATGACCGCAATATATTCAATGACACCAAGTCCTATATCCAGCGGATTGCCCCGGAAAAGGCGGATATCGTGTCGTACTACCAGAACGGTTCTCCCATCTTCGACGCCTTTGGTATTACCAAGCAGGTGAAGGCGTCCTTCGGAAAAACCGTCAACCTGAACAGCGGGGCCTACCTGATCATCGAGCACACCGAGGCCCTGCACGTCATAGACGTGAACAGCGGGTACAAGAGTGTCGGCAACAACCAGGAACAAAATGCGCTGGAAACAAACCTGGAGGCCGCGGAAGAAATAGCCCGGCAACTCCGCCTGCGGGACCTCGGCGGGATCATCGTGGTGGATTTCATCGATATGAAATACCCCGAGAACAAGCGCAAGCTGGTTGAAAAGATGGAGGAGTTCATGGCCACCGACCGGGCCAAACACGCCGTACTCCCCATTTCCAAATTCGGCCTGATGCAGATCACCCGGCAGCGTATGAAGCCGGAAGTGAACATCAATACCCAGGAAGTCTGCCCCAGCTGCAACGGCACCGGCAAGATTTCTTCCACCCTGATCCTGGAAGACGAGATTGAAAAGAACCTCAATTACCTGTTTACCCACAAGCACAGCCACCTTACCCTGGCTGTCCATCCCATCATACACGCCTACCTGACCAAGGGCTGGCTCTGGTCGCGCAAGGCCCAGTGGCAGCGCAAGTTTCACCAGAAAATTAATGTGGTGGCCAATACCGCCTACCACCTGACCGAGTTTCACTTTTTTGACCGGCGCGAGGAGGAAATCAAACTCTGAGTGCGCACCGGCCCGGACAAACTATTCTCCATCCCGCCTGCAGGCGGGATGTTTTTTTCCGCCCGGGAAAAGGCAAACCCCGGACATGCCGGGGTTTGCCTGGTCAATCGGGTTGATCTTCGGTGCCGGGTATTACCGGTTGCGGTTCCCCAGATAAATAAATAGGTACTGGATCAGGGTCACCACGGCAGCCAGGGCGGCCACTACATAGGTCATGGCAGCCCATTTCAGGGCGTCCTTGGCCCTGGGGTACTCCTGCGGGGTGGTCACCCTGGTATGGTTCAGCCAGGCAAGGGCCCGCCGGCTGGCGTCAAATTCCACCGGCAGGGTGATCAGGGAGAAAAGCACAGTCAGGGCAAACAGGCCAATGCCCACCAGCAAAAGCTCCGGGAACCGGTTGATTAACAGGATTCCAGCGAGCAATATCCAGTTGACGAGGCCGGAACTGGCCTGGACCATGGGAACCAGGCGGCTGCGCAGCATGAGCCAGCGGTAGGCGGTGGCGTGCTGGACGGCATGCCCGCACTCGTGGGCGGCTATGGCGGCCGAGGCTACGCTCTGCCCATTATATACTTCCGGGCTCAGGTTGACGGTCTTATTCAAGGGGTTATAATGGTCCGACAGGAAGCCTTCGGCCGAAATAACCTGGACATCGTAAATCCCGCTTTCCCGGAGCATCTTTTCTGCCACCTCCCGGCCCGTCAGGCCGCTGGCCAGGGGCTGTTTCCCGTACGCATTCAGCTTGCCTTTCAGCACCAGGGATACCAGCATGCTGATCCCCACAAAAAGCAACGAAACCAGGAAAATAGAGGGTGTCATTCGTTCGATTTTTTACCACAAATACCGCAAATCTGCGACCAAACCATGATTTGGCAGACCCGTCCAACCACTCGTCAACGTATGCCGTCTTTTTGACACCCTGACCCTCGTTTCCGGCGGCAGTTTGGCCGGAAAGTCAGGAAATTCCGGGGCAGGAGGAATTTTCAGGAATTTATATAAAATAATGATTTATAATGTATTAAAGACACAATTTCACCGGTCCCGGCCGCGCCGGAGCCAGGCGCGCATAGGGGCCGGAATTTATTCACAGCACGAAAAAATTATTTTGTAAAGTGGGGCATATTTGTAACTTAGTGCAAGAATTTAATGGGTTAGTAAGTAAGAGGGTCAATCGTCAGATTGGCCCTTTTTACTTTTTCATCCACCGGGAATTTTACCCCCTGCATTTCTTCCCATTTCTCCCCGTTGCGCCTCGTTCAACAAATAATAAGCTGCCGGAATAATGACCGGAGCCCGTTCGGTAATACGCCCAGGCAGCAACTGGGCCGGATGAACTAATTTTACCAGTATGAGCAAGGTTAAGTCGGCATTTTTCTGTCAGCAATGCGGGTATGAAAGTGTGAAATGGATCGGCCAGTGTCCTTCCTGCGGCCAGTGGAACAGCTTTGTGGAAGAGTTGATCCACAAAGAGGAAAGCAAAGCCAGGAATGGCTGGAAGGAATACCACGGCGGCAAGCGGGAAAGCAAGACGGTTCCCATAACGGCCATTCAAACCCAGCAGGAAGCACGTATGATCACCCGCGATCCGGAATTGAACCGGGTCCTGGGCGGCGGCATTGTCCCGGGCAGCATTGTGCTGGTAGCCGGAGAGCCTGGAATCGGCAAATCGACCCTGTTCCTGCAGAACGGACTCCAGCTCCGCGATACGGTGGTGCTGTACATCAGCGGGGAGGAAAGTGAGCAGCAAATCAAAATGCGCGCTGACCGTTTGCAGGAAGGAAACGAACATTTCTACCTGCTGACCGAGACTTCCACCCAGGTCATTTTCCAGGAGATCCGCAAGCTGAAGCCCCAGCTGGTAATCGTCGACTCCGTACAAACCCTGCAAACCCCCCTGATCGATTCCTCGCCGGGCAGTGTTTCCCAGATCCGGGAATGCACGGCCGAATTCCAGCGATTCGCCAAGGAAACCAATACGCCTGTCTTCCTGATTGGCCATATCACCAAGGACGGCAGCATCGCCGGCCCCAAGATCCTGGAGCATATGGTGGATACGGTCCTGCAGTTCGAAGGGGACCGCCACTATGCGTACCGGATCCTGCGCACGCTGAAGAACCGGTTCGGGGGAACGGCCGAACTAGGTATCTATGAAATGACGGATGCCGGGATGAAGGGGGTGGTAAACCCCAGCGAGATCCTTATCACCCAGAAGGAAGATGCCCTCAGCGGCATTGCCATCGCAGCGACCATGGAGGGCATGCGACCCCTGCTGATCGAGGTACAGGCCCTGGTGACCCAATCGGTCTATGGTACCCCCCAGCGCACGGTAAGCGGGTTCGACCTGCGTCGTCTCCAGCTGCTGCTCGCCGTACTGGAAAAACGCGGCGGCTTTCATTTCGGGGTCAGGGATGTATTCCTGAACATTGCCGGCGGGCTCAAGGTGGAGGACCCCTCCACGGACCTCGCCGTACTGTCCGCCCTGCTGTCCTCCTTCGAAGACGTTCCCCTGCCTGCCCATATCTGCTTTGCCGGGGAGGTGGGGCTGAGCGGCGAGATCCGCGCGGTCAACCGGATCGAGCAGCGCATTGCCGAGGCGGAGAAACTGGGTTTTGAAAAGATCATCGTCTCCAAGTACAACCAGAAGGGAATCGCCAGGCTGCCGGCCACCATTGAAATCATCCCCATGGGTCGGGTGGACGAACTCTACCGGTTCCTTTTCTGATCCCCGATCCTGCCTGTCATGCGCCTGCCCGTTTTTGGTTTCCTATACCCTGCCCGGTTCGCCCTGATGGTGCTTGCCGTATTTTCCATCGGCAGGACCTACGGGCAGCCATCCGGCCTGGTCCCCGACCCCCGGTTACTTCCCGGTTGCTGTATTTCGGAGGAAGATCACCAGTACCGCCTTTGCATAACGGATAGCCTGGTCCTCTCCCTGTATGGAAACGAGGCGGTCGATTCGGGAATATACCTGCTGCGGCATGACACGCTGCTGGTCCGGAATGGTTCCCGGCCCGAAGGCTCTGCCTATTACTTACTGAACCTTTCCAGGAAATACCTTACCTATATGTGGTCGGACAACGGCCATATCTTTGTTTTTCGCCGCGGCCGGGGTCCGTAAAATGCTCCCGCCGGTGAGCTGATGGCTATTTCCTGCGCGCTTCCCCATGCAGGGAAGTCAATTTCTTACCCTATTTTTGAATACCATGAAAATCCTTCCTGCCGCTGCGCTCAGCGCGTTCGTGATGCTGACCGTCCTGATTGCCTGCAGGAAGAATCAGTTTATCACAAGTCCCGATGCCGGCCTGTCCTTGTCCGCAGACACCCTGCACTATGATACGGTATTTACCTCCGCAGGATCCGTCACGCAATCTTTTAAGATTCTGAATCCTAACAACCAGGCGCTGCGTATCCGTTCCGTCCGGCTGATGGGCGGAACCGCCTCGGCCTACCGCATCAACGCAGATGGTATGCCGGGCCCGGAAGCAGACAACCTGGAGCTGGCCGCCGGAGACAGTCTCTACGTTTTTGTCCAGGTCCGGATCGATCCCACCACGGCCAACCAGCCCTTTGTTATCCGCGACAGCATCCAAGTCTCTTTTAACGGAAATACGCGGGTGGTCCAGCTGGAAGCCTGGGGGCAGAATGCGCACTACCTGCGTAACCATGTGGTAAGTACGGATGAGAACTGGACCAATGACCTGCCTTATGTCGTGCTCGGATCCCTGACAGTCCAGGCCGGATCCACCCTGCACATCGGCCCGGGTTGCCGCATCTACCTGCATGCAGACGCTCCGTTACTGGTCGACGGCAGCCTCCGGGTCAGCGGCGGGAAGGACTCAGCCGACCGGGTCTATTTCCGGGGGGACCGACTTGATGACCCCTACCGCGATTACCCGGCTGCCTGGCCAGGCATCTATTTCCGGTCGGCCAGCCAGCAGAACCGCCTGGATTATGCCGTCATCCGCAATGCCTACCAGGCCCTAGCCCTGCAGGAGCCTGCCACCCCCACCACCCCGGTGCTGGAACTGAACCAGTGCCTCATTGATAATGCCTATGACGCCGGCATCATCGCCCTTCATTCCAGTATCCGCGCCACCAACTGCCTGATCAGCAACTGCGGTAAAAACCTGGTGCTGGCCAAGGGGGGCGATTACAGCTTCGTACACTGCACGGTGGCTTCCTATTCCAATAATTTCTTCCTGCACAAGGACCCCGTCCTCTTCCTGAGCAATTACGTCTCAGTCGGCGGACAGGCCCAGGCTGCCGACCTGCAGGCCGTTTTCCGCAACTGCATCTTCTGGGGAGATGACGGGACGGTGGACGACGAAGTGGTCACGGCCCGCGATGGGAGTGCGGCATTCCAGGCCATCCTGGACCATGCCCTCTTAAAAGTGAAAACGCCCTCCTCCGACCTGACCACCAACCAGGTGCTTCAAAACCTGCCTCCCCAGTTCGATAGCATCAATGCCTCGCGCAACTATTACAATTTCAGGCTGAAACCCGGGTCCCCTGCCCTGGATGCGGGCGTGGACGCCGGCGTAACCCTGGACCTGGACGGCAACCCCCGTCCGGTCGGCCTGCCGGACCTGGGCTGTTATGAACATCCCTGAACCCGGGGCAACGCCCGTCAAATTCCTGGCGATTGGAGAACCAGATCACCGTAACTTTGTTATTCCTGCGGATTCTTCATCAATCAAATCATACAGATATGAAAATTCTTTTGCTTTCGCTGCTGATCACCGGCGTACTGACGGCCGGATCCATCTATGAGTTCAAAGTGCCGGGTCTCACCGGAGGCCAGATTGACTTTTCCCGCTTTAAGGGCAAAAAGATCCTCATCGTCAACACCGCATCCAAATGCGGCAACACCCCGCAATACGACGGTCTCGAAAAACTGTATACCAAGTACAAGGATAAACTGGTGATCGTCGGCTTCCCGGCCAATAATTTTGGCGGCCAGGAACCCGGTACCAACGGGGAGATCGCCGAGTTCTGCAAGAAAAACTACGGGGTGTCCTTCCCGATGGCCGAAAAGATTTCCGTAAAGGGAACTGATATCGCCCCCATCTATAAATACCTGGAGGCCGCCGCGGCCGAAAAAGGGTTTGCCGATCCGGTCGTCTGGAATTTCGGAAAGTTCCTGCTGGATGAAAAAGGCAACCTTATCGCCACTTTCTCGCCGCAGACCCAGCCCATGAGCCAGGATATCCTGAAATACCTGAACTGATCCGGCTTGTGCCCCATTGTATTGAAAAGAAGCGGTCCCCCGGGCCGCTTTTTTTGCTCCCGCCTCATCGCGGGTCGTTTCGTAGTTTTGCCGCATGCGTTTCCAGGATGTGATCGGGCAGGATGCCATTAAGCAGCGACTGGCGGACCTGGTCAGCCATAACCGGCTGAGCCATGCCTTATTGTTGCTGGGCCGGGAGGGCAGCGGCGCCCTACCCCTGGCGATGGCCCTGGCCCAGTACGTGACCTGCGAGAAGATAACCGGCCGGCAGCCGGCAGCCCCAGCCGGCGCCTCCCTGTTCGGAGCCTCCGAAGAGGCCTTACCGGCAGCGCCCGCTCAGGCTTCCGATGCATGCGGCACCTGCCCTTCCTGCCTGAAGGCAGCCGGGTATGTTCACCCGGACATTCATTTCAGCTACCCCGTGGTTACCCGCAAGTCGGGCTCGCCGCCTATCAGCACCGATTACATCGGGGAGTGGCGTGAGTTCCTGGCCCAGTACCCCTATGGCAATGTGTACGACTGGCTCCAGTTCATCGGGGCGGAGAACAAGCAGGGAAACATTACGGCCCAGGAATGCAATGACATCATCCGCAAGCTCAACCTGAAAAGTTTTGAAAGCGAGTACAAGGTACTGTTGATGTGGATGCCCGAATACCTCGGCAACGAAGGCAATAAACTGCTCAAGCTGATTGAGGAACCTCCCGCCAACACCCTGTTCATCCTGGTGGCTGAAAACGAGTCCCTGATCCTTCCCACCATCCTGAGCCGCTGCCAGCTCATCAAGATTCCCCCGCTGGAACCCGGTGAGATCCGGGACGGCCTGGTACGCCGCAAGGCGGCGGATGCTTCCACGGCCGGCCAGGTGGCGGCCATCAGCGACGGCAACTACCGGGAAGCCCTGCAATTGCTGCAGCACGCCGAGGAAGACTGGCAGTCCCTTTTGCGCGAGTGGCTGAATGCCATCCTGAAAACCGGCCCCCAGGCCCAGACCCGGTGGGTGGACGAAATCAGCCGGCTGGGCCGGGAAAAGCAAAAACAGTTCCTGCGGTACTTTAACCACCTGCTTGAACAGGCCATCCGGCTTCGGGTGCTGGGCGAACAGCTACCCCTCCCGGAAAAGGAAAAGGATTTTGCCCGGCGGCTCAATAAGATCGCCGATATCGCCCAGCAGCAGGCCCTGATCAGTGAACTGGACCGGGCCGCCTACTACATCGAACGGAACGCCAATGCCAAAATTCTGTTCCATGCCCTGACAATCAAGTTATACCATATCATTCAGGACAAAATCGTATTTTTGACCACTTGACCTGTCGGTTGGAATCGGAGGCGTAGGAACCAGGTCAGGAACCGTAGGAGTGCCCGGGTGCCCCGACGGCTGGTTTGAAGGAGTCGTTCCGCAGCATCTTTACCGGATTTTCCGGATTATCATACCCGTGCAACGTACTTGCCACACAGGATCCCGATCACAGGCCCTGCGTTTCAAGCCAGCTGCCAGCCAGGATGCCCGACGCCGGTATGTGCGTAATCTCCTTCGTTTTTAGCTGATTTTCAATTTTAGGCGAACATGAGTTGTACAAATTGCAGCACAGGAAAGCCCAACGGGTGTAAGAGTAACGGGGGCTGCAGCACAGGCGGTTGCAACCGGTTGAATACGTACGACTGGTTGCGTAACCTTCCGCTGGCGGACCCGGCAGGTGCCTGCCCGGTTATCGAAGTTTCCTTTAACCAGGGAAGCCGCAAGGAATTTTACCGCAACAGTACCGTTCATCAGTTCGAAAAGGGGGACCTGGTTTCCGTGGAAGGCGTCAGTGGATTCGACGTAGGGGAAGTATCGCTTACCGGGGAAATCGTTCGCCTGCAGATGAAAAAACGCGGGGTCCGGGAAGACAACCCTGAAATGAAAAAGATCCTGCGTCGCGCAAGCGACCGGGATATCGACATGTGGAAACAGAACAAGGCGCGGGAGCGGTCCGCCCTGATACGGAGCCGGGCCATCGCCAAACAGCTCCGGCTGGACATGAAACTGAGCGAGGTGGAGATCCAGGCAGACGGTCGAAAGGCCACTTTCTTTTATATCGCCGACGGCCGGGTGGATTTCCGGGAACTCATCAAGGTATACGCCTCGGAATTCAAGGTGAAAGTGGAAATGCGCCAGATCGGGGCCCGGCAGGAAAGCGCGAAAGTAGGCGGCGTAGGGAGCTGTGGCAGGGAACTCTGCTGCAGTACCTGGCTCACTGAGTTCAAATCGGTCAATACCGCCGCCGCCCGCTACCAGAACCTTTCCATCAACCAGACCAAACTCAGCGGCCAGTGCGGCCGCCTGAAGTGCTGCCTGAACTACGAGCTGGACACCTACCTGGATGCCCTCCAGCATTTCCCCGAACATTGCGATTCCATTCAGGTAGCCAAAGGGACCGCCAACCTCATCAAGAAGGATATTTTCAAGAACCTCATGTGGTATGTGCTGCCGGACAGCAACCGCCAATACCCGCTGACCATTGAACGGGTCCGCAAAATCAAATCACTGAACCAGCAGGGGATCATTCCCGATGAACTGGAAGCCGTGGAAGTCAGTTCCGGAAAACCCAAAGAAGTGGAGCCGGAATTTGTAGACGTCGTGGGCCAGATCAGCCTGCGCAGCCTGGAGAAGGCAGACCGCAAGCGTCACCAGGAACAGCGCCAGCGCAAAGGCGGGCAGGGGGGCGGCCAGCGGCCCCAGCAAAGGCAGGGTCAGCCTGGCGGCAAAGCCGCCCAGGGACAGCAGCAGGGAAGACGTCCTCAGCCTGGGCAGCCCGGCGGCAAACCCCAGTCCGGCCAGGGCGGGGGCAAACAGGGCCAACCCGGTGGCAGGCCGTCCCAGCCGTCCCCCGGCCAGGGAGGTTCCCGGCCGCCCCAGGGTTCCCAGCAACCACCCCGGCAAAAACCTTCCGGCCAACCGCCCCGCAAAAAGGACCGGTAAGCATTCCATGCCGGGCGCCCCGGAATTTTGGTAGATTTAGCCTGTGAAACGGACACGCCGGTTACGAGCCACTTTTATTTCCCTGGGCACGGTGATGATTGCCTGGTTCCTATTAGCACAGAGTTGTATGAAGTTCCGCATATCCGACCGGAAAGCCCGGTCAGAATTTGCCAGGGCGGGCGTGCAGCTGACGACAGAAACCGTTTCCATCCACGGATTCCGGCTGCATTACGTGAAAACGGGAAAGGATACGCTTCCCACCCTTTTTTTCATCCATGGATCCCCGGGCGGCTGGGATGCATTCAGCCGGTACCTGAAAGACAGCGCGCTGCTGGACCGGTTCCGTATGGTCGCCATTGACAGGCCGGGTTTCGGCTACAGTGAATTCGGATCGGCGCGGAACCTGGAACAGCAATCTGTGATCATCAGCCCCCTGCTTGCCCGGCTGGCCAACGGGCAACCCGCCTATATCGTCGGGCATTCCCTGGGCGGTCCCATGGCCTTGCGCCTGGCCATCGACAACGCGGGATATTTCACGGGCATTGTCCTGCTGGCCGGCTCGCTGGACCCGGAGGAGGAAAAGCCGGAAAAATGGCGCCCCTTTCTTTATAAGACACCGTTGAAATACCTGGTTCCCGGTGCCTTCCGGCCCAGTAACCAGGAACTCTGGTACCTGAAAAAGGACCTGCTGCGCCTGCGGGAGGATCTGTACCAGGTGCGCTGTGCCGTCCATATCCTGCACGGCGGAAAAGATAATATGGTGCCGGTAGGCAATGCCTGGTATGCGCGCAGGATGCTGATCAACGCCAGCCGCGTGGACGTGACCATCCTACCGGAAGCCAATCACTTCATTCCCTGGACCCATTTCGAAAAGATCCGGCAGGTCCTGCTGGATCTGCACCCCTGATCAGGGCAACTCCCCGCGTCGGATCGCTTCGTATATCGCTTCCTGGATCCTGGGGCGGATATTCAGTTCCGAGAGGGTATTGTTGTTGCGGGTGGGATATACCCGGTTGGAAAGCAGGATGAAGACCAGTTTGTGCTGGGGATCCGCCCAGACGCAGGTTCCGGTAAATCCGGTGTGGCCGAAAGTTTCCGGGGAGGCGCTGCGGCAGGGGTAGGGATCGCTCCGCTTGGCATTGTCCTTTTCCGGCTTATCAAAGCCCAGCCCGCGGCGGCTGATCGCACTGTGGTAGGCGGTGAAATAGCGGATGGTCTCCGGCCTGAGCAGCCTTACACCGTTCAGTTCCCCGCCATTCAGCAGCATCTGGTACAGCAGGGCCAGGTCATAGGCATCCGAGAACAACCCGGCGTGTCCTGCCACGCCACCCAGCAGGGACGCTCCTTCATCATGCACATCCCCCCAGATCAGCTGGCGTCGGAAATGGTCTTCCTCGTCCTCGGTGGGGGCTATGCGCGTGAGCGGGAACCGCCGGCGGGGCAGGAACCCGGTGGTCGCCATCCCCAGCCGGTCATAAAAGGTTTTCTGGACATACTGATCCAGGCTCATGCCCGTAATCGCCTCCACGATCTTGCCCATAAAAATAAAATCCAGGTCGCTGTAGACATATTTGGGAGCCGGGCCCAGCGGGCTTTTCAGGATGCGTGCCATGATCGTGTCATTCCAGTCATTGCGCAGGTAAAGATGTTCGGCCACCCGGGTCGTAAATCCCTCCCTGGGCCGGTCGGCATAGAGGGCGGGGTTGGGAATGCCCGTCAGCGTATCGATGGTTTCCCGGTAAAAGGGAATGAAGGGTACCAGTCCCGCCTGGTGTAGCAGGATGTCCCGGATCTTCAGGCGCGCCTTATCCGTTCCCCGGGTCCAGGGCAGGTAATCCCCCAGGGTCCTGTCGAGGTCCAGCCGGCCTTCCTGGTACAGTTTCATCACCGACAGCGTCGTGGCTGATACCTTGGTTACTGAAGCCAGATCATAGACGCTTTCCAGGGATACGCGGGGGGAAGGTCCATACTCCAGCTGGCCGAAGGCCTTATAGTATATCACCTTACCGTCCCGGGCGGCAAATACCACGCAACCGGGAAATACCTTTCGCGCCACGGCCTCGCTGGCAATGGAATCGATCGACCGGAGGGCCGGGTACGCATCGGCCGTCTGGCCGGGAAGGGTCCGGCCCAGCACAATCCCCGATCCGTAGGGCAGGCTGCACAGGGAAACCGGCAGGGTCCCCCTCGGCAGGATATCACCTTCCAGGATGCCGGCTGCCTCCTGCTGCGTAATGGAGTCATCCTGGTAACCGGCAAGCAGGGTACCCGCCTGGCAAAAATTGCGCAGCGAAAGGGCATTACCGAACACTACCGTTATATTATTCAGGGAGTCCAGGCGGCTCCAGCATGCCAGGGCTGCCTGGCTGATCCCGTAGTGGTTGGATGGCCGCAGGCCAATGCCATGGATGCCGGTAATGACCTGATCGTATCCGCCGGAACGCAGTTGCTGCAGCAGGGTATCGGCGCGGCCGGTGCTGTCCCCGTAACTGAAGGAATACAGGTCGGCCCCGAGGTCGCGGCGCAGGCGGTTTCCCAGCGGAGAAGGGCCTTCCAGGCCGATCCCCACATACGCGATCCTTTTGCCGGACAGGTCCGGCAGCGTGCCGCTCTGGCTTTTTACCAGGGTAATGGACTGCCGCGCCACTTCCGCCCGGATATTGTCGGTTGCCTCGTTCAGGTCTGCCAGCAGGTGCGCGGTATCCACGGGCTGCCATCCGGCAAGGCCCAGTTCATATTTGGCGCGCAGTACCCGCCGCAGTTTCTCGTAGATGGCCCCCCAGCCGATGCGGTGGCCGGCAATGGCTTTTTTGACCCCATCAATCGTCGCACCCACGTCTTCGGGCAGGCAGAGCATGTCGTTGCCGGCGATCAGGGCCTGCACGGAGGCCTCCGCACCCGGATAGTATCTGGTGACTCCCTTCATTTCCAGGGCATCGGTGAAGGTCAGGCCGGAAAATCCCAGTTGATTGCGGAGCAGCCCGGTAATATTGTTATAGGACAGGGAGGTGGGCAGGTGGGCAGTCGTGTCAATAGCCGGCACGGAAAGGTGCGCCACCATCACGCCGCGGATGCCCGCCTGTACCAGGGCCCTGAACGGGTAGAGTTCCAGGGAATCCAGCTGGCCCATCGACTTGCGGATCACCGGAAGGTCCAGGTGGGAATCGACGCTCACATCCCCATGCCCGGGGAAGTGCTTGGCGCAGGCCATGATACCTTCGTCCTGCAAGCCCCGCATATAGGCCAGGGCGAAGCGGGTCACCTTTTCGCGGTCTTCCCCGAAGGACCTGAACCCGATTACCGGGTTATCCGGGTTGTTATTGATATCGGCATCCGGGGCGAAGTTAACCTGGATGCCCATGCGCCGGCACTGCCGGGCGATCGCCCGTCCCATCGCGTAAACCAGTCGGGGGTCATCCATCGCCCCCAGGGTCAGCTGGTAGGGAAAGCGCGTGACACTGTCCAGGCGCATCCCCAGGCCCCATTCGGCATCAATGGAGATCAACAACGGTGTTTTGGCCAGCCGCTGGTAGGCATTGGTCAGGAGGGCCTGCCGGACCGGGCCTCCCTGGAAGAAGCACAGCCCTCCCACGTTATAGTTGCGGATCAGGTCTTCCACTTTGGCGACATGGTCCGCTCCCAGGTTGGAATGCGCCCGGATGATCACCAGCTGGGCGATCTTCTGGTCATCGCTCAGGGAATTAATCACGCTGTCTACCCAACGGGATTCCTGCGTGGCAGGCTGGCCCTGGCCATGCAGGGTGGTAATGCCACAGGCGAGGCAGCATGCGAAAAGGAGGTGGCGCATAGAAACAGCTTAAGCTCACAAGGTAGCCAAAAATGAGGTTTCCATGCTGCGGCTGCGGCTGGGGGCGGGGCTCACCCGCCCTTGCGGTGAAATCCCGTATTTTTGGTGCAGGAGAGATTTGAAGTGCCAGTTACGATTCAGGTTTTACCCGATCATATCGCCAACCAGATTGCCGCGGGGGAAGTGATCCAGCGCCCGGCCAGTGCGGTCAAGGAGTTACTGGAAAATGCCGTGGATGCCGGAGCCACCGAAATCCGGCTGATTGTCCTGGATGCAGGCAAGACCCTCGTCCAGGTGGTGGATAACGGATCGGGCATGAGCGCCGAGGATGCCGCCCGCTGTTTTGGCCGGCACGCCACGTCCAAAATACGGACCATCGAGGACCTGTTTCATATCCGCTCCATGGGGTTCCGGGGCGAGGCCCTGGCTTCCATTGCCGCGGTAGCCCAGGTGGAACTGAAGACCAGGCAGCCGGGTGATCCGACGGGCACTTATGTGGAAGTCGAGAACAGCACTATCCGCCGCCAGGAACCGGTGGCCACCGCAGAAGGAACCAGCCTGGCCATGAAGAACCTGTTCTTTAACATCCCGGCCCGCCGCAATTTCCTGAAGAGCAACCCGACCGAGATGCGCCACATCGTCGACGAGTTCACCCGTGTCGCCCTGGCCTTCCCGGGCATTTTTTTCTCCCTGACCGCCAATGACCAGCAACTGTTTCACCTGGAGGCCGGCAGCCTCAAGCAGCGGATTATCCAGTTGCTGGGCAGCAGTTACAATGCCCGGATCGTCGCGGTCCGGGAAGAAACCGACTACATGAACATCCACGGCTTTGTCGGCAAACCCGATACGGCCAAGCGGAACCGGGGCGACCAGTATTTTTTTGTCAACAACCGGTTTATCCGAAGCGCCTACCTCAACCATGCCGTCATGAGCGCCTACCAGGAACTGATCCCCGCCGACAGCTACCCCATGTACGCGCTGTTCATTGACCTGGATCCGGCGCAGGTGGATGTCAACGTACATCCCACCAAGCAGGAGATCAAATTTGACGACGAAAAAATAGTCTACGCCTTCGTCCAGGCCGCAGTAAAGCACGCCCTGGCCCAGTTCAGCATCACGCCTACGCTGGATTTTGACCTGGACGCCTCCATACAGCAGCTTTCCGCCATCCAGCAACCCTTTACGGAGGAAAAGAAATCAGCTGCCGCCGCATCGGCCCTGTTCCGCGGATTTACCGAGAAACACCAGGCGCATCTTATCGAACCCGCCAACCGGTCCGAGACCAGGTCCTGGAAAAGATTCTTCGAGCCCGCGGAACAGGCAGCCCAGGTGACCGAAGGACAGGCCGTGCCCTTTCCGGCGCTGGTCACGGAGGAGTCCGGTGACCTGGTGCAGGTGCTCAACACCTACCTGGTCGCTGGCACCCGGCAGGGAATTTATGTCATCCACCAGCAAGCGGCCCATGAACGCATCCTGTATGAGCAACTCAGCCAGGCCCTGAAGGGAAGGCCGGTGGCTACCCAGCGGAGCCTTTTTCCGGTCACCCTGGAACTGAATCCGGCTGATGCGGTCGTCATGGAGGAACTCCTGGGTGATCTGCAGCTGCTGGGCTTCCTGGTTGAACCGGTCGGCAGGAATAGCTTTGTGGTCCAGGGCAGGCCGGCGGATGTGACGGAAGGAAATGAAAAGGCCATCCTGGAAAGCCTGCTGGAACAATACCGGCATTTCACGGCCGACCTGCAATACTCCGGCAGGGAAAAGCTGCTTCGATCCATGGCCACCCAGCGGGCCATCCGCCCCGGGACTCCGCTATCCCAGCGCGAAATGAAATCCCTGGTGGCGGACCTCTTCGCCTGCGCCACCCCTAACGCGGCACCGGATGGGCGCCCCACCTACCTGCGTTTTAGCCAGGAGCAACTTGCCAAACTGTTTGCCCGGTAATCCATGGGCCCGGAGCCTCGATACCCCGGCAGGTACCCTGAAGGCCCTCGCTGGGCCTTGCGGAGCGTGTTAGGGATGCGCAACCATCCTCCCGGTGACTGGGTTTTTGGGTTTGCGCAGTAAACAGAGCGGCCACACCCTGGGGTGCGGCCGCTCTGGTCTATTCAGGCCTGGTAATCTTATTCCTTAACGAGTTTCACCTGGCGCTGTGCGGTAGTGCTGCTTACAGAAAGAATATAAATACCCGAAGCATAGGAAGAACCGTCCACGGTCAGGTAATTTTCCCCTTGCTGTAAAGTAACAGGTTTGGACAGCAGCACGCGGCCGTTCAGGTCACTCAGGCGGATCAGGGCCTTTTCGCCGGCCGAAGCGCTGACCTGCAACTGGATGCTGCTCTGGAAGGGATTGCCCAGGACGCGCAGGGTCATCGGTCCCGTGGCAAACTGCACGGTGCGGACATCGGAGTATTCTGCGCTCCCATCGATATTGACCAGTTTGAGGCGGTAATAGTTCATACCGGCCTGCGGCTTGGGATCCACAAAATGATAGGTAGTCCGCTGGCTCGTGTTCCCGGCCGCGGCCACGCTGCCGATAGCCGTATAATGGGATCCATCCGTGCTATGCTCGACCACAAAGAGGCTGGAATTGATTTCCTGGGCCGTCGTCCAGTCCAGCAATACGGATCCGCTGGCCCTCGTAGCGTTGAAGGAGACATATTTCACCGGCAACACCAGGTTGGATATCTTCCAGAGGTCATTCAGGTAATCCGTGATCGGCCCAGAAGTAGAGGTATTGGTACCATCGTCCAGGCCCGTTCCCCCGAACAGCCAGAGGGACCCCTGCGTATCGGTCCAGCCGACCACATAGCGCCGGGCGCCAGGCTTGCTGGTACCATCCGGTAGGCCCTGGCTGCCATATACACCCAGCTGATCCAGGTTGGTATCATCTCCTTTCTCCCAGATCCATTGCCCCGTATTGATATTATACCGCCAGACATCATTGAGTAAACCCGAGGTGGTAGTAGTCGAGCGGCCCCTACCACCGAATATCCCCAGGTTGCCCATGTTATCCATCCAGGATACCCCGGAGGACCGGCCGCCCGGAAAATTGGCGGCATTTACCACCCCGGCCGTTCCGTAATTTCCGGTGGCCCCCGCCTCATTATTGCCCCCCACGAAGGTCCAGGTATTGCCAGTTGGGTCGTACTGCCAGAGGTCATTCAGGTAATCCGTTCCGGTACTCTGCCCGTAGCCAAACCCCCCGAACAGGTATAATTTATTATTGTAGTACCAGGTATAGGAGGCCAGGCGGCTTCCCGGCAGCGTGGTGCCGGAATAGGTGCCAAACTGGTTGCGCAGGTTGGATCCATTGACATAGGTCCAGGTGTTGTTGCCGGTATCAAAGCTCCAGAGATCATTAAGATAGCCGGTATTTCCGGCACCGTCATAGCCAAAACCGGAAAACAGATACAGGACATTTCCGACCCTGAACGTGATGCCGTAATAGCGACCACCCGGACCATTGGCATTGGCTGGATTGGAATTCCCCAGAGCCGGATAGCTACCGCTCGTATTGGCGGTATTGGATCCGTTCACCCAGGTCCACACATTGTTGGTGATGTCGTATTCCCACAGGTCGCTCAGGTTGCCCAGGGTACCTGAGCCGTCATACCCGATTCCGCCGAACATCCACAGGTTACCGGAACCGTCCACCCAGGTCATGGCCCAGCGGCGCGCGCCGGGTTTATTGGTCGGCGCAGGCGTTCCCATGGTACCGTAAACCCCGGATTGGTTCGTGGTATTATCACCGGCCACAAAGGTCCAGTTATCATAATTGGTGGTAGCAACCTTGGGATCAAATACCCACAGGTCATTAAGGTATCCACTGGGACTTGCGAGACTGTAGCCCAGCCCGCCGAACAACCAGAGCTGGCCATCCGTCCCGACCCAGGTGGCACTGCCATCGCGTGCACCGGGCGTTAGGGAAGACGGGGGGCCGGAATAAGTACCAAAGGCGCCGGATGACTTGCTGCCTTTCATCCAGGTCCATTGAGCCGTGGGTCCGAATTGCGCAAAGAGGACGGAATAACAAAAGGAAGCCAGAAGGAGTAAAGGTAATTTCTTCATATCCTGATGTGTTTTAAACTAAGCTGTGTTGGTTAAAGCGGGTACACAGGATATAAGAAAATGCTACATAAGAGAAGGTGTCACAAATATAATTTTTGAAAGCATACCGGAATCCATTAAGCCATATATAATTTATTCACATTTAAAATGGGCTGATTTTTAGAATCAGAGCTGGTCATGCCATTTTTGGAGCAACGCATGAATCCTTGCCGCCCACCCGGTTGCCGGTCCCTGGAAATTGTTAAGCAGAAAGGAAAAAAGCAGCAGGCGTCCCCTGTGGGTGTACAGGTACCCGCTGAAGGCGTATACCCCCGACATGGACCCTGTTTTTGCGTATACGATAGGAGGTTGCGGCGATGAATTTCCGGGCGGACTCCAGGGGCCGTAAGCGGAAAACAGGGTGTGCACGCGGGTCATTCCGAACTCCCGGCGGATGCGGTCCAGGATGCTGACAAAGTCCTGCGGGCTGAACAGGTTATAGCGGCTGAGACCCGAACCGTCCACCCAGCGTGGCGGCTGGGGCAGGTCCCGCAGGTCGGTGCCCAGGAGGGTATCAATGATCCGCTCCTGGTCCAGGCAGCCCAGCCGGGCGAAACTGACCATATACAGGGACTGTTCGGCAAAAAAATTGTCGCTGCGGTGCAGGGTAATTTTCAGCAGGCTGTCCGTGGGCTGGGAGTGAAAGGCCGGCAGGTCACCGGCACCGTACCGGTCCAGGTGAAGCTGCGCCACAGGCCGCCCCAGCGTATCGGCCAGCAGCGTGGCCTGCAGGGATAAATCGCGCGGGTCGGAAAAGGGCCCCGTATTGAATGGAAGGAGCACGCTGTCTGCCTGGCCTGCCTGAAACCGGAAGGCATTCGAACCAAGCGGCCTCCAGGCTGAAAGGCCTTCCCCGGCAGGTGCCTTTTGTTCCGGCAGGTTCCGGGCAAACCAGGCGGGCGAAGAAACCAGGCGGCCCCGGCTGACCCGGAAGCGCACCAGGTTCCCGTAAAGGGGAAGGGCATTATTTTCCGCCATGTAATCGTCCAGGTAATCGTCCCAGGACCAGCCCGGGCCGTATCGGTTCCCGGAAAACAGGTCAGGCACCAGGTAAATCTGCCGGTATCCCCGCAGAAATTCCAGGATGCGGTCCGAGGAAAAGTCGGGGTGCAGCAGGCTCGGGTCGCCCCCCGGGATCAGCAGGAGGTCTCCTCCCGGCAGCGGCTGGTACCGGAAGGCGGTGAGGCTGTCGCCCAGGTATTTCATGGCCAGGTAGCTGGTCAGGATCTTAGTATTGCTGGCGGGAACAAACAGGTGGTCGTCCTGGTAGCGGTACAGGTATCTCCTTGTCTGCGGATCATAGACGCAAATGCCCAGCTGTGCCTGGCGTGCCGCTGCCTCGCGGCCGAGCGTCTTTGCCGGACGCTGGACCCGTTGCGGCAGGCCGCAGGATACCAGCCACAGGCAGCCCGCCAGCCAGGCCAGGGCACGAAACGAAATGGCGGATGAACGAAAGCGCATCATATGGATTAAGCAACTGAAATAATTTTTCCCTCCGCGGCGCTCTGCCGAGCTGCTTCAATCAGCCGGATCGTGGCAATGCCATCTGCCGCAGGTACCGGGTTTTCCCCCTGACCGGTGAGGGCCCGGTACAGGTCATCAAAAAAGCCCATGTAATTACCCGCCTCCGAGGTGGTCGATCGGCGCACCACCGATCCGTCTATTTCGGCATGGAGGAGACCGTCCGGTTCGGCCGGTGGCGGGCACCAGCTGGCCTGGGTAGGCAGGACCCCTTCCATCAGGGCCTTCTCCTGGCGATCCGACCGTTGTTGCAGGAACGAACCTTTCATCCCGTGAACGATGTAGGCGGGATAACTCTCCCTGGCAATGCAGGTGGACTTGATGCGGACGCGGAGGCGGTCATAGTAAAAAAGCAACTCAAAATAATCGTCGGCATAAACGTCCTGGCGCATGATCCATATATCCGCGAATACCGCCCTGGGCCAGCCGAAAAAACGCAGCGCCTGGTCGATGAGGTGCGGGCCCAGGTCATAGAGCGTGCCGGCACCGGGCAGGGATCCCTCCTTATGCTGTTTGCCGCTGGCCCCGGGCCGGTACCGGTCAAAGCGCATCTCCATTTCGCGGACTTCACCCAGCCATCCCTGCCGGAGGACGGACCTGACCGCCCGGAAGTCCCCGTCATACCGGCGGTTCTGGTATACGGAAAGCAGCAGGTCTCGCTCCCGGGCCAGTTCGTCAAGTTCCATACCCTCCCGGGAGGTAACCGTAAACGGTTTCTCCACCACCACATGCTTGCCCGCAAGCAGGGCGGCCCGGGCATATTCATAATGCGTCTGGACCGGCGTATTGACAATGACCAGGCCGATCGTGGCATCCTCCAACAGCGCTTCTACCGAGCGGTACAGGGTAGCCTGCGGATAGGTTTCCCGGGAATCCTGGCGATGGCGCTCGACGATGGCCGCCAGGTCAAACCCCGGGTGGGAAGCCAGGAAAGGCGCCTGGAAAAGCTGGCCGCTCATGCCAAAGGAACAAATACCGGTTCTGATGATAGTATCCATAACTGATTTTTGATTTTATGACCGGCCCGCGCCCCCGGGAAAGAGCAGCCGGCGTGGGGTGTGGGAAAATGAGGGACGCTTCAACCACGCTCCTGCGCCCGCAGCCACCGTTCAGGAATCTCATTACTGCTGGCGAGCAGGTAGTCCTTGTAACTGCAGGCGATAAACTGGCGGTCGGGGAGCTGCATCCACCAGCGACCCGTTTTCTTGCTTTGCAGGAAGGTCGTCTCCACTTCCGCAAAGGCGGTATGGAATTCAACGAAATGATCCTTTTCATCCAGCCGGGCTTCCTTGCGGCCCCGGCTGCGGCCATCCAGCAGATACCAAAGCATTTGGGCAATCTGCTTGGCCGTGAGTTCCTCCCGGTCCTGGCTGGCGTCATACCCGTAGATCCCGATACTGGTCATCGAGGGGCTCATGCCGGCGAAACGCAGCAACTGGCAGGCCTCCTCCCCGTTCAGGCCATTGGGAGACACGGTATTCACCGGGGCATAGGCATGCGCGATGGCGGAAATGTCAAAACTCAGCAGCTGACTGTTTCGCAGCACCGGCTCCATTTCATCCATATTTTCCTTGACGTAGCCTACCCGGAAGCAGTCGAAGCGAAGTTTGTCCATGGTCTCCAGCATGCGGGGGTGCACATAATAACTCTGGAAGCCGATATGATTGTAATGGCGGATAAAGTTGGGTTCGCCGGTGAGCATTTCCAT
>DASZRL010000128.1:0-19008 GCA_035549175.1 Chitinophagaceae bacterium | reverse complement strand
GACATGACCTTAGTACGAGAGGACCGGGTCGTACGTACCGCTGGTGTATCAGTTGTGCCGCCAGGTGCAATGCTGAGTAGCTATGTACGGACAGGATAAACGCTGAAAGCATCTAAGCGTGAAACCTTCCTCAAGATGAGTCTCCTTTTAAGGGCCGTCAGAGACGATGACGTTGATAGGCTACAGGTGTAAAAGTGGTAACACTAAAGCCGAGTAGTACTAATTGCCCGTACGCTTTAATTTTTTTTTCATATGCTCGTCTAACATTCCCAATATGATCTTATTATGGTTGTTTTCGGTACCACAATGCCGGTTGGTTTTTTCCTCCGGCAGGTTTAGGTAACGAATAGCAATCCATCGACTTATGGTGGTTTTACCGAGGGTGTTCACCTCTTCCCATACCGAACAGAGAAGTTAAGCCCCTCATGGCCGATGGTACTGCACCACAATGCGGGAGAGTAGGTAGCTGCCATATTCATTTAGCCCTTCAGTTTACTGAGGGGCTTTTTTTTGCCCTGCAGAGATCCTAGGGTAATGCCCGCTCCGGGCAGGTGAGCGGCCAGCGTCCCGTCCAGGCGGTTCCCTGGTTTACCTTGTTATAATGCTTACCCTGCGGCCGGCGGATGTCCCGCGTCCTGGCGGGTTCCCTTTGCTGAACCGGGGAGAGAATCTGACTCAACTCCGGCTGCCCGCTCCAAAAGCCCGCTTCAAAAACCTGATCCAGGAGTCCGCTACGGGATCCTGTAAACGGGATAACGCAGGTGATCGGGTTCGTAATACGGAGAATGGCGGAATACAAAATTGAGCTGGGCCGGGCCGCTCCGGGCAAAGGCGGAATCCTCAGCCCGGCGCTGCTCCAGGAGGGCCCGGACCTCCGGATGATCGCGGAGATAACCCGCAGCAATATCTTCGAACGAATAGGCGGAATAGCCTTCCTTCTGGCCTAAAACCGGGTCGAAGAAGTTCCAGGCAAAATAGGAGTCTTCTGCCTGCGGTTCCAGGGTTTCCACCAGGAAGCGGTTGGCATCCTGATTCATGGGGATCAGCAGGTCTCCTTTCCGGAAATGTATGTTTTGCTCCCGGACGGTTACCTGGACATTGCTGTTGGGATGATGCCCCTCATAAGGACGCGGGTAGGTCTGGTATTGGTCGATATGGTACACCTCCACCACCAGGGTCGTATCCCGGGGCAGGGGTTGCATCTTCACGCCATTCAGGCGCAGCAGCTCCACCACTTTCCACCATCCCTGGGGGATAAGATAGGCCCTGGGTTTGCGGATATATTGCTGCGGCCTGTAATAATTGTAAAAGGGGATCACCGCGGTATAGGGCTTGCTACGGTCATAGTATAACCGCGGCTGCCCGGAGACCTCGCTGGGCTTGTGGCCTGACTCGTACCCCTTGAAGGTGATCCGGGCATGGCTGGTGGTATCCAGGGTCCAGCTGATGGGGAACAGCGCCTGTTCGCGGATCTGGCGGCGGGTTTTCTCCCTTAGCTCGCGGATCCGGTCGCCATGGGCACTGGTGAAGGCGATAAAGCATTGCATGAGATCATACGTGGCGCGGACCCGCTGGCTGTAGGGCTTCAGCATATGGGTTTCCGGTATAAAGGAGAAAGTGCTCCACAGGGTACCAAACCCGCTGCTGTAGCGGGGGCTGTCAAAAAATTCGGCCCAGCCCTTCTGCGGGGTTTCATCAAAATCGTTTACATAGGGGACCAGGTCGTAGCCCTTCTGTTTCATCAGGGCATGGAGTCCCGGTTCAAATTCCTCGCTCATATAGCTGCCCATTTCGCCGCCAAGTTTGTCGTGCTGGGAGCAGATCAGGGTCATCACGTGCTGGTAGTCGGCCCCATCACTTACGTGGTTGTCCACCATGACGTCAGGGTCCACCAGGTGGAAGATTTCCGTGAAGGCGCGGGCATCGCGTGAATCGCATTTGATGAAATCCCGGTTCAGGTCCAGGTTCTGGGAATTCCCCCGGAATCCGAACGCCTCGGGGCCATTCTGATCCACCCGGTAATCGGCGCTGCGGTTCAGGCAGCCGCCGATATTGTACACGGGAATGATCGCCAGGGCAATATCCCTGGGCAGGGAATAGGCCCCGCTGGCGATATCGCGCACCAGGAGCATGCTGGCATCAATTCCGTCCGGTTCGCCCGGGTGGATCCCGTTAATGATCAGCAGGATGTGCCGGTGTTTGCTGCGCAGGCTGGCCAGGTCGGCATCCCCGTCGGCCGATACGATCACCAGGTGGAGCGGGTAGCCCGCATCGGTCATCCCCATGGTTTTCAGGGCGACCCGCGGGGATTGGCGGTCCAGTTGCTGCCACCAGCGGATGAGCTGCGGGTAGGTGGGGGTCTGCGTTCCCCCGGAACTTTCGAATAGCGTCCTGGGCCATTGGGCCTGCGACTGGCAGGCGGCGAAAATCCCCAGGGCGAGCATTATTTTTTTCATACGGTTTACAGTTGAAGTGGTTCCCGCCGGCTCGGAAAATCTACGAGGCCGTACGGTCCGCGGTTACCGACCTGCATTTCGGATTGATTCCGTCCAGGCTTCCCGAAGATATGGTATTCGTCCTGGTAATTTTCCAATTGCCGCGGCTGGCCCGGATTTGGCGCCCGCACCCGCCATTTATGTACATACCTGCCTGCAGTATCTGTCAGGGCTGCTGGTGTACAACGGCCCGTTTTCCAGGGGGCTGCCCGCGGATCCACCTTCCCCGGAGCCCTGGCAGCCTGGTGGCCCCGGATAACCCGGCAGCGCCGCTGGCTACCGGGCGATCGTGGGAAAAGGGGTTCAGCCCGAAAAGCCGGGCATAAAAAAAAGCGCCCGGTAACGAGCGCCTTTTGTAATAAGGTATGTTGGAGGAGGCCGGTGGGAGGTATGCCCGGAAAGCCGGCCGGGTAATTACTTGGCTGCGTTGATGCGGCGGGTAAGTTTGCTTTTCAGGTTGGCGGCCTTGTTCTTGTGAATGACGCCGCGCTTGGCCAGTTTGTCGATCATGCTGGCTACTTCGGGCAGCTTCTCCGAAGCTTCCGCCCCTTTGGCTGCTTTCAGGTCGCGGATGGCATTACGGGTGGTCTTGCCGTAATATTTATTTCGTTCCCGGCGTTTGGTTGCCTGGCGTACATCCTTTTTGGTTGCCTTATGATTAGCCATGTATCATGTTGAATTTAGGACGGCAAAGGTAAGGGTTCTGGTCGGAAAATCGAGAATTTCAAGGCAAATTTTTACATTTGCAGACAGTCCGGTTCTGCCGGGCCCCCGGGGCCCGTACAGGCCTTTCTCCAAGGGTTTTTTCCAACCCGAAACGCCGGAAGTTTCCTGAAAATCATCCTGATCAGCGGGTTTTTCTTCCGAGTTTTGGTCGATATTTGTGACGCCAAACCGATCATTTCAAACTTCCTTTCCAATGAAGGATTTCTCCTATATAACCAGTTCTTCCCCTGCCTTTATCGAGCATCTGTACCAGGATTTTGTGAAAGATCCGGAGAGTGTGGAACCTGAATTCCGGAAGTTTTTTGAAGGGTTTGATTTTGCCGTGGCAAGCCGTGCGGTGAACGGGCATGGAGCCGTGGCCGGGGAGGTCACGCCCTCCCCCCGGGTGGAGACGCCAGGAGCCGAAGTGGACTGGATGCGGGAGATCCGCGTCTACCGCCTGATCCTGGGATATCGCAATAAGGGCCACCTGCTGGCCCGGACCAACCCGATCCGGCCGCGCAGGGACCGGGGAGCCAACCTGGACCTGGGATTTTTCGGGCTGGGCGAGGAAGACCTGGACCAGGTGTTCCAGGCCGGCCGGTTGGTGGGGCTGGGGGCTACGACGCTGCGCAACATCATCGAATTTCTGCAACGCTGCTATGCCGACCACGTCGGCATAGAATTCAAATACATCAGTGACCAGAAGCGCGTGGATTTTCTGACCGCCGAAATGGAAAAGAATTTCCTGCAGCCCCTGCCACTGGCCAAGCGCAAGCGGATCCTGGAGAAGCTCAACCAGGGTGTCATCTTTGAAAAATTCCTGCACACCAAGTATGTCGGTCAGAAGCGGTTTTCGCTGGAAGGCGGGGAGACCACCATCGCCGCCCTGGATGCCATCATCAACACGGCTGCCAGCCAGCAGGTACAGGAAGTGGTCATTGGCATGGCCCACCGCGGGCGGCTGAATGTACTGGCCAATATCATGGGAAAGACCTACGGGCAGATCTTCAGTGAATTTGAAGGCACCGCCAAGCTGGATCAGACCATGGGCAGCGGGGATGTCAAATACCACCTCGGGTATGGCAGCGAAATCCAGGCGACCGATGGGTCCACCATACACCTGAAGCTGATGCCCAACCCCTCCCACCTGGAGGCAGTGGATCCCGTCGTGGTGGGTTTTTCCCGCGCCAAGGCGGATGTCATGTATAAGAGTGATTTTGACAAGATCCTGCCCATCCTCATACACGGGGATGCGTCCGTCGCCGGGCAGGGAATTGTATACGAAGTGCTGCAGATGAGCAAACTGGAAGGATATTATACCGGCGGCACCATACATTTTGTCATCAATAACCAGATCGGCTTCACCACGGATTTCGAGGAGGCACGCAGTTCCGATTATTGCACGTCACTGGCGGCCGCCATCCAGGCGCCGGTGCTCCACGTGAACGGCGATGACCCGGAGGCTGTGGTCAAATGCGTGGAGATTGCGACCCGGTACCGCCAGGAGTTCAATTCCGATGTCTTTATCGACATGGTTTGCTATCGTCGCCATGGACATAACGAGGGGGATGATCCCAAATTCACCCAGCCGCACCTGTACGCCCTGATCGACAAGCATCCCAACCCCCGGGAGGTGTACGTGAAATACCTGCTGGAAAACGGGGAACCGGACGCCCAGGACCTGGCCAAGGAAATGGAAAAGAAATTCTGGGCCGACCTTCAGGAACGGCTGGACGAGGTGAAGCAGCACCCGCTGCCCTACCACTACCAGCCGCCGGAGATCTGGTGGAAGAGCCTGCGTAAGGCGACGCTGGAGGATTTTGACCAGTCTCCCGTGACCGCCATTACCTCCGAACAGTTCAAGACGGTTTTTGACGCCCTGATGAAATGGCCGGCGGATTTCAAGCCGCTGCGCAAGGTGGAAAAGATCCTGCAGGACAAGGTCAAGCTGTTCGAGACGGAAAAAAAGATTGACTGGGCCACCGCCGAGCTGATGGCTTACGGCAGCCTGCTGCTGGAAGGCAGGGATGTCCGCATGAGCGGGCAGGACGTCAAGCGGGGAACTTTTTCGCACCGCCACGCCGTGCTGCGCGACGAAAACAATGACCGCCCCTATAACCGGCTGAGCGCCATTCCGGGGGCCACGGGTCAGTTCCGGATCTACAATTCCCTGCTCAGCGAGTACGGCGTGCTGGGCTTTGAATACGGCTATGCGCTGGCCAACCCCAATGCCCTGGTGCTCTGGGAGGCCCAGTTCGGTGATTTTGCCAACGGGGCCCAGTCCATGATCGACCAGTTCATCACCGCCGGGGAACAGAAGTGGAACCGGATGAATGGCATCGTCCTGCTCCTTCCTCACGGATATGAAGGGCAGGGGCCCGAGCACAGCAGTGCCCGCATGGAGCGGTTCCTGCAGATGTGCGCCGAGCTGAACCTGGTGATCACCAATATTTCCACGGCATCCAATTTCTTCCATGCCCTGCGCCGCCAGCTGACCTGGCCATTCCGCAAACCGCTGGTCAATTTCGCGCCCAAGGCCAACCTGCGCCATCCCGGCACCTATTCCCTGCAGGAGGAATTCCTGGCCCAGGGTTTCCGGGAGGTGATTGATGACCCGGCCGTGACCAATCCGGCCCAGGTGAAAAAGGTGATGCTCTGCAGCGGAAAGATCTATTTTGACCTGGCCGAGAAACAGCAAAAGGACGGGCGCCGGGATGTAGCCCTGGTCAGGTTGGAACAACTGTATCCGCTTCCCGCGCGCCAGCTGGAAGCGCTCTACAACCGGTACAGCAAGGCTACCTGGTTCTGGATCCAGGAGGAACCCATGAACATGGGGGCCGCTTCTTACCTGCAGATGAACCTGAAGACAATCAATTTCGGCGTGATCAGCCGGCAGCCCTCCGCGGCGACTGCCACCGGCTACGCCAAGGTACATGCCCAGGAACAGGCTGAGATCATCGAAACGGCTTTCAGTATCTAAACCGGTTATTACCCATTACTCAAATAGAAACATTCAGGTATGATAGAGATCAAAGTTCCAGCAGTCGGCGAGTCCATCAGCGAAGTCACGCTGCTGAAATGGACCCGGAAAGACGGAGATTATGTAGAACGGGACGAAGTGATTGCTGAACTGGAAAGCGAAAAAGCCACTTTTGAAGTAAACGCTGAAAAGGCAGGGGTCCTGAAAACGGCGGCCCAGGAAGGGGATACCCTTAAGATCGGGG
This sequence comes from Chitinophagaceae bacterium, assembly GCA_035549175.1. Taxonomy (GTDB): domain Bacteria; phylum Bacteroidota; class Bacteroidia; order Chitinophagales; family Chitinophagaceae; genus DASTSN01. The sequence continues at coordinate 12,581 of DASZRL010000128.1, read as the reverse complement.
ATATCCTGGCTGCCATTGACGAGACGGCTCCCAAACCGGCCGTCAGCCAGCCGGCGGCCGCCGGCTCCAACGGCAAGCCTGCCCCGCAACCCCAAAAAGAAGAACCCGTGCGCACGGCCACCACGGCGCCTGTGGCCGCCGTGTCGGCGGATGTGAAAGCCACACCGGTCGCAGCCGCCATTATCGCCGATAAAAAAGTGGATCCCCGCAACCTGGTTCCTTCCGGCTACCAGGGTAAGATCCTGAAGGACGACGTCCTGGCCGCCCTTTCCAGCCCGGGCCGTAAAGCGTTCGGAGGAACGGAACTGTTCAGCCGCCAGGTGCGCGTGGAAAAAATGAGCAACCTCCGCAAGACTATCAGCCGCCGCCTGGTGGAGGCGAAGAACACTACCGCCATGCTGACCACCTTCAACGAGGTGGATATGGGACGGATCATGGAGATCCGCAGCAAATACAAGGATAAGTTCAAGGAGATCCACGGGGTGGGGCTTGGGTTCATGAGTTTTTTCGCCAAGGCCTGCGCCGTGGCCCTGGCTGAATGGCCTTCCGTAAATGCCTATATCGACGGCGACCAGCTGGTTTACCATGATTATGCAGACATAAGCATTGCCGTGAGTACGCCCCGCGGGCTGACCGTCCCGGTCATCCGCAACGTCGAAAGCCTCGGCATGGCGGATATTGAGAAGCGGGTGGTGGAACTGGCCGCCAAGGCAAGGGACAATAAACTCACCATGGAAGAACTCCAGGGAGGCACCTTCACCATTACCAACGGCGGGGTATTCGGTTCGCTGATGAGCACCCCGATCATCAATATTCCCCAGAGTGCGATCCTCGGGATGCACAAGATCCAGGAACGCCCCATGGCCGTTGGTGGCCAGGTGGTGATCCGGCCGATGATGTATCTGGCCCTGAGTTATGATCACCGCATTATTGACGGTCGGGAATCCGTCAGCTTTCTGGTGCGCGTCAAGGAACTGCTGGAAAATCCCGAGCAGTTGCTGATCGGCAAGGATCCCGTCAAGACCCTGCTGGAACTTTAGCAAACGGCACCGCCGCCCGCGGCGCCGGATTGATTGGCTGGCACGGCCCCGGGCCGTGCTTTTTCCTGTTGGTTGAATCGTTTTCAGTCATACCTGCACCGGGCTGTCTCCCTCGTGGAAGCCTACCACGGGGATCCGCCGCTTGCCGCCTACCTGAAGGAATACTTCTCCAGGAACCGGCAGCACGGTTCCCGGGACCGCAGGATCATTTCCCAGTTCTGTTATGGCGCGTTCCGTCTTGGTCCCATGGGAAAGGACCTGCCCCCGGACGAGCGGCTGCTGGCCGGATACTGGCTCAGCCGGAACGAACCCGGCGAGGTACTGGCCGCGCTGCGGCCGGACTGGAATGAACTGGCCGGCCTGCCGGCCTCCGCCAAGCTGGACCGGCTGAGCCTGGACCCGGCGGGCATTTTCCCCTGGACGGCGGAGCTCAGCCGGGGCGTTGATCCTTCCCGGTTTTCATTGTCCCACCTGCAGCAGCCGGCCCTGTTCCTGCGGATCCGGCCCGGGCAGGGGGCGGTCGTGCGTGCGAAACTGGAGGCGGCAAACCAGCCGTACAAGGCCTGCGGCCCGGACTGCCTGCAGCTGGAAAACAGCTCGCCGGTCGACCGCATCCTGGACCTGGACCGCGAAGCGGTGGTCCAGGACCTGAGCTCCCAGCTGGTGGCCGGACTCTATGCCGGCCTGCAGCTGGCCGGGAGCCAGGCGGCGGGGCCCTGTTCGGTCTGGGACTGCTGTGCGGCCAGCGGGGGAAAGTCCCTCCAGGCCTGGGACCTGCTCGGCCCGGTACAACTCACGGTATCGGATATACGTGAATCCATCCTGTCCAACCTGGCCAGGCGCTTTGCGGCCGCCGGCATCCGGAATTACCGGCGCCTGCAGGCTGATCTCACCCGCCCCGGTCCGCAGCGGTTGCCTTCCGGTCAGGATCTGATCCTGGCTGATGTCCCCTGCACGGGGTCCGGCACCTGGGGCCGCACGCCGGAGCGGTTGGGCTTCTTTGATCCGGGCTCCCTGGACTTGTATGCCGGGCGGCAGCGGGATATTGCGGGGTTGGCTGCCAGCCGGCTCCGGCCCGGCGGCTACCTGGTATACAGTACCTGTTCGGTTTTCCGCCAGGAAAACGAGGAAGTGGTTACCTGGCTCGCGGAGCAGGCCTCGCTGGAACGGGTGCGGGAAGACCTGTTTCCCGGATACGAACGGAGGGCGGATACCATGTATGCCGCCCTGTTGCGCAGACCTTCACTGTCGCAGTAGCTTCACGGTCCCGATGCGGCGGTGCCCGTCATCCACACTGATCAGGTAAATGCCGGCGGCGAGTCCTCCCGGTTGTAACGGGTAGCTGGCCGGACCGGTTCCCTTGGATACCCGGTATTGCTGCATCAACCGACCGGTCCAGTCCACGACCCGGATGCGCAGGGACCCGTAGGCCTGCGGGGTGTTCAGGACCAGGGTGACCTGGCCGGAGCCGGGATTGGGATAGAGGGCCAGGATGCCAGCTGACGATCCCATGGAGGAGGGACAACCGGGCGGCAGTTCCAGGGTGACCGCAGGAAACGCCAGGGCGGTGTAGCCGGCCGCGCTGGTATCCAGTACCTGCAGGAGCTCCAGCGAGTAGGACCCGGGCTGGGACCCCACCGACAGGGCCAGCTGGTAATGGTGGGTGGCCAGGCCCGGTGCGGGCAGGGGGGCCTGGGTGGCCAGCAGGCTATAGGCGCTGTCCCCGGGACGTTTCACACGGACCTGGTACAACATGGCGGGGGCGTCCTTGCTGGTCCAGGACAACGCCACGGAGCAACCCTGCAGGCTCGCGGTGTCCCTCACTTCGGAACCCAGCAGCAGCGCAAATGCCTTCTTCATATCCGGGATGCCGTATCCGATCCGGTTGTCCGGGCTGGCGGCCTGGCTACCTGCGCGGCGGATCGCCTGCAGCACTTCGGTGTTCGCCTTTTCCGGGAAAGCCTGCCACAGGCAGGCTCCCAGCCCGGCCAGTTTGGGACAGGCGTACGAGGTGCCGGTTCCGCCTGCGACGGTGTTGGCGGTGGTCAGGATCTGCGCGTTTACGCCCACGGAGGCCACATCCGGTTTGATCCGCCCGTCTGCGGAAGGGCCGTAGCTGGAGAAGCTGCCGGCCCGGCCGCCGGTATCCACGGCGCCTACCGCCAGGATGCTGTCCGCATCCGCCGGGGTCAAAATGTAATGCCAGGCATCGCCGCCGGAATTTCCGGCGGCCACGAATACCAGCAGGCCCTTGCGCGCCGCGATGGCCGCGCCCCGTGCCGCGAGGGTTGTTTTACCATCCAGGTCACGGTAGTGATGGTTGAAGCTGGTATCATCGAAGGTATTGTAGCCCAGGGAAGCGGAGAGCACATCGGCCCCCGAACTATCCGCCCGTTCCGCCCCGCAGACCCAGTTATGTTCCTCGATCGGGTATTCGCTGCTGACGTCCTCGGTGCGAAACAGGTAATACCGGGCTGCCGGCGCCGTACCCACCAGCTGGCCGGGAAGGTTGGCGGCCAGTGTCGAGAAACAGGACATGCCGTGGCTGTTGTCTTCGGCCACGCTGGCCTCCCGGGCCACAAAATCCCAGGTATCCAGGACCTGTCCCCCCGCCAGGACACTGTCAAAGCCCCCCAGGTTGTTGTAATGATAATATCCGCCATCCAGCAGGGCGATCTGGATCGTCTGGCCGCGCAGCCCCAGGTTGTGCAGGAACTCGCCGTGATGCAGGTGGATTTCCCCGAAGGCCTGCGACCCATAATTGTAATAATTTCCCGGTACCCCCAGGTCACGGGTTCCGGTACCGGTTATGCGCGATGGGCCTTCCGTGTCAAATTTATCCGGGGTGACCCGGCCCCCCGGTGCCTGCCGCGCGGCGATCGGGGCCACAGACCGGACAAAGGGCAGGGCATGGATGCCGGAAACCGCCGCGGAATCCGCGCACTGGACAGATACCTGGTTCAGCCAGCGGGACGCATTGAGGATCGTGACCCCCGGTACGGCGGCCAGCCGGGCCAGGTAATCCGGGCAGACCGGCAGGTCCAGGCTGTCGACCGGGATGCCGTAGCGGTGCCGGCGGTCAATAGCCCGCGCGGACAGATAGTTTTCGGGGTGTTCCAGGGTGTATGGAGTGGCCGCCTTATCCCGCAACTGGACGAGGAAGCGGGAGAACTGCGCATATCCACTTCCGGTTAAAAGCAGGGCATATGCCAGGAGCAGGAGAATCCGTTTCATCAGCGCGGCCGTTTGAACAGGTCAAAAATAGGATATGCCGCCCGAAGGGGTTAATTATGATCGATCATCCACATGCGGATGCCAAAACCGACCCGGTACGGATCATACACGACGTTCGGCGGGTTGCCGGTCGGGTTGGGCTGTTGCTCCCACATAATCAGCTCCCGGTAGACCAGGCCGATAGACTTGGCGTACTTTTCCACGCTGAAGGTTCGGGCGGCATAGGAACTGGGGTCTATCACCGGCACGTTATAGGATTCGTCATCCTCTCCCACGGTCAGCACATCGGTATAGGTCTGGTCTTCGATGGATTCGGTGGCGGCCGGGCTTCCGTTGTAGGTGAAATCCCAGTCCCCCATGGCATCGTCATTACTGAACGAATACAGGGGGCCGTAGGGATTCGTGGGCAGGTAATGATTACCCTTCCAGCTGAAGCCGTCCTTGATGGGCAGGTGAAGCTTGATATAGCGCAGGTTGTCCTCGGTCAGTTCAACCTGGTTGGAAACCGGGGTGATGAAAAGGGTCTGATCGGGGGTCCATGGCTGGGTGCCTGCCGAATCGCTGATGTAGCGGTATACCCGGTAGCCGGGCCGGCCCAGGTTGTCCGTCACTTCGGCATCGATGACAAACCGGACCTGGTATTTATGGATCTCTTCCACCTTGCCGAAATTCACAAACACCGTGGAGTCCAGCCGGTAGGTGATGTATTTACCCACCTGCAGGGGCAGGTAATCATCCAGCGGCTCGGTCGTGAAGGTTTCCGTCTGTTTCTTGCAGGAATTTAGCAGGCTGGCCGCCAGCAGCAGCAGGGCCATCCGGTTCAGTAAAGGAGTCCTCATACGAAGGGGAGTGCAGTTCACGGCTACTTCGGGTTAGTTAAGTTGACTGATTTTTCCAGGATAGGTGGCTTTTGGGACACAAAAAAAGCGGCAATAGCCTGTATTCCCGCTTTAGAACGATCAGGCAGGCACTTTATTGCCTGAAAATCATGACCGAACCGACCCAGCCAGCTTACCGGGCGTCCCGCGGGGCTGCGGGGCCGGCCAGGGAGCCGGCCTGGATGATACCGCCCCCTATAACATCTTCTCCTTCATAGAAAACCGCGCTCTGGCCGGGTGCAATGCCCTTTACCGGCTCAAAGAACCGCACACGCACGGAACCTTCCTGGGGGTACAGGTTGGACAGGCTTCCGCGGTCCTTGTAGCGGATCTTGGTCGTGGCCTCCCAACCCGGGGTGACGCCTTCGTATTTGATCCAGTTCAGTTTGCCTACCAGCATATCATTGGCATCCAGGTCCTGTTCGTCACCCAGCACGACGGTATTGGTCTGGGGGTCGATCCGGGTTACGTACACCGGCCTGCCCAGGGCAATGTCCAGTCCCTTGCGCTGGCCGACCGTATAAAAGGGATAGCCCTTGTGCTGACCCAGGATCCGGCCCTGCCGGTCCGCAAAGTAGCCTCCCTTGACCTTTTCCTCCAACCCTTCCACGCGCCTTTTCAGGAAACCCCGGTAGTCGTTGTCCGGCACGAAGCAGATTTCATAGCTCTCGCTTTTCTGGGCCAGCTCCGGGTAGCCGTAATCCAGGGCCATTTTGCGGATTTCCGTCTTCCGGTAGGGACCCAGCGGCAGCAGGGTGCGGCCAAGCAGGTCCTGCTGGAGGCCCCACAGGACGTAACTCTGATCCTTGGTCTCGTCCACTGCCTTGCTGACCACGTACCGGCCGTTATCGTGACGGCGGATTTTGGCATAATGGCCGGTTGCAATGAATTCGCAGTCCAGGGCATCCGCCCGCTTGAGCAGGGCCCGCCATTTGATATGGGTGTTGCAGAGTACGCAGGGATTGGGCGTCCGCCCGGCCAGGTATTCCTCCACGAAGTTGTCAATGACAAATCCGCCGAACTCTTCCCGGATATCCAGGATGTAATGGGGAAAGCCGTGCTGCACGGCTGCCATCCGCGCATCATTGAAGCTATCCACGTTGCAGCATCCGGTTTCCTTTTTACTGCCTCCGGAGCTGCTGTAATCCCAGGTCTTCATGGTGATGCCCACCACCTCATAACCCTGGTCATGCAGCATCAGCGCAGTGACGGTACTGTCGATCCCGCCGCTCATGGCTACCAGCACTTTTCCTTTTCGGCTCATAGTGTAAAAAATTGCAAGCTGCAAAGATACGGTTATTCCGGGGGGCGGCGGCAGGCGGGTTTTGCCCCCGACCGGTCACAATTATTTAAAATGCCAGGGGGAGCCGGGGCCGGCTGAATGCGTATTTTGCACCCAAATCAGGAAATTTATGCGCCCTATCGTACTGCTTTTCTGCGGGTTGTGGGTGGTTTTGCAGACCGCCGGCCAGCCGGCTTCCCACAAGGTGCTTTTTGTCATTGCGGACGGGATCCCGGCCGATGTGATAGAAAAGGTGGCGACGCCGCACCTGGACCGGATTGCCGCCAGGGGGGCCTACCTGCGTGCCTACGTCGGCGGGGAGCGGGGCGGGTACAGCCAGACGCCGACCATCTCGGCCGTGGGATACAACAGCCTGCTGACCGGCACCTGGGTGAACAAGCATAATGTGTGGGACAATGCAATTGCCGCACCGAATTATCATTACTGGACCTTGTTTCGCCTGCTCCAGGCACAGCAACCCGGGCGGCGTACGGCCATTTTTTCCAGCTGGCTGGATAACCGCACCAGGCTGGTGGGCGACAGCCTGCCGCAGACCGGCATGCTGCACGTCGATTATCACCTTGACGGTCTCGAAACCGATACGGTAACCTACCCCCATGATCCCGCCGGTCTCTACATGCACCGGATCGATGAAGCGGTCGCTGACGCCGCGGCCGCCTGCGTGCGAAGCCAGGGGCCCGACCTCACGTGGGTTTACCTGGAATACACCGATGATATGGGGCACCGCTACGGCGATGGGCCGGCCTTTTACCAGGCGGTCCGAATGATGGACGACCAGGTGGGGCGCATTTACCAGGCCATCACCCAGCGGGAGGCGCAGTACGGGGAGGATTGGGAGATCTATGTCACCACCGACCACGGCCGCGACAGCATCTCGGGTAGAAATCATGGTGGCCAGAGTGACCGCGAGCGCCGCACCTGGATCGTCACCAACGCCCGTGGGGTAAACCCCTGGTTTGTGGCCCACCCTCCGGGCATCGTCGACATCATGCCTTCCATGGCCCGTCATCTCGGGCTTACCCTGCCCGAAGCGGTCCTCCGGGAACTCGACGGGGTGCCGCTGACCGGCCCGCTCTCCGCGTCCGGGCTGGCGGTAACCTCCCCGAAGCCGGGTGAATTGCAGGTCCGTTGGACACCCCTGGAAAAAAAGGGAACAGCCCGGATCTGGCTGGCCACCACCAACCGGTTTGGGACCGGCGAACCGGACACGTACCACCTGGTGCGTACCGTTCCGCTGACCCGGGGCTCAGCCCGCCTGGATGTCCGGACACGGCCCTCCGGTTTTTACAAAATCGTCCTGGAAACGCCCCATGGTATGCTGAACCGCTGGGTCACGCTGCGCGGGGAAACCTCCGGCCCGGGCCATTGACCTTTTCTGCGGCAGGTCCCTGCCTCACGGCCGGGTCTATGCTCCGAATCGCGGGTTATCATTAATTTTAGGCAGTAACCTGCCGGGTTCCCGATCCGGTGATTGTCCTTACACGAATGCATGCATATGAAAAGAATCCTTGGCTTCCTGGCGCTCCTGCTGCCGGCCGTTCACCTCGCTGCCCAGCAGGGAACCGGCCCGTCCATCCGTCTGTTTGACGGCAAAACACTCCGGGGTTGGAAACAGCTGACCGGCACTGCCACCTATACGGTGGAGAACGGGGCCATTGTAGGCACCACCGCGGCCGGATCCCCGAATTCATTCCTGGTCAGTGAGCGGCAGTTTCCCGGGGATTTTATCCTGGAGCTCGAAGCCCGGGTGGACGACAGCACCATGAACTCCGGCGTCCAGTTTCACAGCAATTTTGATCCCGCTGGCCATGACGGCCTGGGAAAGGTATATGGTTACCAGTTCGAACTGGATCCCTCCGCCCGGGCCTGGAGCGGCGGGCTGTATGACGAGGGGCGGCGTGACTGGCTGTATCCCGTGTCGCTGCATCCCCAGGCCCAGCAGGCCTTCCGCCGGGGCATGTATAACCGCATCCGGGTGGAGTGTTTCGGCAACCGGGTCTGCACCTGGCTGAATGGCATACCCGTTGCGTATTTCGTGGATACCCTTACCCGCAACCAGGGGCTGATCGGCCTGCAGGTCCATGCCATCGGAAACGGAGCAGCGCCTGGTGAAAAAGTTTACTTCCGCGACATCCGGATCCGGACCCGGGACATCCATCCGACCCCGTTCCCGCCAGGTGTGTATGTAGTCGACCTGGTACCCAACCACCTGACCGAGTATGAGAAAAAGCAGGGATGGAAGCTCCTGTTCGACGGCCATTCTTCCCAGGGGTGGGTCGGGGCCTATAAACAGGCGTTTCCCAGCCAGGGCTGGGAGATCAGTCACGGTATGATCACCGTGCTGGGGTCCCAGGGCAAAGAATCGGCCAACGGGGGGGATATTGTGACCCGGGAACAGTTCAGTGCCTTCGATCTGTCCTTTCAGTTCCGCATTACCCCGGGCGCCAACAGCGGGGTAAAGTATTTTGTCACCCTGGACGAACATAACGAGGGATCGGCGATCGGCCTGGAATACCAGGTCCTGGATGATGAACGCCACCCGGATGCCAAACTGGGCAGGGACGGGGACCGTACCCTGGCCTCCCTGTATGACCTGATTGCGGCCAACAAGCAGGCGCGGTTCGTGCACCCCCCGGGTGAATGGAACTCCGGACGCATTGTAGTATATCCCGATAACCATGTGGAGCATTACCTCAACGGGGTCAAGGTGCTTGAATACGACCGCGGCTCAGCAGCCTTCCGGCAACTGGTGTCCATCAGCAAGTTCAAAGTGTGGAATCATTACGGGGAAGCCCCGCAGGGACATATCCTGCTGCAGGACCATGGCAATGAAGTGAGCTTCCGCAGTATCAAGATCCGCCGGCTCCGCTAGGGAAGGCCGGCTCCTTTCACAGGGTGGGTTCCCAGCCTTTTTCGTAAGTGCGCTTCCAGAGTTTCATCGCTTCGGCGTCGTGGAGGATATGCCCGTTGCGGGGGTCGCAGTGCAGGGTACGCCCGGTCCGCTGGGCTATGTTGCCCAGGTGGCAGAGCAGGACGCTTTGATGGCCTTCCGTTACCGGGGAGGTAAGGGTGGCATTTCCCCGGATGCTTTCCACGAAGTTTCCGAAATGGTAGAAATCCAGGTTGCCCGTCGAACTGACGGTATTGCCCGCCTCGGCCTTTACATTGGCCTTAATTTCCCTGACCAGCTTATTGGTGTAATCATAGACCCGGTAATCGCCGCCCCCGTCGTTGACCAGGGTTCCCTGGTCCCCGTAAATGATAAAGCCTCGTCCGGCACCCTCTACCGGGTAATTGTTACAGCTGCGGCCTTCCCAGGTAATGGCCTTTCCTTCGGCAAACTCATACGCGGTAACCTGGGTATCCGGAGTCTGCCAGTCGTCGTGGAAGGCATACCGCCCGCCGGAGGAAGTGACCTTGGTGGGGTAATCCACTCCCAGGAACCACCGGCAGCAGTCGATTTCATGGGTGCCGTTGTTGCACACCTCCCCGGTTCCCCAATGCCAGAACCAATGCCAGTTGTAGTGTACCAGGTTGTCCTGGTAGGTACGGCGGGGCGCCGGTCCCTGCCAGAGTTCAAAGTTCAGGGTTGGGGGTACGGGCACCTTTTTGCCGGTGCCGATGGATTTGCGGTTATTGTTGTACCAGGCCTTGGCAAAGTAGGCCTTGCCGATCAGGCCGCTGCGGACTTCCGCGGCGGCCTGGATCAGGGTGGGAAAGGAGCGGCGCTGATTACCCATCTGGATGAGTTTGCCATAGCGCTGGTAGGCCTTTGCGATCAGTTCGCCCTCGTAGGGGTTTTGGCCGCAGGGTTTTTCCACATAGACGTGCTTGCCATGGGAGGCTCCCAAAATGGCGGCCGGGGTATGCCAGTGGTCCGGTGCTGCGATAATGAGTGCGTCAAAGTCCGGTTTTTTTACCAGTTCCCGGATGTCACGAACCACCGCAGGCTGGCGCCGCGCCGCCTTGACGGCCTCCAGGCCGTTGCGAAGGGCGCCCTCCTCCACATCACACAGGTAGGCCACCTCCACATTTTCCAGCTGGGAGTAGCACTGGGCCAGGTAGGCGCCCCGGCTGTTGACGCCCATGACGGCTACGACTACTTTGTTGCTGGGGGCTTTCCTGCCGAAGACGGGGAAATCAAGAATAGTGATGCCGGCGGCAGTGGCCAGGGAAGTCTGGCGGATAAATTCTCTTCGACGCATGGCACAATCGTGTTGGTTTAGTGTTTCTAAAGATAGGCAATACCCGGGAATACCCGCTCCGGTCCCCCGGGCTGGTAAGTTATGCACATTCGCCAAACATCCTGGTCTAAAAGATCGACCCGGGTCTCCGGAGTGGTCAAATTCGCCTAAATTGCTAGTTCAACTTTTTTACGCACTATTAAATCGGAGTACTATGATCAAAATGCAAGTTATCGGAAACCTGGGCAAGGACTGTATCGTCAATACGGTCAACGGCAAGAATGTCATCAATTTTACCGTCGCGCACACGGAAAAATACCGCGACAGCCAGGGCAACAACCAGGAAAAGACGACCTGGGTGGATTGTGCCTACTGGACGGACCGGACCGGGATATCTCCTTACCTGACCAAAGGCAAGCAGGTATATGTGGAAGGAACACCCGAGGTGAGGACCTTCACACGCCAGGACGGCACGGCCGGCGCCTCGCTGTCCCTGCGGGTCCGCGATGTACAGTTGCTGGGCGGCCGGGGAGAAGCAGGTGGTATGTCCCCCATGCAACCCGCGGCATCGGCCGGTTCTGCCAGCCTGCCTTCCGCCAGTGAAATTACCGAACCCATCGACGATTTACCGTTTTAGGGGACACCAGATTTGGTATGTCAGGACAGGCTCCGGGAGATCCCGGAGCCTGTATTTTTTGGCCCGGGTGTGAAAATCTGTTAGATTCATCCCCTAACCAAATGGGTCGTTCATGCTGCGTGTATGCCTTCTTCTTTTAGGTCTTGGTATGCTGGGCGGGGCCAGTGCCCAGGACACCAGCCGGATCCTCCGGACCGATGTACTGGTAATCGGGGGTGGAACCGGCGGAACGGCCGCCGCCATCCAGTGCGCGCGCCGGCAGGTTCAGACGGTCCTGGTGGAACCGACGCGCATGCTGGGAGGCATGCTGTCCGCCGCCGGCGTGTCCTGCACGGATGGCAATGACGAACTGCCCAGCGGCATGTGGGAAGAGTTCCGCCAGGCGCTCTACAGGCACTACGGTACCCGGGAGCTGAATACCGGCTGGGTGAGCAACACCTGCTTTGAACCGCACGTGGCCGACAGCATTTTCAAAGCCTGGGCAGCCCGGGAAAAATCACTTACCGTCCTGTATGGCTACCGGTTCGAACAGGTCCTGATGGAGGGATCCCGCGTGCAGGGCGCCTTGTTCCGGGCGGGGAACGGATCCTCCCTGCGAATCGAGGCCCGCCTGGTGATCGACGCCACCGAACTGGGCGATGTTCTGGCCGGCGCGGGCGCCGACTACGACCTGGGCATGGAGGATCCGGCCCAGACCGGTGAATCCCAGGCCCCGGGTACCTACCCGATCATTCAGGATATCACCTGGACGGCCATCGTACGCCTGGACGGCCGGGGTCCGGCAAAGGGGATCCGTCGTCCGGCGGACTACGATGAGCGGCGCTATTACTGCTGCAATACCGATGCGCCCTGCCAGGGAAAGCCCTGGAACGGGAATACCGCCAAGATGTTAGCCTACGGCAAACTCCCCAATAATAAGTACATGATCAACTGGCCCTTTCATGGCAACGACTATTACCTGAATGTCGTGGAGGGCCATGAGGCGGAACGTCGCGCGGGCTACGAGAAGGCCCGCGACCAGACCCGGGGATTCCTGTACTTCCTGCAGACCCGGCTGGGCCTGAAAAAACTCCGGCTGGCTACCGATGAACTGGACGGGGGACTGGCCCTGATCCCCTATAACCGGGAAGGCCGCCGGGTACGCGGCGTGGTTCGCTTCAATCTCAACCATATCCTGCGGCCTTTCGACTACACCCTGTTCCGCACCGGCGTGGCGGTGGGGGATTACCCGGTTGATCACCACCACGGCCAGTATCCGGGCAAGGTCCCGGCGATAGACTTTCCCCCGGTGCCTTCCTACAACCT
>DASZRL010000127.1:0-5118 GCA_035549175.1 Chitinophagaceae bacterium | reverse complement strand
CCTTCACCGGAATTTCATGGGGTATACCACCCAGAACAGCGCCATCCTATTGGGGCTGGGCGTATCGGCGATCAGTGACGCCGGCACCGCCTTTGCCCAGAATCACAAGCGCCTGCATGAATACTACGAATCCATTGATGCCGGACAGCTGGCCGTGGCCAAGGGCTATTTTCTGAATGAAGAAGATATGGCCATGCGCCGTTATATCCTGGATATCAGCTGCCGCAGCCGCACGCAGCTGGCGCCGGAGGATCTTCCGCGGCTGCAGCCCTATACCCTGCCGGCCCTGCAGGACCTGCAGCAGGATGGCCTGGTCAGGCTGAGCGACCGGGTGGTCGAAGTAACCCCGCTCGGGCGCCATTTCCTGCGTAACATCTGTCATGCCTTTGACCAGCTGCTGCTGCGCCAGGAAGCCTCGTCCCAAAACCAACCCGCGATCTTCAGTAAAGCTATCTGAGCGACCGGGCCCATGTGCCCGGATGTCCGGCCAGACACCCTTTATAGCTATATACCTAAATACAGGCAGCACCGTTCCGAGTGAACGGGGCTGCCTGCTTGACGGATGGCCTGCCTGCTGCCGGTTATCGCTGGACTACCTGACTGCGCAGGGTCTCAACCAAGGCGCCTACCCGTCCGATCAGGTTATCGGGTAACCCGTTCTTTTTCGCGCCAGCCACCAGGTCCACCAGGAACGAGTCGAAGTCATCGCTGGCCGCCTTTCCGTTCATCCGGGGGTTGGTGGCGGGATCATGTGCGTCGTGCATGTTCTTTCCCGAATACGTGAAGTTCCTGGCTCCCGTGGCCACACAGAAAAAGTCCGTCAGGTTCTTTTCCAGGGCCTGGAACCCGGAGGTATTGCCGCTGGTCACTTCGGACAGCAGGACCTTGAAATACCCGTTGATATTGGTGTCGGCGGCAATCACGAAGATCGTACTGTCCACGACGGAGCGAATACCCAGCCGGCCCTGCTCGATTTTCATGGACGGGTTGGCCGGATCGCTGACCATGGCCGTTCCGCCCAGGGAATCATACAGGGTGGGTGTGGCCGTCATGGTATCATTGTGATCCTTCTTACAGGAAGTCATCCAGGCGGCGCCGAGGATCAGGCAGACGGCCGGCAGGAACATGTTGCGGATTTTCATACGCGTTATCATTTATTTGTTTTTTTAAAAAAAGGGACCGGCCTGGCGGCCGCGGAGCCCCCGGTTATACTGGTAACATGGCGTGCGGGAAGAAGGTCCTAGAAAAGGCGCCGGATGGACTGCACCACCCGGTAGGTGCGGGAGGTGCCGGCCACAGGGCAACCGCTCAGCAGGTCCTCTTCACCGGGCACGACCCGACTGGCACGGACCCCGTACGCCTGGTTGAAATGCGCCAGAACGGAATCGGCCGATACGCGGACCGGGTAGTAGGTGAACACGGCAATGTGGGTGCGCGGGTTAACGAGCGCATGGGTCAGCCCGGGCTGCCGGCTGAACCAGCCCATCACCTCCGCGGAATCCAGCGGGGCCCGGGAAGGCAGGTCGAATCGCGCCATGGCCAGCGTATGGGCATCCGGTTTACCCGGTCGGGTAACCCAGTAAACATGCAGGGCCAGCGCGGCCACCAGAAGGCCCGATACCCCGGCGGTCCAGCGGACCAAGCGGATCATTTTCTTCTTTTGCATAGGTTTCTCCTCCTTTCAGGCAGGACGCCCGGGGAACGCCGGTTGCCTGCCCTGCCATCACATACGGGAGACGGGACCCGGCGGATTGTCCGGGAGAAAAAAATATCGCCCCATCCGGCAGGCTCCTGCAGGCGGAGCGGCCGGGCAGTTCGGGGAGGGTCCCTATTATAGGAGCTATCCGGAGAGAGAATCGCGCTATTTCCGGAGCCGGAAATACCGGTAGATGCGGATGGCGGCCATCAGGGCCACCACAAACAGGAACAGGCCGCCCAGGCCCCAGGCCAGGCTCAGACCCTGCTTGACTACCACCAGCATGACGACCGCAACCAGGAAAACCGTTGCGACTTCATTCCAGAGGCGCAGCTGCCGGGAACTGTACCGGAAAATGCCCCGCTGCTGCTGGCGGTAGATCAGGTGAAGGGAGACATGATACAGGTACAGGCCGGCGACAAAGCCCAGCTTGACCCACAACCAGGACGGTACCGATCCGTACAGGTGCAGCATCCACAGGCCGAAGACCAGGGTCAGGATGGCTGAAGGCCAGGTAATACCGAGCCAGAGACGGCGGATCATCAGGCCGAACTGGGCACGCAGGATGCTGCGCTCCGGCTCGGGCCGTTCGGCGGCCTCGGCGTTATATACGAAAAGGCGCACAATATAGAACAGGCCGCTGAACCAGGTCACGATAAAGATGATATGCAGGGCCTTTATATAATAGTAGGTCATGGGACTACATTGATACCCGTTCCCGGTTGCCCGCCGCGATCCCGGCGACATACCCGGCGATCGCTTCCACCCAGAGGGGATGAACGTTCAGACAGGGGATCGCGGTAAAGGATTCCCCGCCGGCATGCAGAAAAATCTCCCGTCCCTCCTCGGCAATTTCCTCGAGGGTCTCCAGGCAATCACTGACGAAGGCCGGACAGACCACCAGGAGTTTCTTCACCCCTTCGCCCGGCAGTTGCCCCAGGCGCACCGCGGTGTAGGGTTTCAGCCATTCATCCCGGCCCAGGCGCGACTGGAAGGAATTGCTGTACCGCTGCGCGGGCAGGGACAGGCGCTGGGCCACCAGCTGCATCGTTCGCAGGCACTGGTGACGATAGCATTGCGAATGGGCGGCTGACGCCACGTCACAGCAGTCGGGCGATTGCAGGCAATGATGACCGGTGCAGTCTCCTTTACGGATATGCCGCTCCGGTACCCCGTGGTAGCTGAACAACAGGTGGTCATACTCCTGCTGCAGGTAAGGGCGGATGCTTTCCGCCAGGGCATCCAGGTAGGCCGGTTCGTCGTAGTAAGGCCGGATCACGGTAAGCCGGAAGGGATACCCCTTCTGCGCATGGACCTGGCGCGCGTATTCAACCGCCGTTTCATAGCTGCTCATCGCATAGTGGGGATACAGGGGCACCAGGATGACTTCCTGCAGCCCGGGGGCCCGGCGCATTAATTCCTCGTAGGCGTCCGCCGGACTGGGGTTGCCGTAGCGCATCGCGATGGTTACCGGTTCGTCCCTTTTTTTCTGCAGTGCCTCCTCCAGCTGGCGGGTCAGCACGATCAGGGGCGACCCCTCCTTCCACCAGATGCTGCGGTAGGCCTTGGCCGATTTGGGTGACCGGAAGGGCACAATAATGCCGCGCACCAGCAGGAGCCGCACCAGGTAGGGAATGTCGATGACCCGCTTGTCCATCAGGAATTCATTGAGATAGCGCCGCACATCGGCCACTTCCGTGGAGTCCGGGGAGCCCAGGTTCATCAGTACGATTCCGCGTTGCATGGTATCGGCCATAATACGTTCAGGATGTGCAAAAGTAACCCCTTGGAAAACTATTTGTTCGGGAATCCCGTATACTTTCCGAAGTTTTTTGCCTGAACTAACAGTTGGCCGCTGACATGGCTCACCTGTGTTTTTGACAAAGATCAGGCGGCAAAATGACAGATTAATGACATAGTAATTAGGAGCTTGGGGAATCCTATTTTACTTTTGCTCTGGCTTCTGAGAACAGGTACACCATGCACCGCAACAGCATAAAAAATATCACCCATTTTTACCTGGCCGGGATCAGTTACCGGAAAACCGATGCGGAGACCCGCGGCAGGTTCGCCGTGGGAACCGAACAGTATGCGGAGATCCTTGCCCAGGCGGCATCCTACGGGGCAGACGAGCTGTTTATTATTTCAACCTGCAACCGCACAGAAATCTACGGCTTTGCCGACAGGGCCCAGCAACTGGTCAACCTGCTTTGTTCGCGCACGGCCGGCGATGCGGAGCTGTTTGCGCAGCACGCCTATATTAAACAGGGTGCGGAAGCCATCCGGCACCTGCTCGATGTGAGTTGCGGCCTGGATTCCCAGATCCTGGGAGATTACGAGATTGTCGGCCAGATCAAGACGGCAGTCAAGTTTTCCAAGGAACGGGGATTTATCGCCGCCTTCACCGAACGCCTGGTCAACGCCGCCCTGCAGTGCTCCAAGGCGATCAAGAACCAGACCGCCCTGAGCGGAGGCACGGTGTCCGTCTCCTTTGCGGCCGCCCAGTACATCCGCGATCACGTCAGGCAGGTCAGCCAGAAAAAGATCGTGCTGCTGGGCACGGGAAAGATCGGCCGCAATACCTGCAAGAACCTGGTCGATTACCTCGATACCCGCCACATCACCCTGATCAACCGCACTGAAGAGCGGGCAGCCGAACTGGCCGCCGAACTCGGCCTGCAGTCTGCTCCCCTGGAATGCCTGGAAGAACAGGTGGCAGGCGCCGACATCATCCTGGTGGCCACCAATGCCGGGGAGCCTATCATCCTGCGCTCTCACCTGGAGGGCCATGGCCCCAAACTCATTATCGACCTGTCGATTCCCTGCAACGTGGAGGACCAGGCCCAGCAACTCCCCGGGATCACCCTGGTCAATGTGGACCAGCTTTCCCGGCTCAAAGACGAGACCCTGGCACGTCGCCAGGCCGAGGTGCCCAAGGCGCGGACCCTGATTGCCTCCCATATCGAAGAGTTCATGGATTGGTATGAGATGCGCAAAAATGTGCCCGTACTGAAGGCGATCAAGACCAAGCTCGAGGAAATCCAGGCAAGCTCCCTGGCAACACAACTTTACCCCGCCGTGGAATCCGGCAACCCCGGATACCGCATCCAGAAAGTGATAAACGGGCTCGCTCCGCGCATGCGGGAACGAAACCAGGCGGGTTGCCACTATATCCAGGCAATCAACGAATTTATTGCCACCGGTACGGATTAATTTTACCGCATGAAATCATTACGGATCGGTACGCGGGAAAGCCAGCTGGCGCTTTGGCAGGCCAGGCTGGTCAGCGACCAGCTTTCCCGGGATGGCGTCCCCACTGAGCTCGTGCCGATCAAAAGTGAAGGCGACATCGATCTGAAAACGCCCCTGTATGCCATGGGCGTACAGGGAGTGTTCACCCGCAGCCTGGACCTCGCGCTGCT
>DASZRL010000126.1:0-23644 GCA_035549175.1 Chitinophagaceae bacterium | reverse complement strand
CCGGTTGCTTTTATTGGGACTCCGGTGGAATAATTCCATGATCTCCGCCGCGACGGCCCAGTTCAATGACCTGGCAATCCCGGATATCAGATCTGTCTACGGTAATCCGAAGCAGTGTCTTCACCTGGTGCCATCCCTGCTTTCCGGCTGCCCCCGGGTTAAGGAACAGGCAGTTGCGTGCGGAATCAAACTGCACTTTGAGCAGGTGCGAATGGCCGCCAACCAGGATGCGGGGATGGTGAAGGGCCAGGAGATCCCGGGTTGGCGGGTTGTACCGGGGCGGAGATCCCGTGATATGCCGGATCAGGACCCGTACGGACTCGCAGGAGAACACCAGATTCTCGGGAAACTCACTGCGGACCACCTGGTCATCGATATTTCCATAGACTCCCCGCAGGGGCTTGAACGTTTTAAGGCGGTCCGCTACCTGCGGGCCGAAGTCGCCGGCGTGCCAGATTTCATCGCAGTCCGCGAAATGATGAAAGACCGCTTCCGGAAGGTCTCCGTGCGTATCGGATAGTATGCCAATTCGCGTCATTTCAGTCAATGAGTTGATCTGCTTTCAGCCGTTCCAGGATCAGGACCGCACCGGGAGCTGTCACTGGCTGGTCGAGGTAGTCTGCCAGTCCGAAATACCGCAACGCGCCGATTTCCCCGGATGGGAAGGGTTCCCCCTGTGTATGGACCAGGAAGCAATCCTGCTCCATGATGACGCCCGGTGGCTCGCCGAACGCCGGGGCGCTGATATGCGTGTAGAAGCGCAGGTCACTCTCGTTCAGCCGGATCCTCAGTTCTTCTTCTATTTCCCGGCACAAGGCAGCTGAGGGGGACTCCCCGGCCTCGATTTTACCCCCGGGCAGGTAGTAACACTTTTTTTTATTGGAAAAAGCGAGCAGCAGTTTGCGGTCCCGGATCAGCAGCAGGCCGGCGGTCGGTAATTGCATGAAACAAAATTCGGGTTTCGCCGGGGAATTCCTATTTTTAAGTACTGAACCGACATGCCTTTTTTCCGCAACTTCACTTACTGGATAGACAAGCGGCACTGGAAGTACGTTTTCCTGCTGGCCATGCTGGAACTGTCCCCGGCCCCCGGTACAAATGGCCGGATCAACCGGCGGTACTGCCCCAGCTGATAACGCTCCTGTTTCTTCCCCATTAACTCATTTTCATCATGCCACACTATTTTTCCCTCGGATCCATTCCGCATAAGCGGCATACCCAGTTTCGTCGACCCGATGGCGGACTCTATGCCGAACAGCTGTTTTCCACCGAAGGCTTTTCCAACGATTATTCCCTGCTGTACCATTACCATCCGCCGACCCAGATTATCCGCACCGAACCGCCCCGGAGTGTGGCCCCGGAAATCGCCGAGGAAAAGATGCTGCAGCACCGCAGTTTTGAAGGCTTTGCCATCCGGCCCGCCGAGGACTACCTGGATAGCCGGGTGCCTGTCCTGGTCAACGGGGATTGCCAGATCGTCCTGGCCGCACCGCGCCAAAGCATGCGTGATTATTTTTTCAAGAATGCCGATGCCGACGAACTGATCTTCGTTCACGAAGGGAAGGGAGTGCTGCGCACCCTGTATGGAGAATTGCCTTTTGGATATGGCGATTACCTGGTTATTCCGCGAGGTACCATTTACCAGATGGAACTGGCCGGAACGGAAAACCGGCTTTTTATCGTGGAGTCCTTCAGCCCGATCCGGTTTCCCCGCAAATACCTCAGCCGGAACGGCCAGTTGCTGGAACACGCCCCATATTGTGAACGCGATATCCGCCCGCCACAGAACCTGCCGAGTTACGACCAGCGCGGCGATTTCCTGGTCCGGGCCAAAAAAAGGGGGATGCTTTACGGGCTTCATTACGGTACCCACCCCTTCGATGTCGTAGGCTGGGACGGCTGTTGTTATCCCTTCGCTTTTTCCATTCATGACTTTGAACCCATCACGGGCCGGGTCCACCAGCCGCCACCCGTTCACCAGACCTTCGAGGCCAATAATTTCGTCGTCTGCTCCTTCGTGCCGAGGTTATTCGATTATCATCCGCTGGCCATTCCGGCACCCTATAACCACAGCAATATAGACAGCGACGAGGTGCTTTATTACGTAGACGGTGACTTCATGAGCCGCAAGCACGTAACCCGCGGCATGATCACGCTTCATCCTGCCGGCATCCCGCACGGCCCCCACCCGGGCGCCGTGGAAAAGAGCCTGGGGGCCCGGGAAACCCGCGAGCTGGCGGTTATGGTGGACACGTTCCATCCCCTGATGCTGACCCGGCAGGCCCTGGATATTGAAAACAGGGATTATGTCATGAGCTGGGCCGAATAGACCCGGAAGGCTGCCCGAAAAAATAATTGGACGGACCGTTTTCCTTATTTATTTTTGTTAACCATATGGTTAAACTAAATGGTTAAAGCTGAAAAAGACCATAGTACGGAACGACGAATACTGGAGGCTGCCAAGAAGGTATTTGTGCGCAAGGGGCTTTCCGGGGCGCGCATGCAGGATATCGCGGATGAGGCGGGCATCAACAAGGCCCTGCTTCATTATTATTTCCATAATAAGCGCCAGCTGTTCGAAATGATCTTTCAGGAGGCGGCCGGCCGCCTGTTTCCCAAAATCAATGAAGTCTTTGATGCCGACCTGCCCTTGTTCGACAAAATTGAACGGTTTTGCTCCGAATACATTTCCATCATTCAGGAAAATCCGTATCTCCCCTTGTTCGTGCTCAATGAAATCAGCCAGGATCCGGACTACTTTCTTAAAAAGGTGTGGAATGGCGAAAGCCGGCCGAGGCCTGAAAAACTGATCGCGCAGATCCAGGAAGCGATCAGCCGCGGTGTGATCCGGCCGGTCAGGCCCCTTCACCTGCTGCTCCACCTGCTGTCCATGACTTTATTTCCGTTTGTCGCCCGGCCGATGCTGGCGCGCAACCTGGGCGTGAATGAAGAGCAGTTTTACCAGTTGATGGAGGAGCGCAAACGGGAGATTCCGGCATTTCTGATCAGTGCTATCAGGCTATGATGGCCCCTTGATGAATAAAAAATAAAACCATGGTGAAGTTCACCGCATGGCTGCTTGGAGGGATCCTGTGGCTGGGCCCGGCGGCCGCACAG
Source organism: Chitinophagaceae bacterium (assembly GCA_035549175.1). Lineage (GTDB taxonomy): Bacteria > Bacteroidota > Bacteroidia > Chitinophagales > Chitinophagaceae > DASTSN01. The sequence goes on along the minus strand of DASZRL010000126.1, from coordinate 20,527 downwards.
CCGACACAGCATCTGACACTTGACCAGGTATGGGACCTGGCCCGGAAAAATTATCCCGCGATTCACCGCAAGGACCTGGTCAGTCAGACGGCCAGCCTCACGATGGCCAACCTGCAGAAGGCCTTCCTGCCCCAGGTAAACCTGTCGGGCCAGGCGACGTACCAGTCGGATGTTACCAAAATCAGCGTAGCCCTGCCGGGTTTTCATCTTGACCCGCTGTCGCGCGACCAGTACAAACTGGTAACGGACGTCAGCCAGCTGGTGTATGACGGAGGGCAGACCCGGCAGCAAAAGGCAGCCCAGCAGCTGAATGCCGCCGTGGAGGACAACCAGGTGGATGTGGAGCTGTACCAGCTCCGCGACCGCATCACCCAGATTTACCTGTCTATCCTGCTGCTCGACGAAGAGCGGCGCCAGGTGGACCTGGTCAGGCAGGATATCCAGACCGGTATTGACCAGGTTCAGGCCCAGGTGGCCAGCGGGGTAGCCTATCATTCCGATCTCAACACCCTGAAGGCAGAACTGCTGAAGACCGACCAGCGGGCCACGGAAGTGACTGCCTCGCGAAACGGGTTGCTGCAGGCCCTGGCCTTGTTTCTGAACCGGGACCTGGGGGACAGTACAGTCCTGGAAATTCCGGCACCGGCCGGGACAGTCTTCTCTGACTCGGTTCTCCAGCGCCCGGAACTGAAGCTCTATGCCTCCCAGTCTGAATACCTGCACCAGCAGGACAGGTTGCTGCGGGCCCGGAATCTTCCCCGGGCCTCCCTGTTCGTGCAGGGCGGGTACGGCCGGCCGGGACTGAACCTGCTGCAGAATGCGTTTGCGTTTTATTATATCGGCGGAGTACGGCTGAACTGGTCCCTGGCCGGCCTGTACACCCTGCGAAAGGACCGGGAACTGGTGGAAGTTAACCGTCGCCTGGTCGACCTGCAGCGTTCGACCTTCCTGCTAAACACCTCAACCCAGCTTCGCCAGCAGCAGGCGGAAATCGAAAAATGGCAGGCGCTCGTGGCAAGTGACGACACCATCGTTGCACTCCGCGCCAGCGTCAAGGAGGCGGCCCGGGCCAGGCTGGAAAACGGTGTGATGACGGCCAATGATTACCTGCGGGAAGTCAATGCCGAAGATCAGGCCCGCCAGGCCCGGATCACCCATACCCTGGAGTTGTTGCAGGCATGTATCGAATACCAGCTTCTCCAGGGGAGGCCCTGAACCGGCTGTTTATTTTGTTATAAGGACTCTCATCGGTCCATTTCCCTTCACGGAGGGAACCAAACTACAGATAGTATGAAAAAATCCTTGCTGCAATTCGCGCCGCTGGCCTGCCTGGCCCTTCTGTCCTGCCAGGGCAACGGCCTGTCCCCTGATGCCTCTGGAACCTTTGAGGTAGACGAGGTCATTGTGTCATCCGAGATCCCCGGTAAGCTATTAACCTTCCGGGTCAACGAGGGGCAGACCATTCCTAAGGACTCGGTCGTGGGAGAAATTGATGCCATCAACCTGGCCTTACAGAAGCAACAGGTGGAGGCCAGCATACAGGCCCTGGGGCAAAAGACGACCGATGCGACGCCCCAACTCCGGCTCCTGGAGGACCAGCTGGCTGTTCAGCAGACCCAGCTTGGCAACCTGGAGCATGAAAAGGAACGTGTTCAGAACCTGCTTCGCCGCGATGCCGCGACCGGCAAGCAGCTGGACGATCTCAATTTCCAGATTGAATACCAGCAGCGCCAGATGGCCGTGACTCGCCAGCAGATGGCCGTCCAGCAGAGCCTGATAGCAACCCAGAACCGCAGCATCCTGAGTGAAGGGCCTTCCCTGGAGAAAAAGGCGGCCCAGCTGGAGGATCAGTTGCAGCGGTCCAGCATCATCAACCCGGTGGGAGGAACCGTCCTGGCCAAATATGCCGAAGCGGGGGAAGTTACAGCAGCCGGAAAGGCCCTGTACAAAATTGCCGACCTGACGTACCTGAACCTGCGGGCCTACCTTACCGGCTCGCAGCTTTCCCGGGTTAAACTCGGCCAGCAGGTGCAGGTACGCGTGGATGACGGGGAGAAAAAGTACCGGACCTATTCCGGAGTTATCACCTGGATCTCCGATAAGGCGGAATTCACACCCAAAACCATCCAGACAAAAGACGAGCGGGCCAACCTGGTCTATGCCATCAAGGTTCGTGTCAAAAATGACGGCTACCTGAAAATCGGCATGTACGGGGAGCTTCAGTTCCAGCCGGGCAGGTAACCCGTCATGTCAAAAAAATAGCCAGTAAAGCGAGTGCATATGGAAACAGGAAGGCCGATACATCCCGGTTCGACCGGGCAGGAAAATGCGGTAATTGTGGAGAACCTCGTCAAGGTATACCGGAGCGGGCGGGAGGTGGTGCAGGCATTGCGCGGCGTGGATTTCCGGGTGGCCCGGGGCGAACTCTTTGGCATCATCGGGCCCGACGGGGCGGGTAAAACCTCGCTGTTCCGGATCATGACGACCCTGCTGCTTCCCGACGGGGGCCGGGTCCGAATTGAGGGGCTGGACGTGGTGGGGGAGTACCGGGAAATCCGCAGGCGGGTGGGGTATATGCCTGGCCGTTTTTCACTGTACCAGGATCTTTCCGTCCAGGAGAACCTGCAATTCTTCGCCACAATATTCAATACGTCTGTACAGGAGAATTATGAGATGATTCGCGATATCTATGTGCAGATTGAGCCGTTCCGGCACCGCCGGGCCGGTAAGCTTTCCGGGGGCATGAAACAAAAGCTGGCGCTGTGCTGCGCCCTGATCCATCGGCCTACCGTCCTTTTTCTGGACGAACCTACGACCGGAGTGGATGCCGTATCACGCAAAGAGTTCTGGGAAATGCTTCAGCGTTTACGGGAACAGGGGATTACGATACTGGTATCCACTCCTTATATGGATGAGGCCAGCCGCTGTGACCGGGTGGCCCTGATGCAGGACGGACGATTGCTTTCCGTGGACACGCCCCGCAATATCACTGCCGGCTTCGGGTACCCGCTGGCTGCCGTGAAGGCAGATAATATGCTGGCCTTGTACGAGGATATCCAGCCTTTTGCCGGCAAGCTGGATTGCTACCCCTGCGGGGAGTTCCATCACGTGGTGCTGCGACAGGGCGTGGGTCTGGAAGAACTGGATCGATTCCTGTCGGCCCGGCCTCACCCGGGGTTGGAGAGCCGTCTGATTGAAGCAGGCATTGAGGATTGCTTTATGGCCCTGATGAAAAATGAAATAACCCAAGCGGTGTAATCGGGTAAAACGAACGACATGAATCAGCTACAGGATCAAGTTGCCGGGGCACCTCCCATACCAGGTCGCGAATCCGTCATTTCGGTCACGGACCTTACCAAGCGGTTTGGGCACTTTACCGCGGTGGACCGGATCACCTTTGAGGTATACCGGGGAGAAATCTTTGGCTTCCTGGGTGCTAACGGCGCGGGGAAAACCACCGCCATGCGGATGCTGTGCGGCCTTTCGCTGCCCACTTCCGGCCAAGCAAAGGTGGCCGGATTCGATGTGTACCGTCAGACCGAGCGCATCAAGCAGCATATCGGGTACATGAGCCAGAAATTCTCCCTTTACGGAGACCTTACCGTACGGGAAAATATCCGGTTTTATGCCGGGATTTACGGCAAGAGTCCAGCCTTCATCCGGGAAAAGACGGCCTATCTCCTGAAACAGCTTCGTCTGGAAGGGGAGGCTGACAAACTGGTGCGCTCCCTTCCCCTGGGATGGAAGCAAAAGCTGGCTTTTTCGGTGGCGATCTTCCATGAGCCGCGGATTGTTTTTTTGGATGAACCAACGGGCGGGGTGGATCCCATAACCCGCCGGGAATTCTGGACCATGATTTACCGGGCCGCGGAATCCGGCATCACGGTCTTCGTTACCACCCATTATATGGATGAGGCCGAATATTGCAACCGGGTAAGTATCATGGTGGATGGCCGCATCGAGGCCCTGGGTACCCCGCGGGAACTCAAACAAGCCCAGGGCGTCGATTCGATGGATGGGGTGTTCCTGCAACTTGCCCGGAAGGCAACGCGGTCTGAATAAAACCATTGACGCAAAAAACGGATATAGGTGAAGCAATTCGGTTCCTTGGTAAAAAAAGAGTTCTTCCACATCCTGCGCGATCCGCGCACGATGCTGATTCTGCTGGGCATGCCCATCGTGCAGATCGTCATCTTCGGATTTGCGCTCACCAACGAGGTGAAAAATGCGAAAATGGCCGTGCTGGACCTGTCGCGGGATGCGGCCACGCTGTCCCTTACCACCCAGCTGGACGCCAGCCGGTATTTTGACCTGGAGCAGAACCTGCTTTCTTACCGGGATATCGCTCCCAGTTTCCAACGGGGCCAGGTCAAGCTGGTGGTAGTCTTTCCGCCCCACTTTGCCGATGACCTGGATCATTTCAACAAAGCCCAGGTCCAGCTGATCGCGGACGCCTCCGATCCCAATGTGGCCAATACACTTACCAATTACGCAACTTCCATCATCCTGGATTACCAGGACCGGATTACGCAGGACCGAAAACGGCCCTACACCATCAGCACCGAGACCCGGATGCTGTATAACCCCGAACTCAAGGGAGCCTACAGTTTTGTGCCGGGCGTCATGGCCATGGTACTCATGCTGGTCTGCTCCCTCATGACGGCTATTACCATTGTGCGGGAAAAGGAACTGGGCACCATGGAAGTGATGCTGGTTTCCCCGGTGCGGCCGCTCATGATCGTTGTGGCCAAGGCGGTTCCCTACCTGCTGCTTTCCATGATCAATATCGGCAGCATTCTGCTGCTGAGCGTTTTTGTACTGGGTGTTCCCATCAACGGGAGCCTGGCCCTGCTGATCGGAGAAAGCATCCTGTTTACCCTGACCTGCCTCGCTTTCGGGCTGCTGATTTCCAGTGTGGCGGATTCCCAGGAGATAGCCATGTTTATTTCGCTTACCGGCATGTTCCTTCCCACCATCATGCTGAGCGGGTTCATGTTCCCCGTGGAGAATATGCCGGTTCCGCTGCGCCTGCTTTCCAACCTGGTGCCGGCCAAGTGGTTTTATTCCATTGTCCGATCCGTCATGATCAAGGGGTTAGGCCTGGCTGGCGTCTGGCGGGAAACCCTCGTGCTCACCGCGATGATGGGGGTATTGCTCACGGTGGCTATTAAAAAATTTAAAATCCGCCTGGCATGAGAACCCTTCAATTCCTGCTGCAGAAAGAGTTCCGACAGATATTCCGGGATGTATCCATCCTGCGGATCATCTTTGTCATGCCGATGGTACAGCTGCTGATCCTGCCGCTGGCTGCGGATTACGAAGTCAAGAATGTCCTGCTAACCGTGGTTGACCATGACCATTCGCTTTACACCCAGCAACTGATCGGCAAAATCACGGCTTCCGGTTATTTCAGGCTGGTGGATTACGCCTCCTCATTCGAAAAGGGCCTGCGCGATGTGGAGGAGGACCGGTCGGACCTCGTCCTGGAGATTCCGGCAGGATTTGAGCGGGACCTGGTCCGGGAAAATGACGGCAGGCTGCTGATCTCCATCAACGCCATCAACGGGGTCAAGGCCAACCTGGGCGCCGCCTACCTGCGAAGTATCCTCCAGGATTTTAATCAGGAAATTCGCCTCAGGTGGATTCAGCTGCCCAGGTTCAGTCCGGAGCTATCGATTGATGTGACCAATTCCAACTGGTTCAACCCGCTGATGAACTACCAGTATTTTATGGTGCCCGGCATCCTGGTCGTCCTGGTCACCATGGTGGGGTCCTTCCTGGCTTCCCTGAACATCGTTAAGGAAAAGGAAATCGGGACGATCGAACAAATCAATGTGACCCCCGTGAAAAAGTACCAGTTCATTCTGGGCAAACTCATCCCGTTCTGGGTCCTGGGCCTGGTCATACTGTCCCTGGGCCTGGGAATCGCCCGGCTGGTGTATGGCATTATCCCCGCCGGTAACCTGGGGGCCATTTATGTATTTGCCGCGGTGTACCTGCTGGCGGTGCTGGGGCTTGGGTTGCTGCTTTCCACCTACACGGCCAACCAGCAGCAGGCGATGCTGCTGTCCTTCTTCCTGATTATGATCTTTATCCTGCTGGGGGGATTGTATACGTCCATCGACAGCATGCCCCACTGGGCCCAGCTTATCACACGGTTTAACCCCGTGTCCTATTTTATTGACGTCATGCGGCGGGTGGTACTGAAGGGAAGCGGCCTGGCGGATATCCGGTACCAGATACTGACCGTGCTGGCTTTCGCCCTGTTGCTCAACGGCTGGGCGGTACTGAACTACCGCAAACGCTCGGTTTAGCGAGGTTCCCTTGACTGATCCCCAAACTTTTGTATATTCAGACAATAATAAAAACGATTTTGCCATGGTAAAGATTTCCGAATTGAAAGCAGGGGACATCATCCGGGTGAACGATGACGGGGTGCAGCGGGAGGGGACCGTTGTAGAGGTCAGCCACGAGGAGCATCAGGCGCTGGTGGACAACGGCATCCAGGAATTCTGGTACAGCCCGGAGGACATGACGGCGATCCCCCTGAACGAAGAGCAATTGGTCAAGCTGGGTTTCGAACGGGAAGATCTTCCGGAAGGCGGGGTCAAGTATAAAAAAGGGGCCTTCCGGCTCGTGGTACCCCAGAAGGGCAATTTTGCCCACCTGGAGATGTGGTACCGGGAGGATCGCCGCCATTTTGACTTCCCCCTGGGTGTCCATCAGCTTCAGAACCTCCACCTGCAGATGACTAAAGTACCCCTGGAGCAGCCGCTCTGAGCCGGATTTTAGCCGGGAAGTACTGGAAATCAAGGCATTTTTCCACCGAAAGTGGAAAAAAAGAGCGGGTTTTTTCTTTTTTAGAAGATATCCACCTATCTTTGCGCTCCCAAAAATAGTATGTCGAAACAGCCCCTTATTAAACAGGACGGAGTGATCTTGGAGGCCCTTTCCAATGCCATGTTCCGGGTCAAACTGGAAAACGGTCACGAAATCCTGGCCACGATATCGGGGAAAATGAGGATGCACTATATCCGGATCCTGCCTGGGGATAAGGTTGGGGTGGAAATGAGTCCGTACGACCTGAGCAGAGGAAGAATCATTTTTCGTTATAAATAACCGCTGTAGGCCCTGCTTACGGTGTAAAGTGAATACATATGAAAGTAAGAGCATCCATCAAGAAGCGCAGCGCGGATTGCAAGATCGTCCGTAGAAAGGGCAAGCTGTACGTGATCAACAAGAAGAATCCCCGCTTCAAGCAGCGCCAGGGATAATAACCAGTAATTTAAAACTTATAATAAGAGATTATGGCTCGTATTGCCGGTGTCGACTTACCCAAGAACAAAAGGGGCGAAATTGGACTTACCTATATCTATGGGATCGGTCCTTCCACCGCCCGTTATATCCTGGATAAAAATAATATCAGCCGGGATAAGAAGGTGCATGAGTGGGATGACAATGACCTCAACGCCATCCGGAACACCATTACCGAAGAGTTCAAGGTGGAAGGGCAGCTGCGTTCCGAGGTGCAGATGAGCATTAAGCGCCTGCTGGACATCGCCTGTTACCGGGGTCTTCGCCACCGCAAAGGCCTCCCGGTCCGTGGCCAGCGCACCCGCACCAACAGCCGGACACGCAAAGGAAAACGTAAGACGGTAGCCGGTAAGAAGAAGGCACCGAAGAAATAAAACGGGTGAATCAGCCTCTCCGCCACCGCGGTTGGCTGATTCGCTTATTAAGAAGCATACTGAACCAGGGCCAGATCTGTCGCTTCTTCAGGGAGGATTGGTTCAGCCGGTACGCCGGAAATTAAAACAAACGATTACCTATCAGTAAATTATGGCAAAAGCACAAGCAGCCACGAGCGCCAAAGCCGCGGCCAAAAAAAGGATCGTAAAGGTTGACAGCTACGGGGACGCCCACATCACCGCCAGTTTCAACAACATCATTATCTCCCTGACCAACAAGAACGGCCAGGTGATTTCCTGGAGCAGTGCCGGGAAAATGGGGTTCAAGGGCTCCAAGAAAAATACACCCTACGCCGCCCAGATGGCTGCCGCGGATGCTGCCAAGACAGCTTCCGACGCCGGCCTGAAGCGCGTTGACGTGTACGTAAAAGGCCCCGGTGCCGGTCGGGAAAGCTCCATCCGCTCTTTGTCCCAGAACGGGATCGAGGTGGTCATGATCAAGGATGTCACCCCCCTGCCGCACAACGGCTGCCGTCCTCCCAAAAAACGGAGGGTCTAATCGAAGCACAGGAGGTCCGAAAGGATCCCGCGACATAGTTTGAGCCAGATTGGTTTCATTTTTAAAAAAGGGTGAGCGATTGATTTTTTGAAAGCTTTTTACGGATCGCTTCACCGGTTTCTAAAAAAGCTTAAATGAAAAGTAAATTATGGCACGTTACAATGGTCCCAAGACCAAAATTTCCCGCATTTTCGGCGAACCGATTTTAGGTAATGGCAAGTGGCTGGGCAAGAACAGCAACCCGCCCGGCCAGCATGGTGCCACCCGCAAGCGCAAGAGCCTGGGTGAATACGCCCTGCAGCTCCGCGAAAAGCAAAAGGCCAAGTATACCTACGGTGTTCTGGAAAAACAGTTCCGTAAGACGTTCGAGGAAGCTGCCCGCCGCAAGGGGGTTACGGGTGAAAACCTGATCAAGCTCCTGGAAGCCCGCCTGGACAATACCATCTTCCGCATGGGTATTGCTCCGAGCCGTCCGGCCGCCCGGCAGCTGGTCAGCCACAAGCACATTACGGTGAACGGCGAGGTGGTGAACATCCCCTCGTTCCAGCTTAAGGCTGGTGACATCATCGGGCTGAAGGACACCAGCAAGGCCAATACCGCCATTACCAGCCAGGTCCGCGGCAAGAATCCCAAATTCAACTGGCTGGACTGGAACGAAACCGAAATGCAGGGAACTTTCATCACCTACCCGGAAAGAGAAAGTGTGCCTGAGAATATCAAGGAACAGCTTATCGTGGAATTGTACAGCAAGTAATACGGAGGACGGGGGGGTACCCCGGCGTCCATGCCGTACACGCGATAACCGTTCACCTTATCCGTTAATTGCAAACATTAAACATTCAATATGGCCATTTTAAATTTTCAAAAGCCGGATAAAATCATACTGCAGAAGGCGACTGATTTCGAAGCCCAGTTCGAATTCCGTCCGCTGGAGCCGGGGTATGGCGTTACCATCGGAAACGCCCTGCGCCGAGTATTGCTGAGCTCCCTGGAAGGGTATGCCATCATCGGGGTCAAAATCGAAGGAGTGGATCATGAGTTTGCCACCATCAAGGGGGTGAGTGAGGATGTGGTGGAGATCCTGCTGAATCTCAAGCAGGTACGGTTGAAGAAGACGGTCGAGCACGAAGTGGCGCACGAGAAAATCGTGCTTTCCATCAAGAATAAAACAGAACTGACTGCCGGCATGATCGGCGACGGTACCCAGTCTTTCCAGGTGATGAACCCCGAGCTGCTTATCTGCACGCTGGATTCTTCCGCCAAGATGGATATTGAACTTACCATCGGCAAGGGACGGGGGTATGTGCCTGCCGAGGACAACAAGCCGAAGGATGCCCCGGTGGGCTATATTCCCATCGATGCCATCTTTACCCCGATCAAAAACGTGAAGTACAGCATTGAAAATACCCGCGTGGAGCAGCGTACCGACTACGAGAAGCTTCTCATGGAGGTTACCACGGACGGCACCATCCACCCGGAAGAAGCCGTCAAGCAGGCTTCCCGGATCCTGATCCAGCACCTGATGATCATCACGGATGAAAACATCACCTTTGATAATAAGGAGGAGAAGAAGGAAGACCTGGTGGACGAGCAGACCCTGCAACTGCGCAAGATCCTGAAGACGCCGCTGGAAGACCTGGATCTTTCCGTACGTGCCTTCAACTGTTTGAAAGCCGCCAAGATCAACTCCCTGAGCGAACTGGTTCAGTACGAACAGGAGGACCTGATGAAGTTCCGCAACTTCGGGCAGAAATCCCTGGCAGAAATCGAGCAGGTGCTGACCGAACGCGGCCTGCACTTCGGCATGGATCTGGCCAAGCTGGGCCTGGATAAGGAAGAGTTTTAAACCGGGTGCCCCCAGGGGCGCCTTTCTAACCAATATTGATCACCGCTTCCGGCCCTGCCGGGACGGAAGCAACAGCTGCAATTCCTGACACGGTGCAGCTGCAAAAAACAACCTGTCATGCGTCACGGAGACAAAATCAACAACCTCGGCCGTACCAAGGCCCACCGGGAAGCGTTGCTAAGCAACCTGGCCTGTGCACTGATTGCCCACAAGCGGATCGTAACCACCCTGGCCAAGGCTAAGGCGCTGCGTACTTATGTGGAACCGCTGATCACCAAGGGTAAGACCAATAGCACCCACCAGCGCCGGATCGTGTTCAGCTACCTGCAGAGCAAAGATGCTGTCAAGGAGCTGTTCGGCACGATTGCCGAAAAGGTGGCTGGTCGCCCCGGCGGGTATACGCGGATCATCAAGCTGGGCTTCCGCCCGGGTGATGCGTCGGAAACTGCCCTGATCGAGCTGGTCGACTTTAATGAGGTATACGGAAAAGGCAAGGGTGAAGCCAAGGAAGGAGCCAAGCGTACGCGCCGCGGCCGCGGAGCCTCCAAAAAGGCGGAAGGCCAGCCTGCCCCGGCCAAATCGGAAGAAGCGGCTCCTGCCGAAAAGGCGCAGGAAGCAGCCCAGGAAGGCTAACCTAACGCATCGCTTGTACGATAAGGAGGCAGGACTTTTGAAAGTTCTGCCTTTTTTGTGCCCTGTGAAAAAGTATTAGCCGGAATTCCTTGATGATTCGTTTTCTTTGCAAAATCTTTCAACAACATGGCTGAGAAACAACAACCTGCGATCCTGTTGCTTGCTGACGGGACGGTATGTCACGGACGCGCATTCGGGGCTACCGGTACGACCGGAGGCGAAATCTGCTTTAATACCGGAATGACCGGTTACCAGGAGGTCTTTACCGATCCCAGTTATTACGGGCAGATCCTCATCATGAACAATGTGCATATCGGCAACTATGGCGTGAAGGACGACGAAGTGGAGTCTGCCAGCGTCAAGATCCGCGGGCTGATCGGCCGTAACCTCGAACAGCAATATTCACGCAAACTGGCCAGGGGTTCCCTGCAGGACTACCTGAAAGCCAACGGAATTGTAGCTATAGAAGGGGTGGATACCCGGGCCCTGGTCAGCCATATACGGACCAAGGGCGCCATGAACTGCCTGATTTCCACGGAGACCACCGACGTGGAGGCGCTTAAAAAGGAGCTGAGCCGGGTGCCGGATATGAACGGCCTGGAACTGGCTTCCCAGGTAAGTACCAGTCAGCCCTACGAAATGGGTGATCCGGGTTCGCCCCTGCGCATCGCGGTGCTGGATTTCGGGGTGAAACAACATATCCTGCAGTGCATGACGGACCGGGGCGCTTACCTGAAGGTCTTCCCGGCCAGGACATCGCCCGAGGAATTACGGGCCTTCCGGCCGGCCGGTTACTTTATCTCCAACGGGCCGGGGGATCCCGCCGCCATGGATTATGCCATCGGTGCGGTCAGCCAGATCCTGGCGGAGAATAAACCGGTATTCGGCATTTGCCTGGGTCACCAGCTGCTGGCCCTGGCTAACGGAATTCCGACGTTCAAGATGCACCACGGGCACCGGGGACTCAACCACCCGGTGAAGGACCTGCGTACCGGCAAATGCGAGATAACCACGCAGAATCACGGGTTTGCGGTTGATGCCGAGGCCATCCGTCACTCGGATCAGGTTGAAGTGACACATATCAACCTGAATGACGGATCCATCGAAGGCATCCGGCTGAAAAACCGTCCTGCCTTTTCGGTTCAATACCACCCGGAAAGCACCCCGGGGCCGCACGACAGCCGGTACCTTTTTGATGAGTTTATAGGCAGGGTTCGCCAGCAGGTATCCCTTTCAGCCTAGGCAGGCCCTGTGCCCAAATAATCGTACATTTCTTGTTCAACCTGCGCCATGAGTGCTCCTAACGCCAGCCATCCCCGAACCGGCTCCTCTGGTGAGCAGCCGGTACGCATAGCCATAGTGAACGGCCCCAACCTGAACCTGCTGGGCAGGCGGGAACCCGGCATTTACGGCAGTGAAACCTTTGAGGCTTTCCTGGAGTCCCTGCGAAGGAAATACCCCGCCGTGGACTTTACCTATTTCCAGAGCAACGTGGAAGGGGAGCTGATCAACGCGCTGCAGCGCGCCGGGGACAGCAGTGATGGAATCATTCTCAACCCGGGGGGATACACGCATACTTCGGTAGCCATCGGCGACACCCTGGCAGCCCTTTCGGTACCTGTGGTGGAAGTGCATATTTCCAACGTCCAGGCCCGGGAGGATTTCCGCCGGATATCCCACGTGTCGGCCAAGGCGGCCGGAACGATCGCAGGACTGGGTCTCAAGGGCTATGAACTGGCGGCGGAATGGCTGATTTCCCACCAAACCGGCTGATCTTAATCAATCCCTCAAACCTTCCATGTTAGCAGGGATCCGATTTCTTCGCGGTAGCTTTGCCCCCATATGAACAAACCGGTCACTTACATCTCCGCCGAAGAGGCATTAGCCTCCATACAATCCAACCAGCGGGTTTTTGTGCAGGGAAGCGCGCAAACCCCTATTTGCCTGCTGAAGGAACTGGCCCGGCAGGCGGGCCGACTGCGCGAGGTGGAACTGGTATTTATCAGTGTCTACGGGGATATTGAAGTAGACAAGCCCCAATATGAAGGTAGTTTTATCATTAACTCGCTTTTCGTTTCTGCCAGTATACGGGAAGCGGTCAACCAGGGCCGTGCCGATTATGTGCCTGTCTTTCTGAGCGAGATTCCGGAGCTGTTCAAGCAGGGGATTCTTCCGCTGGATGTGGCTCTGGTGCAGGTTTCACCACCCGACACACATGGGTATTGCTCACTGGGCGTTTCCGTAGACATTGCCCGGTCAGCCGTCAATACGGCCCGTCATATCATCGCCCAGGTTAACCCCAGGGTACCCCGCACGCACGGGGATGGGCTGATCCATTACAGCCGCTTTGACAGTATGGTATACTGCGACGACCCCCTGCACGAGGCCTCCTTCGGGGAAAAATGCGGCCCCCTGGAAAAGCAGATCGGCCAGTATGTGGCCAACCTGATCGAGGATCGCAGCACCCTGCAGATGGGTATCGGTTCCATTCCGGATGCCGTGCTTCAGTCGCTTTCCGGCCACAAGGACCTGGGGATACACACCGAAATGTGCTCGGACGGCGTAATTGACCTGTTTGAAAAAGGGGTGATCAATAACCGGTACAAGCAGATCCACCCCAACAAGGCCGTCACCGCCTTTGCATTGGGCACCCGCCGACTTTATGATTACGTGGATGATAACCCGGCCTTTCAGTTCCTGGATATTGATTACGTTAATGATCCCCATATCATCCGGCGTAACAAACGCATGGTAGCCATCAACAGCGCCATCGAAATCGATATTACCGGCCAGGTTTGCGCTGATTCCATCGGAACCTACCAGTATTCCGGGGTAGGCGGCCAGATGGATTTCATGCGGGGGGCGACCCTCAGTGAAGGAGGCAAGCCGATCATCGCCCTGCCATCGCGCACGGCCAAGGGATTACCCCGGATCGTACCCTACCTCAAGCCAGGCGCGGGAGTGGTTACCACCCGGGCACATATCCATTACGTGGTGACGGAGTACGGGGTGGCCTATTTATTCGGGAAAAACCTACGTCAGCGCGCCCACGCCCTGATCAATATTGCCCATCCGGACGACCGGGAAACCTTGGAGCGGGCCTGCCGGGACCGCTTCCGGGTGTTTTAGTCACTGCCTGGTAAATAACGGCCCGGAAATTGGAGTAAATTTGGCGGAGCAGCCGCAACATCCGGTTACCTGCTTCGTTATCCCTTAAATATGTCTTTCATGCGCACCTTACTGCTCTGGGCCGGCCTGCTGGCCTGCACTGCTGGTTTTGGCCAGTGGAAGTCCTATATAATCGGGGTGAAAGGGGATACTCTGAACTGTGTTGATCAGCAGGGCCGTAAACAGGGTCGCTGGGTGGAACATGTGGATGCCCTGCGCGGCGAACCCGGCTATGAGGCGGAAGGGGTGTACGTAAACGGACGGAAAGAGGGCCCCTGGCGGAAATACTCCCTGATGGGCGACCTGATCGCCATGGAAAACTATCATTGGGGTAACAAGGACGGTAAGAACACTTATTTTACCAACACCGGGCAGTTGCTGCGAGAAGAAAGCTGGAAGGCGGTCAATCCGGATAATCCGTATGACACCGTGGATGTGTATGATATCAACGATCCGACCCGGGTCATAGAACGCCGTGTGGTTAAGCTGGAGGGATATTCCCTGAAGCACGGTACCTGGACCTACTATGACCCGGAAACGGGGAACGTGGACCATACTGACCGCTACTGGCTGGATAAACTCTCGGACGGGCAGGATGATCTCAAGCCGCTGGCCGTTTCAGGTGGCCAGGGTCAGAATAAGGCCGATTCCACGGCTGGCAAAAAAGCAAAACCGCAGGTCGTACTGGACTACGAAAAGAAAAACACGCGTAAGAAAATCAAGGTCCGGGACGGACAGACCGGTTATTGACCGGCTTTTTCCGCGACCCCTTCTCCTGCCTGAAAATATTTCCGGAAAAACAGAAGCTGGTAGTCGATGCTGTTTCGCCAATACGCGGCCGTATGTCCCCCGGGCCGCTCGGTATAATCGTGATCAATTTTATGCTCCAGCAGTTTGCGGTGCAGCTGCCGGTTCACCTCCAGGAAAAAATCATCCACGCCGCAGTCAAATATCAATTGCAGATCCCCGGGTCGCAGGCTGTCTGCCAGGTTGATCACCGTATTGTTTTCCCAGTTGGAACGGCAGCACGACGTATCCCCCAGGACATCCCGGATGTCCCATTTCCCCGGGAAGGGCCGGATATCCACGCCCCCGCTGGTTGAGCCGGCCGCGCCATAGAGACTTCGGTGGCGGATGGCCAGGTACAGGGCCCCGTGTCCTCCCATGCTGAGTCCGGTGATGGCGCGGTGGCGGCGGTCCGCCCGGGTCCTGTAATGACTGTCCAGGTAGGCGATGAGTTCACCGGCCACGAAGGTTTCGTAACGGATTGCCGGATTAACCGGGCTATCGAAATACCAGCTGTTATATCCCCCGTCCGGGCAAACCAGGATCATATTATACTGATCAGCTTCCTCGTGCAGCTGGGGAGCGAGTTCGGACCAGTTTGCGTAACTGCCGCTGTACCCGTGCAGGAGATATACCACCGGGAACCGTTTCCCGGTCGAATGATAACTGTCGGGCAGGATGATCACACAGGGAATGTTTTTGTTCATTGCCAAACTGAACACCTGAATCGTGTCAACGGTGGCCGCTAGCAGGGATCCCGAACAGGCAAGCGCTGCCAGGAACAGCAGGAATTTTTTCATGTCGCTAAAGGTACTCGAAAAAAAATATGCCGCAGCGCGTGCTGCGGCATATTGGAGACGTTGGAAGAATCCGGAATCAGAATCCTTTCTTTTCCTGGGCTTTCTGCATCGGGTTGATGCCCTGCGATTGCCCGCGTGCCGCATTCTGCTTTTGCTTGAATACTTCGAACCGGGTAGGTGCGGCGATCTCACCCCAGGTATTATTGCTCTCGTTTATGTCGGCTGTTTCACGCATGGGGTCCAGCCGGATGGAGGCTACTTCCTTGTCCTTCATGAAGAACTTGGTAACCTTCAGCTCATTGAGGCGCCATACCTGGGCCGGAATACGGTCAATTTCCTTGGTACCGTCCTTAAAGGTCCACTCAATGATGATCGGCATGACCAGGCCTCCCTTGTTGCTGAAGCTCAGCTCATAGAAGTATTTGTTGGCCACTTTCTGGCGACCGGCCTCATCGAGGGGCTCCACGCGGGACGGAATTTCCATGCTGTAGCTACTTGAATCGTAGGGTTCCATACCGCGGTCATATTTCCAGTAGAAATCCCGGGTGGCGGTATCTGCATCGGTGGCAAACGTGATGTTCCTATCCTGGCGGTTCCTGATCTTGGAGATGTCTTCAAATTCATTGACTGCCGGCTTGGGCAGTTTGGTGCTGATAGTCCGTCCCTGGGGAACTTTCCCGTCGGGGTCAGCCTTGGCATACTTCACGGAATCCAGTGAAATATCGCAGGCCTCGGTGCTATAGAACCATCCGCGCCAGAACCAGTCCAGGTCCTCACCGCTGGCGTCTTCCATGGTGCGGAAGAAATCAGCCGGCGTGGGGTGCTTGAAGGCCCAGCGGCGGGCATATTCCTTGAAAGCGTAATCAAACAGCTGGCGGCCCATAATGGTCTCCCGCAGGATGTTTAGGGCCGTGGCGGGCTTTGAGTAGGCGTTAGGGCCAAACTGGACAATGTTCTCCGAATTGGTCATGATCGGTTCCAGCTGATCCTTGGGAAGCTTCATGTAGTCCGTAATGAGGTAGGCCGGCCCGCGGCGTACGGGGAATTTGTTATCCCAGAGTTCCTCGGTCAGGTATTCCACGAATGTGTTCAGCCCTTCGTCCATCCAGGTCCACTGACGCTCGTCACTGTTGATGATCATGGGGAAGAAGTTATGCCCCACCTCGTGAATGACCACCCCGAGCATTCCGTTCTTGGTGGCTTCGGAGTAGGTTCCGTCCTTTTCACAGCGGCCGAAGTTGAAACAGATCATGGGGTATTCCATGCCATTGGCCGCTTCCACACTCTGGGCTACCGGGTAAGGATACGGAATCGTGAATTTGGAGTAGGTCTTGATCGTGTGCGCCACCGCCTTGGTGGAAAACTTGCTGTACAGATTGTAAGCTTCCTTGCCGTAATAGCTCATGCACATGACCTTCTTGCCTTCCACCAGGGCGGGCATGGCATCCCATACGAATTTGCGGGAAGAGCCCCAGGCAAAATCCCGGACATTATCTGCTTTGAAGATCCAGATCTTTTTCTGGGTGCTGTGGATTTTTTCTTTGGCCGTGGCTTCCGCCAGGTTCACGATCTGCAGGGGTTCTTTGGCGGACTGGGCCTTTTGCCAGCGGGCAAATTCCGTGGGGGACAGCACCTGCTGGTAATTCTGGCATTCTCCGGTGGCGCCGACGATATGGTCGGCCGGCACGGTCATCTGCACCTTGAAATTGCCGAAGGTGAGGGCAAATTCCCCGCGGCCGGTAAACTGGTGGTTCTGCCATCCCTGGAAGTCGCTGTATACGCACAGGCGGGGATACCACTGGGTCATGGTAAACAGGTAATTGCCGTCCTCCGGGAAGTATTCATAGCCACCGCGGCCACCCAGGGTCATACGGTCGCTGATCCGGTAGCTCCAATCAATGTTGAGTACGAATTTCTGGCCCGGTTTGAGCGGAGCCGGCAGATCCACCCGCATCATCGTTTTGTTGATGACGTAGGACAACTTTTTGCCGGTGGCGTCTGTCAATTTGGCGATCTTGTCGCCATAACCGTTATCTCCCTTTTGCTCCTCCAGGCGGTCCAGCATCTGATCGGTTGCCTGGCGCGGCATGGCACTGCTCACCTGGTAGTTGGCGTTGTCCTGGTTATTGTGCTGGTTTTCATCCAGCTGGAACCAGAGATACGACAGCACGTCGGGGGAATTGTTGTAATAGGTAATGGTTTCCGAACCGGTTAGCTTGAGGTTTTTTTCATCCAGCTCACACTTGATGTCGTAATCGGCCCGCTGCTGCCAGTACTTGGGCCCCGGGGCGCCGGAGGCTGTACGGTACTCATTCGGCGTGGGCAGGATGGTACCCAGCTGCTCGAACTTGTTTCCGTGGTTGCTGCCCGGGTTATTCTGGATATCCTGGGCCTGAAGCAGTCCGCCGGCCACCAGGATCAAAAACCCGGCTAATAGAAGTTTTTGCATGGTTGATTGTTTAATATTGAACGTCAAAATAGTTTTTACTTCGGATGCCTAGAACGGAATGCGTTCCAGGGCCATTTTCAGCGCTAAGCTAAACACTGCGGCTGATAAAAAAATCACCCATTCCCGCCGGCTGACCCGGAAAAGTCCCAGTATCACCCAGGTAAGCAGCAGGATGACCGTAACCACGACGATCTGCCCTACTTCCAGTCCCACATTGAATCCGAACAATCCCCATCCCAGGCTCTGGTCCTGCGCCAGGGTAAAACGGATGGTATTGGCAAATCCCATACCGTGGATCAGGCCGAAAAACAGCGCCAGGAAATAGTTGATCCTGATTGACCGGGGCGTAAATTGCTTCTGGAACAGGTTACTGAAGGCGGTGATCACAATAGTACAGGGTATCAGGAACTCCACCCACCGGGAGGAAAACCGGATGAGGTCCAGGACACTCAGGGCCAGGGTCAGCGAGTGGCCGATGGTAAAGGCTGTTACCAGGACCAGCACCTGCCTCCAGTCGCGGAGCAGGTAAATAGCCGCGAGGGCGGCGATAAATAGCTGGTGATCCAGGGCTTCCTTACTGATGATATGCTCCCAGCCCCAGCGAAAATAGAATACAAAGTCCTGCATCGTGTGAACGGCCTTAACCAGCTTATTTAAAAGCGGTTGAAAACTGAATCGTGATTGCTAAAAAGCCCAAAATAATCCAGACTTTTGTAATCGTAAAATAAATTTGGTAAATGGTGGCATCAATCGATAAGTGGCTCTCCTTTTCCTGGCTGGTCTGCCTGGCCGGATTCTGGGCTGTCAGCGGCCCGGGCCACCAGCCGGAAGGCAGGCCGGCCCCGCACCCCTTTCACGTCAGCGTGGCGGAGTTTACGCATAAGGCACCGGGTAAACTCTTCGAAATAAGCTGCCGGGTCTTCGTGGATGATTTCGAATCCGCCCTGGCGGCCCGGTTCAAAACGAAAATCGACCTCCAGGGTGCCGATAAGGCCGGGATGGACAAGCTGGTGAAGGCCTATATCCAGGATCACCTTCAGCTGAATGTGGACGGGAAGGCGGCTCCCCTGGTCTACGTGGGATACGAAGTGGAAAGCGAGTCGGTTTATATTTACCTGGAAGCTGACCGGATCGAAACGGTCCACACAGTCGTTGTGACGGACAGCGTGCTGTTTGACCTGTACAATGACCAGATCAGCATTGTACATGCCATTGTCGGAGGCAAGCGGCAAAGCCTGAAGCTGGATTATCCCGCGCAGCAGGCGCGTTTCCAGTTTTAGGAATCCCATCAGGAGGTCATTTCCTGGCGGATTTCGGGACTGGCGGTTACCAGAACCTTGTCGATCCGGTGACCATCCATATCCACGATCTCGAACTCGAACCCCCGCCAGGCCAGCCGGTCCCCGGTATGGGGGATACGCTCCAGTTCATGCAGGATAAAGCCCGCCAGCGTATCAAATTCCTGGTCCCCTTCCTTCATCCAATCAGTTTTATCGAATCGGCTCAGGAAATCGTAGAATGGAATCTGCGCGTCCACCAGGAAGGAGCCATCGTGCCTTTCCAAAATCTCGTAATCGGGTATGTTGGGCTGGGGAAGGTCGCCCACAATGGCCTCCAGGATGTCGTTGAG
The DNA here is from genome assembly GCA_035549175.1 of Chitinophagaceae bacterium. GTDB lineage: Bacteria > Bacteroidota > Bacteroidia > Chitinophagales > Chitinophagaceae > DASTSN01. The sequence continues at coordinate 968 of DASZRL010000126.1, read as the reverse complement.
CGTGATCAGGCCCTGGAGGGTCCCGTATTCGTCCACGATAAAACAGGCATGGTACCTGGACTGCTTGAATTTTTCCAGAACCTGGTAGGCGGTATTGTTCTCCGGCACAAACATGGCCGGCTGCATAATGCTGTGAAACCGGGATAGATCGCTGAGCAGGAACAGGTCCTTCAGGGAAACGACCCCCTTGATCTGGTCAATCTCCCCTTCACATACCGGGTAAATGGAGTGGGGTTCCCGGTTGATCTTTTCACGGATCGCGGCCTCGTCCTCGGTCCAATCGAACCAGACCATGTCACTGCGGTGGGTCATCAGGGAGGTGATATTGCGGTCACCCAGGTGGAAGATCCGTTCAATGATCTCCTTTTCTTCCTCCTCGATGGTTCCTGCCTCCGTCCCTTCCGTGATCATGGTCTTGATTTCATCCTCCGTCACCACGTCTGTCGCAGAAGGCCTGATTTTCCATAGGCGGAAAAAAAGATTGCTGACCAGGTTCAGCAGCCAGACGATGGGATGGGTGATCCGGGCGAAGACGAGCATGGGACCAGCCACCAGCCGGGCGATCCGTTCAGCGCGCAACAAACCGATCCGCTTGGGGATGAGTTCACCGAATATAATGGATAGGAAAGTGACGACAATGACGATGATGGTTACCGAAAGGGTCTTGGCGTAGGGCTGCAACCCTGAAATCCGCTCCAGGACCGGCTGGAGGTACACGCTGAAACGCTCCCCGGAATAGACACCCGTCAGGATGGCGACCAGGGTAATTCCGATCTGGGCCGCAGACAGAAACAATTCCGGGTTGTTGGATAAGGCCAGAGCGCGGCGTGCCTTTTCATCCCCCCGTTCGGCCAGGTTCTCCAGCCGCGCTTTCCGAACCGAAACCAGGGCAATCTCAGACATCGTAAACAATCCGTTCAGGAAAATTAGAGCTGCCAGTATGATCAGTTCCATTTACGCAGTGGGTT
>DASZRL010000125.1:0-10367 GCA_035549175.1 Chitinophagaceae bacterium | reverse complement strand
TTGCCGCCCTGAACTCAGCGGTATTCAGCGATGGATCCTTCTGTTATATTCCCAAGGGGGTTCGCTGCCCCATGGAATTATCCACCTATTTCCGGATCAATGCCGAAAATACCGGCCAGTTCGAACGCACCCTGATCGTTGCCGAGGAAGGCAGCTACGTCAGTTACCTGGAAGGGTGTACGGCTCCCAGGCGGGACGAAAACCAATTGCATGCGGCCGTGGTGGAACTGGTGGCCCTGGGCAACGCCGAGATTAAATATTCCACCGTACAGAACTGGTATCCCGGCGATAAGGAAGGCCGCGGGGGCATTTATAACTTCGTGACCAAGCGCGGAATCTGCCACGGGGCCCATTCCAAAATCTCCTGGACCCAGGTGGAAACCGGCTCGGCCATTACCTGGAAGTATCCGAGCGTTATCCTGAAAGGAGATCACTCTGTGGGTGAATTCTATTCAGTAGCTGTCACCAATAATCACCAGCAGGCGGATACGGGCACCAAGATGCAGCACCTCGGCCAGCATACCCGCAGCCGGATTGTATCCAAGGGAATTTCGGCCGGTTTCAGCAATAACAGCTACCGGGGCCTGGTGCACGTCGGACGCAAGGCAAACGGAGCCCGTAACTTTTCGCAGTGCGACTCCCTGCTGCTGGGCGACAAATGCGGCGCACATACCTTCCCCTATATCGAAGTGAAAAATAACAGTGCGGTGGTGGAACATGAGGCCACCACGTCCAAGATTGGCGAGGACCAGATCTTTTACTGCAACCAGCGTGGGATCGACACTGAGACCGCCGTCGCGCTGATCATTAACGGATTTGCGAAGGAGGTCATGAACCAGCTACCCATGGAATTTGCCATCGAGGCACAAAAACTGCTGGCTATCAGCCTGGAAGGCAGTGTCGGATAAGGCCATAGCCTGTTTGCAGGAATCGGATTCTGAATATGGATAAAATCAAAACAAATAGTATGCTCACGATTCAAGATTTACATGCCGGTATTGAAGGAAAGCAGATACTGAAAGGGATCAATCTTACCATACAGCCAGGAGAAGTACACGCCATCATGGGCCCCAACGGATCCGGCAAAAGTACGCTGGCTTCCGTGCTGGCCGGCCGCGAGGATTATGAAGTAACCGGCGGTTCGGTCCGTTTCCTGGGCAAGGACCTGCTGGAACTGTCTCCCGAGGACCGGGCCCGGGAAGGTCTGTTTCTGGCCTTCCAGTACCCGGTGGAGATTCCCGGACTGAGCACGACCAACTTTATCAAGACAGCCGTTAATGAAAAGCGCAAATACTTCGGCCAGGCACCGCTGGATGCCGTGGCGTTTCTCAGGCTCATGAAGGAAAAAATGGCCCTGGTTAACATTGACCAGTCCCTGCTGAGCCGTCCCCTGAACGAGGGATTTTCGGGAGGGGAGAAGAAGCGCAATGAGATCTTCCAGATGGCGATGCTGGAGCCGCGGCTGGCCATTCTGGACGAGACTGACTCCGGCCTGGACATCGATGCCATCCGCATCGTGGCCAACGGCGTCAACAAACTGCGCAGCCAGGACAATGCCGTGCTGCTGGTTACCCACTACCAGCGGCTGTTGGATTATATCGTACCGGACTTTGTGCATGTATTGTACAACGGGCGTATCGTCAAATCGGGCCCCAAGGAGCTGGCCCTGGAACTGGAAGAACGCGGATACGACTTCATCAAAAGCGAGTTTCCGGCCGGTCAGCCGGCCTGAGCGGATTCAACGGCCACAAAACTTTTTTAATGGATACACTAGCTACTATACAAAAGCAGTTCGATCTTCTGCAGCAGGCACAGCCGGTGAGCAGCCTGCATGCGATCCGCGAGCAGGCCTACCAGGCATTCACCCAGATGGGTATTCCCACGAGCCGGCACGAAGAATGGAAATATACACGGATCAGCGGTGTGCTGAACCGGGAATACCATGTAGCCCCGGCGGGAATGACAGCTTCCCTGGACCTGGCCTCATTCCGGCAGCATGCCCTGCCTGGCTTTGAGGAAGCCAGCAGGCTGGTCTTTGTCAACGGCCTGTATGCTCCTGAACTCTCAGTCATCCGTTCGCAGGGGTTGTCCATCCAGCCGCTCGAAGACGCAGCCGCTGGTGCCCAGAAGGACCTGGTGGCCCGGCACCTGGGCCACAGCCGCCACTACCTGCAGGATGGTATCAATGCCCTGAGCACGGCCCTGCTGCAGGGGGCGGTTTTCGTACAGGTCGGGAAAGGTTGTCAGTTGGATCATCCCCTGCATGTTTACCACATTACGGACAACCGCGCGGGCGCCGTGCTGGCCCAGCCCCGCAGCCTGTTTTATGTGGCGGAGCGGTCTTACCTCCGCGTCATGGAGCATTTTATTACCCTGGGAGAACCCGGCAGCTTTACCAACCAGGTCCTGGAAATGGTGGTCTGCGAGGGTGCGCGGGTGGAACACTACAAGATCCAGCTGGAAGGACCTTCCAGCAACCTGGTGAGTACCACCCATTTTCACCAGACCGGCAAGAGTTTTGTCCACACGGTAACCCTCACCCTGGGGGAGGGCCTGGTACGCAACAACCTCAACCTTGTCATGGATGCGGAGGGCTGTGAGGCCCATCTTTACGGGTTATATTTTCAGCGGGGCGAGGGGCACGTCGATAATCATACCGTGGTGGACAACGCCAGGCCTAATTGTTTCAGCAACGAATTGTATAAAGGCGTCCTGGACGGACATGCCACCGGGGTGTTCAACGGAAAGATCTTCGTCCGCCAGGACGCCCAGAAGACGAACGCCTACCAGTCCAATAAGAATATTCTATTAAGCGAGACGGCCAGCGTAAACACGAAGCCCCAGCTGGAGATTTTTGCCGATGACGTGAAGTGTTCACACGGCTGTACGGTAGGGCGCCTCGACGAAGAAGGCCTGTTTTACCTGCGCTCCCGCGGCATCAGCCAGGAAACTGCCAAGTCCCTGCTCCTGCATGCCTTTGCGGTTGATATTCTGGAACAGGTGCAGGATGCAGACCTGCGGGCATTTATCGACCAGAAGATTGAAGAACGCCTTGAAATTGAATTAATATGAATGCCGGATCAACCCTTGCCGAAGGGCTGGATGTATATGCCATCCGCCGCCAGTTCCCGGTCCTAAACCGGGAGGTGAAAGGCCATCCCCTGGTTTACCTGGATAATGCGGCAACTACCCAGAAACCGCAGGGGGTCCTGGATGCGCTGACGGACTATTATACCCGGTTCAATGCCAATATTCACCGGGGCATTCATACCCTGGCCGAGGAAGCCACGGCCGGTTTCGAAGCGTCCCGCGACGCGGTCCGGGAATTCATCGGGGCCGGCTCGCGAGAGGAAATCATCTTCACGCGCGGCGCCACGGAAGGGATCAACCTGGTGGCCTACAGCTGGGGAAACGCTTTTGTCAAAGCGGGTGACGAGATCCTGATTTCAGGGATGGAACATCACTCAAACATTGTACCCTGGCAATTGCTCTGTGAGCGGTCGGGGGCGGTTTTGAAAGTTATCCGGGTGGACGACCGGGGTGAGTTGGACCTCGAGGATTTCCGCCGGCTGCTCAGCGCCCGCACCAGGCTGGTTGCCCTGGTTCACGCCTCCAATTCCCTGGGCACCGTAAACCCGGTTCGGCAGGTGATCAGGGAGGCCCACCAGGCCGGTGCCCTGGTCCTGATTGACGGGGCCCAGTCGACCGTACACCTGGACATTGACGTGCGGGACCTGGACTGCGACTTCTTTGTTTTTTCCGCTCATAAGTTGTATGGCCCCACCGGCACCGGAGTATTGTATGGCAAGCGCCAGTGGCTGGATGCCATGCCGCCTTTCCAGGGGGGAGGCGAGATGATCCGGGAGGTGACGTTCGAAAAAACCACCTATAATGAACTCCCGTACAAATTCGAAGCCGGTACGCCAAATATAGCCGACGTAGTGGCACTTCGTGCGGCACTTGATTTTATCAGGCAGACCGGGAAGGAACGGATCCGTCGCCATGAGGAAGACCTGTTGCGCTACGCTACTGAAAGGGTGGCCGATCTGCCGGGCCTTCGCATCATCGGCCGGGCCGCACACAAGGTAAGCGTGCTGTCTTTTGTCATTGACGGCCTGCACCCGCAGGATCTCGGGATTCTGCTGGATAATCGCGGGATTGCCGTCCGGACCGGCCACCATTGTACGCAACCCCTTATGCAGCAGTTCGGGATCCCGGGAACCGTGCGGGCTTCCTTTGCCGTGTATAACACCCGGGAAGAGGTGGACCAACTGGTCAGCGGCCTGCACCGGGCAATCAAACTTCTGTCCTAATCCATGGAAGCGTGCAAATCCATAGCAGAAACAGAGCAGGAAATCGTGGAGGAATTTTCTCTTTTCGATTCCTGGGACGACAAGTATGAATACATCATTGATATGGGCAAGAAACTGGCTCCTATCGACGAGCGGGACCGGGTGGACGCTAACCGGGTAAAGGGTTGCCAGTCCACCGTGTGGCTGGCTTCCGAGTACCGGGACGGAAAGGTCTGGTTCCGGGCGGACAGCGATGCCGTCATTGTCAAGGGATTGATCAGCCTGCTGATCCGGGTGCTTTCCGGTCACAGTCCCGAGGAAATCCTGGACTCCAAACTGGAGTTTATCGGTCGTATCGGGATGACCACCCACCTGGCCCAGACGCGGTCAAACGGATTGCTGGCCATGGTCCGCCAGATGAAACAGGATGCCCTGGCCTATAAACTTAAAAACACCGCCGCATGATGCCAACCGAAGAACAGCTTCGCCAGCAGGTGATCGATTGCCTGCGCACGATATACGACCCGGAAATACCGGTCAATATATATGAGATGGGATTGATTTATGAAATCAATATCCTGCCGATCAATAACGTCCAGATCGTAATGACCCTGACAGCGCCAAGCTGCCCGGCGGCCCAATCTCTCCCGGTTGAAGTGGACCAGAAGGTGCGGCAGATCGAAGGAGTCAACGATGTCCATGTCGCCGTGACCTGGAATCCGCCCTGGGATCGAAGCATGATGTCCGAAGCCGCCCTGCTGGAGCTCGGAATGTTATAAACACGTTGCCAGGCAACGCAAAAAACAGCATATGAAAATTACCGCACAGGAAGAATATGGTTTACGCATCCTGATCCGCATAGCCCGGTGCCACGACAAGGAAGGGCTGAGCATCCGGCAACTCAGCGAGGCCGAGGGACTGAGCCCCCATTACGTGGCCAAGCTGACGCGAGTCCTGCGGATGGCGGGCATGATCAATAGTACACCCGGCTATAAGGGCGGTTACCTGCTGAACCGTCCGGCCTCGGAGATTACCATCAACCAGGCCCTTAAGGCGCTGGGCGGCTCCCTTTTTGACGCAGCCTTCTGCGGGGCGCATACCGGCGCCCTGAAATTCTGCGTAAACTCGGTGGATTGTTCGGCCCGGTCCCTCTGGCAGATGGTGCAGGTAACCCTGGATACCCTGCTGGATAAGATTACCCTGCAGGACCTGGTCGGTCAGTCCGGTACCTCCGGCCGCCACCTGAACCAGGTACTGGAGTCGGTAACCCGGCAGCAGCCCCTGGCCCAGGAGGCGTGATGGGCATGCCGGAAAATGGAATACGGCCTAACCGCCATCAGCTTCCGCCTGCCTTTCCCGCATTATCTTCACCTGCCAAAGCCTTGTTGTGAAACAATTCTGGAACCAGCGCTACCGCGAACATACCACGGTTTACGGAGAAGCACCCAACGAGTTCTTCCGGGAATTTATTGACCTGCACCAGCCAGGTACCCTGCTACTGCCGGCGGAGGGCGAGGGCCGAAATGCCATCTATGCGGCCCGACAGGGCTGGCAGGTGTTTGCCTTTGACTTCAGTGAGGTGGCCCAGGAGAAGGCGCTTGCCAGGGCAGCCCGCGAGAAGGTTGCCATTCAGTATGAGCTGATGTCATTGGATGAATACCGTCCGCTCAGAAGCTATGACCTGGTCGCCCTGATCTATGTGCACATGGCGGAACCGCTCCGGACCGCGTTTCACCAGGCGGCAGCCGAAAGTCTCCGGCCCGGCGGCTTCCTGATCCTGGAGGCGTATTCCAGGGACCAGCTTCGCTTCGACAGCGGGGGACCCCGGGAGGAGGCACTCCTGTATGATGCGGCCACCCTGTACCATGATTTCCATCCCCGGCTTCACGTGATCAGCTGCAACCAGGAGGAGGTCGACCTCCGGGAAGGCCCCTTTCACCAGGGTAAGGCTTCGGTAGTCCGTTTGATTGCCCGAAACCTCTGACCGGCTGGGCGACGCCGGCAAAAAAACGTATTTTCAGCCATGCAACCGCAGTATCGGCCCTTTGTCCTTTCCGGGGGAGGTGCCCGGGGCTTTGCCCACCTGGGCGTCCTGAAAGCGTTCGAAGAAAAGGGCATCCTACCCCAGGCGGTCGCCGCTACCAGTTCGGGATCGATCGTCGCGGCTTTTCTCTGTGACGGCTATACGACCGACGAGGTAAGGAACCTGTTCCGGGAGAGCCGCATCAGCTTTTCCCTGCAGTGGAAGGGATGGCGCACAGGCCTGCTGTCCCTGCGCCGCGTGGAGAACCTGCTTCGTCGGTCCCTGCGCCATGAGCGGTTCGAGGATCTTTCCATTCCCCTGTATATCACCGCGTCCAACTTCCTGACCGGGCAGCAGGTGATATTCGACCGCGGGCCGCTGTTGCCGGCCATCCTGGCCGCCTCCTCCATACCGATATTGTTTCCGCCGGTGGAAATTGACGGCGTTCCGTATGTGGACGGGGGGCTATCCGGTAACCTTCCGGCCGAACCCCTGCTCGGAACCTATAGCCGGCTGATCGGGGTACATGTCAATCCCCTGGCTCCTTATGATCCCAAAAATGGTTTCCTGTCCAATATAGAGCGGCTGCTGCACCTGGCCATCCGTGAAAATGTCCTGCGCAACCGGAACCGCTGCGAACTGTTCATTGAGCCGGAGGGCCTGGGAGGGTACGGCGTGTTCGATTTTAAAAAGTTTGATGCCATCTATGCCGCGGGGTTGGAATACACCCGCCGGGTGCTGGATGAAACCACCTGAGCAGGATCAGGCGGCATCCGGGCTTTGTATTGTACCCTTGCACCATGAATACAGGATATTATATCAGCGTCTGGCTTCACATCATCCTGGCGGCGTTCTGGATCGGCGGCATGCTGTTCCTGCCCCTGGTGCTGCTGCCTGCGATCCGAGAAAATCCCCGGCGCCGGGAACTATTGACAGTAACGGGTCTTAAATTCCGCTTTTACGGCTGGATCGTACTGGTGGGCCTGGTCGCCACCGGCCTGCTGAACCTGCACCTGCGGGGCCTGCCCCTTACCTGGCACTTCCTGTTTCACAGCCGTTACGGACAGCTGCTCAGCTGGAAGCTGGTCCTGTTTTTTTCCCTGCTGGTGGTCAGCCTGACCCATGACCTGCTGATCGGCCGCCGCGCGCTGCGGGCCGGCGGAGACACGGTGGCCTCCGCCCGGGACGGGGTGACCTTCCAGACGCGCATAGCGCGGTGGAGCGGCCGTATCCTGTTACTGGTGTCCCTGGCCATGGCCTTTATCGGGGTGGTCCTTTCCCGGGGAGGCTGACCGGGCCGCGGGTGCCTAATTTGGAACTGCCATTGCAGGGCCGCCATTTTTCGTCTATTTTGCCAGCCAAATTCCGTCAAATGAAAAAGATACTTTTCACCCTGCTGGCCGGCCTGCCCCTGGCCTGCCTGAGCCAGACCAAGACCATCTATGACACGGCCGCCGAAAAAATGTGCGAGTACCTCCAGGCGCATCCGGACCAGCCGATCAAATCAGAACAGGACGCGCAGGCGCTTTTTGCGCAGGCCTTCCTGGATGCCTGCATGCCTTACGTGGACCGCTTGTTGCAGGCGGAGGGGCTGAGCACCTTCGATGAGGAGAGCGGACATAAGATCGGGTATAAGATCGGCCTGAAGCTGGCCGTGATGTGCCCCGCCTATATCAAGATCCTGCAACCCGTGGTAAAGGGCCAGATGACCAATTCTTCCTCGGAGGAAACGGGTACCCTGGACGGGACGGTGACGGGCATTGTACAGGATGATTATACCTACCTGCAGGTCAGACTTCCGGACGGCTCTACCCGGCGGCTGCTCTGGCTGGCCTATTTTGACCAGGCCGAAAATATCAACAATGATCCGCAGCAGCTGGTGGGGAAAAAGGTGGAATTCAACTGGAAAATGATCCGGCTGTATTACCGGAAAAGCCATTCCTTTTCCGCGGAAAAGATGGTAACCGGCATGAAACTTCCTTAGCGGGGTGCCCGGGCGGGGCCCTCCCTGCCCGGGCGGCCGGACGCCGGCAGGAAAATAAAAAAGGGCATCGGTGGATGCCCTCTACGCTGAACAAACAATTTCTTAGCTCAGGTGCTTGGCCAGGTGCTTGGCCATGTCGAACATGGAAACCTGGCTCTTGCCGCCAAAAACTGCCTTGAGCTTGTCATCGGCATTGATCATGCGCTTATTGGCTTTGTCCTGCAGTTTATTGGCCTTGATATAATCCCATACTTTCTTCACTACCTCCGTGCGGGGCATGGGCTTGCTGCCTACAACAGCTCCGAGCGCTGCGCTGGGGGTGAGCGCTTTCATAAAGGCTGCATTGGGCTTGCGAGCGGATTTTTTCTTGGCTGCCTTTTTCGGAGCGGCTTTCTTGGCGGCTTTCTTGGCTGCCTTTTTCGGAGCGGCTTTTTTAGCTGCGGGTTTCTTGGCGGCTTTCTTTGCTTTTTTTGTTGCCATCTGTTGAAGATTTAGAATGTTAATGGGTATACTGTAATTAACAGTATCAAATATAGGGTATTTCCACACCTGTGCAACCAATCTTGTCCACATCCATACTCCTTTCCCCCGGGGTTTTCATTGGGGGCAGGGGGGCCTTCGGGGGGGTGGGAGGCTGCCACCCGGCATTCCTGCCCGGGGGGGCGGGCGGGCAGGAATGCCGGCACCGGCCTGCCCCTGGCGGGTTACCCCCGGGTTGCCCGGGTAATCAACCAGGCGTTCACCAGTACGTAGGCTACCAGCAGGACCTGGGCGATGAGCATGTCGAACCGGTGGGCCTGCACCGTCCGGCCTTTTTTAACCAGCTGCAGCGAGTAGGCGGTGGCGGCAATCACGGTAAAAATAAAGAACAGGGTCAGGCCGTGGAGGCTGTCTACCAGGGTAAACGAGGAGGATTCCGGCAGCGCCGAATCGATAATATACTTGTTGCCGATCACGGCAAAAAGGGCCCCAACGCTGAGTCCAAACCGGGAATCGATGCCATCGGCATGAATATAGAAGCAGGTATAGGCAATCAGGAAAGCGATATACATGCCCAGGAACATTTTCCAGAACAGCCCGGTGGCACTGCGCATAATGTCCAGCCGGACGCGGAAGGAGCTGTATTCACTGTGGGGGGTGGGCTGGGCAGGATCCCCGAAGGCCGTTTCATAGGCTTTCACGCCCGTAGTGACCACGCAACTGTCAATGGTCCAGCCATTCAGGGCGAACCGGGGGTCAAAATGCTGACCCACCGTATCGGGAACAAAGACCATAGCGTGACGGTCAAACTGCGAATTTTCAATAGTCAGGCGCAGCTTCTGCCGGTCGAAGGGAAAGTTGCCGATCCGCCAGGAATCCTTCATCACGCATTGCAGTTTCATCATCATATACACCTGGTTGTTGGAGCTGTCCACCGTTACAAAGGACTTGGTGACGGTCTTGGCCTGCGGGACCTCCAGGTTATTGTAAAAATCAAAATCCTTATTGCGGTACTTGAGCCATAGCCAGAAACTGACGGTATATTCTTTCTGCTTGAAGTCGATGTCGTGAATGCTGGTAATGTAGATCCCTACCTTCACCGTATCCGGCACAGCCGGCTGGGCCGTTAGGGTAAGCGGCACGGCTGCCAGCAGGCAGCCAAGCAGGGCGGAAACTGTCCGGATCGGAGTCATCGGGCGCACGATTTATGGCGAAAAGATAGAAAAGGACCGGGAAGACCCCAAAACAGCTTTCCCGGCTTCAGAAGGGCAGCACCAGCTGTTCAGGTGCCGGGGGGCGGGCGGGTTGCAGGGGCCCTACCGGATAGACCGGGCTCTCCGCGTAGCGGGAGGCAATCACCAGGGTCATCCCCGAGGCATGGGGCCCGAACAGGGATTGCACCAGAGCCGGGTCGTTGTTGTTCTGGGACAGGTGGGACAAGAGTAGGTGACTCATGAAGGCGGGCCGGTGCCGGTTGAACAGGTCCAGTGCCTGCAGGTTGCTCAGGTGCCCCTGGCCGCCGCGGATGCGGTTTTTCAGGTGGACCGGGTAGGAACCGTTATCCAGCATCGCTTCATCATAATTGGCT
>DASZRL010000124.1:0-14559 GCA_035549175.1 Chitinophagaceae bacterium | reverse complement strand
AGTGGGCCTGGTAGAGGTAGTACCGGTCCTTGGGAAACCCGCAGAGGTCGATAATCCCGAAATAGCTGCTGCGGGATGGCGGGTTATTTTTTTCCATGTCCGCGAGTTTCTGGCGCAATTCCTCGCGCCTGGACGGGTCGCTGCGGAAATTGAGCAGGTTGGTATCATCCGAACCATAGGGAGTAGGCTCACCCAAATAATCAAATCCGGTCCAGACAAATTCCCCCAGCAGGTTGGGAAACCGGGCGTTTGTCCGGAACTGCTCATCGGGGATACATCCCCAGCCCGGCCGGGCCAGGTCATAGGAGCTGACCTGCCAGTTCCGGTATTCGGTTCCAAAAAAATATTCCCCCCGCGAACTCAGGCAGCTGGAGGTTTCACTGCCGATCGTCGGCATGCTCCTGTAGCGTGGATCGGCGTCCCACCTGGCCTGCTGGCCGAAAAAATAATTGACGCCCATGACATCCAGCGCCAGGGGGGCCCCGGACGCCCTTCCGCCGTCGGGATCATTGTATCCGTTGGAAACAGGCCTTGTGGAGTCATTCCGGTGGACGATATCAGCCAGTTCCCGGGTCATGGAGGTGTCCCGCTGGTCCATTACTTCATTGCCGATGGACCAGATAATAACGCTGGGATGGTTCCTGTCGCGCAGGACCAGCGAAGTCAGGTCCTTTTCATGCCACTGGTCAAACAGCCTGTTGTAATCATTCTTCTTCTTGCCGTGCTTCCAGGCATCGAAGGCTTCATCCCATACCAGGAACCCCATTTTGTCGGCCAGTTCCAGCAGTTCCGGGGCAGGAGGATTATGCGATGTGCGCAGGGCATTGCAGCCCATAGCACGGAGGATACGGAGTTGTCGCTGCAGGGCGCTGGTATTTACCGCTGCCCCCAGGGCCCCCAGGTCGTGATGGTTGCAGGTACCCTGGATCGGTACGCGCCTTCCATTCAGCAGGAACCCGTCCCGGGCGGTGAACGCCAGGGTCCGGATGCCAAAAGCAGTATAATAGGTGTCGATTACTTTCCCGGCGGCCCGGAGCCGGGTAATAGCTACATACCGGTTCGGCGTGCGGATATCCCAGCGCCTGGGAGAAGACACGGTAACCAGGGCCTCGACTGGTCTTTTCTCGCCGGCCGGTAGGATTACCGGTTGCTCCGGCGCTGCGACGACCAACCTGGTGGGCCGGTCCGCGCTATCCAGCTCGAACAGGGACGTTTGTACGGTTACGCCGGCCCGCCGGGAGCTTTCATTGCAGACCCGGGTCCGGATATGAACCCTGGCTCGTTCCTGCCGAACGTCCGGTGTGGTAATGAAAGTCCCCCAATGATCTACGTGGACGGGAGCGGTTTTAACCAGCCAGACATGACGGTAAAGACCGGCCCCGGGATACCACCGGGAATCCCAGGCCTCCGTATTGAGGCGTACCGCCAGGATATTTTCCCCACCGAAGCGTAGGTAAGGCGTCAGATCCAGCCGGAATGAACTGTATCCATAGGGCCATCCCCCAACGTATTCACCGTTCAGCCACACTTCGGCATAGGCCATGGCCCCGTCAAAGTCGATGAAAATCTTTTTCCCGGCATCCCGGGAGGATAGCTGGAAATGTTTCCGGTACCAGCCGATCCCCTTCCAGGGGAGCTTTCCGGTTTCTCCTGCCAGATCGATCCGGAAGGGCCCTGTGATAGCCCAGTCGTGGGGCAACTGGACAGGCTGCCAGGTATGATCATCAAAGCCGGGAGCCGCCAGGGTGTCGCCAGGTTCGTCCAGGACGCTGCCATCGGCCTGCTGACCGAACCGGGCAAACCGCCAGTCCCTGTCGAATGACTCGGTAGCCGCCTCCCCCATCCGCAGAATGGCGTGCTGGGTCTGCGACCTAATCACACCCACCCAAAAAAACAGAGCAAGGGCCGTCGGCATGACGGCTCGCAGCGCGTTACGCATAAAACGTATTCACTTTACTTGATTCAAAATCCGCTTGTCCTGGCCAGTCTCTCCGGGTCCTGCCCATTGCAGGGGCTGCCAGGGTATAATTGTCAAATTTAATGGACCAGGGGGACCGGCGCCTGTTCCCGATTAACTGATTCTGCCTGTATTCTCACTTCGCGGCCGCTGAACGATACCGGCCTCCAGGCAGCCCTGCAAATCGCCGATCCCGGATCACGAAGCCGCCGGTACGGGTAACCAACCGATGCCCGGCGCATGGATAATCCATAAAAAAAGGACCCCCTCCCGGCCAAGGCCTTGGAGGGGGTCCCTTTCGAAAGTTTCAGTTAGGCTGGCTGCCGGCGGAGCGGATGGATCCGGAGTATCCGACGGGCTTACAGCCTGTTATATGTCTGCCCAGGTCTTATTTGACATCCCAGAAAAGCTTGGTTGACAAGTTATCGCTGGACTGAACAGCCTGGTAGTTGGCCGCATTATAGGTCTGTTCGTTGGTCGGGTACAGCCACCGGGTCGGCGGAAGCTTCTGTACTCCGGCGTCCGGCAGGAAGGTCAGGCTGGGCAGTTTCAGCCTCCTGATTTCCGACCAGCACTCCATGGGCTGCAGCACGCTGTAATTGATCCACTTTTGGGTGGCAATCCGGCTGAGCTTGTCCGCATTGGTAGCTGCGCCGCTCCAGGCTACATCCGCAGCATTCAGATAATCGGAGATCTCGCTGCCTCCCAGGGGGGTCAGCGGACCGGCCGTGTTATCGTTGCTGAGCGTGCGCAGGTAGAAATAATAATTGATCGACTGGGTAATGCCTGCTTCGTAGGCGGCCCGGGCATTGGCATCGCTTCCGGCGTTCAGGTAGTACTCGGCAATCAGGAAATCGATCTCAGCCGCGTTGATCAGCATGCCCGGAATATAATTGTTCTGGGTCAGTGTGGAACGGTTGTACCGGGCAATCGTATTGGTGTTCAGCAGGGTGGTCTGATCTGTACTGGTCAGCGTAGGATCCAGTCCGATGTAGGCGCCTCCAGCGGCTTCACCCGGCTCGAACATGGCCCGCAACCTGGGATCGCTGTTGTTGTTCATCAGGTCGATCATCCCCTTGTTGGCCCGGTCAGCCTGGCCCCAGCCGATCAGGCCGGTGTAGAAGTCCGAGTTGGAACCGGTGTTGGTTCCGTTGTTGATCCCCGAGGTAATGTTCACCACTTTTACCATGATATTGTCGGCATACGTGGAGACCACAGGATAAGAGGAAGGGTTCCCCAGAATGCTTGCCATTTCAGTGCTCACCCTAGACTGAAAAGAGGGAACCCCGCTCACTCTCATCAGGAGCTTTATGCGCAGGGAGTTGCAATATTGCTTCCATTTGTTGATATCCCCGTGATTCAGGAAATCCTGGGTCTTCATAACCGTAGTGACGGCAGCCGGTACGCTGAGGCCGTTGAGTTCATCGGCAAATCCCTTCAGGTCGTCCAGCATCTGGGTATAGATGGTGGCGGCATCGTCATACTTGGCCAGGGATGCCTTGTAATCTCCGCCGTTGGTGCCCAGCAGGCCGGCCTCGCTCCAGGGAATCGCACCCCAGAGATCCACCACCTTCTGGGTGAAATCATAATAATAGATCGTCGCCGCAATAATGAAGATGCGGTTATTCTGCTGATCCTGGGCACTCAGGCCGTTGTAGACACGGAGTAACTCCTTGTACTGGGCCATGAAGCCATAATAGGTTCCCCAGACATCATTGATGGCGGCGGCACCGGGCAGGAATCGGCCCGTCGTATTGAGGGTCGCCGCGGTCTGGCTCCAGGGAATCAGGGTGTTCTGGTAGACCACGAAATAATCCCAGTAGTGATACATCACATAGTTGAGATTGGAAGACATAAACCCGGCAAATTGCCTGTCCACCGTGGTCGTGGCCACAGACGCAGGGTTGGTATAGTCATCTGCGAATTGCTTCTTGGTACAGGAGCCAAGCAGTAACAAGGAGGCAAATCCAGACAGAAATAATTTTTTCATATTGATAGTCATTTTTACATGAATAATTAGAAGGTGGCCCGCAGAGATACCCCGTAGCTACGGGTAGAAGGCTGGCTACCGGCATTGTTCAGGTTCTGCGCCCAGTTCAGGCCCGCGGTCAGCTGTTCAGCATCCATGTCCTTGATCGTACGGTACAGGTAGAACAGGTTGCGGCCAAATACAGACAGTTGCAGTTTGCTGGCCTTGACCTTGCTGGCAATATTCTGCGGCAGGGTATAGGAAAGCGTTACTTCCCGCATTTTCCAGTACGTATTCTTCACGATGTACCGGAAGTACTCGGAATTGCTGTACTGGGGACCGCCCCAGTTGTACGTATCCCAGTAATAGAAGAACTGCGAGGTCACATACGTGTTGGGCGTTCCGTCGGGGAATACACCACCCATCTTGATCCCGTCGTGGTAAACGGTCTCGCCGTTGGGACCCTGCTGCGCAGTGGTCTCGATGCCACGACCCTGGGCATCCTTATAGTAGGATACCCCGCCATGGGCTGCATCCATGCCGTTCAGGCTTTCCTTGGTAAGGCCGCGGCTGGTCATCCAGAACAGGCCGGTCGGCATCACGTCCCCACCGATGCGGAAGTCCGTGTACAGTTCCAGGGCGAAGTTCTTGTACCGGAAGGTATTGAAGAACCCGCCGACTGCCTTCACCTGGGCGTTTCCGTAACGAACCAGCTTGGATCCGTCGATCTGGTAGTTGAACTCGCCGCCACCCAGGTCAGCAATCACCTTCTGGCCTTTGTTGTCGGTCAGGATGGGGTGTGCATACAGGTCCCCGATCGGGCGACCCACCACGGATTTCAGTACGGCGGCGTTCCCGTCGTAATCGGCGTGGATGAACTCGGTGGAACCATTGGTCAGTTTGATGATCTTGTTGTTGTTGAAGCTGACGTTGATGCCGGATTCCCAGCTGAATTTCCTGGAAACGACCGGTGTGCCCTGGAGATTCACTTCCACCCCGGTGTTGCGGAGGGTACCGATGTTGGTCAGGATGTTGTTTGCACCGGTGGACTGCGCGATCTGAAGCGGGACGATCATGTCGACCACCTTCGCGTTATAATAGGCAACATCCAGGTGCAGGCGGTTGGTCAACCAGCTGGTCTCCAGACCGAATTCCACCTCATGCTTCTTCTCCGGTTTGATGTTGTCGTTCCCGTAGGTGCCGGTCGGAACCGTAGTGGCCAGCGTCGAGCTTCCGGTGCCCTGGTTACCCAGGTTATTGAGGTTGTAGGCGACGTTAGCCTGGTAGGCTGCGGGATAGTTACCCACGATACCCCAGGAACCACGCAGTTTGGCGTAGTTGACGACCTGGGGAAGCTTCACCACATCGGAAAGGACAAAGGCACCATTCACGGAAGGATATACAAAGGAGTTGTTGTTCGGATTCATGGTGGAAGTACGGTCCCGGCGGATCGTACCTTCCAGGAACAGGTAATCCTTGTAGTTGGCATTGACCGTACCGATAATGGCATCCTTGGTCAGGAAGCTCCTGGCGGCTCCGCTGTAGTAGGGCGAATTGGCCGAGGAGGTCAGGTCAAAGCGGTTCTCGGTGGTCAGCCCCCCGTTGGTGCTAACGCTGGTGGAATAGCTGGATTCCTTATCAGCCGTATAACCGGCCATGGCCTTCAATTCCAGATCCTTGTTGATCTTCTTGCTGTAGGTCAGCAACAGGTCTCCGTAGAAGATGGAATAGGCACTCTTGTCGATACCATAGTATCCGGAGGGACCAAACACCACCGGGATGCTCGAGTAGTCTTTGGTTTCAGTCTGATTGGAAGTCCAGTCGGTGGCGATCCGGCCGCGCAGTTGCAGATCCTTGGTAATGTCCAGGAAACTGGTATTGCTGGCGATCAACCGGTTGTTGTATTCCATCGTCTGGTTCTTCATCACGTTCCAGATGAAATCCAGGATATCTGTCCGGTAGTTGGGGATCTTCAGGTTTTCATCCGGTGTCAGGCTCGGGTTACTGCCGGTGACATATTTGTAGCCCAGGCTGGTCTGGTATTTATTGCGGTACCAGTAGCCGTCATCAAAGGTGGGCATCATACCACCGAAGTTATTGATGAGGCGGTCGTCCATGTAGGGACGGTTCTGTACCCGGGAATAGATATCATTGATGATGAAATTGGTCCGGAACCGTTTACCGAAGTTGTACGTCGTGTTCAGGTTGAAGTTGTACTTATCGTTGGCAGAGTTCAGGCTAACCCCTTCATAATGCTGGTGAGTAAAGGAAAACCGCGTGGACGAAATATCCGACGCCATGGAAAAGGCCAGGTTCTCCACGGAATTGTTGGCTGTCTGGAACAGGTGTGCCCAGCCATTCTTGATGGGAGAATAGGGCCTTACCACCCCATCCCAGGAAAGAATCGGCTGGCCGTCAAATTTGGGACCGAAGTTCAGGGAACCCTGAACAAGGGCCCGGTAGGACTTGCCATTCACCGTGAACTGCTGTGCATTAAATCCGTTGGCATCCTCCCCGTACACGTCGTACTGGACCGGGGAACCGGCGCCGCGCACGGTCTGGAAACGGGGCAGGTAGGCTACGCGGTCCTGGAAATAGGTCGTGTTGAAATCAATGGAGAAGCCCTTCTTGGCCCTGCCCGACTTGGTCGTGATGACAATAACCCCGTTGGTGGCCTCGGAACCGTAGAGCGCGGCTGCGGAAGCACCCTTCAGCACAGTCAGGCTTTCGATGTCCTCCGGGTTCAGATCGATCAGGCCGTTCCCCCGGACACGCTGGTCGCCCCAGTAGTTGCCGTTATTGAAATCCCCGTCATGGATGGGAACGCCATCCATCACGATCAGCGGCTGGGTCCGGCCGAAGATCGAGTTGATCCCGCGGATCTGGATAGCTACCCCGGAAAGGGAGCCACCCGGAGCGGTCGCAATACGTACACCCGGCGCCTTGCCGTACAGGGCACTGGCGAAGTTGGTGGGAGCCGTCTGGACCAGTTCCTGGGATTTGATGGTGGTGGCGGCATAGCCCAGTGACCGGGCCTGTTTGCGGATACCCAGCGAGGTAACCACGACATCCGACATTTCCTTGGCCGAAGTGGCCAGCCGGATCGTCGCTACGCCTCCGTTGGTCGTGGCATATTCAGTGGTCTGAAAACCAACCGAACTGATGACGAGCGTGGCGCCGTTTTTCACCGTGATCTTGAAGGCACCATTGCCATCCGTCAGGACCTGGTTCCTGGTTCCTTTCTCTAAAATCGTGACAGCGGCTACAGGATTACCTTCCGGGTCCTGTACTGTCCCTGTCACTGTTTTTTTCTCCTGTGCACTTACCTCCAGAAAGCACACAACTGCCAGGAAGATTGGCAGCATCTTTCGAAACAGATTTTTCATCGCAGTTTCAGTTTTTGTTGATTGTTTAAGGGGGTTATATATTTTCGGTCGTGGGTGTTAATGAGGCGGTCGGTCTGGGCGTCTTCTTGTCAAAATGCTCCATCACCAGAGCAGCCGCCCCGATCAGTTCGGCCCGGTTTCCCAGGGTGGAGACAGACAAATCCGTATGGGCGGCCAGCCGGGGGATGCAATAGCGGTTCAGGGCCTGCTGGATGGGGGCCAGCCAGAGTTTGCCGGCTCCGGCGCCTCTGCCGCTCAGTACGATCAGTTCCGGGTTGATGATGTGGATCAGGGTGGCGATACCCCGGCCGATATTGTAGGCCGATTCCGAGAGTAGTTCTACGGCGAACTGGTCCCCGATAACCGCCGCATCCAGGATGGTTTTGCAGGCCTCCTCAAAATCCTGAGGCAAATCCCGGAAATGGCTGATCCGTCCGTTTCGAAGTCCCTCCCGGGCCTTCTCCACCATCACCTCCATGGAAGCCTCCGTTTCCAGGCAGCCTGTCTTGCCGCACTGGCAAAGTTTTCCGTTCTGAAACAAGGGAATATGGCTGAATTCCCCGGCAAACCCGTTATGGCCCCGGAACAATTCACCTGAAAGAATCATTCCGAGCCCTACACCCCACCCGACGTTAATGACCATCACGTTCTGCCTGCCCCGGGCTGCACCGAAGCGCAGTTCCGCGAGGGCAATCAGGCTGGAATCGTTATCGATGAAAACGGGCAGGCCGGTCCTTTCCCGGACAATGTCCATAATGCTCCGCTCACCCGTATCCAGGAAGGAATAATTCAGTCCCCGGTTCACATCCACAAACCCCGGCATACCGATGCCGATGCCCGCGATCTTTTCCTGCGCAATGCCCGATTCGTAAATAATTTCCCGGATACGGTCTACCAGGATATCCAGGGCCTCGGCGTGGTTGGCCAGCGGCAATTCGATCTTCACAACGGGGCGCACAAACTCGTTGCTCATGTTCATAATGGCCACCCGGGTGATAAACTGGTCCATGGCGACTGACACCAGGTAGAGTGCGTCGGCAGCCAGGGAATAGGTCATGGCGCGGCGGCCGCCCGTGGAGGCCGCAAAGCCGTTTTCCTTTACCAGGCCATCCTGGATCAGTTCATTCAACAGGCGGGTCACAATGGGAAGGCTCTTTCCAATCGCAGAACTCAGCTCCGCACAGGTAACCTGGGGGTTCAGGTATAGCTGTTTTAAGACACTTGGTTTATATCCCTTGGACTTTATCAGCATGAAATCATTAAGCAGTTAATTTGTTGTTAAGAAGGCGTTACTTCTTAAACTTATTTATAAAATAATGGAACTTTTTTTAAATATTTAATAACTTTTTTAAAATATTGTGCAAGTTGATGATAATCAGAATATATTTTTGAAACTGCGATTTAAATAGAGGCCCCTTGCGGGAGGTTCCGGGTATGCCGGGAATCGAAAACCGCAGGTACCGGCCCTGTCTGGAAGATCAGGTGCCCGGGTTTCCAGGTCCACGCCACCCAGTTTGCCACCGGTTGACTGGAAACCGGGATCCCGGGACCCGCACGGGGAACCGGAAAAGTCCTCCGAAAAGCGTTGACCGATGGGTTTACCTTTTCAGACTGTAAGGGGACAGGCTGGCCGGGCTGGCGGCTGTACCCGGAAACCGTACCGGAAAAAAGGGATCCCCTGCCAGTCCCTTCTAAAGCAACTCAAATGAAAAGAGCCTTCATTCTCCTGTATTTGCTGTGCCAGGCGGCCTGGGTGCTGGCCTCGGACACCCTTCATGTCGTCACCCACCAGCGGGAATTTGTGGTAACCGACCCTGCCCAGGGGGTGCGTGCCTATCCCCGGTGGGGTGTTTTCCCCTCAGCCGGGGTTCCTATCCGCAAAATCCTGCTGCACGTCCGGTTTGCCTGCCCGGACAGTGTGCGCTGCGCGGACTGGGATTACCTGGACGCCATCCGGATCCGGCGAACGGGAGGTGTGAACGGGCCTTCGAGGGATTTCGAAATCGGCCGCATGCTTACGCCCTATGGCGGTGCCTTCGGGAAGGACTGGCATTTTACCTGGGACCTCGATATTACAGATTTCAGCCTGCTGCTCCGCGACAGCGTGGAGATCGTTTATAACCACAGCGGGTTTGAGCCGAACCAGGACCGGGGGTGGCTGGTCACCCTGGACTTCGAACTTATCCGGGGTACCCCGGTTGCGGAACCCATACGTATTGAAAAAATCTATGATGGAAATTTCCGGTATGGGGTTCCCGGCCAGTCCATTGAAACAGCGCTGGCCCCTGTCGGCATTTCCAGGGCCAGGGGCGCCTCCTTTGGCAAATTGAAGATATACCAGACCGGGCATGGTGATAACCCCCGTGACGGCTGCGGGGAGTTCTGCAGCAAAATGCGGGATATCGTGTACGACGGAAAACGCATAGACCGTCGCCCGGTTTGGAAAAGTTGCGCTGACAATGCCCTGTTTCCGCAGGCCGGCACCTGGCTACTGGACCGGGCGAACTGGTGCCCCGGATACCTGCAGATCCCGGATGAATACCTGCTGCCCCTGCATGGGCGGGATACGGTGGATGTGAATATGGAACCTTACGAATACCCCAACTCGCAGGCCGTAGAAAACATCACCGCATACTTCATTCAATACAGTCGGCGTGTGACCCGGTACGACGCGTCCATCGAGGATATCCTGGTTCCCTCTTCCCGGGACATATACAGCCGCGTCAATCCTTCCTGTCTTCCGGCCCGGGTTATCATCCGCAATAACGGATCACGGGACCTGAGGTTCCTGGATATTGGGTATGGAACCCTGAATGGTCCCACCAACCACTATGCATGGAAGGGGCGGCTTGCCCCCGGCCGGCACATCGAGGTAACCCTCCCCGGACCGCTTCCGGAAAGCCGAGGGGATACCATCTTCCTGGTTAGCCTAACCCGGCCAAACCACCGGCCGGACGAGTTTCCGCTGGACAACCGCATGGAAGCCCATTTCCAGCCACCGCCCGTACATCCGGGCAGCCTGGTACTGGTATTCCAAACCAATAACCAGCCCCAGCAGAATACCTGGCATCTGGTAAACGAATCGGGCAGTACCCTATATCACCGGCAGTTCGACAGCACCCAGAAAAACCAGCTTTTCCGGGATACCCTTCATCTCCAGCCGGGTGGTTACACCCTGGTCATTGATGACACAGCCCGGGATGGCCTGGAATTCTGGTTCAACACCCGGGGTGGCCGGGGATCCGTCCGCCTGGAGGACAGCACCGGGAACCTCGTACAGGCCTTCGAATCGGATTTCGGAAGCGCCCTCACCTATGCGTTCCGGGTAAGCCGGGACAGCAGTCAATGGTCCCCGATGAACCGCGAACCGGCAGTCGGCCTGTTTCCCACGCTTACCACCGGCAGGACCGTGCTGGACTATTACGGCGGCCGGGAAAAGGATGTCACGGTTCAGATCCTCACGGATGAAGGAGGCAGGCTGATCGAAGCGCATCACTACTACGGCCTGAAAGCAGGCAGCTTCACCTATGACCTGTCCTACCGGCCGGCCCAGCGGTATTACCTGAAAGTCTTTGTGGACGGCCAGCTGCGGTTTACCAAGCGGATCCGGGTCGTGGAGAAAGTGAATTTCTGAACGATCCATTCCTGAAAATTATCCAACTGCTTCCGGGTGATGGGCCGGGTCCGCCGGGGAATGTGCGATCAACGTATCTTCCCAGCCGGCCCTGGCGACCCGCCCAGCTAAAACGATGCACCATGCCTAGGATCATCCTGCCTGTCCTGCTGCTCTGCGCCGTGGGGATAACCCGTGCGCAAACCACCCTGCCCCTGATTCCCTGGCCCCGCCACGTGGAAAGACAGGAAGGGAGTTTCCCGTTGCAGCGGGCCGCAATCCGGTATGCGGATCCCAGGGCGGCCCGCGCCGCCCGTTTCCTTGCCGACCAGATACGGGTCCAGACAGGACTAAACCTTCCGTTGCAGCGGGCGGGGGCCAAACAACCCCTGATCCGTTTTACCCGGGATCCGGCCATCACCAACCCGGAAGGATATGCGCTGACGATCCGCCCCGGGGAGATTTCCGTGCGCTCCGCCCAGGCCAAAGGCTATTTCTGGGCCGTTCAAACCCTCCGCCAGCTTTTGCCGGACACGGTGGAAACGCAGGTAATGCTCCCCTGCCTGTCCATTCAGGATGAACCGTCCTACGCCTGGCGCAGCAATATGCTTGACGTGGGACGCCACTTTTTTCCCGTCTCCTATATCAAAAAGCACCTGGACCTGCTTTCCTTTTATAAAATCAATACCTTTCACTGGCACCTGACCGATGATCAGGGCTGGCGGATCGAAATCAGAAAATATCCGCGTCTGACCTCCGTAGGCGCCTGGCGCCGGGAAGCAGACGGACGGATCACCGGGGGTTTTTACACCCAGCAGGAAATACGCGACATTGTAGCGTATGCCCGCCAGCGTAACATTACCGTTATCCCGGAAATTGAAATGCCGGGCCATTGCCGGGCCGCACTGGCGGCCTACCCGGAACTTTCCTGTCTGAAAAAACCACTGGAAGTCCCCGCCTACTTCGGTGTCATGCAGGATGTGTATTGCGCCGGCCAGGAAAAAACCTACCAGTTTGTGGAAGATGTTTTAAACGAGGTTCTGCAGCTTTTCCCCTCCCCCTATATTCACATCGGCGGCGATGAATGTCCCAAGGATCGCTGGAAGGCCTGTCCCGTCTGCCAGCGAAAAATGAAAGAAGAGGGCCTGCAGGACGAGCATGCGCTCCAGAGTTATTTTGTCCGGCGTATCCAGCAATTCCTGCAGTCCAAAGGCAGGCACCTGCTGGGGTGGGACGAGATCCTGGAAGGCGGGGCGGACCGCCAGGCGATCGTAGAGGTATGGCGCGGCCAGGAAAAGGCCCAGGAAGCTCTTTCCAACGGAAACCGGATCATTCAGACCCTGTATTTTGATTCCCCTCCCGCCTCCCTGACCCTGGAAAAAACCTTTCACTTCAATGCGGCGCCCGCAGGCAGGGATCCCGGGATACTCGGGGCGGAATGCCCCCTGTGGACCGAAGGGGTAACGGAGTACAATGTGGAATACATGATGTTTCCCCGGCTGCAGGCTTTTGGCGAAGCCCTGTGGAATGGAAGTACTGACTATGCTTCCTTCCACCAGCGACTGGCTTCCCATTATGCCTGGATGACCCGTCGCAGGATATTGTTCGGTGCGGAGGACCGGAACCTGTTGACTGCCCGGCTCCGTTTCCAACCTGAAGGTCCTTCCTGGAAATTGTTTGCGGCGACCGGTACCCCCGACATGCGGCTCTTCTATTCCCTGGAAGGAGATACGACGCACCGGCATCCATTCAGGGACTCCTTTACGCTGGCTCAGCCGGCCGGTTTCCAGGTGACTGCCACGCGCCAGGGGCGCCAGGCGGCCCTGCCCATCGGGTTTTCCCTGGTATCCCACCTGGCTTTGGGCAAGAAGGTATCCTTCCTGGAACCTTATAGCCCGAGCTACGGGACGGCGGGGGATTACGGGCTTACCGATGGCATAACCGGTTCCTGGAACTACGGGGACGGCAGCTGGCTTGCCTGGCAAGGCAAAGACCTGGATGCAGTGGTGGACCTCGGCTCCTCCAGGACCCTGCATACGCTTCAACTTACCTGCCTCCAGGAAACCCAGTCCTGGATTCTGCTTCCCCGCGAGGTGACCTATTTCATTTCCAATGACGGGCAGCATTGGGAGCAACTGAAAACTTTGACCCACCAGGTGGCAGACAAGGACTTCATTCCCCGCAGGCAACCCTTCGTTTACCGGATACCCATCCCGCTGCAGGCGCGGTATGTCCGGGTAAAGGCCGTGAATTACGGCACCCTGCCGGCCTGGCATAATGGCGCGGGCGGCCAGGCATGGATTTTCGCCGATGAATTCATCATCCGGTAGCATGCACCTGCCGTCAGCATTAAAAAATCCAGCTATGACCTTTGGGAGAATACGCCGGCTGATCGTATCAGGGGCGATACTGTTCAGCGTAATCACGGTACAGGCCCAACCCGGCAAGATCCTTTCCGTGACCGATTTCGGGGCAGTGGCCAACAGCGGGCGGGATGCCACACCGGCCTTCCGCCGGGCCCTCATAGCCTGCGGAAACAACAGGGCGCGGATCCTCCGCTTTGGAAAAGGACGGTATGACCTTTACCCGGACAGCGCCCTCAAACGCGAATATTTCATCTCCAATACGTCCAGTGAAGCGGAGTGTCCGTCCAAGGTTAAAACCATCGGCCTGCTTCTGGAAAGGTTACACGGTCTGAGCCTCGAAGGCGACGAAACCCTGCTCGTTTTCCATGGCAAAATGACTCCGTTTGTCCTGGACCACTGCCGCAGCATTCGCATCCGGAACCTTTCCGTGGATTTTGCCCGGCCCACCATGTCTGAATTTACCATCCTGCAAGCCACGGCCGACAGCATCGACGTCCGGGTCCACCCGGACTCCTGGTACCGGCTTGAAAAAGGAAAGCTGGTCTGGTATGGCGAAGGCTGGATCCAGGAAAATTATCATTGCATCCGGGTGGACAGCCGGGATGGCACGATGCGCTATGCCAATGATGCCTATGGCCAGCTGATGAAAGCCTCCGTACGGGAAATCAGCCCGGGACGGCTGCGGTTTACCGGGCATTTCATACCGCGCGACTTTCCGCCGGGAAACCGGTTCACCGTGCGGGATCCTGTCCGTGACCAGGTGGGTGGTTTCATTGCCTACTGCAGGGATATTACCCTGGACCACCTGAACCTCTATTATATGCATGGTCTGGGAATCGTCAGCCAGTACTCCGAAAACCTCCATATGAACGTTATCCGCGTGGAGCCTGCGCCCCACAGCGGCCGGAAAATCGCTTCCTTTGCGGACGCCCTTCATTTTTCCGGGTGCCGGGGACAGATCCTGATCGAAAACTGCCGGTTTAACGGCATGCATGACGATCCGGTCAACATCCATGGCACACACCTGAGGATTATCCGGCAAACCGCCCCGGATCAACTGATCGTCCGCTTCATGCACGGCCAGACCTATGGCTTTGATGCCTTCTTCGAAAATGACTCGGTGGCCTTCGTACACGCTGCGACCCTGCAGACCTACCACTTCGCCAGGGTACAGCGTGCGATTCGCCTCAGCGACCGGGATATTCAGCTTACGTTCAGGGAGCCAGTACCTTCCGGCCGGCAGGACGGAGATGTCCTGGAAAATATTA
>DASZRL010000123.1:0-81939 GCA_035549175.1 Chitinophagaceae bacterium | reverse complement strand
AATCGTGACCTGCATAGCGGGACCTATGGCGGCGCGGTGGCCAACCCGATCACCATACTGGCCAAAATGATAGCCAGCTGCCATGACGAAAATAATCATATTACCATCCCCGGTTTTTATGACGATGTCCTGAACCCTACGGAAGAAGAAAGGGCGCTGCTTGCCAGGGCGCCATTCAGTGAAGAGGAATACAGGAACGAACTGGGAATCCGGGATCTGTGGGGTGAAAAGGGATATACGACAACGGAGAGGACCGGAATAAGACCCACCCTGGAGGTCAATGGGATATGGGGTGGCTACGAAGGGGAGGGCGCAAAAACAGTCTTACCATCGAAGGCTACAGCAAAAATATCCGCCAGACTTGTGCCCAACCAGTCTTCAGAAAAAATTACGCGTATGCTTCTGAACTATTTCAGATCCATCGCTCCATCCTGTGTCACGGTGAAAGCCTTCGAACACCACGGGGGGGAACCTTACCTGACCCCCATAAGCAGTACGGGATACCTGGCAGCAAGCAGGGCCATTGAAACCACCTTTGGCAAACAGCCTATCCCTGTGAGGGGGGGCGGCAGCATTCCCATCTGTTCCATCCTGGAAAAGGAGTTGGGTGTTAAAATTGTATTCATGGGGTTTGGCCTGGACAGCGATAACCTTCATTCGCCCAACGAAAAATTCAACATTGAGAATTATTTCAAGGGAATAGAAACCATCCCCTATTTCCATAAGTATTTTTCAGAGAATGTCTAATTGGCTGAGCCTGCGAACTGACCTGCCTAACCCAACAGCCATGAGTGACAAAGAAAAATTGCGTATTGATAAGTACCTGTGGGCCGTCCGAATTTTCAAAACCCGCAGCCAGGCTGCGCTTGCATGCGAGGGCGGAAAAGTCAGGCTACGCGGGACTCCGGTCAAACCCGGCAAAGCCGTAAATATCGGCGATGAACTGGACATAAGAACCGAATCCCGCAGATGGCTTATTCAAGTAACAGGTCTGCTGGCCAACCGGGTAAAGCATGAAGAAGCCGTCAGATATTATATTGACCTCACTCCCCCGGAAGAGAAAAAAAGAGCGGAAATATTCTCCTCCAGTTTCCATACAGGCAAACGGCTAAGCAAAATAGGCCGGCCAACCAAAAGGCAGCGTAGGGACCTGGATGATTTTTTGAGCCCAGACAGTGTCTGACTGAAATCATCAATTTGGCTTATAGGCGTCATTCTTGTCCGATACGGGGTAACCGACCTTAGGGTAAATACATTTTACTCATCTTCAAAATATCATTGTATGGAAAAAGCAATTGCCAAACCCAGGAGCTCCTGGCCGACCTTGTTCGACTCCAGCTGGATGGATAAGTTTTTCAATGCCCCGCTGGATGATTTTTTTACTTTGGGAAAAGTAATGAATGTGCCTGCTGTCAATGTCTCCGAAAATGACAAAGAATTTGTTCTGACTGTAGCGGTCCCCGGATTGGACAAAAAGGACATTAAGGTGGAAGCCTATGATGATCTGCTGACTATCAGCGCGGAAAAGGAAAAAGAGGAAAAGGAGGAAAAAAACGGCAGATACAACAGACGGGAATATAACTACAGCAGCTGGAGCAGGAGCTTCACGTTGCCTGAAAATTCAGACAGCACAAAAATTGATGCCCACTGCAAGGACGGGGAACTGAAGATTAGTATCCCCAAAAAGCAGGTCAGCATCTCCCAAAAGGCCAAAGCCATTCCGGTTAGCTGATTAAAAACAATATCATTGGGCGGTTATTCCAGGCCCCTTGCGCACACCACAAGGGGCCTTTTTCGGCCAAGACAGATACCGGAAATCTCAATAAAGTAAATTTCTGAGTTTATCCAGATTCGAAATCAAAATTTTACCATCCTTAATCTCTATCAGCTTTTCGGCCTTGAAATCACTCAAGGTCCTGATCAAGGATTCGGTGGCAGTACCCACATAATGCGCAATATCCTCCCTAGAAATTTCAATGGATTTGTTATTTCCTTCTGGGTTGAATTTTCCGTAAATATCCACCAGCGCCTTGGCAACGCGCTTCCGAAGGGAACTATAGGCCAGGCTCAACAGCCGCTCCTCCTTCTCCTTTACGTTTTGGGTAATGATCCGGATGAACTTGGTGGCAATGTTAATATCGCCGTATATCATTTCCTGAAAGTCCTCCTTGGGTATATGCATGATCTCCGCGTCCTCCAGGATAATCGCGGAATCGTCATAATTTTTGTCATTTATCAAGGCCGGATAACCGATAAAATCACCCACGCTGAACAAATCCGTGATATACTCCTTCCCGTCTTCATGGGTCTTAACACCTTTGACCTTGCCTTTCACCAGATAGTAAAGAAATCTTGGCCGCTTTCCTTCCTGATATAGATTCTGCTTCCTGCTGTAAAACTCGACATCATAGTGGTCTGCCAGGTGCTTGAGCAGTCCGGAGTCCTTTACATCCTTAATAAACTGATTGATACCCTGCTGGCTGGACGAATATTTATTGGTAAGCACCTCCGCTTTTTTGAGGCGGATTTCAATGGCATTGAGCAGCTCAATGTCTTCAAAGGGTTTGGTAATATAGTCATCGGCTCCCATCTCCATTCCCTTTCTGAAATCGTTCCTTTCCGTTTTGGCAGTCAGGAAAATGAATGGAATGGACTGGGTATCCTGATTCTTTCTAAGCAAATGCAGCACCCCGTATCCATCCAGGTCAGGCATCATGATATCACAAACCACTACATCCGGCTTTTCCTTCAGGGCAATATCCACACCCCTTTTTCCATTTTCAGCCGTATAGGTTTTGTAACCAGCCAGGTCCAGGATCTCAGCGGTATTTTCCCTGATATCAGCGTTATCATCAATGACTAATACAGATTTCATATGTCTGATTTATAAATTGGTATGGTGACATGTACTGAGGTACCCTCATTCAAGCTACTCTGCAAAGTTACTTCACCTCCCAGAAGATCGAGGTATCTTTTTACGATATGAAGCCCCAGTCCAGTCCCTTGAATATTAACCGCATTTGCGCCACGGTAAAAACTTGAAAACAAATGCTCCTGGTCCTCCTTTGAGATGCCGATACCCCGATCAATAATGGCGATATGGGCTTCTTCGTCCGTAACATCGCAAGCAACTGTTATGGGCTTCCCTTCCTCAGAAAATTTACTCGCGTTGGTAATTAAATTTATTAAAATATTCTTAACTAGCTTTTTATCAGTAAAGACTTCCGGAACCCCCCTGTAGGACAATTCAATATGCTGGCCCTTCTTCAGCAGTCCTTTCATTTCCTCTATACTTTCACTGATAAATTCCTTTAAATCGAATGAAACGGGTTGCACATCAACCTTACCTTCATCCAGCTTGCCCACGGACAAGAAATCGTTCAGAATATCATTCAGGTGCTTTACAGAATTTTTAATCTTTTCAATATGTTTATCACGGTGTACCTGGTCTTCGGAATTTTTATACCTGGCCAGCAGGGAGGCAGAAGATAAAACCGTACTTAGCGGGGTCCTGAATTCATGGGAAGCCATAGAAACAAACCGGCTTTTTATTTCATTTAACTCCCGCTCTTTATCCAGTGCTTCACTGAGTTCCCGCTGAGAATGCTCCAGTTTCTGCAGTGCCTCCTTCAGGATCAGCGTTCGATCTTCCACCTTTGCCTCCAGTTGTGTATTCAGCCGCCGGATATCCTCCGTGACCCGTTCCAACTCGATCTTTTGCCGCAACATATTGCTCTCTATCTGCTTCCGGTGCGTTATGTCCACGATAAAGGCAATGACAAAGGCTTCATTTCCTTCTTTATAGAAACTCAGGCTTACCTCAACCGGAAATTCCGTTCCGTCTCTCCTTGTACCGTTCAGATCCCTTCCGGCACCCATCGTACGATTTTGGGGCGACTTGTAAAACCCGTCTCGAAGTCTAACATGTTTATGCTTTAAATGGTGTGGTATAAGGATCTCAATAGGCTGTCCTATCAATTCACTGGCCTCATACCCGAACATTTTTTCCGCGGCAGGGTTAACCAGGATGATATCCCCCTTACCCGAGGTCAGAATAATTCCTTCCGTCGCATTTTCAAATAAGGACGACATATGGCTCTTGTCCTTTTCCATATGGCTATACAATCCCTTGAGATATATGACGAAAAGAACAGTAAATACAATCAGCAGAAAGAAGAAAATCAGTTCGCCCGGATGCCAGCCAGGTGCCTGGCTATTCCTGATCGACAAATCAGACAGGATAATCAATGCCGCGGCGCCGGAACCGGCAAGAATGGTAGAGAAAGACCCTTTTATGAAAAGGGTGAGTAAAATGACAACCAGGAAGCCACTAAATGTGATAAAATGGCCAGGAAAGAAATAACACAGCGCCAATGTGATCAAAAAAATAAATACAGCAAAGCCATACGCTTGCCTGTTGCTTAACCTTGGCATGCCAGACCTTCTTTTCTTAAATGTAAACAATGGATGCAAAATAAGAAGAATTTCAGAAGCCCCTCATTTCTTCAGCAATTCTGTCTCCATGGCGATAGCTTTCGGGAAAAGAATACTATTCTCAAGGTATAGGTGCTGTACCAGATCATTATCCAGCTCCTGCAGTTTTCCGAATACAACTTTATGGCTGGCGCAATAATTGGACGGTAAGGCATAGGAGTCCGTCAGTACCCGCATCCTGGTAAGTATGGACTCCACGGTCTCATGCTCATAATGCATAATGGTATCAATCGGCTTTCGCAACGTACGGACTAATAATCCGGCATAGGATTCCCCATCCTTATAGGCGTGAGCGATTTGCCGTATATACGGGAAAATGACATTTTCCTCCTGTGCCAGATGGGGCAGGATTTCCTGCTGAAGCCGTAGAAAATTAGCCCGGATTTCGCCCAGGTAATGGAATTTCTTACCATGGTCAAGTACAAACTGCTCCAACAACAGCCCCAAATCAGGGAGGAAAGAATAAAGGAATTTATGATGCACATTTATGATATAATCCAGCATAAAATCCATGTCCCATTCCTGAAAATTCAAGGTATTTGAAATGGATACCACTTTACTGGCTTCCGCCAGTTCTGCCTTTATATTCTCCAGATTGAGCCCGTTTAATTCGGCGATCGTTTTTAAGGGCCACTTGCCCCCGCAACAGTAATTTATCCTGTACTTCCTGAAAACATCGGCCGTCCGATAGTCATTCTTGACGATTTCAGTAACGGAGAGATTATCATCTATTATATTGAATATTAAAGACATATGAGGTTAAGGCTCGCTTTTTCGGTCCAATTTATCCTTCCTGGAAAATGTGCCGGCTGACAAAAGTCAGGCAGGTGCATGATTTTGATAGTCTCAATTGATAGCCAGGCTGTTGATAAAATCCGGATCGTCGCGCTTCAGCAAGTCGCCGATAGTCGTCACGGAAAACAGCTCCAGCAATTGATTCTTAACTTTTTCCATCTGGTGATGCAAGGGGCAGGGTTTTCTGGCGTTACACTTGCGGAGTTGAAGAACACATAACTTAAACTGGTCTGTCCCTTCAGTTAACAAAACAATCGTCAGCAACTGGGTTCCCAGGGTTTTGTTATTTACAAAGAATCCACCGCTTGGTCCCTTACTGGAATCAATAATACCCGCCTTGGCAACCCTCACCAGAATTTTTGCCAGAAAGTAACGGGGAATACGAAGATGGCCGGCTATTTCATCGAGCGACACCTTTTTCCCGCTGCGCGTTTCCCGGGCGACATACAAGACGCCCCGCAATGCATATCCGAAGGATTTGGAAAATATCATTATAACAAGAGCGAAAGTAGCTGCGGAGGTAAACCAGGCTCCTGATAAACGTCATTAACCGGATTGATGCTACTCATCCCTCCCAGATACAGCCCAGTATACTTTTGACCCATTAAAGACATTGATGTCTTTTTATTAACCAAACGATATATCATGAGAAAGCTAGTCTTTGTTTTATCCGTGTCTCTTTTAACATGCCATATGACCCTTGAATCCTGCGGAAACGAAGGGGTAAAAAAAGAAGAAAAACCGGTAGACATTACAGAACTGACCAAAAAGGATGCAGAAAAAAAAGCGCCCGCCATTAAAGAGGAGGAGATCAAACTCACTAATCCTTTAAACAAAGCCTGGGTGGAAAAAGGCCAGGGCATTTATGAACTGAAATGCCAGGCCTGCCACAAATTAACGTCTGATAAACTGGTTGGACCGGGTTGGAAAGATGTCACCAAGAGAAGGACGCCTGTCTGGATAATGAATATGATCACCAATACCGACATGATGCTGGATTCGGATCCGGAAGCCCAGAAACTTCTCGAACTCTGCATGGTAAGAATGCCGAATCAAAATCTCAGCCCCGAGGATGCCAGGAGTGTAATTGAATTCATGCGACATAACGACGGCGAAAAATAAATCAACGCAAACTCCCATTTTATGTATACCAAAAGTAAATTCCACGCACTGCTGACAGTAGTCTTAGGCGGGCTTTCCTTATTCCAGAGCTGCAAGCCACACGGCGCCGAATCGCTCGTAGGCGGTGATGCAGCCATCAAAGCCTATGTTCCACCCGGAAAGTATGATGAGTTCTACAACTTCGTCTCCGGAGGATTTAGCGGACAGTTATCCGTGTATGGCCTCCCTTCCGGCCGCTTGCTCCGGGTTATTCCGGTGTTCTCCATTGATCCTGAAAAAGGGTACGGATACAGCGAGGAAACCAAACCAATGCTGAATACTTCCCATGGATTTGTGCCCTGGGACGATCTCCATCACCCAGAACTGTCTCAAACCAACGGGGAAGTGGATGGCCGCTGGGTATTCATGAATGGCAACAACACACCAAGGATTGCGCGCGTTGATCTGAAAACGTTCAGAACCGCCGAAATATTGGAAATCCCGAACAGTGCCGGCAACCACTCTTCCGCGTTTGTAACCGAAAATACAGAATACGTAGTAGCGGGAACCCGCTTCAGCATTCCCATGGACAACTCCGACGGCGATGTCCCTATCAATACCTACAAGAAAAATTTCAAAGGAACCGTAAGCTTTATCAAAGTGAACCCGCAGAATGGCAGTATGAATATTGCCTTCCAGATCCTGCTTCCGGGTGTCAATTTTGACCTGAGTCACGCGGGGAAAGGACCCAGCCATGGCTGGTTCTTCTTATCCTGTTACAATTCCGAACAGGCCAATACGCTTCTGGAAGTGAATGCCTCCCAACGGGACAAGGATTTTATCATGGCTGTAAACTGGAAAAAGGCTGAGCAATACCTGCAACAGGGGAAAGGAACCAAGGAAAAAGTACGCTATGCCCATAATACCTATGATGAGGCATCCCACACTGCCAGCTCACAGATAGAAACCGATGTCACTGTGCTGGATTCCAGGGAGTTGCCCGACATGGTATATCTGATTCCGTGCCCCAAATCACCCCACGGTTGCGATGTGGACCCCACCGGGGAATATATCGTGGGTAGCGGAAAACTGGCGGCTCTTTTACCCGTATTCTCCTTCAGCAAGATTCAGAAGGCGATAAGCGAGAGGAATTTTGATGGCAATTATGCAGGTATTCCGGTTATCAAGTATGAAGCAGCTCTTTATGGCGAAGTGCAAAAACCGGGGCTGGGCCCCCTGCACACGGAATTCGACGGCAAAGGGAACGCCTATACCTCCATGTTCGTTTCCTCTGAAATTGTTAAATGGAATATCAAGGACCTGAAAGTCCTGGATCGCGTGCCTACCTATTACTCCATTGGTCACCTTTGCATACCGGGTGGAGACAGCCGGAAACCCAATGCGAAATATGTAATTGCCTACAACAAGATCACGAAGGACCGATATCTTCCCACCGGGCCGGAACTCGCCCAGAGTGCGCAGTTATACGACATTACCGGAGACAAAATGAAATTAATCCTTGATTTTCCCACAATTGGCGAACCCCACTATGCCCAGGCTATACCTGCCGACATGATCACTAAAAATTCAGTCAAATTCTACAAACTGGAGGAAAATAAGAATCCCTACGTCACCCTGGGTGAAGGGAAAGCAAAAGTAGAGAGGAAAGGAAAAGAGGTGCATGTTTATATTACGGCAATCAGGTCACACTTTAATCCGGATAATATCGAAGGCGTGAAGCTGGGAGACGAAGTGTACTTCCATGTAACAAACCTGGAGCAGGATTGGGATATTCCTCACGGATTTGCTGTCAAGGGGGCCAATAATGCTGAGCTGCTGATAATGCCCGGAGAAACACAGACCCTGAAGTGGGTCCCTGAAAAGGTAGGTGTGTATCCCTTCTATTGTACGGACTTCTGTTCTGCGTTACACCAGGAAATGCAGGGTTACATCCGAATCTCAGCTCCGGGGAGCAATGTTCCGCTTAGCTTCAGTACCGGAACCAATTTGCCCAAGGATTCAACCAATCAGTAACGTGAAGAGTCTTTCCATGGTCTTCCGTTACCAGCCTGGGATTAGAAACCTACCTGTGTAAAAACTGTAGAGGGACGTGATCAGCACCTAGGTAAACTTAAGATTAACTGAGAAACGTCCGAACGTAAGAATAACTGTAAACTAAACACCCAACAAAAATGGTCCTGCAGGAAACCTTGATGATACCGCCTTCTTGCGGGACCATTCTTAATCGCAACCTGAGCGAAACCGGATTCCTGCGGAAATGCAACGCATATAAATTTGCAAACAGCATTTCTATTTTGTACTTTAAAACGGGAGCTAGACCAGACTCCGGATCTGCAAAACAGGGAAAGATAAACCGTTTTTATGGCCGACACACAGGACCGACCCGACCGTTTTTCAAGCCGGTCTCCTGCTGATCTTTGACCCTGCGAAGCGATTTGGCCCTTTGCCATCACCCTGGTAAAACATTATTCAATGAACAAACATCTCACCATACCGTCACGGATTTTGGTCGCCTTTGCCAGTGGAGCGTTGCTGGCCGTATATTTTCTGCCAGCCTGGCGGATAGATCTTTTTGCGCCGCAATATCCCGAAGGCCTTTCCCTGTACATCTGGATCAATAAATTGTCAGGTGACGTGGATGTTATTAATGGGTTAAACCATTATATTGGTATGAAACACATCAGCGCAGCCATGTTCCCTGAATTCCGCTTCCTCCCCTTTGTGGTTGCGCTCTTTATAATCCTGGGTATGCTGGCAGCCATTACGGGAAACAGAAGACTTTTATTACTATACCTCATCCTGACCGTCCTAGGTGGTATCCTGGTCATATATGACATATACCGATGGGGCTATGCCTATGGACACGATTTGGATCCGAAAGCCCCTATCCAGGTGCCAGGTCTGACCTATCAGCCCCCTGTATTCGGTCATAAACGACTTCTGAACTTTGACGCGTATTCGTTTCCGGACGTCGCAGGCTGGATTGTCGCCGGTGCGGGATCCGTTGCGTTTCTGGTCTGGCTGTTTGAATTCGTACGGATCAAGAAGCTAAAACTATCGCTACCTACCTTATCCGGTGCCAAATTCGTTGCCATATTCCTGGTTGCCGGAATCCTGTCATCCTGCAATGCGAAGCCAGAAGCCATTTCGTTTGGAAAAGACGCATGTACGGATTGCAAGATGACCATCATGGATAGCCGCTTCGGCGGAGAAATCATTACAAAAAGGGGAAAGGTCCTGAAGTTTGACGATCTCCACTGCCTGGTGCACTATTTGAAAAGCAACCATTTGGACGAGTCATCCATCCGTCAGATCGTGGCAGTCGATGGCCAGCAAGCCAATCATTTTATTGACGTACATAACGCGGCCTTTGTGGTAACCCCTTCAGTTCCAAGCCCCATGGGTTCAAATGCCAGGGCCTTTGAACCCGGTTCCGCCGCAATACCTACGGCAAACGATAGCAGCGTGAAAGTGCTGAATTGGAATGCCCTTTATAATAGTATAAACCTGTGAGATGCGAACAGCCTTTCTGTTTATATCAGTCCTTTTCTTATCAGTTACCTGTCAATCCGAAGTAATACAAGTTGGAAAGAATCAACGAATTGCCACGATCAGGCAGGCATTGGCCCAATGCCATCCGGGTGATACCATACTTGTTCTACGGGGCATATATAAAGAAGGCAACCTCGTAGTCACCAAACCGGTAACACTAATCGGAAAAGACCATCCGGTCCTGGATGGCCAATTAAAATATGAAATCCTGTCCATCGGCGGCAGCCATATTACCCTAGATGGATTTACCTTACAGAATTCCAGGTTCTCAAGCTCCAATGACTATGCGGCTATCAGCATAACCAATGGCTCGGATATTATCATAAAAAATAACAAAATCAATAATGCCCATTTCGGCATTCACGTGAATAATTCGAGCCAATGCCGGATTGAAAACAATGATATAGCCGGGAAAGCGATTTCAGAACAGGAATCCGGCAACGGAATACACCTTTGGAAATGCCAGGGCGTATCAATAATCAACAACCATATAACCGGTCACCGGGACGGCATATATTTTGAGTTTGTGTCGCATTCGGAAATCAGGAATAACCTAAGCGAGAAGAATATCCGCTACGGCCTGCATTTCATGTTCTCCAGCTACGACTTGTATTACAACAACACGTTTTCCAACAACGGAACTGGGGTTGCCGTCATGTATTCCAATCACGTTACCATGTATTATAATACCTTCAAGAAGAACTGGGGGTCTGCCTCCTATGCCATCCTGCTGAAGGAGATTTCTGACAGTAAAATATGCTATAACAAATTCTTATCCAATACGATAGCGCTTTTCCTGGAAGGTACGTCCCGGATGCTTATTCAGCGAAACCTTTTCCGGGAAAACGGTTGGGCGGTCAGGATTCAGGCGAGTTGCAGTGACAACAGCGTACTGAACAATAATTTTATGAGCAACACCTTTGATGTGTCCACGAACGGGTCGCTGGTTTTAAACACGTTTCTCAACAATTTTTGGGACAAATATGAAGGCTATGACATCAACAAAGACGGCATCGGGGATGTCCCCTACCATCCCGTCAGCATGTATTCTATGATTGTAGAAGAGAACCCGAATTCGCTGATTTTGCTGAAAAGCTTCCTGGTGTCCCTGCTGGATAAGGCAGAAAAAGCCATTCCCAGTCTGACCCCGGAAAATTTATATGATGCTAAACCTATGATGAAAGCCAACCCACTATGATCCAGATACAACATGTAAACAAGCAATTCAAGAAGCTCAAGGCTCTCGATGATATCTGCACGGACTTCCGGAAAGGCCAGGTCATATCGCTGATAGGTCCTAATGGTTCCGGTAAGACCACCCTTATCAAATCCATACTGGGCATGGTTCGCCCGGACAGCGGACGCATCCTGGTGAATGATACGCCTATTGAGACTGATCCGTCCTACCGTCATGACATCGGGTATATGCCGCAAATCGGCAGGTATCCGGACAATTTGAGCATTGGTCACCTCTTTTCCATGATGAAAAATATCCGGGATGCCAAGGAGGATCAACTGGACACAGATCTGATCACGGAGTTCAAGCTTACCGCCCAGTTCGACAAGTCCATGAGAACCCTCAGCGGAGGAACCCGGCAAAAGGTAAGCGCCGCGCTGGCCTTCTATTTCAATCCTTCAATTCTGATTCTCGATGAACCTACGGCGGGACTAGATCCGGTCTCCTCGGAAATTCTCAAACATAAGATTCTGGCAGAAAAGGCCAGGAATAAACTCATTCTTATAACCTCTCATATCCTGAGTGATCTGGATGAGCTTACTACCGATATACTATACCTACAGGACGGGAAACAGATCTTTTTTAAATCCATTGAGAAACTGAGGCAGGAAACGGGTCAGGCCAAACTGGGAAAGGCCGTGGCCGGCATCATGAAGGAAAGGGAGGAGAATAATCTCTGGGTTGATAAGGAATCAGGCCTGATTTTCAAACGCCCCAATTTCTAATATAAAATACCATGTTGAAATTATCCCGCTACGTATTGTATGACATCCTGAGAAACAGGATCGTCATAGCCTACACGATATTTCTGTTCATCGTTTCAATGGTCCTATTCAGGCTGGAAGAAAATAGTGGCAAAGCGGTGCTGAGCCTGCTGAATATTATTCTGATTGTCCTCCCGCTAATCAGCCTGGTATTCACCACGATTCATTATTATAACTCCTATGAGTTCATCGAACTGATGCTGGCCCAGCCCATAAGCCGTTCCAGGATATTGCTCAGTGAATTCTTCAGCGTCAGTCTTTCCCTGATCTCTGCCTTTCTGATCGGCGTGGGTATACCTGTCTTTTTCTATTTCTTTAATGCAACCGGATTATCCATGCTCTTAACGGGCGTGTTGTTAACACTGATATTTACTTCGATAGCATTCTGGGCAGCCGTCAAGGCCCGTGACAAATCCCGGGGTATCGGCGTGGCCCTTTTGCTATGGTTTTATTTTTCACTCATCTATGATGGCATTATCCTCATTATTCTTTTTACTTTCAGCGATTACCCCCTCGAAAAGGCAACCCTAGCCTTATCCGCCCTCAACCCCATTGACCTGGGCCGGGTTTTTATGATGCTGAAGATGGATGTAAGTGCGTTAATGGGCTATACAGGCGCCTTATACCAGGAATTCTTTGGCAGCGCCAAAGGCATGGTTTTCACATTTGGCATTCTACTGCTCTGGGCCGCCATCCCGCTGATGCTTGCTATTCACAGTTTCAAAAAGAAAGACCTCTAGCCCGGCATTTCATCCAACGACCCTGAATCACCCGGGTGTTGATACTGGTCAAGCAACCGCCTGATAAGAATCAGGTGCCGGCAATCTGTTAAATCAAGGATAGTGCAGCCCGGCATGAATACTTTTGCCCCTGTATCTTAAAAGCGCTAATTATGAATCAGTTAGATGCACCAAAAAAGTTCAAGCCCCAAGGTGCCATGGCCTTCTTTTTCCTGTTAATCGTATTATGCCTAGCCATATGGTTCGGTGTCTATTATATCATGCTTGAACGAATTTAAAAGCCATTCTATGCCTATTCTAGCCTCTTCAGAAAAGAAAATATTGGTGGTGACGGCTTCCCTTATTGCGCTATTTGTATTCTCCATCCTGTACGCCAAGGACAAATACAAAAGCGACGTTCCCGCCTGCCTTCCTTTTGATAAATCGTACCAAACTCCCCGGATAAATAAATTGGATGACAAGACCTATCAGGTGTTTGCCGTCGCACAGATGTGGAATTTTCAGCCCGCCGAAATTTACATCCCTGTGGGAAGCGAGGTGGATTTCTTCCTCACGTCCAAAGACGTGGTGCATGGGTTTGATATATCAGAGAAAAACGTCAATATGATGGCCATTTATGGTGGCATAACCAAATCCACCGTCAAATTTGACAAGCCGGGAGTGTACAATATCACCTGCCACGAATATTGCGGCTCAGGTCATCAAAATATGCAGGCCCAGGTAATTGTCAACTATCCTCCCATTAAGTAGCCCTTGTCACCTTGAAATAAGAGACGTTATGCAGATCAGTAAATCGTTACGGAAAGTCATTCTTTGGGAGCTCGGCATCCCGGTTGCGCTATTGATTATTGGCATTTACCACGGTTTGATGCAGACCATTTTCCGTGCCGGTGTTCTGCACGAATCCGCCTTTGCCAAACTGGATTATTACCAGGGACTTACTCTTCACGGGGTAATAAACGCCTTGGTTCTCACGACGTTCTTTGCAGTCGCATTTGGCCATGCCACCATGGCCTTTTTTCTCAAGCGGGAGCCCAGTAAAAAAATGGCCTGGACCAGCTTTACCCTGATGGTGACCGGAACCCTGCTGGCGGCCTGGGCCATGCTTACCGGAAAAGCTTCTGTATTATATACATTTTACCCGCCGCTTAAAGCGCATCCGTTTTTCTACCTGGGCGCCGCCCTGCTGATCGTCGGGTCCTGGATTCCCCTGTTTGACTGGGCCAGGTTATATACGGCCTGGAAAAAAGAAAACCCCGAAACAAAAACCCCGCTGGCGGTCCTTGGCACCCTCGTCAATTTCATTATCTGGTTTGTGTGCACGCTGGCCGTAGCCTATGAGGTCCTGGTCCTGCTCCTGCCCTGGTCCCTGGGCTGGAAAGCCACCGTTAATGTGAGCCTGTCTCGTACCCTTTTTTGGTTTTTCGGCCATGCCCTGGTCTATTTCTGGCTCCTGCCCGCCTACATCATGTTTTATGTCATGCTGCCGAAATTGGCCGGGGGTAAGCTCTATAGCGATCTGGCCGGCAGGATTGCCCTGTTTCTCTTTTTGCTATTCTCCGTCCCCGTAGGTGTTCACCACCAGTTCAGCGAACCAAATATTACCGGAGGCGTAAAATTCTTCCAGACGCTGCTCACCTTCGGCGTCTCCATCCCCAGCTTCATCACCGCTTTTACCCTGGCGGCCTCCCTGGAATATGCCGGCAGGCAACGGGGATCAAAGGGTCTGTTCGGCTGGATTGGCAAACTACCCTACCTGGATCCGGACAATTTCCTGTTCGCCTATTTTATCGCAGGGCTTATCCTGTTTATTTTCGGCGGACTAACCGGGATAGTCAATGCCTCCTATTCCCTGAACAGTGTCGTTCATAATACGGCCTGGCTTCCGGGTCACTTTCACATGACCGTGGCAGGGCCTGTTTTCCTGGCCATTATCGGTATGAGCATCTATCTCTATGCCAGGTTGAGCGGAAAGAAAATATTCATGCCTAGGATAGTTACCATTG
The DNA here is from genome assembly GCA_035549175.1 of Chitinophagaceae bacterium. Taxonomy (GTDB): domain Bacteria; phylum Bacteroidota; class Bacteroidia; order Chitinophagales; family Chitinophagaceae; genus DASTSN01. Next base: position 67,229 of record DASZRL010000123.1, on the reverse strand, counting down.
TCCCCTATCTCTGGATGATAGGTGTATTGATTTTCTCGACCGGTTTAATGTGGGGAGGCTTAATCGGTGAACCCAGAAGAACGAACCTGGGAATGACCTACCTGAATCCCAAGAGTACCCTGTTCCACCCCGAATGGGTGCCCACCACCACCCTGGCGCTGCTGGGGGGAATTATCATGTTTATAGCGGGCATGCTGTTTATTATTGCCTTCTTCGGAACCGTCCTGGGTAAGAAAACGCAAACCGGTCAGCTGGAACTGCCCGAAAGTGAATCCTACCTGGAGGAACGGAGAATACCCGTTTTCGACAGCTTTCGTCCCTGGCTGGTGGCTATGGCGGTTATCATACTCATCGCCTACATCCCTGCCATTGCCAATGTGTTGAAATATGCCGGGCCCAAGGCGCCTCCGTATACCATTGACAATCCCACCCCTGTCCAAACATCCGTCCGCAAGTAGTGAGAAAGCCTGCGACCATATGGTTTTTCCTGGCATGCATCCTGCTTGTTCCGGCTACGGCCTTTACCCTGTACAGCTGGTATGACCACCGGTATGCCAGGTTGCCGGTCCTGGGCCAGGATGAAACCGAAAAAGCGCATCACGTGGAACACAGGCTGGCCGATTTCCTGCTCGTCAACCAGGATGGACAACCCCGGTCACTCAATTGGTGGGAAAACCAGATCCTCGTAGTCAATTTCTTCTATAGCCATTGCCCGGTTGTTTGCCCCCAAATGACAACCAACTTACGCCGCGTCCAGGATGCATTCCGGGAGGACCCCAGGGTGGCCCAAATTTCCATATCCGTGGATCCGGAGCGGGACAGCAGCAGCCAGTTATCCAGGTATTCGGCGCGATTTCGAATCAATCCGGCCAAGTGGCAGTTGCTCACCGGAGACAAGCGGACCATTTATAAACTGGCCCGAAACAGCTTCCGGCTTGTGGCCACGGATGGCGATGGCGGGCCTGATGACTTTATTCATAGCGACAGGGTGGTCCTGGTGGATCCCCGACATCGCCTGAGGGGGTATTATGATGGAACCGACACGCTGGAAATAAATAACCTGATACGCGATATAAAAAAGCTTCAACATGAAAACTAATCGGAATCTGCTTTTCACCGCGATATTTTTCCTTTTCAGCAACTGGCTCCATGCGGGAACCGTGGAGGACGGAAAAGCCATTTTCACCAGCCGCTGTGCCGCCTGCCATAACGTTAACAAGGTCATGACGGGGCCTGCTCTGGCGGGTGTGGATCAGAGAAGACCCATTGAATGGATCATCCATTTCGTCCATTCCTCCCAGAAGGTGGTGAAAAGCGGGGACAGCTATGCCGTTGCCTTATTTGAGAAATTCAATAAGATCCAGATGCCTGATCATCCTGACCTTACGGATGACCAGATCCGGTCCATCGTGGACTATATCAAATCAGAAGCCGGTTCCGTCCACCAGAACGCCGCCCCTTTCCCCAAACCGGGTGTCAAACACCCGAGCTACCTGCCGCTGAGCGTCAATGATACCGGATTCTTTGTAGGGTATCTTGCCGTGGTTATCATGCTCATAGTTGCCTTGCTGCTGGCTCTGCGGGTCAAAACCTTCCAGCGAAAGGCGGAAAAGTGACAGATGTCTCTGAGTAAAGTACCAGAATCGTTGGTTTCGTTTCAATAGCAAGTACCCCTGATTCTTCAGGGGTACATTCATTTCATGTTATCTTTGTCCGATGCGAATCGACATTATTTCAGTCCTCCCGGAGCTATTGGAAAGCCCGCTCAACCACAGCATGGTGAAGCGGGCCCGGGATAAGGGGCTGCTTGAAATAGAGGTTCACCACCTCAGAAAATGGGCTGTTAATGAATATGGCCAGGTGGACGATTACCAGTATGGAGGCGGGGCCGGCATGGTGATGATGTGCGAGCCGCTTGTCAGGGCGATAGAGGAACTAACTTCGGCCCGGAAATACGACGAGATCATTTATCTGACCCCGGACGGCATGACGCTGAACCAGAAACAAACCAACTTCTTATCCCTGAAAGAAAATTTGCTTTGCATCTGCGGGCATTACAAGGGGATCGACCAGCGCGTTCGCGACCATTTTGTCACCCTGGAAATATCCATTGGCGATTACGTGCTGAGTGGCGGGGAACTGGCTGCCGCCGTCCTGGTGGATGCTATCGGGAGATTGATCCCGGGTGTGCTGAATGATGAAACCTCCGCCTTGTTTGACTCCTTCCAGGACAACCTGCTCGCGCCGCCCGTTTATACCAGGCCCGCTGACTTCCGGGGATGGAAGGTGCCTGATATCCTGCTGAGCGGTGATCCCAGGAAAATTGAGGAATGGCGCCACGAGCAGTCCTTGCTTAGAACCAAAGAAAGAAGACCGGATATTTTGCCTGATACGGAATAAAAAAAGGCCCCGCTAAGAATAGCAGGGCTCACCCTTAACCATACGAAACCAAGAAGGTTAATTCGGTTTTTTATTTTCTTTAAAACGCTTATCCGGCGTTCCGTCCTTTTTCAGGTGGGTCGTTTTGGCTTTGGCTGCCTCTTTGTTGGCCTTGTAGCGCATATCCGGCGTGCCGTCTTTCTTGACAGGAGCACCACCGGATTTTGTCTTCGCGTCCTTTACGACAGCCGTTTTGGTATCAGCTACCTTGGCATCCGCTTTGGCCTTATGGGCAGACACGGTATGCTTCGCAGCCGTAGCCGGTTTGGATGATTTGTTGTCATCTTTCTTCTGCTGGGCTGAAACAGCACCGGTCAAAAGAATCAAGGTTACAATGGCAAGAATCCTTTTCATATGATTAATTTAAATATACCGTAAAGCTATACCCGGGAGCTGACGGTACCTCCCCGGAATCGGTGAATCCCCGCTAAGTATCGTTGAAATTTACCCCCCGCCCTGTAGAGTCTGGCCGGCCAGCGCCACGTTGCCGGTCCGTTTGAGTACCCCCCAGCCCTGGCCTTCTCCCCTAATGGCCTTACGGATCGACCGGAACAGCACCACATACATGAGAAGTCTGTACCCAAAACGCTGCGGGATGAGCCACAGTAACCTGGTCAGCCGCTCCTTCTCAAACAGAAATGCCATTACGGAAACGGCCACATCCACCAATAAAAATATTAGATAAAATATTAATATCTTATGCATGCTCTCGGGGCTATTACGGTTCAGGTACAGGCTCAGGAAGAATATGATATCCGCAAAAGGGCTGATCAGCGGCATAACTATCTGGAAAACAAAAATATTGGGCATTGCTGCCATGCCCAACCCCTTATAACGGGGATTCAGGAAGGCATCGCGGTTTTTCCAGAAGCTTTGCATGACGCCATATGTCCAGCGGAAGCGCTGTTTCATGAACTGCTTAATCGTCTCGGGAGCCTCGGTCACGGCAATGGCCTGGGGGCAATTTTTCACGATGAATCCCTGCCGGAGTATCCGGATGGTGAGGTCACAATCCTCGGCTAGCGTGTCTGAGGTGAGCCCTCCGGCCTGGAGGATCGCCTGCTTCCGAAACGCACCGATCGCACCGGGTACCACGGTGATCGCATTGATCAGATCAAAGGCATAGCGGTCAAAATTCTGTGCGGTAGTATACTCGATGGCCTGCCATTGGGTTAGGACATTCTTGGCATTGCCGACTTTGACATTACCGGCAACCGCTCCGATCCGTTCATCGGTAAACGCCGCCATTAATTTCGAAACCGCATCCGGCATTAACTGGGTGTCCGCATCGATACAGACTACAAAATCGTATTGGGCCCTGGCAATCCCTACATTGAGAGCGGACGCCTTCCCCCCGTTCGCCTTGGTCAAAATAGTAACCCGGGGATGTCCCTCAAAAGCCTGCTGAACCCGCTGGTAGGTCTGATCAGCGGATCCGTCGTCGACAAACAGGATTTCAAATTCAGGGTAATCCTGCCTGAGCAGGTTGGTGATCGTCTTGACCGCCGTAACTTCCTCATTGTAGGCTGGTATAATAATACTTACCGGGGGCCTTGCCGGCACGATAGGACGTCGTCCAGTCTGCTGCCTTCTTTTTTGCTGAAGGAAACGCCAGGCTGCCATACCGCCCATTAACAGGATTCGTGTCAGACCCAGGATAATAGCCAGCCAGAAAGACACGGAAAGAACACGACCGGCCACATACAGAAAACTGGTAATCCAGCCGTTCAATTCCACCACGTCATTGTGTACAGGGGGCATGATGGCGTCTTTGGACAAATGAAGCAGGTCACTCACACTCGCAAACTGCACACCCTTATTCTTGAAATACGCAATGATACGCGGAAGGGCTTCCACCGTGGCTTCCCGGTTTCCTCCTGCATCGTGAAGCAGGATAATCCCTTTTTCGGGGTTTGCCTGGTACTGGCGAACCACCCGGTTGAATATCGAATCGGCATTAACCCCCTCGTCCGTATTCCAGTCTTCCGGATCAATGCTTTCCCCCACCGTATAATAATGATTATTTTTCCCCCTTTCCACCGGCATCAGTTCAACCAGCTTCTGGGGTTCGGAATCCGCATTGTAGGGGGCCCGGAACAGGATGGTACTGTGGCCCGTGGCTGCCTCGATCAGCAACCGCGTAGCCTCCATTTCGGTTTCTGCCCGGGCAGGGCTGACTTCCGCAATATTGGGATGCGTGAACGAGTGGTTGCCGATCTCAAATCCTTCCCGGTAAATCCGCTTCAGCAGAGGCAAATGCCGTTCCCCGTTAATCCCCACAATAAAAAAGGTGGCAGGTACATTTTCCTTTTTCAGAATGTCCAGGATGCGTGGGGTGTAGTCCGGATCGGGACCGTCATCAAAGGTCAGCACCACCTGGTCCTTGACCACACCGTACCGGTCAATAACATACCGGGTCGGCAACTGCCGGTAACTTTCTTCGCTGACCAGGTTATCGGTGGAATCATGCTCAATATCGATAAGGCCCTTCTGGGGGCTGCTGACCACATCCAGTACCTCCCCGCTGCCAAAGTAATCAGGCCGCTCCGTCGTGATATCCAGGGAACTCAACTGCGAAAAATCAAATGGCTGCCTGGTCAGCGATTCATTGTCCAGGTCCCTTGGATAAAAGCTCCAAATCCGCTCATCCTCGGAACCCAGCCGCCACAGGGCCACGCCGGCCGCGCCGTATTGGTCTGCAAAACGGATCGTGTTGAAGTTACCGCCCGCATCCACAAAATACACCCTGTGCCGGACACTGTCTGCATCGCTGTAGGAATACGAACAGTTATAGGAGTCATTGTCAAAATCGATACTGGCATGGTATTGCCTGGCATTGGACAACGCCTGCTGATAGGTTACGCTGACTCCTTCCCCGTTCTCAGGCCAGTCATAGCCAAAGGCAGCCAGCCCGAGCACGATTTTGCCGGTCGGAACGTCCCTGGCGAACAAATCCATCTGCTTTTCAATCCATTTCTGGTCACTGACCGGTCCCGGGACACTACCCCCCCAGTGCTGATCGTAGGCCATCAGAAACAGATAGTCGTTACTTTGGGCCAGTTCCTTGATATGAAAATCCTCATCATCGGGCATGATGTCCTGGGTAACCAGCAGACCCATCGGATGGAGCCTTGCATGCAGTTCCCGCATGAATTCATGCATGGGTTCAATGCTGCTTTCCTTCAACTCCTCGAAATCGATATTAATTCCCTGCAACTGGTATTGATTCAGGAAGCGGACAATCTGATCCAGGACGGCCTCACGCTTCCGTTTATCCCGCAGGATCCGGTCAAGCAGTTCACCGTCAAAATTGCCGTCATGGGAGCGCGTATTGACATTATTGAGAATAGGAAGAATCTTTACATGGTTTTGCTTCATCAGGCCCAGAGCCGTAGCATCCACCTGGGGCTTTATGGTATCTGCCCCCGGATCAAAGAAAAACCATTCCGGGATTACCGTGTTCAGATTCGCGATGTGACTCTGCAGGGACGCGAAGGCCTGAGGATCCCAATCCACATAGAATCCGGCCCGGATGCGTTGCGTAATCTTCCTGTTTTTTTCGGCCGCAATAAAGGAGGCATTCCGCTGGCGGGCCTTGAGAAAGGCGTCAAATCCCTTATATTTTCTTTCCTCCCGTTTGGTGAAGCCCTTGGGATTGGTTGGAGAAATCTTATTGGCCGCTTTAGAAGATTCAAGCAGGGGAAGGGCCGGTTTACCTTCCCGGGCCAGGGAAATCCAAACGATAGGAATGATAAGGATCAACAGGAAAATGACCGTCCTTGAAACCCACTGAAAGGTTTTCCACCGGACGGAAGAAGTGGTTTGAAAAACTTGCTTCTGATTGCTCATATCTGGTCCCGTACTGACAGGATGGTTTGGGTAAGCGAAATTAACGCCAGATAGATGGCCCAGCCCCGCAGAATCGTTGAACAGGTATTTAGGGTCGTTGAAACAAACTACTTTAACAATTCATTAGCTTCCTGCACGGCCCGCAGACAGATTTCCTGAAGCATGGAAAAGTTCCTCGCAAGATCCTCCCGGTTGACCACTGCCTCATTGACCTTTTCCATTTGCAATAACATATCAATTATATGGCCTGAAAATCCCATGAAGGATACGGCGGATTTTAACCCATGGGCAAGCGACCGGATCCTGGGATAATCAGGCCCCTCCACCGCCGCTTTCAGTGCCCGGAGATCTTCCGGCACCTGGACCGTAAACTGCCTGATCATTTCCCGCTCAAAATCCCGGTCGCCCTTGGATATTTCCCGCAGGTAGGAAAGGTCGATAATACCCGGATCGGCCAGAGGGGTGTGTGCCTCCCGGCCATTCCCTGTGCCGGTATAACGCTGAATCAGGAAAAATAATTCCTCCTCCCGGATCGGCTTGGATATATAATCGCTCATCCCGTAGCTCAGGCATTTTTCCTTTTCACCAGCCATGGCATGGGCAGTCATTGCGATGATCGGTATGCCCGGGTTGATTTCCTCCCGTATCAGCTGGGAAGCCTTGTACCCGTCCATGCCCGGCATCTGGATATCCATCAGGATAATATCGTATTCTCCGGTCATGGCTGCTCGGGCCGCGTCCACGCCGTTGTCGACCAGGTCAAAGTCGATGCTGTGCGCCTGCATCAGATGCTTCATCAGCTGTTGATTCATCACATTGTCCTCTGCAATAAGGATCCTGATTTTCCGGGAAGGACCCTGCCAGGACGGGTGTACGTGAAACCGGGATACGTCCTGCACGGATTCCCTGGAAATCATATAGGGAATGTACACCTGGAAAGTCGTGCCTTTTCCCGGTTCGCTGCTGAGGGAAATGCTCCCGCCCTGCAGTTCAATAAGCTGCTTGGCGATCGACAGGCCAAGCCCCGTGCCGCCATACCTTCGGGTGGTATCCGCCTCCGCCTGCTGAAACCGCTCAAAGATGGTATCCAGCTTGTCCCGGGGAATGCCGATGCCGGTATCGGCAATGGTAAAATGAACCGGTACCCTTTCCGGGTTGTGTTCGCCACCCGAGACTGTCACGGTAATACCTCCCCGATCTGTAAATTTTACGGCATTGCCCAGCAGGTTTACCAGGATCTGCGTTAATCGCACCGGGTCTCCTTCCAGAATATCGGGTAATTCCTCCGCAACATGGACCCGCAGATAAAGTTGCTTAAGCCGGGCCTTTTCGGTAAACATGGTCTCGATGGAATGCATCAGGCCCCGCAGGCTGAATGCGGTCCGTTCAATCCGCATCATGCCGGCTTCAATCTTGGAGAGGTCCAGGATGTCATTGACGATGGTCAACAGGTTTTCCCCGGAGGATTGTATATTTTCCACATATTGTTTCTGAAGCCCGGAGAGGTCCGTCTTTCCCAGCAGGTTGGTAAAACCCAGGATGGCATTCATCGGGGTTCTGATTTCATGGCTCATGTTGGCCATGAACTGTTCCTTGATCTTGGCCGCCTCCTTCACCTTCTTTTCCGACCTGTCGAGTACGCGAATGAGGGTCTGTTGCTCCATGCTCTGGTGGACAATAAACCAAAAGGCCACGATACACAACAGGCAGGCTACGGCGGCCAGGATCACCCCCCTGGACTTCGCGGTTCTGCCATTGTCATCAATCGAATTGATAATCTGGCTCATACTGACCTGGCGGCTGCTGTCCACATCGTCCACTGCATCGAAGATGCTGTCCGTCAGCCGCTTGCTCACGGAACTATTGGCGTTGATAATGCGCTCCGCGGCCAGTTTTCCCCCCACCGTGAACGTATCAATGATACGTTGGTTAAACGCCACCTTGCGTGCCACCAGGAGATCCAGCCTGTGTACCAGCATGCCGGTACCTTCATTCTGCACCTCGCCTTCCACATGATTCACTTTGCCGCTGATCCGTTGGATGTAATCCTTAATTAAAACGATTTGGGCCGTGTCCTGGGTAATGATTGATCCGCGGACCTTGCTCTCGACCGAAACGATATCGGTCTGGAGTTTCTGGAGGTCGTTCTGGGCTTTCAGCTCGGTCAGCAGGCTGGTATTTCCCTGGATCAGCCGGTCGATGCTTTTTCCGGAATTAAACTGAAGAAAGACGATAAGAATTAATCCGAGAAGAAAAATAATAAGTGCCAGGTATTTTAACCAACCCTTAAGCATAGCGGGGCAGAATGGGCCATTTCATCAATAAAAGTATCGATTTTGGTACAACCTGGAAAATCAGGCCACATCTTTACCGGACCGCATATAGCAGAAAACGACGGCTAGCGCGGAAAATAATCCGCCTAAACCCGTGGCGATCAGGACACCCATACGATGTCCTTCGGTAATTTCAGACAGGAATACGTACTCACAGATGACCAGCAGGAGTATCGCCAGAAAAAACACTATGGAGTATTTGGTCTTCATTTTAAAAAGGGCTGCTTTTGGCAGCCCTTAACCCGAACCCAACTGCTATGGGTTTATTCTACATGACCCGAGACTCTTGAAATGGCCAGAGGCCGCATCCGTGGTAGGCTGGCAACCTGCAGGCCCGTTTACGTTGCCTTGTGGGGCGATAGAATCTGGTATAAAAATACAAACGGATGCAACCTTGTGTAATATGAAATAGGCGGTCGATTAGTTTGTTTCGGTAAAAAAAGTAAATCTGTCGGTGAATCGACTCTGCGTTGGCCTTCGCTGGGCGTAAGAGGTTCCCCTTGCAGGTGATTCACCAAACCCTTACGAGGGTACCTGGGATGATCACGCAACTAGACCATGGCCAGCTAGCAAGCGTCTCCTACTCCCGCCCGTACGCTTACCGGTCCAATCCATTGACGTGGGACCTTCTCAGCCTTCGAATAGGGCTTAGGGGCTCTTGGTATTGGAACCGCGTGATCAGGTGGATGAAAAACACGCGGGCCGGGATCCAGGACTTTACGATCCAATCCCGGTATCGTCGTGTGAAGGGTCCAGTACCGTAAAACGTCTCGGTGGATTCCCGGCGACGCTTCCTCAAAGCAGGTTCAGTCGCTGGTTCAGGGTACCCCGAAATGCGTCTGCCACCGGAATGGCGCTCTTCCCGATAAAAATGGTGCCATCCTCGATGTAGTCAATCCTGGGAAGAGACACGATATAACTTCGGTGAACGCGCATGAATTTGGAGCCGGGCAGCTTCTCCTCAATTGCCTTGAGCGTGGAATGCACGATATGAAATTTCTGGGCTGTATGGACTTTGACGTAATCACCCATTGCCTCCAGAAAGAGGATCTGATCGATATCAACGCGCTTCAGGATCCCGTTGTCCCGGACAAATACGAATTCCCGTTCATTAACCTTGACGTCCTGGCGGTTACTGTCCAGGACCTCCCTGGCCTTTTCTATGGCCTGCACGAATCTGCCTGGAGAAACCGGCTTCACCAGGTAATCCACCACATTGAGCTCAAATGCCTCCACGGCGTAATCGGCTTTCCCCGTGGTAAAAACAATCAGGGGACTCCTGTCCCCCAGATTCCTGGTAAGCTCAATGCCGCTCATGCCGGGCATTTCAATATCCAGCAGGAGCAAATCAATGTTTCCCTTCTGCACGAGGTTGTAGGCCTCCATGGCCGAATTGCATTCCCCGGCGAGCGCAAGCCCTTCCACCTGGCTTACCAACTGTCTCATCGCCATCCGGGCCATCTTATTGTCGTCTACAATCAGGCAATTCATGTGCATTTCATTTTCCGGTTCACCGCAAACGGGGATTGTTCTGACACATCTGGTCCATTGTCCGGTGTCTGCCGAAACGCTGCAAAATAAACACAATTCAAGAGCTTTCCGTTTGAAAGACTGCGGCTTTAAGCAAATTTTTGGAATTCCCGTCCGGGTAAACCCTTTGTTTTCTTCAGGTAATGCGCCTACCTTTCTCCATCAAACCCGTGCAATGGCATCATTCAGCATTACCGGACAAGTTGTGGATCCGATTGGGCAGCGGATGTATCCCGCCGAGGTGAGGGTAGAGGACGGGCGTATCGGCGCCCTGCAGGAACTAACCGGGGAAAGGGCGCAAACGGTGAAAAACGGCCCCTACCTGGTCCCCGGATTTGTAGACAGTCACGTCCATATAGAAAGCTCCATGCTGATACCGGTCCAGTTTGCCCGGCTTGCCGTTGTGCACGGAACCGTCGCCACGGTGAGCGATCCGCATGAAATCGCCAATGTCTGTGGGGTTCCGGGAGTTCAATTCATGATGGACAATGCCCGCCAGAGCCCGTTTAAGTTCAACTTCGGCGCGCCCAGTTGCGTGCCGGCCACTTCCCTGGAAACTGCCGGCGCTGTGCTCGATGCGGATGCCGTGGAAGAGCTGCTGAAGCAACCCGAAATCAGGTACCTCAGTGAAATGATGAATTTCCCCGGCGTTCTTCAGGAAGACCCGGTTGTCCTGCAGAAGATCGCGGCAGCCAGGCGCCTGAACAAGCCCGTGGACGGCCATGCTCCCGGGTTGCGGGGAGAGGCGGCCCGGCGGTATGTCGAGGCTGGCATCTCCACAGATCATGAATGCTTTGCCCGGGAAGAAGCCCTGGAGAAAATCGGCTATGGCATGAAAATCCTGATCCGGGAAGGCAGTGCCGCCAAAAACTTCGACGCCCTGATCGATCTGCTCAACGACTACCCGGACCAGATGATGTTCTGCAGCGACGACAAGCACCCTGACAGCCTGGTGGATGGGCATATCAACCAGCTCTGCGCCCGCGCGCGCAGGGCCGGGATCCCCGTATTCCACATCCTGCGGGCTGCCTGTGTCAACCCCGTCATGCATTATAAACTCGAGGTGGGCCTGCTCCGAGTTGGCGATCCGGCTGACCTGGTTGTACTGAAAGACCTGGAAACCTTTGAGGTCCTGCAAACCTACCTCGATGGCAACCTGGTTGCTGAAAACGGGCTCTCCAGGATCGAGGTGCCAGCCCCGTCCCCCCAACCGATCAATCACTTCGGCTGCGGAAAAAAGCAGGTGTCAGACTTTGAAATCCGGGAACGCCCGGATGCCCCCGGCCAGGAGATGGCCGTGATTGAGGCCCTTGACGGACAGCTCATCACCCGGAAAAGCTGGGAAAAACCCTGCATCCGGAGAGGCTGCCTGGTCAGTGATCCCGGACGGGACCTGCTGAAGATTGCCGTGGTGAACCGGTACCGGGACGCCCCGGTCGCCGTGTCATTTATCCGCAATTTCGGATTGAAATCCGGGGCGATTGCATCCTCGGTAGCCCATGACAGTCACAACCTGGTCGTAGTCGGCGTGGAGGACCGGGATATCTGCCGCGCGGTGAACCTGCTGATCAGCCACCAGGGCGGCATCTGCTACGTACACCCTGACCTGGAAAGCGTATTACCCCTTCCGGTGGCAGGCCTGATGAGCCAACAGGACGGATACCAGGTGGCCGATGCCTATGCGCAGCTCGACCGCCTGGTGAAAGACCATGGTTGCAGCCTCACGGCTCCCTTCATGACCCTGTCCTTCATGGCCCTGCTGGTCATCCCCCACCTGAAGCTCAGCGATCTCGGGCTGTTTGACGGGGATCGGTTTGAGCTTATCCCAGCGGTTCGGTCCTAGCGGTTTGTCCCGTTCCGGGAATCCCGGGCCGCAACTTCCCCAAAGCGAGGCTTTTTAAAGGCCTGGCCCCGCACTACATACGCAGCCGGGTGACCGCGAAAAGGATGGACCCGCCGGACGCCCGTGACCCGGGTACCCGGGCTGGTCCGGCTGATCTGAACATTTCATGCCCAGCTTCCCCCCAGCTTGCCAGGCTCTGGCCCACCACCCCCATCACAGAAAAGCGGTCCGCCACCGGGGAGTGGAAAGGGGTCATTATACAGAGCCTGCGCAGGCAGTTCCCAGGCTGCCCCCATTCACCGATTCCAGCCTGCAGCTTACCGAGTTGGCCCTGCTGGTTGCCTGATGATGCTTGGATGCCCGGAAAACTCCAGTTAGTTTTGACGTAAACGCGATAATATGAACGATTTTGATGCCAGATATGAAAGGCAGCAAGAGCGCTGGGAGAGATGGCAGGACCGCCGGGACAGGCGGGCCGAGCGGCGTGGACGGCACGGCCACCTGTGGACCGGGATTTTTCTGCTTGTCATAGGTAGTGCTGCCCTGCTCAAATCCATGGACTTTAACCTGCCGGACTGGTTGTTCACCTGGCAGACCCTGCTGATCGCCCTGGGCCTGTTTATCGGCATACGTCACCGCTTCAGCGGATCAGCCTGGTTTATCCTGCTACTGGTCGGGGGAGCCTTCCTGCTCAATGATTACGTGCTGGCAGGTGACCTGCATAAACACATCTGGCCCATCGTGATCATCGCCATCGGCCTGTTCTTTTTGCTTAACCCGGGGCGACACCGGCGTGACTGGATGGATCACCTGGACCAGAAGACGCGCGATGATAATACCGGTAAGAGCTGGGAAGCTGCCGGGAATTCCAAGGAGGATTTTGTTGATGCCACCAGCATTTTTGGCGGGGTAAAGAAGAATATTCTTTCCAAGGATTTCCGGGGCGGAGACATCACAAATATTTTTGGCGGAACGGAACTGAATCTTACCCAGGCAGATATCCATGGCACCATATGGTTAGACATTACTGAAATTTTCGGAGGTACCAAGCTCATCATCCCCACCAACTGGACTGTGAAATCGGAGGTGGTAACCATATTCGGGGGAGTTGAGGACAAGCGACCGATCCAGCATATAACTGATAACCCCGAGAAGATCCTCCTGTTGAAAGGTACGGTCATCTTTGGCGGCATTGATATAAAGAATTAACCCCGGCCACCGGGTTTCGGGCCCGAACCTGTCCGGGAACCATTAAAGAGTATTACCATGAACTGGTACATTGCAAAAATTATTTTTCAAATCGTTTGCGGCAACGGCCAGCACACGCCACAATTTGACGAGCAGTTGAGGCTGGTTTCAGCCGGGGATGCCGAGGAGGCATATACCAAGGCGTGCCAGCTGGGCAGGAAGGAGGAGGATACGTTCTATAATGAAAAGAAGCAGCTGGTCCAATGGCGGTTTATCAACGTCAGTGAACTTTTCCGCCTCAGCGACTTCATAGACGGCGCTGAGCTTCACTCCCGCATTGAAGAAAAAGAAGATGCCCGGGAATATATCCAGGTGGTCAACCGGAAGGCAGCTCAGTTTGACTTCTCAGCCACCGACCAGATGCTGACCCCGGCATAACCTGTTCCATGGCAAACACTCCGCTTTCGGTCACCCGTTTCCGGTTTGTCTTCGGTGCCTGCTGGCTGGTGCTGATGACCGATCATGCCCTGATCCTGTACTGGCTGGGTATTACCTGGACCGCAGCCATCCTGGACAGTGTGATCAGTAATTCGCTATTGCTCCTGTTCAGCCTGCTGATCATGAATACGCTTCGTTATTACCTGCCCAGGAGGGAGCAGTACCTGCATATCTTTTTCTGGTGCGTCTTCCTGGCCTTACTTTGGCTGCTGCTTACCCGCTGGTTTCTTGACCTTGCCCTGACCGGTTACCCCGGGTATCCGACCCTGTTAAGCCATTCCCTGAGTATCCGGTTCAGCATTGCCTTTCTGCTTCTCGGATGTGTGACCATGATCAGCGTCCTGTGGTATACCTGGGAAGAACAAAAGGAAACCGAGGCTCGAAAGGCGGATGCAGAGCGCCTGGCCCGGGAAGCCGAACTCTACAAGTTGCGCCAGCAGCTACAGCCGCATTTCTTATTCAACAGCCTGAACAGCATCAACGCCCTCATCGGGTCAAGCCCCCAGGAAGCCCGCAAGATGGTGCAGGAATTATCGGACTTCCTGCGAGGCACCCTGCGCAGGGAAGAAAACCAGTTCATCAGCCTGGCGGACGAACTGGAGTACCTGCGGCTTTACCTGGACATCGAAAAGGTCCGGTTCGGCCATCGCCTGGTAACGGATGTGCAGACGACCCCGGAGGCCCTGACCCACCGGCTCCCCGCCCTCCTGTTGCAGCCGCTGATGGAAAATGCCATTAAATTTGGCCTCTACGGCACCACCGGGGAAGCCCGGATAAGCCTTCGCGCACAGGCAACGGAAGACCAGCTGGTTGTGGAGGTAACCAATCCCTACGATGCGGATATGCAGATGCCTTCCGGAACGGGATTCGGGCTTCGATCGGTGAAGCGGAGGCTGTACCTGCTGTTCGGACGAAGTGACCTGGTGGAAACCAGCCAGGGATCCCGCGATTTTAGTGTAACTGTCAAAATACCCCGTAATCATGGCGAAACTGCTGCTTATTGATGATGAACCGCTGGCCAGGCAGATTCTGCGGGAGTACCTGCAAACGTACCCGCAATACCAGGTGGTTCAGGAATGCCAGGACGGATTTGAGGGGGTGAAGGCGATCCAGCAGCATCAGCCCGACCTGGTATTCCTGGATATCCAGATGCCGAAAATCAACGGTTTTGAGATGCTTGAACTCATTGAGCATCCGCCTGCCGTTATATTTACTACCGCCTTTGATGAATACGCCATCCGGGCCTTTGAAGCCCATGCCGTGGATTACCTGCTAAAGCCTTTTTCCAGGGATCGTTTCGATAAGGCCCTGCGCAAGTGGGAGGAGCTCGCGGGCAACCATCCTTCCCGGGTAGCGGCATCCGACCTGCTGGAAACCGCTGCCCAGTCCCCGCTGCAACGCCAGCGCGTGGTGGTAAAGAACGGCAGCAAAATCAAGATCATCCCGGTGCACGAGATCCTTTTCCTGGAAGCCGCCGACGATTACGTGAAAATCTGTACCTCCGAAGGGACCTTCCTGAAGAATCAGACCCTGGGGCATTTTGAGCGGATCCTGGATCCCGGCCAGTTCCTTCGCCCGCACCGCTCCTACCTGGTCAATATTCAGCAGATTACCCGGATTGAACCCTACGAGAAGGAAAATCATGTCATCCTGCTGAAATCAGGTAAGCAGATTCCGGTTAGCCGCAGCGGGTACGCCCGGCTGAAGGAGGTACTGGGCATCTGATCCGGTCCGGCCTTTGCTTCAGGCGTCCTGTCCGTTCCACAGCGCTCCGCCGATGCTGTCGCGCAGGGCCCCGGTCACCGAGGAAAGCACCGTATACTCCTGCCTCCAGCGCAATACGCCGATCAGGGCCATGATGAGCGCTTCCTTGAATTTCACCAGCTGCTGGTCCGGAACGATGGTTTCAACGGAAAAGGACCGCAACTGGTCCCGGATCCGTTCCACCAGGAAGGTATTAAAGGCGCCGCCCCCGGTAACCAGCATCCGGTACCCTGTGC
Organism: Chitinophagaceae bacterium; assembly: GCA_035549175.1. Lineage (GTDB taxonomy): Bacteria > Bacteroidota > Bacteroidia > Chitinophagales > Chitinophagaceae > DASTSN01. Next base: position 51,549 of record DASZRL010000123.1, on the reverse strand, counting down.
CGGCCTCCGGCTCCGTCCGGATCAGGTAACTGATACCCTGACGGATCTGTGAGGCAATGTGCTCCACATAGGTACGCAGCGCATCCGGGACGGACAGGGCTGCCTTCCGGATCAGCGGGTACACCGTATCGGTGCCGAATTCGTTGGCCAGCGATTTGGGAAAGGGTTCGCGGTAATAGTCGAGCAGATTAAGCTGATCCAGCAGGGTAGGGTTTACCAGGCCGGATGCGGCCAGTGCGCCATCCCGGTCAAATTCGCTGCCGGCTTCATTGGCAAGCAGGTTCAGCACCCGGTTGGCGGCGCAGACATCAAAACCCAGGTAGCTGCTCCGGTTGAAGGACAGGTTGGCAATGCCGCCCAGGTTCAGGAAAAAGTCGTACTCGCCCAGCAACAGTTTTTCGCCGATCGGGACAATGGGCGCTCCCTGGCCGCCAAAGGCCACATCCAGCGCGCGCAGGTCCGAAACGACCGGCAGGCCCGTCTCCGCGGCGATAGCCGCCCCGTCCCCGATCTGGGCAGTCATCCTTTTTGCCGGGTTATGAAAGACGGTATGCCCATGCGAGGCAACCAGCGCCACCTGGTAATGCAAATCATTCTCCTCGATAAAATTATTTACCTGCCTGCCCAGGAAATGTCCGTAATCCGCGTGAAGCAGCTGGTACTCCAGGGCTGAAAGACCGGGCGCACTGCGAAGTCGTTCGGTCCACTCGGGGGAATAGGGGTAACAACCGGCTTTGAGGATTTCATAGGTCCACCTACCGGCGTTTTCATGCAGGGAAGCAAACACGATATCCAACCCGTCCAGGGAGCTTCCGCTCATGAGACCGATAATCCTGTATTCCATGGTTTGCCAGATTTACGCCTCCTGCCAGGCAAATGTCCCGATAAGAAGTTAGTTTTGCCCAAAAGTACGGCTTTTGGCAGGAGCCCACAGACCTTCCGCCGTGCTGAACCCAATCCAAAATCAGTAAATCGTTTCACATGGTGGTAAACCTTAGCCAACACCATTCCCTGGTCAGCAACTGGGTAGCCGAACTGCGGGACGAACAGGTTCAGTCCGACCGCATGCGGTTCCGCAGGAACCTGGAGCGCATCGGGGAGGTGATCGGTTACGAGATCAGCAAAAAACTCCCGTACGGGGAAAAGCAGGTAAATACTCCGCTGGGGACAGCCTCCTGCAAAATGCTCACGGTGCAACCGGTGCTGGCGACCATCCTGCGGGCGGGCGTACCCCTTCACCAGGGCCTGCTCAATTATTTTGACAAGGCCGACAATGCCTTTATTTCGGCTTACCGGAAACACCATAAGGACGGCAGCTTTGAAATCAGCCTGCAATACATGTCCTGCCCCGACCTGGATGACCGCATCCTGATCATAGCGGATCCCATGCTCGCTACCGGTTCTTCGCTGGTAAAAACCATCCAGTACCTGAAGGAGGAAGGAACGCCACGGGAGATACATATCGCCTGCGCCATCGCCTGCACGGTGGGCATTGAATACGTGCGGCGCGAGGAACCAGGCGTCCAGATCTGGTGCGGGGATATTGACGATGAACTTACGGCAAAAGGTTATATCGTACCGGGCCTGGGCGATGCAGGTGACCTGGCATTCGGCATGAAAACACAAAACTGAAGCAGCCTCTCCTAAAATTTACCTGTCTTTGAATTTTTGTTGTATTTTGTAGGTTCACTCCCCATGAAGAAACTTGTCTGCGCAACAGGAATTCTGCTGGCTTTGTGCTGCACCTCCGCGGCCCAGGATCCGAATTTTTCGCAGTTTTTTGCCTCCCCCCTCACACTGAACCCTGCCCTCACCGGGAAGTTTGACGGCGTTTACCGGGTAGCCGGCAATTACCGGAACCAGTGGCCTACCATCAATAACGCGTTTACCACCGCCACGGCATCTATCGACTTTGGCATCCTGAAAAGCCGGATCCCGGAAATCGACCAGTTCGGGGTAGGCATCATGGGGTTTACAGACAAAAGCGGCAACGGGGTGCTTCAGAACAACTATGGCGCCCTTTCCGTGGCTTACCACAAGGGCTTGGACGAGGACGGCCTGCACCAGCTGGGGGTTGGATTCCAGGGAACCTTCGTCAATAAACGGCTGGATATCACCAAGGTCAAATTTGAGGACCAGCTGACCCCGTTGGGTTTTACCGGGGTAACCAGTGAAATTTTTAACCAGAACCAGGTAAACGTCAAATACTTTGATCTGAACGCGGGAATCCTTTACAACGGAAGCACCAACGGCTACAACAACTTTTATTTTGGCGCCTCGGTATACCATATCAACAATCCCAAGGAATCCTTCCAGGGGGGCCAGTTCTACCTGCCCGGGCGCCTTACCCTGCAGGCGGGTGGGAAAATCCCGGCGGGCCAGTACAATTACCTGCATTTCAGCGCGAATTACAGCCGGCAGGCCAATGCCACCAACACGGTCATCGGGGGAGCCTATGCCCTGAACGTCAACCAGGATGAGAACAATCCCACCAACCTCTACCTGGGCTCCTGGTTCCGTTTCGGTGACGCCGTGATCCCCTACGTGGGGCTGGAGTTCGGGGAATTTCACATCGGGGCTACCTACGACATCAATATTTCAAGCCTCAAGCCAGGCTCGGATATGCGGGGCGGAGCGGAGATTTCCCTTATCTATATCAAAAAGCCTACGGACCCCAATGCCAAAAAACTGAATTGTCCTAAATTCTGACCGGATGCCCCGCCGCCCTCCACAGGTCCGCAGGCAGGGTCCCGGTGCGTTCCAATATGAAAATACCATGGTAAAAAAGACCGGTCTTGCCTTCCTGTCACTATTCCTTTGCCTGGCGGCCACCTGCCAGCAAATCGGCTATACCACCACCGACGTAGGGGCGGAACTTCAGGGATATCCCTCCGGCACCCAGGGCACCCTGCATATGGCGCTGAATGCGGCCCTGCACCACTCCCTGCAGATCCGCCTGGGCTATGAAACGGCCACCCGGACTTCAGACATCCCTCATGACAGGGAAAAAGCACGGGGAGCCGGCCTGGGACTGGGGTACCGGTATTATTTCACCTACCGGCCCCATGGCCTGTTCCTGGGTGCCCGTACCGATCTGTACCGGTTGAAAACCGATTGGACAAGCGGTTCCTTAACCGGCACCTCCAAAACCTGGACGCTTCAGCCTGCTGCCGAACTGGGGTATATGTTCCTGATCAATGACCAGGTATTTATCACGCCGTCCGTGGCAGCCGGGTATGGAACCAACCTGCAGACCACCGGTGACAGGACCTGGGAAGGGTTTCTTCCCATGGCCGGCGTGAGTGCCGGCATAAAATTCTGACCGGCCATCGGGCGCGGAAACCCGGCAACCGCCTCCTGAGCATGAAAAGACTTCTTACCAATCTTACTTTCTGGGTCCTGCTGGCCATCGCGGCAGGCATCCTCATCGGGCACCTGGCACCCGGATTTGCCCTGCAGCAGGTGCTGTCCAGGCCCTGGAAGGCCCACTGGCTGGGCCAGGACCTGGCCGTAAACGGAACCCTCAGCGAGTTGCTCTCGGGCGGTTTTATCAGCCTCGTCAAACTGTTTATCAACCCGATTATTTTTCTGACGATCACCCTGGGCATCAGCAGCATGGGTGACCTCGGGAAAGTAGGGCGGGTCGGCGTGAAGGCCCTCCTCTATTTTGAGATTGTCACCACCCTGGCACTGGGAGCCGGTGTGTTGGCTGCCCTGCTCATCCGTCCCGGGCAGGGCACTTCAACCGCGCTGGCGGCCGGTTCGGATGTATCCGCCTACACCCGCGCCGGGGGATTCAGCTGGTCCCGTTTTTTGCTGGACAACAGTACCCTGCAGGTATTGCTGGTGGCGCTGGTGGCAGGCATGGTACTGAACCGGTATGGCAGTAAGGACCGGATCGTGGACCTGCTGCACCGCGTGGCAAGGTACCTGTTCTCCGCCCTCCATAAAGTGATGCTGCTGGCCCCGGTGGGCGCGTTCGGCGGCATGGCCTTCACGATCGCAAAATTCGGGATTCATACCCTGCTGCCCCTGGGCAAACTGATGGCGACGGTCTACCTCACCATGGCTATTTTTATCCTGGGCATCCTCGGATCCCTGCTGCGGTATTACCGGATCAGCATATTCCGGTACCTCCGCTATATCCGCGAGGAATTGCTGGTGGTCCTGGGAACCTCCTCCTCGGAGGCCGCCCTGCCGTCGCTGATGGAAAAACTGGAAAGGATGGGGTGCTCCAGGTCCGTTGTAGGGCTGGTCGTACCCACGGGGTATTCGTTCAACCTCGACGGGACCACGCTGTACCTTTCCCTCTGCATGATATTCCTGGCGCAGGCCTACGGGGTACACCTCAGCCTTGGCCAGGTCCTGGTCATCATCGGCATCCTGATGGTTACCTCCAAGGGCGCTGCCGGGGTAACCGGCAGCGGGTTTGCCGTATTGGCAAGCACCCTGACTGCCATCAAGGTCATCCCGATCGAAGGGCTCACCCTGCTATTGGGCGTGGACCGGTTTATGTCCGAGGCCCGGGCCCTCACCAATTTTATCGGCAACGGAATCGCCACCATCTGGATCGCGCACAATGAAAAGGAGTTTGACCGGGACAGGATGCACCATGCTTTTTCCCACCTGGGTCAGACTGAAAATATCGTTTCCGATAACCTGAGTGATCGCACGATCGAATACTGAACTTACCTGCCCGAACGCCGGCCAGGCTGGGAAAGGAGATGCCTGGGGCCACTTACATGGGGATTGCCCCGGACGAAGAACCGGTAGGGAAGCTCTGCGTCCGGGCCGGCATATTCCACCCCGATCCGCGCGGAAATGCCGATTTCGCTTCCTGCGTAGGAAGTCCCGTCCTCAGCCAGGTACAGGCAATCCCCGGTCAGCGGCAAGCCGTTGTGATCCCCGGTAATCCCGAGCGCCCGGGTGAGGTTTCCGGGACCTCGTGTCAGCGAGCTATCCGCCCCCCGCTTCCCGGCCCGTGCGCGCATTTCCCCTTCCCCCACCAGGGGCTCAAGGCCCCGGATTAAGATGGCGTGAGGTACCTCGGGCCGGTTGGTGACCACATTAAAGAGATAATGGATGCCATAGCACAGGTATACGTAGGCATTCCCCCCTTCCCTGTACATGATTTCGTTGCGGGCCGTGCGCCTGCCGCCCGCCGCATGGGAAGCACGGTCCTGCTTTCCCCGGTAGGCCTCGGTTTCCACGATACGACCCGCTGTAACGACGCCATGCCAGTTGGTGACCAGGATTTTACCCAGCAAATCGCGGGCGATGGAAACCACGTTGGAACGCAGATAAAAGCCGGCCGGCAGTTTGTTCCAGCGGCCCCATGGCTGATCAGTCGGAGAAGCTGGCACGGGTTGGGTATTAGTAACTAAGGATTATATTTACTCATTCAAAATTAGCATTTGCTGAAAGAAATTGTCATAGCGGTTCAGTCCTACATTGACGCCCATCGTTTTATACAGCAGCACCGGCTTTGGAAATGGATCGTTATTCCGGGGATCATTTATGCGATCCTGTTTCTTGTCAGCATGTATTTTTTCGGCAAATCCGCCACAGCCGTCATAGAATACCTCACGCACGCCACCCACCTCAGCGAATGGCTCCAGCGGTTCCGCAACGGATTCCTGGGATTCCTGTTCACGTTTGCCGGCATCATGCTCTGGCTGATCCTGATGCTCTCCTACTTTTCCCTGTTCAAGTATATCTGGCTGATCCTGGGTTCGCCGGTATTCGCGTACCTCAGCGAGAAGACGGAGTCCATCATCGAAGGAAAAACATTTCCCTTTTCCTTTCCCCAGCTGGTCCGGGATGCCGGCCGTGGTATCCGCCTGGCCTTGCGCAACATGCTCTGGCAAACAGTCTACGCGGTATCCCTGCTGTTTCTATCCCTGGTCCCGGTGGCCGGATGGATCACCCCTCTCATTGCCCTGTTCCTGGAATGCTTTTTTTATGGATTTTCCATGATGGACTACAGCAGCGAACGCCATAAACTGACAGCGTCCCAGAGCGTGGAATTCATCAGCAAGCACCGCGGACTGGCCATCGGGAACGGACTGGTATTTTTCCTGATGCACGGCCTGGTCCTGGTCGGCTGGGTGCTGGCCCCCGCCTATGCGGTTGTCGCAGCCACCCTCAGTCTTTATAAAGTAAAACAGGACCTGTAAAAAACGGCGGCGTATGCAACCCAACCCCGGTACGGTCTACCTTCTCCCCGCCCCCCTGCACGAAGACGCCCTGCAGGCCATTCCTGCCTATGTCGCCTCCGCGGTCCGGGAATGCGCCGTCTACTTTGCCGAAAATGAGCGGACAGCCCGCCGTTATATGAAAAAGCTGGTGCCGGACCTGGTCATCGACCGGCACGAATGGGTTACCATCGGCCAGGCGGGTCCGGAGGTCAGTGCCTTGTTCCGGCAGCGGGTCCGGGAAGGCAAGGTGGTGGGCCTCATCAGCGAGGCCGGCAGCCCCTGCATCGCGGATCCCGGCCAGGCCCTGGTAGCCATCGCCCAGGAGGAGCAGGCCCGCATCCGGCCCCTGGCCGGTCCCAACTCGATCCTGCTGGCCCTGATGGCCAGCGGGATGAACGGCCAGCATTTCCGGTTCACCGGGTACCTTCCCATCCGGGACCAGGAGCGAAGCCGGGCCATCCGGGAACTTGAGTCGGAATCCAGGAAACGGGACTGCACCCAGATTTTTATCGAGACCCCGTACCGGAACGACCAGTTGCTGGCCGCGCTGATCGCTACCTGCCAGGCCTCTACGCGGCTGTGCATTGCGATGGAACTGACCGGACCCGGGGAATGGATCCGGACCCTGCCGATCGGGGAATGGAAGAAAAGTCCGCCTTCGCTTCACAAGCGTCCGGCCATTTTCCTGCTGCACGCGGGATAGGCCTATTCCTGGCGCATGGACAGGATGCTGTCCACAATATAAACCGTATTCCCCCGCCAGGGAACCACGCCATGGTATTCGCGGTAGTGGAGATCGAATACCTTCCCGCTGTTCACCTCCAGTATATGAAAGATGCGCTCGTTGGTGATGGAAAACTCAAATTCGTAGGACTGGATAGTCCCGGTGGTCTGGCTCCGGAATCCCTGCTGGATCAGTTTGCCCTCATAGGTCTTGAACAGGTCCCCTTTCCGCACCGCATAATTGAGGTAGCCGGTTTTGACACCTTCCCCGAAGACATAAAAATAGTTCCAGTATACATAGGCGCCCAGCAACAGCAGGGCCGACCCGGCAACTAGGAGGAGTATTTTTTTCATACGAACAGGCGTTTGATTGGCGGGTCCGGAGCCTTAGTAAGGAGTTGTTAATCCCGACATTTTTGTTTTACGGGTCTGAATATTTGTATACATTTGTAATCCAAAATAACAAACCTTTCCAAGTAAGGTGAAAAATATTCTGACGCATACCAAACAAGTGGCTTTTCACCCGCCGATGACCACGGGCGTGTATTCTGTGGGCTTTGACGTCTTCCGCTACCTGAACCGACGACCTGTGTTCTGATAGGACGAGCCATTCACCAAGGCCCCTATCAGTGAAATCCTTCCGATCTGTAAACGCTTCTGGACTGGTTATCCGTAATATTTAGCCTAATTATGACAAAGTGGACAATCAATCTATAATCATCCGGGTTGCCATTCCCGGTGATAAGGCCTATGCAAAGACCATTACCGACGAAATGGAGTCTTCCGCGAAGGCCCGGGGTACCGGGATCGCGAAACGATCCCCGGAATACATTGAGCAGAAAATCGAAGAAGGCAAGGCTGTAATCGCAGTGACCCGGGAGGGCGAATGGGTGGGATTTTGTTATATCGAAACCTGGAGCCACGGTGAATATGTAGCCAATTCCGGGCTGATCGTTGCCCCTGCCTACCGGAAAACCGGGGTGGCCCGCTCCATTAAAAGAAGGATTTTTGATCTAAGCCGGGAGAAGTATCCCACCGCCAAAATATTCGGGCTCACCACCGGGCTGGCCGTCATGAAGATCAACTCCGAGCTGGGTTATGAGCCCGTGACCTATTCCGAACTGACCCAGGACGAGGCCTTCTGGGCCGGTTGCAAGAGCTGCGTCAACTATGACATCCTGACCAGCAAGGAGCGTAAGAACTGCCTTTGCACCGCCATGCTCTTCGATCCCAAGGATCACCATGAACCGAGGGAAACCAAAGAATACTTCAAGAAGAATGAAAAAGGCTTCGAACGCCTGCTGCGTCTCAAACAATGGAAACTTCTCCGCCCCTTTCTGAAAAAGGACAAGGACGGCTCTTCCTCCTCCAACGGCAACAAGCCCAAATCATTGCTGCAGATTTTCTTTAACCTTTAAATAATTCCAACGAGATGGCTAAAAAAGTAGTGCTAGGCTTCAGCGGCGGCTTGGATACGTCGTATTGTGCCAAGTACCTGAGTGAGGAAAAGGGTTATGAAGTGCACAGTATCCTGGTCGACACAGGCGGCTTTTCCGAAGCTGAACTCCAGCACATCGGGGAACATGCCCGCAAACTGGGGGTGGCATCCCACACTACCGTCCATGCCGTTAAGGACTATTATGACCGGATTATCCGGTTCCTGATTTACGGAAACGTACTGAAGAACAATACGTACCCCCTGAGCGTCAGCGCAGAACGGCTTAGCCAGGCCCTCCATATCGCCGAACATGCCCGGAAACTCCAGGCCGATGCCGTGGCCCACGGCAGCACCGGCGCCGGCAACGACCAGGTACGCTTTGACATGATTTTCCATATCATGATACCCGGCACCGAAATCATCACCCCCATCCGCGATCTGAAACTCAGCCGGGAGGAGGAGGTGGCTTACCTGAAAGGCAAGGGCGTCGCGATGAACTTCGAAAAAGCCGTTTACTCCATCAATAAGGGACTCTGGGGAACCAGCGTGGGCGGCCGGGAAACCCTTTCCTCCCGCGGCATGCTGCCGGAGTCAGCGTGGCCCACCCAGATCACCAAGTCCGGCACGGAAGAGGTGACCCTGCATTTCCGGCAGGGAGAGCTCAGCCGGGTGAACGGACAGGCCTTTGACCATCCCTCCGACGCCATCCGGCACCTGCAAACGATCGCTGGGCCCTACGGGATTGGCCGGGACATTCACGTGGGAGATACCATCATCGGTATCAAAGGGCGGGTCGGGTTCGAGGCGGCGGCCCCCATGGTCATCCTGAAAGCCCATCACGCCCTGGAAAAACACGTTCTCACCAAATGGCAGCTGAACTGGAAGGACCAGCTGGCTCAGTTTTACGGCAACTGGCTTCATGAGGGCCAGATCCTCGATCCCGTCATGCGAAACATCGAGGCCTTCCTGAAGGACAGTCAGCAGCAGGTTACCGGGGACGTATTTGTTACGCTGATGCCCCGCCATTTCCAGGTCACGGGCATCGAATCGGAGTTCGACCTCATGAACAGCCGCTTCGGTAAGTACGGTGAAATGAACACCGGCTTCACGGGTGAGGATGTTCGGGGCTTTTCCAAAATTTTCGGTAACCAGACCTCGATCTTTTATCAGGTCCAAAAGCAGGCGCATGAAACGAATTAAGGCAGGCATCATCGGGGGCGCCGGCTATACCGGGGGCGAGCTGATCCGGCTGCTGCTGAATCATTCTGCCACCGAGATTGCCTTCATCCATAGCCGCAGCAACGCCGGAAAGCCGGTAGCGGGCATCCATCACGACCTGCTGGGGGAAACCAGCCTGCAGTTCACGGACGATCTTTCCCGGCTGGCAGCCGGCGACATCGATGTCCTCTACCTGTGCCTGGGACACGGGGAGTCCCGGAAATTCCTGGCGGCCAACCCGGTGCCGGATCACATCCGCGTCATAGACCTGGCCAATGATTTCCGGCTTCGCGTGGACGGGAAACGGCCGACCCTGCAGGGCAAGGACGTGGTGTACGGCCTGCCGGAACTGGACCGGGACGCCATCCGCCTGGCCGCTCATGTGGCTAACCCCGGTTGTTTTGCAACCACCATTCAGCTGGGCCTGCTGCCCCTGGCCCAGGAAGGCCTGCTGGGAAGCGTTTATACCACCGGAATAACCGGGTCTACGGGGGCCGGCCAGAGCATGTCGGCGACCTCCCATTTCAGCTGGCGGGCCAATAATATCCAGGCCTACAAAACCCTGACCCATCAGCACCTCGGTGAGATCGGTCAGACCCTCGCGGCCCTGCAGCCAGCCGGGACGATTGAACTCAATTTTGTGCCCTGGCGCGGCGATTTTACCCGGGGTATTTTTGTCAGCTCACAGCTGGATTGCGAATGGCCGCTTTCCCGCCTGGTGGAGCTATTCCAGGACTATTACCAGGGACATCCTTTTACCCACCTGAGCCAGGAAGCGATTTTCCTGAAACAGGTGGTAAATACCAACAAGTGCGTGATTCAGCTGGAAAAGGTGGGCAGTAAACTGGTCGTCCATTCCGCCCTTGATAATCTCCTGAAAGGAGCCAGCGGGCAGGCCGTCCAGAATATGAACCTGATGTTCGGCCTGGATGAATGCATGGGACTGAAACTGAAGGCCACAGGCTTCTGAGCCTGCCGGGCCCAGACATAAACCGGAGCGATCCGGCTATTTTGTAACTATTGAGAAAAAGGCCCCCGGTAATGGGGGCAGGCGGAGGTTATCATGAACTTATTTGATGTTTACCCGATTAATGACATTACCATTGTCAAAGCCAAGGGTTCCTATGTCTGGGACGACCAAGGCGAGCAGTACCTCGATCTCTACGGGGGCCATGCCGTGATCAGTATCGGCCACACCCACCCCCACTGGGTTCAGCGCATTGAGGAACAGTTGCACCGGATAGCGTTCTATTCCAATTCCGTGCGGATCCCCCTGCAGGCCGAACTGGCCGACAAACTGGGCAAGGTGTCCGGCAAGGAGGACTTCCAGTTGTTCCTTTGCAACAGCGGAGCGGAAGCCAATGAGAATGCCCTCAAGCTGGCTTCCTTTCATACGGGCCGCAAAAAGATCATCGCTTTCAGCCGTTCCTTCCACGGGCGAACCTCCCTGGCGGTGGCCGCTACCGACAATAAAAACCTCGTGGCTCCCGTAAACGAGACGGAAAACGTGATTTTCCTGCCTTTCAACGATGAGGACGCCCTGGCTGCCTGTTTCGCCAGCCAGGGCCGTGACATAGCCGCGGTGATCATTGAAGGGATACAGGGAGTCGGGGGTATTCACCTGGCGGAGGAAGACTTCCTTCGGCAGATCAGGACCCTTTGCGATGAACACGGTGCGGTGTACATAGCCGACAGCGTCCAGTGCGGATACGGCCGGAGCGGGAAGTTTTTCAGTCATGATTTTGCCGGAGTGAACGCCGACATCTACACGATGGCAAAGGGAATGGGGAACGGTTTTCCGGTGGCCGGCATGATCGTGAACCCGCGCATCAAACCCAGGCACTACATCCTGGGTACCACCTTCGGGGGTAATCACCTGGCCTGTGCCGCGGCCCTGGCCGTACTGGAAACCATTGAAGCCGAAAAACTGATGGGTAATGCCGTCATGGTAGGCAAATACCTGCGGGATGAACTGGCGGCTATCCCGGAACTGAAGAATGTCCGCGGCCGCGGCCTAATGATCGGCTTCGATGTGCCGGAGGACCACAGGGATTTACGTAAGAACCTGCTGTGGAAGCACAAGATATTTACCGGGGAAGCCAAGCCCAACGTGATACGCCTGCTGCCTTCCCTGGCGCTGAAAAAGCGTGATGCCGAGCAGTTTATTGAAGCAATCCGGGAAGAAATCTACGCCACCGCCTCACCTTCAAATACGCTGGTCAACGAATGAGAAATTTTATTTCCGTCCAGGATGCCCCGGCCATCGATCTGCTGGTGGATAAAGCCCTGGATTACAAGCGCCATCCTCTAAAAGACAAATCACTGGGTTCCGGCAGGCGGATCGGCTGCCTGTTCCTCAATCCCAGCATGCGAACCCGTCTCAGCACCCAGATTGCCGCCTCGAACCTGGGCATGGAAGCCATTGTTTTCAATGTCGGCAGTGAAGGCTGGGCGCTGGAATTTGAGGAAGAAGCCATCATGAGCGGCAACACGGTCGAGCATGTCAAGGATGCCGCGCCGATATTTGGGAAATATTTCGACATTCTCGCCATCCGGACCTTCCCGTCCCTCAAGAACCGGGAGGACGACTATAGTGAATTGTATATCCGGCAGTTTATCAAGTATGCCGGCATCCCCGTAGTCAGCCTGGAAAGCGCGACGCTGCATCCCCTGCAAAGCCTGACGGATATCATAACCATCCGGGAGGCCATGCAGGCCAGCGGCATGGCGGGAAGAAAACCCAAGATCGTGCTGACCTGGGCTCCCCATGTAAAACCCCTGCCCCAGTGCGTGGCCAACAGCTTTGCCCAGTGGGTGAATGCCTGGGGCCAGGCTGATTTTGTCATAACCCACCCCGAGGATTACGAACTTGCCGGGGAATTTACACAGGGCGCGCGGATCACAACCAGCCAGGACGAGGCCCTGGAAGGGGCCGATTTTGTGTACGTAAAGAACTGGAGCACCTACCAGGATTACGGGAAGATCTATTGTTACGACCCCGGCTGGATGCTGACCAGCGAGAAGCTGCGCAGGACCCGTGATGCCAAGGTCATGCACTGCCTGCCGGTCCGGCGCAATGTCGAACTGAGTGATGAGGTGCTGGACGGGCCCAACAGCCTGGTAACGCGGGAAGCCGGGAACCGGGTCTGGGCGGCCCAGGCCGTACTCAGTGAAATCCTGGAAGCCGGAACCCGGCGGGCGTCCTGAAAAGAAGCATATGAAGGAACCCTTATACATCGTGAAGATAGGCGGCAATATCATTGACCAGGAAGAAAAACTGGCATCCTTTCTTCGTGCATTTGCCGAACTGGCCCCCCCCGGTTCGGATCCCGGCCTGGGCCGCAAGATCCTGATCCACGGCGGGGGAAAACTGGCCACGCGGCTGGCTGAAAAACTGGGCATTGAACAGAAGATCCTCGACGGCCGCCGGATTACGGATGCCGAAACCCTGCGCATTGTTACCATGGTGTATGCCGGGTATATAAACAAGACCATCGTGGCCCAGCTGCAGGCACAGGGCTGTAACGCCCTGGGACTTTGCGGGGCAGACGGCGACGCCATCCTGGCACATAAACGCAGGCATCCCGTCCTGGATTACGGCTATGTCGGCGATATCGATGCGGTGAATACAGACCTGCTGACGACCCTGCTGCAGAAAAATATTACCCTGGTACTGGCCCCCATCACCCATGACCAGCAGGGGCAGCTGCTCAATACAAATGCCGACACCATTGCCCAGGAGGTGGCCACCAGCCTCAGCAACCAGTTTGACGTACGGCTCATCTACTGCTTCGAAAAAAGCGGTGTCCTGCTCAACGCGGAAGATGACAGCACGGTGATCCCTACCCTCAACCGGGAACGGTACCGCCAACTGAAGGAAAAGGAGACGATTTTTGCGGGTATGATACCCAAGCTGGATAATGCCTTTGCCGCGCTGGACCGCGGCGTCTCCCGCGTTATCATCGGGAAGGCCGAACAGCTGCCCGGGCTGGCAGCCGGCCGGGCCGGAACAACGATCACCAATGACGAATGAGAAACTCCATACCATCCAGGAAGAGGCAATCGGTCTGCTCAAAAAACTGATTGCTACGCCTTCGTTCAGCAAGGAGGAGGAAAATACAGCCGACCTGATCGAGCAGTTTCTGGAATCCCGCGGCGTCCGGACCAAGGTGCACCTCAATAACGTCTGGGCCCGTAATAAATATTTTGAGGAAGGAAAACCCACCATCCTGCTGAATTCCCACCACGACACGGTAAAACCCAACAGGGGATACACCCTGGATCCGTTTACCCCGACCGTGCGGGACGGCAGGCTTTACGGACTGGGCAGCAACGATGCGGGAGGGCCCCTGGTTGCGCTGATGGCCACGTTCCTGTGGTACTATGACCGTCCCGGGTTACACTACAACCTGGTCTTCGCGGCCAGTGCCGAGGAGGAAATTTCCGGTCACAATGGGATCGAGGCACTCCTGCCCCGTATGGACCGCATCGATTTCGGGATTGTCGGAGAACCTACCCAGATGCAGATGGCGGTTGCCGAAAAGGGGTTGCTGGTGCTGGACTGCATTGCCCATGGCAAGGCAGGACATGCGGCGCGCGAGGAGGGGGAGAATGCCCTGTACAAGGCCGTGGAGGATATCCAGTGGATCCGCTCCTGGCAGTTTGACCGGGTGTCGGACCTGCTGGGTCCCATAAAAATGAGCGTAACGGTGATCGAAACCGACAACAAGGCCCACAACGTGGTACCTGCCCAGTGCCGGTTTGTGGTCGACACCCGGGTCAACGAGCTGTACACTTTTGAGGAAATCTTGGACTGCATCCGCAGGAACCTGAAGAGTGAGATTCAGCCGCGCAGCACCCGCCTGCGCTCTTCGTCCATCGCCCTGGACCACCCCCTGGTCCAGGCCGGGATCCGCCTGGGAAGGACCTACTATGGTTCGCCGACCACCTCGGACAAGGCCCTGATGAATTTTCCCACCCTGAAAATGGGGCCGGGAGACAGTGCCCGCAGCCATACGGCCGACGAATTTATTTTCCTGGATGAGATCCGGGAGGGAATCGATCTGTATATCCGGATGCTGGACCAGCTGGTGTAGCCTGCAGCCGCATGGCGGACGCGGGGCAGCCACCCAGGAACCCATAAAAAACTGAAGCATGAAACTCTGGCAAAAAAATACGGTCCCTTCCCGCGAAGTGGAGGCTTTTACGGTCGGCCGGGACCGGGAATTCGACCGCATGCTGGCTCCCTTCGATGTGCTGGGCAGCCTGGCGCATGTGACCATGCTGGCTTCGGTCGGCCTGCTGCAGGCCGGAGAGAGGGACATGCTGGCCCGGGAATTACAGCAGATTTACCACCAGATCGGGCAGGGCGATTTCCACATCGAGGACCAGGTGGAGGATGTGCATTCCCAGATTGAACTGCTGCTGACGCGCCGCCTGGGCGATGCCGGCAAAAAAATCCACAGTGCCCGCAGCCGCAATGACCAGGTACTTGTCGACATCAAGCTGTACCTGCGCAGCGAGCTCGAAAAGCTGGTCGGTACCCTGCAGGCTTTTTTTTCGTTGCTCCAGGACCAGAGTGAAAAGTACAAGGAATACCTGCTGCCGGGATACACGCACCTGCAACTGGCCATGCCTTCCTCCTTCGGGCTCTGGTTCGGAGCCTATGCGGAGAGCCTCGCCGATGACCTGGTCACCCTGCAGGCAGCCTATACCGTCGTCAACAAGAATCCCCTGGGTTCGGCGGCGGGATATGGTTCTTCCTTCCCGATTGACCGCACGCTGACAACCCGCCTGCTGGGATTCGGGGACCTTAACTACAATGTCGTGTATGCCCAGATGGGAAGGGGCAAGGCCGAACGGATCGTGGCCCAGGCGCTGGCCAATGTAGCCGACACCCTCAGTCGCCTTAGCATGGACGCCTGCCTGTACCTGAATCAGAATTTCGGGTTTATCAGTTTCCCCGAGGAGCTGACCACCGGCAGCAGTATCATGCCGCACAAAAAGAACCCGGATGTTTTTGAACTGATACGCAGCTATTGCAACCGGATCAAGGCCCTGCCCAATGAAATCCTTTTGATGACCACCAACCTGCCTTCCGGGTATCACCGGGACCTGCAGCTGCTGAAGGAACACCTCTTCCCCGCCTTCCAGACCCTGACCAGCTGCCTGGAAATGGCCGGGCTGATGTTGTCGCGCGTCGAGATCAGAAAGGATATACTCCGTGATGAAAAATACCGGTACCTGTTCAGCGTGGAGGAAGTGAACAGACTGGTCAATGGGGGAATGCCATTCCGGGACGCCTACCGCCAGATCGGGCAGGATATCGAAAACGGCACCTTTACCTACAGCACGGAACTGCATCATACCCACGAAGGAAGCATCGGGAATCTTTGTACCGGAGCGATCCGGGAGCAGTTTTACAAGGTCCTGGACCAGTTTCCCTTTGCCCGGGTACATGCCGCCGAACAGGCCCTGCTGAAACCCTGAAACCTTCCAGAATACCCACCGGCCCCTATAACCCGTATTTATCTACCAGGTAGATCAGAGCCGCCATATTGATAGCTCCGAGTTCCAGTTCCCGCTTGTTTACGTTCTCCAGTACGTCACTGGCCGCGTGATGATAATCGAAATACCGCTGGGAGTCCGGGTTGAGCCCGGCCGTTACCGCCCCCAGGCGGTGAAGCGGGCCGATATCGGCGCCGTCCCCTCCCTGGGTGAGGTTGCCGCCGCCGTATGGTGCCAGCAGCGGGCCCCAGGTCCGGATCCGGACCATCTGAGAATCCGTCGCATCAAACCCAAACCCCCGCGGGGTAAACCCGCCCGCATCGCTTTCCAGGGCAAACAGGTGCTTTTCCTTTCGGTCGCGGGCTTCCTGGGCGTATTTCAGGCCGCCCCGCAGGCCGTTTTCCTCGTTGGCAAACAGGACAAACCGGATGCTGTGGCGCGGCCGGTAGCCCAGGGCCCGCAGGGTCCTGAGCACTTCCAGGGTCTGGACCACGCCCGCTCCGTCATCCTGCGCACCCTCAGCCGGGTCCCAGGAATCCAGGTGACCTCCCACCGTGATGTACTGGTCGGGAAATTCACTGCCCCTGAGTTCCCCGATTACGTTATGACCGGTTGTATCGGGCAGGAAATGGCCGTTGGTCCGGAGGGAGACAGACACCGGGCCGAGCCGGAGCTGCTGGCTGAGCCAGTCGGCGTCGCGCAGCCCGAGGGCCGCAGCCGGGATCATCGCATAGGCTGAATCGTAATACATCGCCCCGGTATGCGGGTAGTTGTCCACGCTGTGGCTCATGCTGCGGATGATTACGGCGACCGCGCCGTATTTGGCGGCGCGGCTGGCTCCCTGGCCCCGGTACCGGACCGCGTCCCCGTACGCCTGGAAGGTGGAAATGAAGGTCGGGTTGAAGGGATAATTATAAAAGACGATCTTTCCCCTGATGCTGTCCCGCTTGCGTTCGAGATCCTCGAATGAATCCACCTCAATAACGCGGGCCCGGACAGGCCGGGTACCCGTTCCCCGGGAATTCCCGAGAGCCAGGACCGCGAGCGGCCTGGCGGATTTTCCGTAATAGGCCGTGGCCGCATCCCGGCCTCCGCGCACCCAATGGGGGACCTGGCAGGCCTGGAGCCAGGCCTCCTCCGCGCCGCTTTCCTTCATGACCTGTAGCCCCCACTGTTCGGCGCACACCATTTGCGGGGAACCTGACAGCCTCCCGCCGATCTGCTTGGTGAGGGCTCGCAGGTTATCATATGCCTTGCCATGAAGCAGGATCTCATCGGCCATCCGCCGGATCATCAGGGAATCCGCCTGCTGGGCGGAAGTGACCCCGCCCAGCAGCAGGAAGGATACCAGGACTGAAAAAAAACGCATGCAGGATATTTTCGCTAAAGATAAGGAGCAAATGCTGACGGAAATGCCGGATGCGGCAGGCCCCGGCTCCGTTTGCCGCCCCCTGCCGGAACCAGCCGTCCTGCCGATTATTTAAGAATGCCGTAAACCATGTTCGCCCAAATGTGTTTACCTTAGTCCACTTATGACCATCTCAAAAAGCATGCGTATCGGCATCGTCTGCTATCCCACTTTCGGGGGAAGCGGCGTGCTGGCCACCGAGCTTGGCAAAGCACTGGCCCAGAAGGGCCACCAGGTGCATTTCATAACCTACCAGCAGCCGGTACGCCTGAACGGCTTCATACCCAACATTTATTACCACGAAGTACAGGTGCCCACCTACCCGCTGTTCGATTATCCACCCTACGAAACCGCCCTGGCGAGTACCATGGTGGACGTGATCAAGAACAATAACCTGGACCTGCTCCACGTCCATTATGCCATTCCGCACGCTTCCGCTGCCTACATGGCCAAAAAGATCCTGGAAAAGGAAAACCGCCCGATTCCCGTCATTACCACGCTGCACGGTACCGATATTACCCTGGTGGGCCGGGACAGGACCTATGCGCCGGTCGTGGCCTTTTCCATTAACCAGAGTGACGCCATCACGGCCGTATCCAACGACCTGCGGGATGAAACCTACAAAACCTTTCACATCGAGAAGGAAATCGAGGTCATTTACAATTTTGTGGATGTGGCCCGCTTCAGCCGCAAGCCGATTGACGCCTTCAAGAAAGTCATTGCCCCCAACGGGGAGCGCATACTCCTTCATGCATCCAATTTCCGGAAGATCAAGCGCGTACAGGATGTGGTCCATATCTTTTACCAGGTCAATAAGGAGGTTCCTTCCAAGCTGCTCTTCGTTGGCGACGGCCCTGAGCGGCCCACCGCGGAAGAACTTAGCCGGGAACTGGGCATCTGCAATGAGGTGCGTTTCGTAGGCAAGCAGGAACAGATGGAAGATATCCTGGCTATTGCGGACCTGTTTTTATTACCCTCGGAATACGAAAGCTTTGGTCTCGCTGCCCTGGAGGCCATGGCCGCCGGGGTACCCGTGGTGTCCTCCAACGCAGGCGGATTGAAAGAAATCAATATTCCGGGAAAAACGGGCTTTATGGCGGATGTGGGTGACGTGGAAACCATGAGCCGGGAGGCCCTGGAAATCCTTCGCAGCGATGAGACCCTGCACCGCTTTAAAACCATGGCGGTGAAGCAGGCCAGGAAATTCGACATTCATCATATTGTGCCGCACTATGAACAGCTCTATGAGCGGTTCCTCCACTGATTTACGGGAATAGCCCGGCAATCCGCCAGGTCGCTTCTCAGCGGTGCAGCCAGGGTTCGGGATTTACGTTGTGCGTTTCTTCCATCAGAATAAAGTCCACCTGGCCCCCGTCGCCTTCCTCGGCTCTGGCGGCCCGGCCGATCGGCTCGCCTGTTTTCACAGCCTGCCCCTTGCTGACGCTCACGGAGGCCAGGTTGCTGTAGGTAGTGAAGTATTTCCCGTGGCGGATCGTTATGGCCATGGCATCACCCAGGTTATATACGCCGGCGACTTCGCCGTCAAAGACTGATTTGACGGTGGTCCCGGCGGATGGTGTGGATATGGTGATACCCGGGTTATCCATGATCAGCGGGCCGTCCCCCACATGACTCCTGCCGAAGGGAATGCTCACCACGCCCTTGTCAACCGGCCAGGGCAGTTTACCCCGGTTTTTCTCAAAACTGCTGTTCAGGGCCACATCCGAGGCGGACAGATCCAGGTAACTATAGGATCGGCTGCTGGTGGTCGACCGGGTAGCCGGGTTGGCCACGGAGGAAGTCGGGTTACCCCCGGCAGCGTTTTCGGTGGAGCCTGCCGGCTTGCCTGCCAGGGCGTTCTTCTTCTCCAGGGCATCGGCTGCCGCCTTCTTTTTCCTGGCCTCCTCGATCTCACGCCGGACAATAGCGGCAATCGCATTTTTCAGCTGCATGTCCCGTTTGCGCTTTTCGGCCAGTTGCCGCTGCAGGTCCTTTTCCTGGCCTTTCAGCCGGGACATCACCTGATCCTTTTCCCGTTTCTGATCTTCCAGCACCTGCATTTCCTTAGCCTGATTCTTAAGGGCCTGGTTTTTTTCTTCCTTCCTGCCCAGCTGCTGTTTTTTGCGCAACTCGATCAGCTGCGTGGTCTGGATGATATTGTTGACCTGTTGCTCCCGGAAAATCCGGTAGCTCTTGAGATATTCGATCCGCTTCAGGGCGTCGTTAAAGCTGGCGGCGGAAAAGATAAAGTTCAGGTAGTCGTAGGTGCTCCTGTTCTTATAGGCATATACCACGCTTTTGGCATACTGGGCCTTGAGGGTATCCAGCTGGTGCTGTAGCCGGATGATCTCCAGGGTGCTGAGATAGATATCATCATTGATATAGCGGAGTTCCTTGCTGATGTTGTCGATATACCGGTCCTGCAGGCCGATCTTGCGCTGCAAAAGGGTCAGCTGGCTCAGCATCTGCTTTTTCTGCCCCTTGACCTGGTCATAGGCGTCCTGGATGTCCTGGATCTGCTGGCGGATCTCCTCCCGCTCCCGTTCCATCTGGGATTTGTCCTGGCCGGACTGCGCCTGCACCACCATCATTCCGGGTAGCAGCACCATTAAAAAGAAGAGGACTCTTTTCATAGCGATTCGTTGGAATGGTGAATACGTTTCAGGGTCGGATCTGACCTATAACGGCCACCTGCAAGATAAATTTTATCCGGCTCAGTTTCTCCTGTAATTTTTAGGAATCGAAAAGGGAAATGTTAATTCCTGATTAAAATCGTATTGCTTGAACTCAAGCCGGATATCCAGTTTCTTCTTTTCCGCCACCGAAATCTTGCGGAGCTTGGCAAAGCGGACACCCCGCCGGTCGTCATAGTCGCCGTAGGTAAGGTCGCAGGTACGGTTACGGGTTGCGTCGGTATCATCCAGTTTGCTGCGCAAAAGCAGTTTATCCCCGGCCGTCACCGTAAGCAGGTTCTTGAACAGGTCTCCGATGCTCAGCAGGGAAATATTCTCGCTGGAATTTGCATAGGATACGAGGTTACTGTCCAGGAATACGGGGTTGCCGACCAGCAGATCCTGAAGGGTAGGCAGCCCCAGCGGCAGGGCCGCCACATCGCGCAGGTAGGTCACGGAACGGGCCGTATACACCTTATTCTGCTTGTCCAGTATCTTGACGGAATCACGGGTTATGTAGACCCGGAGGGCTTCGATGCCGAAGATGGCGTTCACCGAAATCCAGATGGCACTGTCCTTGTACATCCGCAGTGACGCGTTGACGTTGTAATCCTTGTCATCCGCGTCCACGTAATCCACGTTGATCCGGGCCGAAAAAGTCGTATAATCCAGGTGGTTCCGCAGGATGTCGTGGTAGGTCTGCTGCATGAAACGGATGGAGTCTTCGCGCGCATTCACATCACTACTGGGAGCCGTGGTATCCTTCTTTATGATGGCAGTCTGGATTTTCTTGGTGGACCGGCAGGAAGCAATGATCAGGATAAGGATGGAGAGGACAAACACAAGTTTATTCATGCAGAACAGGTTTGATCGATTAATGGGTGCCGGTATGCCCGAATCCCCCGGCGTTCCGAGCTGAGCCGGCCAGTTCGTTCACTGGGATCCAGTCCACCCGCTCCACCCGCTGTACAACCAGCTGGGCGATCCGGTCCCCGGGATGGATCACCTGCGCGTCCCCGGACAGGTTGATCAGGATAACCTTGATTTCACCCCGGTAATCCGCATCAATGGTCCCCGGCGTATTCAGGCAGGTAATCCCCTGGCGGAGGGCCATGCCGCTACGTGGCCTCACCTGGGCTTCGTAGCCGGCGGGGAGTTCCACGAACAGGCCGGTGGGAACCAGGGACCGCTCCAGTGGTTTGAGGACCAGGTCATCGGCCAGGTGGGCCCGCAGGTCCATCCCGGAAGAGCCCTCCGTAGCGTATTCAGGCAGCCGGTTCGGCGATGTATTGATGATCTTTACCTCGATGGTTGGCATTCGGCAAAGATACAGGCTTGCCGGTAAGTGGGGTGCACAAAACCCGGATGGGCCGGGCACAAAGGTTCCGGATCACCCCCTGGAAAGCAATACGGCCGCATAGGCCACCAGGCCTTCCTTCCGGCCGACAAATCCCATTTTCTCCGTCGTGGTCGCTTTGATGGACACATCCTGCGGCGTGAGTCCCGTCCGGGAGGCAATCACTTCCCGCATCTGGTCCACATAGGGTTTGATGCGGGGTTCCTGGAGGCACAGCGTACTGTCAATATTGACCACGGTATAGCCTTCGCGACGGATCAGGTCCATGGTCCGGTCAAGCAGGATCTTGCTGTCTATGTTCTTGTACGCGGCGGAGGTATCCGGGAAATGGACCCCGATATCTCCCAGGGCAGCGGCCCCCAACAGGGCGTCGCATATGGCGTGCAGGAGCACGTCGGCGTCGCTATGCCCCAGAGCGCCGCGGTGATGCGGGATCCGGACACCCCCGATCCAGAGTTCCCTGCCTTCTGTCAGTTGGTGGAAATCCACCCCAAACCCGATGCGAATCGACATACCATGGTTCTTTTAAGTGGGTCAAGATACAAATTAGCCATCATCCCCGGGGACCTGGCAAAAAAAACAAAGGATGCCTCCCGCGGGAGACATCCTTTACAATAATTATTTATTCGGTTACTGCTCGTCCGAGGACGAGGAGGAACTGCCCTGGTTGTTGCCCAGGTCAAACAGGATCGTAAAGCGAAGGGTATTGGAAAGCGGGTTGCGGTTCACGCCGTTACCCGAAGGCAACAGGTACGAGAAGTTCAGGCCGAAGACATTGTACTTCACGCCGACGCCCATGGTGAAGTATTTCCGGTTACCCTTGGTCTTATCTTCGTAGAAATAGCCGGCACGCACCGAGAACTGGTTGTTGTAGGTATACTCGGCACCCAGGGAAACCTGCACCTCCTTCAACTCTTCACTGAAACCACCGGGGGCATCCCCGAAGGAACTGAACCAGGAACTGACCACGCCCTTGCTCCGGTAGGCGGCCAGGCCGGCCGAGTCATAGGTGGAAGGCGGGGTGGGTACCAGCAATTTGTTCAGGTCCAGGCCGAACATGATCTTGTTACTTTCATCGATTACCCGGGTGTAGGCAGCGCCGAGCGCGAGGTTAGCCGGGATATAATCCTTCTGATCGGCATTGCTGGTATACGAAATCTTGGAGCCCAGGTTGGTGAGGGCGGCGCCGAATGACCAGCCCTGGCCCGCGTCATTGTGGTTATTATAGTAAAGCCCGAGGTCCGCGGCCACGGCTGTGCCGGGCTTATACGTGGTGGACCCGTTGGTGACCCCGCCGGCTGTCAGGTTGGAATTGATATACCGGAGGGCGACGCCCAGGCCGAACTTGTCCGTCAGTTTACGCGAGTAGCCGAAATCGATGCTGAACTCACGCGGGCGGGCGGATCCCCAGTCGTTCCCCAGGTAATCGGTAAACTGGATATTGCCGAGACTGAAGTAGCGAAGTCCGCCGGAAATGGCCTGGTTCTCGTCAAACTTGTAATACCCGGCCAGGGTAGCCAGGAAGACATCGTTCAGTCCCAGATCCTTGAGCCAGGGAGTATACGTGGTGGCAATCCCGCCATTGGATTCGTTGAATACGGTCTTGCCGATATTGTAAAAGGAAGAGTTGGCATCGGGAGAGGTGGCGACACCCAGATCGCCCATGCCGCCGGCACGAGCATCGGGGGATATGCGCAGAAAGGGAACGGCGGTAGTCACGACGTTGATGGGGTTGCTCGTTTGTGCGCTGGCAACAGACAGGATGCCGCAAAATACCAGGGGGAGAGCAGCTAGTCTGAAAGCAGTTGATCTCATTCGTAATCGTTTAAGTCGGTGGATAAAATTAGGCAAATGGTGACTGGTCCTGCCAGTCTGGTTATTGAGAAGGAGAAAATCGGAGCGGCTGGTCGTTCGGTTCGAGGTACGGGTCCCGCTTCATTTTCACGTTCTCCAAGGCCCATTTTTCAGGTAATTGAACGCCCTGTTTGCACATTTATTGTCTGAATAAGAATCTTTTATTGCATACCGGGCGGCCGGCCATCCCGCTCGGCTGCTAAAAATACATATTGTTGCATTTATTCCCTGCCGGCACGCCTCCGGCAGCCCTGCCAGCCGGCCCGGCGGAACCCGTAAGCCATTAATTTATAGGAATTTAACGATCGTAAAATCGTAGGAACCCCTATACCTTTTTACTGAATTGGGTTATATTCGCAGCCGGTGGCGGCGATTTGATATCCTGTGCAATATTTAGTCGTATGCCACCGTTAGAGTAATTCCATAACCCAGGTATAAGCAAAAACCGAATGAACGTGAAAAATGCATTAATCCTTCTATCCTCCGTTGTTCTGCTGGCATCCTGCAAGAACGGCGGGCTCTTTGGTAAGAAAAAGTATGAAAAATCCGAAGTAACCGGCTGGAACTACAATGATAAGAACATGGGTGGTTACCAGGTTGCCAAGTCCAAGGAGCAGGCGACCGGCCCCGGCCTGGTATTTGTCCAGGGAGGTACCTTTACCATGGGCCAGACGGAGGAGGATGTGATGGCGGACTTCAACAATATTCCGCGCCGCGTAACGGTTCCCTCCTTTTATATTGACCGCACGGAGGTAGCCAACGTGCATTACCGGGAATACATTCACTGGCTGGAGCGGGTATTTGATCCCTCCTCCGACCCCAATAACCAGAAGATCATCGATGCCGCCCTGCCCGACACCCTGGTATGGCGCAGCGAACTGAGCTATAACGAACCGCTCGTAGAGTATTACTTCCGCCACCCCGGATTCAATGACTACCCGGTAGTTGGCGTGAGCTGGCGCCAGGCCCATGATTTCTGCCTGTGGCGCAGTGACCGCGTAAACGAGGGGATCCTGCTGCAGAAGGGATACATCGCCAAGCAGTCCCTGCAGGGCGAACAGCAGGAAAACAACTTTACCACCAAGTCTTACCTGCTGGGCCTTTACCAGGCACAACCCGGCAAGACCGCTACCTCCAAAAAGAACCCCCTGAAGACACCCCAGGGTGCGCCCCGCACCACGGTGAGCTTCGAGGACGGGATCCTGATGCCGGACTACCGCCTGCCCTTTGAAGCCGAGTGGGAATATGCCGCCTATGGGTACATCAACCAGAACCCCCGCCCCAGCACCAAGGAAGGCAAACGCGGCGAGGAACTGATACAGAACAAGCAGGTCTACCCGTGGTCCCAGAATGTCAACGGCCTGCGTGATACGCGCCACGGCAGCTGGCAGGGTCAATTCCTGGCCAACTTCAAGCGCGGCGCCGGTGATAACGCCGGGGTGGCCGGAGGTCTGAACGACCGCGCCGTCTATACGGCACCGGTAAAATCCTTTTACCCCAACGGTTTTGGCATCTATAACATGGCTGGTAACGTTAGCGAATGGGTGATGGACGTCTACCGTCCCCTTACCGGGCTGGATGAAGATGATGTGGCTCCTTTCCGGGGTAACAAATACAAAAAACTGTACAAGAACCAGAACGGGGAAGCTGAAATCGACAGCCTGGGCCGCGTCAAAATGGTGGACGTAACCGACGAGGAAAGCAAGAACCGTCGCAATTACCAGCGCGGTAACGTTATCAACTTCCTGGATGGCGACAGCCTGTCGGGTGCTTCCTACGGGTATGGAATGACCACCCTGATCAGCGATAAATCCCGCGTGTACAAGGGAGGCTCCTGGAATGACATGGCCTACTGGCTCAGTCCCGGCACCCGCCGCTACCTGGAAGAAGACCAGTCCCTCAGCACCCTCGGTTTCCGCTGCGCCATGGACCGCATGGGCAGTCCCGAAGGAAACAAACGCAAGACCGGAAACTGGTGGAAGACACGCCGGCAGACCCGGTAATCCCGCCTGCCTATACCTCCTTGAAGACCCGGAACACGACCTGTTCCGGGTCTTTGTTTTTCGCCCGGCTGAGGGGACACGGGCCCCCGGGAGACCGGAGCGGGCAGTTGGCCCGGCCTGCT
Organism: Chitinophagaceae bacterium; assembly: GCA_035549175.1. GTDB lineage: Bacteria > Bacteroidota > Bacteroidia > Chitinophagales > Chitinophagaceae > DASTSN01. The sequence continues at coordinate 26,050 of DASZRL010000123.1, read as the reverse complement.
TACATTTGCTGGATGGGAGTCCCGGAATTATACCAGATTTACCTGCAGTACCCGCAGGTACAGACCGACACCCGCCAGATCAGGCCGGGGGACCTGTTCTTTGCCTTACGGGGCGATAAATTTGACGGCAATGCCTTTGTCCGGGAGGCGCTGGAACGCGGCGCAGCCTACGGCATTATCGACAATCCCGCCTATGAAGTGCCCGGCAGGACGATCCTGGTGGAGCAGGTCCTCACTACCCTGCAGGAACTGGCCCGGCACCACCGGCAACAGTTCAGCATCCCCTTTCTGGCCATCACGGGAAGTAATGGTAAGACCACGACCAAGGAACTCATTCACGCCGTCCTTTCCTCCCGCTTCCGGACCTACACCACCCAGGGGAATCTCAATAACCATATTGGCATCCCCCTTACCCTGCTGCGTATCCGCCGGGATGCGGAAATGGCCGTCATTGAAATGGGCGCCAACCACCAGGGTGAGATTGCCGGGTACTGTACCTATACCCTGCCCACCTACGGGCTGATTACCAACTGCGGCAAGGCCCACCTGGAGGGATTCGGGGGGGTCGAGGGAGTCCGCAAGGGTAAGGGAGAATTGTATGATTACCTGCGGCTCCACCAGGGAGCCGTGTTCATCATGTGGGATTACGAATACCTGCGGGACATGAGCCGGGGGATCTCCCGGGTCTTCACCTACGGAACCCGCGATGCAGATATAACCGGGCAGGCCGTTCAGAGTGAACCCTTCCTGGAAGTGGCCGTCCAGGGCGGCATGGCACCGACCCGGATCCCCACCCAGCTGGTCGGGGACTACAATACCCCCAACGTACTGGCCGCCGTGGCGGTGGGTAAGTATTTCGGTGTCGACGAGGACGCCATCCGCCGGGCCATCATGGACTACCAGCCGTCCAACAGCCGCTCCCAGCTGGTGGAACGGGGTAGCAACCGCATTATCCTGGATGCCTATAACGCCAATCCCAGCAGCATGCGGCTCGCCATCGAAAATTTTGCCCGGCTGCATGCTCCGGGCAAAGTCCTGGTTTTGGGGGCGATGGCCGAACTCGGCCCTGATAGCCTGGCAGAACACCGGGCCATTGTGGCTCTCATCGGGCAGTACCCGTGGGACCGGGTCCTGCTGGTGGGAGGCGACTTCCTGCGCATTGACCATCCCTACCTGGCCTTCCCGGATGCCGCGGCGGCCGGCGCCTGGCTGCGCGACCAGCACTTCGAAAACCATTATTTCCTGGTCAAGGGTTCCCGCAGCATGCAGATGGAAAAAGTACTGGATACGTAAACGATAACCATGAACCTGCAAAATCAGTTCTCCGGATTCGAACCGGAACTTATCGAAGCCATTGAAAAGGAAGCCGTCCCCAAGACCTTTGCGGCCGGGGAGGTCATCATGCGGACCGGGCAGTACATCAAATCCACCATCCTCGTGCTGGAAGGGCGTATCAAGATCTACCGGGAAAGTGATGAAGGCGGTGAATTCCTCATGTACTACCTGGGGCCGGGTGATGCCTGCGCCATCTCCATGATCTGTGCCCTGCAGTCCAGTACCAGTGAGGTGATGGCGGTGGCAGAGGAGGAGACCTCCGTGATCCTGGTCCCCCTGCAGCTGATGGAACAGCTCATGACGCGGTTCAAGAGCTGGTACCAGTTCGTTATCAGGACGTACCGGGCCCGGTTTGATGAACTGCTGGCGGTAATTGACCATGTGGCCTTCCGGAACATGGACGAACGCCTTGAATTTTACCTGAAACGCTACGCCGACGAAACGGGCAGAAGGATGATCACCCTTTCCCACCAGGAAATCGCCTCCGACCTGAATACGTCCCGGGAGGTGGTGTCCCGGCTGCTCAAGAAGATGGAACAGCGTAACCTGGTAAAGCTGCACCGCAATATGGTGGAACTGCTCTGATCAGCCATCCCGGTGACCCAAGTCACCAAAATCCATCCGGCAGACCCTGATTTTTGCCCCCGGATGGCAACCTTCATCGGATATACACTGGCTACCCTGATCGGGATTTCTCTGGGCATCATCGGTGCCGGCGGGTCTATCCTGACCGTTCCGATCCTCGTCTATGTCATTGGGCTGGACGCCGTAACGGCCACCGGATATTCCCTGTTTATTGTCGGCGCCAGTTCCCTGTCCGGCGCCATCGAATCCTATTTCAAGAAGCAGATCGACCTGAAGACGGCCCTGCTGTTCGGCCTGCCTTCCATTGGCGCGGCCCTGACGGTCCGCCGCTGGCTTCTGCCCCTCATCCCTGATCCCCTGTTTACGGCCGGTTCGTTCCAGTTCACCAAGCACATCTTCCTGCTGGTCGTCTTTGCCATGGTCATGGTGGCGGCCTCCGTCAGCATGATCAGGCCGCAGAAGCAGGGTCCTACCGGACCGCGATCCAATAACCTGGTTTCCGTGCTGCTGAGCGGGCTGGCGGTGGGCATCCTGACCGGGCTGGTAGGAGCCGGCGGCGGGTTCCTGATCATACCGGCCCTGGTGCTGCTGCTTCACCTGCCTATCAAAAAGGCCATCGGAACTTCCCTGCTGATCATCACCATGAACACCCTGGCTTCCTTTGCCGGAGCCATCGGGTCCATGAATATTCACTGGAACTTCCTGCTTCTCTTCAGCGCCTTTGCGATCGGGGGCATGCTGATCGGCATCGGGCTAAGGACCCGTATCGCCGGGGAAAAGCTCAAGCCGGCCTTTGGCTGGTTTGTACTGGCGATGGGTATCTATATCCTGGTCCGGGAACTCCTGTATACCTGAGGCAGGCCTTCCTGTGACAAAAGTCATAGTACCAGCCGGGGATCCGGTGCAACTTTGTCCTTCCATCAAGAACTTAACGGATCATACGCATATGAAAATCGAACAAATCTATACCGGTTGCCTGGCCCAGGGGGCCTATTATATCGAAAGCAACGGGGAGGCCGCCGTCATTGACCCCCTGCGCGAAGTGGATAATTACGTGGAGCGTGCTGAACGGGGAAAGGCCCGGATCAAGTACATTTTTGAAACGCACTTCCATGCCGATTTTGTGTCGGGCCACCTGGACCTGGCAAGCAAGACCGGCGCGCAGATCGTCTACGGACCTACCGCAGCACCCGCCTTTGCGGCCATCGTAGCCCGTGACGGCCAGGAGTTCCCGATCGGTAACGTGCGGCTCAGGGTCCTGCACACCCCCGGGCATACCATGGAGAGTTCCTGCTACCTGCTCCTGGATGAAAGCGGCAAGCCCGTGGCCCTGTTTACCGGGGACACCCTTTTCATCGGGGATGTGGGTCGCCCGGATCTCGCCCAGAAGGTAAAACCGGAACTTACCCAGGAAGTGCTGGCAAGTCATCTTTACGATTCCCTGCAACATAAGATCCTGCCCCTGCCGGACGATCTGATCATCTACCCGGCCCATGGGGCCGGCAGCGCCTGCGGCAAGAACATGAGCAATGAAACGACCGACACCCTGGGGCACCAGAAGGCCACCAACTATGCCCTTCGCCCCGGCCTGACCCGGGAGCAGTTTATCCAGGAAATCCTGACCGGCCTGACCCCTCCTCCGCAATATTTCCCCCTGAATGTGCTCATGAACATCCAGGGCTATGAAAGCATCGACAAGGTGCTGAAACGGGGCACCCAGGCCCTCAGCCCGGAGGCGTTCGAAGCCGCAGCCAATGAAACCGGCGCGCTGGTTCTGGATACCCGGAAGGCCTCGGAATTTGCCGCGGGTTTTATCCCCAATTCGATCAACATCGGGCTGGATGGCCAGTTTGCCAACTGGGTGGGCACCCTGATCCCGGATATCCGGCAGAAGATCCTCTTTGTAACAGATCCCGGCCGGGAGGAAGAGGTGGTGACCCGGATGGCCCGGGTGGGTTATGATCAGTCGATCGGGTACCTGAAAGGGGGATTTGCCGCCTGGAAAGAAGCCGGGCGGGAAGTGGACCAGGTTGAATCCATCGGCGTGGAGCAGCTTGCCCGGCTGTTGGAAAAGGATCCGCATACCCCGATCCTGGACGTCCGCCGCCGGAGTGAATATGATTCCGAACATTTGGTTACCGCCGAGAATATGCCCCTGGATTATATCAACCAGCATATGCAGGAAATCGACCGGAACAAGAGCTATTACGTGCACTGTGCCGGCGGATACCGGTCCATGATCTTCATTTCGGTACTGCGTGCCCGTGGATTCCGGAACCTGGTAGACATCCCGGGCGGATTCCGGGGCCTCAAGGAATCCGGGCGCTTCCGGCTTACAGAATATGTCCGGCCTACCACCATGCTCTGACCCTGTCATGTTACGGATCATGAAGCGGCATAGCAGCTGTGCAGGCAGGAAAACGGCGGTTTCCCGGTTGATCCCCGGCCGGTGGTTTCTTTGGTTGGCGCTTGGCATTCCCGGGCTGGCCCTTGGTCAGGACCCGGCGGGTTCCGCTGTGCCCTGGGATTCGGTCAGCCTGGCTGGCCGGCTGCGCGGGGGCGCCTTCCACCTGCAGGCGCGGGAGTTTTTCATGAGCACCCTGAATGAGTCCGGGCTCAGGGATTATTATGCCCTGGCCTCCTCCGTAGCCCTGGGCTATCGTACCCCCTCCTTCAAAGGTCTGCAGGCCGGTATCGGCGGTTCCTTCACCGGAAGGATCGCTTCCTCCGATCTGCTGCAACCCAACCCGGTAAGCGGCAGTCCCAACCGGTACGAAAAGGGTCTGTTCGACCTGACGCATCCCGCAAGTAACCTGATACCCAGGTTGGAAGAGCTTTTCCTGCGCTATGCACGCGGGGCCAACAGCCTGACCGTCGGAAAGCAGTCCATCAATACTCCGTTCATCAATCCCCAGGACGGCCGTATGCGTCCCGGGTTCCAGGAAGGTGCGTGGCTGGAAAGCCGCATTTGCGGGAATATCTCCCTGAAGGCCGGTTGGCTCTGGAAAATGGCCCCGCGTTCCACGGCAGGCTGGTATGCCACCGGATCCTCCCTCGGACTGTATGCCCAGGGCATCGACGAATCCGGCCAGCACAGCAACTATGGAGGCCATACCCGCAGTGGCGGGATTGGCATCCTGGGTATCACCCAATCCCGCCCTGCCTGGACCTGGCAGGTCTGGAACTATTATGTCGCCAACATCCTGAATACAACCCTGCTTCAGGCAGACTGGACAGACAGCCTGCCCGGCGGCAGGGCGGTGTTGGCCGGACTGCAAACCACCCTCCAACTGCCCGTTGGGGAGGGCGGTAACTCCAATCCGGCCTACCGGTATTTCCCCACGGCAGAACGGTCCCTGGTACTGAGCGCCCGGGTGGGATACCGGATTTCCCGGGTGGAGTCCTTTCTGAACTTTACCCGGATTACCGGGGACGGGCGCTTCCTGATGCCCCGCGAATGGGGAAGGGAGCCGTTTTACACCTTTCTGCTGCGGGAGCGGAACGAAGGATTTGGCAACCTCACAGCCTGGGTGCTTTCCACCAGCTGGAGACCGGCACGGGAACGCTGGAAGGCTGAGATGGCCGGAGGCTGGTTTTCCCTTCCTCCCGTCACCAACTTCGGCTGGAATAAGTATGAAATGCCATCCTATTACCAGGTGAATGGCAGCCTGACCCGCTATTTTACCGGGCTGCTAAACGGGATGAACCTGCAAGGCCTGCTGGTTTACAAGGGCGGTGCCGGGGAACAACCATACAGCGACCTGAAGTACGTGGATAACAAAATCAGGATGTTCCAGATCAACCTGATTCTCAATTACCAGTTCTAACCACCACCGCCTGGCGGTCAGAGTAACTTATGTCACCATCCGGGTTGATTCCCCGGAGCAACTTTGCAGCAAACAACTTTCCATGACGCTGAAAGAAATCATCGAGACCCAATCCCCAACCTTCGTGGACGTGCGCAATCCCGGCGAACTGGCCGAGGGACACATCCCGGGCGCCCTGAACATTCCGGTGCATGATATCCCGGCCCGGATGCAGGAAATCGCCGAAAAGAAAGGTCCTTATATCCTTTTTTGCCGCAGCGGTAACCGGAGCAGTATGGCTATACAGATCCTGAAAGCTGCCGGCTTCCCGGGGGAATTGTATAATGGGGGCGGTTATGCCGACCTCGCCCGATTACTTAATTAAAAAATATCGTCTTCATGTTATCCATTCTGAAAAAATTATTTGGTTCCGATTCCAGAACTGATTTCAGGGTACTGGTCGAACAAGGCGCCGTCATTGTCGACGTGCGTTCTGCGGCCGAATTCAGATCCGGGCACATAAAAGGTGCCATTAATGTACCTTTGCAGGACCTGAAAAGTCAGGTCAGTTCCTTGAAAAAACTGAACAAGCCCGTTATTACCTGCTGTCTGAGCGGTGCCCGCAGCCGTTCCGCCAGCGATTTCCTGAAACAACAGGGCATGGAGGTCTATAATGGCGGAGGCTGGGCTTCCCTGCAGGCCAGGCTCCGTTAACCACCGCTATGCGATCAAGAATTTTTACGGCTATAAAAGGGGTCCGGGTTCTGCAAGCCCTGCTGGCGGGCATGGCCCTGTATTCGGGGATCCGCCAAGGGGATCCGGTGGTGGCCATCGGGGCGGGCGTTCTGCTGTTATATGTAGTATGGGCCCGTCCGGCCTGTTGCCTTCCTTCTGTACCTGCGGACCCGGGCAGGCAATCCGCCGGGTCATCGGTAAAAACCATCGATCATGAAAAACTGGATACAACGCAATAAGCTGATGCTTGCCGGTCTTTCGGTAGGCGCCCTGGCCGGGTTCCTTTACTGGAATTATGTGGGATGCAGCACCGGGACCTGCCCGATCACTTCCCGCTGGCCGAATAGCACGGCATACGGGGCGGTGATGGGAGGACTCTTGTTCAGTATGTTCAAAAAGGAAAGGCCGCAGTCCGGGAAATAGGAACAACGGGCCCGGCACGGTTTGGGCCCATGGATTACGTGACCAAAGCAAGATCATTGTATGTCAGATCAACCTAAATACAGGGGATACCTTGCATCCACCCTGGCCTGCCGGTGTCCCCGGTGCCGGGAGGGAAAGCTATTCAGGTATCCGCTCACTTACCGGTTCAAGAGAAACATGGAAATGAACAAGCAATGCCCCGTCTGTGGTCAGGCCACGGAAATCGAGGTAGGTTTCTATTACGGGACCGGGTACGTCAGTTACGCCCTTGCGATCGCCGTCAGCGTGGGAAGCTTCCTGTTATGGCTGCTGACCGTCGGGATGTCCCTGGACGACAACCGTTTTTTTTACTGGCTCGGCGTTAACGCGGTGCTGCTCTTCCTGATGCAACCCTGGCTGATGCGCCTTTCACGCAGCTTGTGGATATCCTGGTTCGTGCGGTTTGATCCGCATTGGAAAGAAAACCAACCCGTAAATGTCAGCGAACGGCTCAACGCGGACCAGGCCAATAACTGGTAGCAAGCCGCGCCTGTCCCTCCTGAAGTAATAACAAACCACTACCTTAGCCGGTAAATCCTTCAGTATGCCCGTCTCCCCCGCTGAACCGGGACACCGGCCCCGGCAAATTCTGATAACCGGTGCAACCGGTAACCTGGGCCAGGCAGTTGCCCGGCGTTTTGCCGGTGCCGGCTGGCACGTATGGGGAACCCGACATGGCGGTAATCCCGCAAACACGACAACGGGTATGGAAGGCGTGACCTGGGGAGATGTGGATTTGCAGGATGAAGCAAAGACCGGCGAATGGATACAGGAAATCGTAACGGCCGCCGGCAGCCTGGATGCCGCCGTACTGACCGCGGGGGGCTTTGCCGCCGGCAGCCTGGCTAACACGTCCTCCTCCGATATCCAGCGCCAATACCGTCTCAACTTCGAGACGGCCTTCCATGCAGCCCGCCCTGTCTTCCTTCATATGCAGGAACGCAGATATGGCCGTATTTTCCTGATAGGATCCCGGGCGGGCTTGCATCCGGCCGGAGCCAGGGGCACCATGGCCTACAGCCTGTCCAAATCGCTTTTGTTTCACCTGGCCGAAATACTGAATGCGGAGGCCCGTGGCACCAATGTCGTGGTATCCGTGGTGGTCCCCAGTACAATCGACACACCCCAGAACCGGCAATCCATGCCGGATGCCGACTTTACACGCTGGATACAGCCCGGGGCCATTGCCGACGTCCTGTATTTCTACTGCTCCCCCGAAGCCGATGGCATTCGGGAGCCCATCCTCAAACTCTACCAGGACGCCTGACTTCAGGTACTTTCCTTCGCCAAAAAAAACCGGCGAAGCCGCCCTCCTTCCGGAAGCTGCTTCACCGGCTCTATCGGTTCTTTTCTCTGCGTCTCAATATTCGTCACCCAGCGAGAAGGACGGCTGGCGGTACATCCACTGGCCACCTGTGAAGTCCGGAAATTCCACGGTCTGGTTGCCCAGTTCAATGGATTGTTCGCTCAGGGGAGTAATGGCGCTCCAGGTAGCGGCATCGTAAACGTCCATGGGGGTCGGGGCGCTCCGCTTGATGGATTCCACAAACCCGTGAATCACGAAGAAATCCATACCGCCATGACCGGCTCCGGCCGTTTCCTTGCTCCAGCGCTGCCACAGCGGGTGATCATATTTATCCAGCCAGGCCTTGGCATTATCCCACTGATCATTTTGCGCGGATTTCTCCTGGATATATAGGCTGTTGGACACATCCATCCACAGCCCTTCCGTTCCCTGTACCCGGAAACCCAGGGAATAGGGACGCGGGGAGTTGGTGTCGTGCTGCAGGAAGACCGTTTCCCCGTTCGTGCAACTGATCGTGGTCGTGACGATATCCCCCAGTTTGAAGCGAACTTTGGCATTGGGATGATTTTCCCCACCCACCTTCACGATATGGTTGTGCAGGCCCCGCGTCTTGGTGGCAAAGGAGCAGAGACTCAGGAAGCGGTTACCCCGGTTGATATTGATGTACTGTGCAAGCGGCCCTACCCCATGGGTGGGATAAAGATCCCCGTTGCGGTGTACGGAATGGTTGGTGCGCCAGTGGGCCTCGGAAAATCCTTTCTCCCCGAACTCTACGCCGTGCCCGTACGGGTGAACCCCGTCATTAAACTTCACCTCACGCAGGTCGTGCTGGTAGCCCCCCTGCAGGTGGATCAGTTCGCCGAACAAACCCTGCCGTACCATATTGAGGATGGCCATGACGTCGCGGCGGTAACAGACGTTCTCCAGCATCATGACATGGGCGTTGTGGCTTTCGGCAGCCTTGACCACATCCCAGTGATCCTGCAGCGTGATACCCAGGATTACCTCGGTAGCAACGTATTTCAGGCCGGCTTCCAGGGAACCGATCACCATCGGCTTATGCCATTCCCACGGTGTGGCGATAACCACCCCGTCCGGTTTGGTCTTGGCGAGCATATCCTTCCAGGCATAATTATCCCCGGTAAAAACCGGCGGCATCTTCTTACCGCTCTGGCTGATCAGGTCGCGGGCCATGCCCAGCATACGGTCACTTACATCACAGATTCCTACCAGTTCCACGTCGTCCCGGCGCAGCAGGAGGTCCAGGTGGTTCTGTCCCCGCAGCCCGGTGCCGATGAGCGCTATGCGGACTTTCTGGGCAGCCCGGGTATTGGCAAATAGAGCGCCGGAGGAGGGCAAAACAGCGACCGAGGCAGCCGCCAGCCCCGTGGTTCTGATAAATTCTTTTCGGTTCATGGTCTTGATTTTTAATAGTGGATGGAGTCAATCCCGGGCCGCCCCGAAGACAGCCCGCATAAAAATAACAACCTTATACCAAAGGTGGTGACGCAAACGGTTGCCTATCTTTCGCGGGAACAGGCAGCCCGGTACGTAAACCTGCCTGGGGACCTTACGTAATCATTTTTCTACAAGAACCGGAAACGGGGTATGACAGATCAATCCTCGGTTGTTCTATTTGAGCCGGTATCCGGGGCTTATAATTTTGTACCCGGACAGGAAACTACTCACCCTGTGAAAAACGACGTTTCGATGTCCTGTAGAAAAACCCCTTGGATCCGGTACCCGTTGAGATGATCTTCCGTACCCTGGCGAAATACGCTAACCGCAAAAAGCATCCTGTATGGAATCCTTTGAAAAACAAGCCGGGGAAAAAATCCGCCTGCGTGATCTGGTCTTCCAGCTGCTGGAAAGTTATCAACCTATTGCCGTGCAGCAGCACAGTTATTTTCTCAACGAAATCCCGGCCGACTGTACCCTGCATACCGACCGGAACCTGCTGGCAACCCTGCTGGGGAGTATTTTTTATGTCATGGCCCGCTGCGGGCAGGAAACCTGCATCCGGGTTTCCGCCCAGGCGTTCCAGAATGACATCTTCCTGGAGGTTAAGGATACCGGGACCAGCAATTCCTACCCGGTCCTGGTAGGCCTGCAGCACCTCAGGTTGCTGGCAGCCAAGATGGGAGGCCATGTGGACCTTTCGGGCCACCGGGAAAACGCAGCCACCATCCTGTTCAGTTTCCCCAACCTCCGGGGCGCGGCCTGAACAGCCACGTACTCGGTGTTTCAGGTACCAGTATGGTCCCTTCATCCTTCCGGGCGAAGGGACCTTTTATGACGGGAGTCCCGTGAGACGGATGGCCTGCCTCAGGATGGCTGGCCAGGCTCACCGGTCGGGATGGCCGGAGGAATCAGTTTGTATACCACGGGGGTCACAATCCGGGATAGCAGCGTGGATGAAATCAGTCCCCCGATCAGCACCAGGGCCAGGGGCGAGATCAGCGGGTTACTGTTAAGGGCAATGGGAACCAGGCCCCCGATGGCCGTCAGGCTGGTCAATACAATGGGAAGAAACCGGAGTTCACCGGCCTCCCGGATGGCATCGTCCAGGGATCTGCCCTGTTCCCGCAACTGGTTGGTAAAATCGACCAGCAGGATGGAGTTTTTCACTTCCACGCCGGCCAGGCCGATAAATCCGATAATGGCCACAAATGACATCGGATTCCCGCTGAGCCAGAGCATGGCAATGCCTCCGATAATACCCAGCGGGATAACGGACAGTACGATCAGCGTGCTTTTCAGGGTCCGGAATTCCAGAATAAGGACCATGATAAACAGAAATATGGTGGCGATCACCACGGTCATAAATCCTCCCCCGAACGCTTCTTTTTCACTCTCGGCCTCCCCCGCCAGCTGCCATTCATAGCCGGGCGGAAGGTGGATCAGGGACGCCTTTTGCAGGAATGCCTTGTTAACCTGTTCTGCCAGGACGCCTTTCTGCGTGAAGGCCTTGATGACAACAAACCGCTTCTTGTCCAGGTGCCTGATGGTAAGCGGCGAAGACTCAAACTCGAGGCTGGCCACCTGGCTTAGAGGGATGGGCGTGCCGGCGGGATTATTGATATAGATCTGATCAAAAGTCTGAAGTGAGGCAAAACGGCCCTTGGGTGTCCCGACCAGGATGGCATAATCATCACCCTCTTCATTGGTATAAGTTCCGGCCTCCAGTCCCGCTACCGCCAGCCGGACAGTCCGGTCTATGTCCGCCGTCTGGATGCCAAGGGTCCTGGCTTTATCCGTATTGATATGGAGCCGGATATCGGACTTGAGTACCGCTACGTCGTTGGTAACATACATGGCACCGGGGATCTGCCTGAGCAGTCCTTCGGCCTGGCCAGCCAGCACCCGCAGGGTATCGAGGTTATCTCCCGTAATGCGGATGGCGACAGGTGCATCCACCGGGGGGCCCTGTTCAAAATCCTTCACCTCGATTTTAGCCCCCGCAAATCCCGAAAAGCGGCTTCGCAGGCTGTCGATGATCCGCTTCTTCTCGGCGGCCCTGACATCCCTTTCCAACTGCACATAGATCTGGGCATAATCGCTCTTTTCACTTTCGGGGATTTCGTTGTAATAAATCCGCGGGTTTCCCTTTCCTACATTGCTGGTATAAAAGGCCACGCGGGACTGTCCCGCCAGGACCCGTTCCACCGCCCGGGTCATGTGATCCGTGGCATCGAGACTGCTTTGAAGGGGCATGCGGATATTGATCAGAAACTGGGGTTTTTCAGAGGTGGGAAAAAGCCTGAAACCGATCACGGGGAAGACCAGCAGGGAAGCCCCAAACAGGGCAAAGGCTGCCACCAGGGTGGTAACTGGATGGCGAAGGGCAACCGCCAGCAGGCGTGCGTAGCTGCCGTGGATCAGCCGCTTGAGTCCGCGCAGAAAAAGGTTGCCGTCGGCGTTTTGGTGGGACTTGAGGATTTTGCTGGCCAGGAAGGGTACAATCGTCAGCGATACCAGCATCGAAGCGAATACCGAGGTAATGACCGCCATCGGCAGCCCCCGTATGAATTCCCCGGAAGCCTCAGGCAGGAAGACAAGCGGCAGGAATGCGATCATCAGGGTCGCGGTGCAACCCAGCACCGCCAGGCTGATCTGCCGGGTGGCTTCGATGGCAGCCTGCGTGCGGGAGTAGCCTTCCCGCAACCATCGCTCGATATTCTCTACTACCACAATGCTGTCATCCACCAGCAGACCCAGGGCCACCACGAATCCCACGATGCTCAACTGGTTCAGGGAAAACCCCAGCAGGCTCATGGCGACCACACCCAGTCCGAGGGAAAGGGGGATGGCAACCATGACCACCAGGGACGCGCGCCAGCCCAGCGGCACCAGGGTAATCAGGACCAGGCCGATGGCAATCAGGAAGTCGACGCCCAGGCCGCTCAGGCGGTGATTGACGTTGTCCGCCTGGTCAAAAGAGGTAACCAGCGTGATATTGGCGGGAAGGGAGCGGCGGAACTTTTCCAGTACCGGCTGGTAGGCCTGCTGGGTGGCGGCAATGTTCTCGCCCGCCTTCTGGGCTGCGGTAACCAGGACGCAGCGATGACCATTCAGGCGGATGATATGTTTATCCTCCGCATAGTTAAACGCCACGTCCGCCACATCCGAAAGGGCAACCGTCTTCCCGTTCCCGCTGTAGATAATGGTGTGGCGGATTTCTTCCAGGCTCCTGTATTTGCCGCTGGTCTTGATATTATAGGTCTTATTTCCGGCCTGGATGCTGCCTCCCGGCAGGTTGGCTGCCTCGCTTTGAATACTGCCTATCACGTAATTCAGGGGAATGTGCAGCTGGGCAATCTTGTCCAGCCGGAGATCCACCCGGATGATGGGATCCGGAACACCCCAGTATTCCACCTTTTTCAGGCTGCGCACCTTCTCCAGGTCCTCCTTCAGGCGTTTGGCAGACTGCCGCATAGCGTCCCTGGAAGCATTCTCGGAAACCAGGGCCGCCTGGAGTACGTTGACATCGGTCGGCGATACCTTGCGGATCTCTATGCTGGCTATATCGGATGGCAGGTCCGGGCGAAGGGCATTGACCTCACGGACCAGTTCCTGGTACTTGGCTTCCACCGGGCTACTGTACTTGTATTCCACAATCAGGACGGCTACCCCGTCGTCAATGGTGGTGGTGATTTTCTTGAGATCCTCCAGTTCACTTACCTTCTTTTCAATCGGCTTCACCACCAGTTCTTCCATATCCCGCGGGCTGGTACCCGGATAAACTACCACAATGGGAAACTGAGGGGGATTGATTTCAGGATCCTCCTCGCGGGGCATGGTACGCAGCGTGGTAACACTCACCACCACAATCATCAGAAACAGTACCAGGGTGAACTGGTAGTTCTTTACAAAAAAGGAAGTCAGTCGCATAGTTCAGTCGTATTGAGGACAGAATAAGGTTAAGGAGCTACCGTGATTTCAGCGCTGTCACTCAGGTAGGGACTACCGGAGGTAACCACGTACCGGTGTCCCTCCAGGCCCCGGGAAATAGTAACGGACTGGTTGCCCAGGGAACCGATGGACACCTCCACCCGGTGAACGCGGTGGCCGTCCTCGGTGACAAACACGTACCCCCTGTTACCGTCTGCCTCCAGCAAGGCTTCATACGGAATCCGCCATTCCCGGGACCAGTTGGTGGTGCGTATCACGGCCGAAGCAAAGAGTCCCATCGCCGGCCTGCGGTCGCCGAAACCTACCGAAAGCTCCACGGGAAATGAACCGGTCACCGGATCTGCAGCGAGGCCGCGCCGGGTAACCACAGCAGGAAAAACCTGGCCCGGAAAAGCATCAAGGGTTACCTGCGCCGAATCCCCGGTCCGGATTGCGTCCCAATCCCGATCCGCCACACCGGCCTGCAGGATCCATTGGGCTGATCCGGAAACCCTGCCCATGACCAGAACCACATTGCCCGGACCCGTCAATTCTCCGGGATTGAGCAACCGGCGCGCGACAAAACCGTCTGCTGGCGCCACGATCCGGGCATATGCCTGGTTAAAGGCGACCTGCTGCAGGCTCTGACGTGCCAGGTCCAGGCCCGTCCTGGCGTTCTGCAACTGCTCAAGGGTTGCTACGCTATCCCGGTATAGGTTGAGGAGGCGCTGGTAATCCCGGTCCGCCTTCTCCACCGCCAGGCGGGCCTGGCTGACCTGGGCGGCAATTTCATTGGGTTTCAGGGTGGCCAGGAGCTGGCCTCGTTTCACATACTGCCCTTCCCGCACGAGGACCTGATCGATTATGCCCCCGATTTTAAAGGAAAGCCGGGCCTCGTCCTGCGTGGTAACCAGGCCGGACACGGGTATCTGCCGCGAGAAACTGTCCCCGGCTACCGCCAGCAGTCGAACCGGAACGGGCTGGGCCTCGGCCCGGTCGGATTTTTTTTGTTCTTCGCGTCCGGTGCATGCGTAAAGCAAAACGGAAAGCAGGATAATCCCTACGAAGGTTCGCATAGCAATACATTTTATGGGTTAATGGAATAGGCTGCCGTCTGCCGCTCCAGGTCGGCCAGGGCCACCAGAAACTGAAAGCCGTTTATATTGGTGCGCAGCTGGGAGTTAGTGTATTGGTTACGGGCGTCGAGCCACTCCAGGAAGCTGCTGGTGCCTTCCCGGTAGCCCCGGTCTATCAGCTTGAAGTATTGGCGCGCTGCCTCCTGTTCTTTCTGGGAAGCCTGGTAGGCGGCGTAGGCCGTCCAGGCATTATTGCGGCTTACCTGCGCGGCGAGTTGCAATTGCTGATACGTATCGGCTGCGGCAAGTTCCAGGTTTTTGAGATCGACATGAGCTTCCCGTATGCCGTTCAGGTTCCTTTTCCCGCTGAATAGCGGAACCTGAACCTGTACCCCGGCCAGATAGAAAAAGGATTTGCCTTTGACCGTTGGCACGTAATCCTGGGCCGCCAGGTCCAGAAAACTGTTTACACGGGGAACCCGGAATAACTCACGCTGGCGAAGAACCTGTTCCTGGATGCGGCGCGCCGTTTCCAGGCTCTGCAGTTCCTCCCTCCCCCGGATAGCAAGGGAATCTCCGCCGGAGAGAGCGACCAGCGCAGCAGGGTCGATAACGGCATCCTGTTCTGCTACCGGATCGTTGAGCGGCTTATTGAGCAGGAAATTGAAATAGGCCCGGGCATTTCGCTGTTCATTCTGTGCTGCCAGCAACTGGCCGGAGACAGCCTGCACTTCGCTTTCCGCCCGGGAAACATAGGCAGGAAGGCCTTTACCACTGGCCAGCAGCGCCTGGTTTGCCCGCAGATTCTGGCTGACCACTTCCAGGGCATTCTGGTAAATGCTTATGGCCCTGGAGGCAGCCAGGTAGTTATAATAAGCGCTTTTGATTTCACGCACCAATTCCCGTGCGTATACGGAAACCTCCTGCTGTCGCAGCGCCGTCTGTTCGCCCTGGATGGTACGGTTTATTCGAAGATCCGGATTAATTACCGGCAGGGTGGTTCGGAGCCGTATATCATAAAAATTATTGGGAAGAAACTGCTCCGACTGGTTGCTCACCGGCGGAAAGGCATTGGAGGCCGTCAACTGGTTTAGGGTTTTGTATACCGGGTTAAGCAGATCTCCCACCGGGATATCAATGCTGCGGCCTCCCTTGGCCAGGGTGTATTGGCCTTCCAGCCAGGTGGTGGGAAGCAGCAGGCTTTTTGCCTCCTGCAGGACCAGCAGGCTCTTTTCGAGGTTTCCCCGCTTTTCCTGTAGAACGCGGTTACTCGATAACCCTTCTGAAACATACGCATCCAGAACAGACTGGGTCCTTCCGGAGAGGACTGTCAGAAGTAGGGCCAGCAACAGCCCCGTTCCTAAGAGATTTTTTCGCATAAAGCAGGTTTAGTAATCACTGTTTATTAACTAAACAATGTTTAGTATAAAGGCAAAAAAAATTACAGCTTCTCTAACATATCAATAAAATACTGATACCCATGGTCGATCAGCACATTACCATCCATGTCGGGGTAAGCCTGGCAGCGCTCCCGTATATACAGGGCGCACATGCCGTGCATCGCCGACCAAATGATGAAGGAAAGGTAGTCCAGGTTCCTTCCGGCAAAATGACCCCTTTCCTGGCAACTGCGGAGCACTTCCTTGAGAAGACCCAGCGTTTGCTGTCCCATGGCCCATTTGGCCTGGTCTTTCTCGTGATCCATGGGAGAATCCATGATGAACATCAGATCATAAAAATCCTTGTTGCGCCGGGCAAAATCCAGGTAGACCCTTCCCATGGCACGCAGTCGTTCCATCGGGTCCGCCACGTGCTGAAGGGGCTGCATCTGGGCGAGCATGCGACGGAACCCTTCTTCATGCAGCGCATGGCAGATTTCATCCTTATCCCTGAAATAAAGGTAGATCGTGCCCGGGCTGTATTCGATCTTTTCGGCAATATTCCGGATACTGGTCTGTGCATACCCTTTTTCCAGGAAGATCTGACGGGCCCCGTCCAGTATCAGCGACCGCATCTCTTCCCGCTCACGCATTTTTCGTTCCGAAATCGTCATAGTGTGTCCCGGTTCTCCTAAATCGGCACAAACATAATGAACAGTGTTCATTATTCAAAATGAAATTTTAATTACCGGCCGGCTGTACTGTACGGGGCCTGCTGTTCCAGGATATACTCATGGTAGGCCTGTAAGGCGAGGTAGGACCTGACCAGGTGGTCTTTGGCGGTGAAAAAGAGAGGATCCCGGTCAAAGGCATCCCGGCTTGCCTGCCCGGGCTGATGAAACCTGCGCAGAAAAAATTCCCGGTCCCGGGATTGATCCGGGCTATTCCAATAGGATACCAGGTCACGATTGGATCCCAAAAAGTTCGGAAACCGGAGCGCTTCCGCTTCCAGGAAGGACTGGCAGGCAACCGGGTCGTGGGGGCGAAAAAGTACTTCGTGATACACCAGGCTGAAAAGCTGGGCAAAGGCCAGAAATCCGGGTTTGATAAAGCGGAAAAACCGGATTTCATCGGGCTCGTTCGCAAAAAATAATCCCGCATAATGTTTCTTGAGCAGGTCCCAGTGATTGACAGCCAGCCGGAAACAATCCTCCGCCCGGTCTCGTCTGGGACCGTCCTGATCCCAGGTTTGCTTCAGGGCGGCCAGCAATTCATCATACAGTACCTGGCAGGAGGCCAGGGGTTCCAGCCCTGCCTGATCCGGTAATAACCGGGGCCACCGGGTCATTCGCAGAAAAAAAGGGAGCCGGGATGCCGGTTCCGCATTTTCATGTGAGCCGGTCCGGGGGTTGGACAGCATGTTCTGTTGGTTTGTTGTGAATGACGAAGCGGACATGCGGAATAAAATTACAAATTCAGAGGGTAAGGCGGTCGCGGGGTTCTAAAAATAATCTCCCTTTTTTGCACATCCGGCTAAATTCAACAAGTAATATCACCCGGATCCGTCCCGAATTAATGGTAAACACTGGCAAGACCCTCCCGTACCCCGCACTGCGGGAACCCGTCTGCCACCCTGGCGTGGCCACCCATACATCCTAAAAATACCAGGGCCTTTAACAGATTCACTTACCCTGAAGCAAGTGGACGATATTTTTACTATTTTGCTGACGAAGAAGGTGCAGGGTTCAAAGCGGCTTCCTGGGCAGAAAGTCCTGGGGACTGCATTTGAGAATGCGGGCGAGCTCGTTGAGATGGCGGACATTGTAGTGGGCCGGATACCGGGGGCTTTCGATTTTGCCGATGAAACCGACAGACATCCCCAATTCGAAAGCCAGGTCGGCCTGGGAAAGACCTCTTTCCAGCCGCTTCTCCTTTACGCGTTCTATGACATATAAATCGATCCTCGATTTCAATTTTATTCCTTGACGAATAAAATTGAGCAAACGCATCATCCTTAACAATCACCCATAGGCGAGTGTTTTATGGAATCACAAAATGCTAGCGAACTGGCCATGTTCCAATCCTTCCTTCGGGGGGAGGAGTCTGGTTTTTCAGCTTTTTTCCGGGCGTATTTTCCCGTGCTGTGCCTGTATGCCTGCACATGGATCCATGACCGGGAACTGGCGGAAGACCTGGTGCAGAACTGCTTCATTCGGCTTTGGGAAAAAAGAGCCAGGGTCAAACGGGCCGGGGCGCTCCGCTCCTATCTCTATACCATGGTCCGCCATGAATGTCTGAACCATCTGCGGCATGCCAAATATGCCGATGGTGAAAAGGAAGCTTACGGTGAAGTACATCCGATCATCGAAGAAAGTGCAGTCCACCGGGTCATTGCCGCTGAAACCATGCGGGAAATTCAGGCCGCCATCCGCCAGTTGCCCCCGGCGGTTCGCAGAACCATCGACCTGCTGCTGGTGGAGGAAAAGAAGGTCAGGGACGTGGCTGTCCAGCTGGGCCTTTCCGAACAGACCATCCGGAATCAGAAGGCGCAGGGCCTCAGCCTGCTTCGCCGGCTGCTGGGCAGTTCGCTTGCCTTCCTGCTGGCCTGGGCAGGCTAGTCATGGCCGGTGGACGTTATCGTACGGCTGTCCGGGCAGACCCGCCCTTCTTCGCCTCAAGGCTCAGCCAGGGGAAACAGCAGGAGCCGGTGCTGGCTTGCCGTGTGAAAATTGCGCCAGACCCGGTTCAGCTCCGAGTCGCACATGGCCGCCGCCATGCCACAATAGGGATAGATTTCATCCACCGCGCCACGGGACACAGCTGCCAGGCGGCGGCTTTGCCGGCTGATCTCCCGCAACCTGCCAGATGGCACTGACTGCCCGCTTTGCACGTCCTGCCACGCCCGGTCAACTGACTCATAAAAATCCTGCCTGGCCGCATCAAGCCGGTCCCCGGCCAGCCGGGTTTGGCGAAGTAATTGTTCCCCTTCCCCCTTATCACCGGCCCGCCCGCGCCCCGTTTCACCAAACTGCTGTACACACAGCTCGAGAAACCGCCATGCCATCCCCGAAAGATTCACCGACAGCGTGGATTCCGCGAGTTGCAGGAAGGGAAAGGCAAAGACCGGGAGATCCAGGATCCGGTCCCTCGGCTCCAGGCTGAAGGCCCGGCCTGGAGGAACCACCTGGCAGGCAACCTCAAAACTGTGACTCGCTGTAGCGATAAGCCCCATCGCCTTCCAGGCGCGGCGGACCTGCACTTCTTCACGCCTGAACCAGAATGGAATAACCTGCGGCCGGCCCATTTCATCCAGAACGGGCTTCCCTTCCGCTTCCAGCCGGCAGTTTGCGGTAAAGACCGTGGCATGGTTGGCTCCGCTGGCGTAAGGCCAGCAACCGGAAACCTCATACCCGCCCGCCGTTCGGCGGGCCAGCCCGGCCGGCATCCCGCTGCCCGCCAGGCATACCCGCGGATCAGCGAAGATTTCCCGGGTTGCCGTACCAGGCAAATACCCGATGAACCAGGCTGCTCCGCTGCACAGGGTGACTGTCCAGCCGGTACTCCCGTCAGCCCACGCCAACCCTTCCTCGATCCGAAGGGCCTCCGGGAGGCTCCGCTCCAGGCCTCCGAATGCTTGGGGCACGAACAGGTTAAACCAGTTTTCGCGGTAAATGAGGTCCAGCTGTCGCGGATCAAGGTCCCCGGATTGCTCCGCCGCGGCAGCATACCGGCGAAGTATTTCAGTGAACTGCGGATCCAGGAAATTACAGGGCGGGGGAACAGGGTTCATATAGTTACTTTGCTTTTACGTGGTCTGGATCCCCGAACCGATCCGGGCCGGGACGGTATGCCGGGCGGTCAGTATCTGCCTCCAACGACGATAGCCCTGTACCGCAACAAGGAAGAGATACAGGGTCAGCACGGCGTACAGGGGTAGTTGTTTGTACCAGAGCAGGGGGATCGCGCAGGCATTGGATATATTCAGGAGGATCCAGTTTTCCAGTTTCCGGCGGGCTAGTAGCCACATACCTGCCCAGGCCGTAGCACTCACCCAGGCGTCCCAGACCGGAACAGTGGAAGCCGTAAACCGGTCCAGCAGAAAGACAAGCAGGCCAAATCCCGCCAGTGTCATGCCAACCACCCATCCCCATTCCTTCCGGGTACACACCGAGACGGGAACTTCGGGCTGCCCCTTGCGCCTGATCCAGTAAACCCAGCCATAAAGGCTCATCACGAGGTAATATCCGTTAAGGGCGCACTCAGCATACAACCCTGCCTGGAAGAAAAGATACATGGACAACAAGACCCCCGCTATCCCCGTGGGATACAGCCAGATCTTATTGGCGCGCGCATAAAGGACCTCGGCGACACCGAACAGAACGGCCAGCCATTCCAGCCAGCTTGTCGAGATCAGTTCCCGAAGCAATAAATGTATTTGATGGTCCATGGACAAATTACCTGCAGGTATTGCGTCGGTGAGCAACGGGAAGGACCTTTCCCAACGTGACGAGCTGACTTCCTTTTCCTACGCCGGCATTACCCGGATCAGGTTAGGATACAGCCGAATGAATCACCGGCTGTACCAAGGGTATAATCTCAGCCTGTTTTTCAGCCCGCCTGCGGCGGGACAAGGCACCCCGTTTATGGCAAAACGTAAAGGTACGGGATACCCGGATTTTTCCGCTCGAATAACCTGCCCCGTACCCGGCAGGCTGCGGACCCACCGGGTCCACGAAGGATGAATTCTGTCGGCCAGTGCGTATCTTTGTCGCATGGCACCGGCACCACATATTCCATTTGTCCATTGGAGGCACCTGCCTTGTGCCGGCAAAGTAGACTCCTTTACTGAGTTTAACCCCTTCTGTTCGCGCCTGTTTTATTTTTCCAGCCTGAAGGAATTTGGCGACCTGCTGCGGCCCTGATTGGGTACGCAGGCTGCCCTGCCGCCTGCGCAGAATCTGAGCCATGCCTTCCCGGACCAGTCCGGCGTTGGCCCGGCCCTACTCTTATTTTTTCATCCTCCAATTCTTCAGTATATGTCAACCCTGGTTGTCACCCTGCTTTTATTACTCTTTCTCTCCCTGGCCATCGGTCTATTGGTGTTCATCCACCACCGGGACAAACAACGAGATATTGCCGACCTGGTCAGCCAGCTCAGCTGGATGGGCCAGGCGGGCAGCAGCTACTCCGGTCATGAATTACTCACGGGCTGCGCCATCGGGCTGAACGGCCCGGAGCGCAAACTGGTCATTGTGCAGCGCATCCACAGGAAACAGTATGAACGGCAATTGGTCGAGCTGGACCAGGTGATTCGCTGTGGCGTTCAAAAAACCTATCTGGGGGCAAAGGGACCCCAGCCGGGCGCACCAGCCGGAAACCCGTATACAGAGGCCATTGAACTGGTGCTGGAATTCCGCGATGGCCGTCAGCCGGCCAGGATACCCTTTTTCCGCTACATGCTGAACAATGGCCAGGAAGCGGAGGCCCTGGAACAGCGCGCCCATAACTGGAAAGTGATTTTGTCCAAGCTGATCGGTTAACCAGCCAGCCTGCCGGCAGGCGGACCCCAAAAAAAGCAGGCAACCCGTAAACGTTGGGTTGCCTGCTGGCGGGCAACGAAGTATCCTGGGCAGTTATTCACTGACATTATCCACCTGCAGGATGGTATAAGTCCTCAGGCCGGTAGGCATTTTCCAGGTGATCCGCTGTCCCTGCCGGAATCCAAGCAGGGCGATGCTGATGGGAGCCATCACGGAAATGAGGTTCTGCTTTTGATTGACTTTGTCCGGGGTGACCAGGACCAGTTCCATGACGTCATTTCGCTCCTCATTTCTTACACTGACACGGGAATTCAGACGGATCACGTCACCCGGAAATTCCAGGGGACTGACTACCCGGGCCCTTTTCAGTTCCGATCGCAGTTTCTGTGCGTTGCTGCGGTCCACATGGGATGCATAGATCCTGCCATCCAGATACTGGGAAAGAAACTGATAATCGTCGCAGCGAAGGATGGGCTGCATTTCAGATTGTTTCATATGTATGCGTTTAACGGTGAAAAATCAGGTTTGGGCAGGCTGCGTACTGACGCGAAATTTCCCATAGATGGACTGGAAACTCCGGGCGGAAAAATCCGGCATCCTGCGGAAAAAGCGATCCGGGCGGATATCTTCCGGGGTAGCGAACCCGCAAGCCTGCATAAGCTCACCCACGGCCCGGATGGTTGCAGCATGATAACTGGCAACGCGTACCGACTTGTCCCCCGGATCCAGTCCCCGGTACAAGGCCGGATCCTGCGTGGCCACGCCCGTGGGACACCGGCCGCTGTCACATACGAGAGCCTGAATGCAGCCCAGGGACAGCATCATACCGCGGGCACTGTAACAGGCCGAAGCGCCCATCGCCAGCACTTTCAGGATGTCAAAGGCAGTAACCAATTTGCCGGAGGCGATCACCTTGATATCCCGGTCCAACTGGCAGGATCGCAGAATCCGGGTCACTTCCGACAGGGCGTCCAGCAGGGGCATACCGACCGAATCGGTGAATTCCAGGGGAGCCGCCCCGGTTCCGCCTTCGGCGCCATCCACCGTGATAAAATCCGGCAGAATGCCCGTGGACCGGATAGCCCGGCAGATCAGTTCCAACTCTTCCGGTTGCCCGAGACAGAGTTTAAAGCCAACCGGCTTACCGCCCGAGAGTTCCCGCAGGGTCTGCAGGAAGCGGATCAGGCCCTTCGGAGACTGGAAAGCGGTATGTGAAGCAGGCGAATGCACCGGGATACCTGGCTTCACCAGCCGGATCGCGGCAATCTCAGCCGTATTCTTGGACGCCGGCAGCAGGCCCCCGTGGCCGGGTTTGGCACCTTGGGACAATTTTAATTCGATCATCTTTACCTGGGGCATCCGGGCCTTTTCCCGGAAAGCGGAAGCAGAGAACCGTCCTGCTTCATCCCGGCAACCGAAATAACCGGTTCCGATCTGCCAGATCAGGTCGCCGCCTTCCAGGTGATACGGGCTGATCCCGCCCTCGCCCGTATTGTGCGCAAACCCGCCCAGGCGAGCGCCCTGGTTAAGCGCAGTTACGGCGGTCCGGCTCAGGGCACCGTAACTCATGGCCCCGATATTGAGCAGGCTGGCCTGGTAAGGCACCATGCATTGCGGTCCGCCTATCCAGGTGCGCAGTTCAGGCAGGGATCCTTTCAGGGGGAACAGCGCGTGGGAAACCCATTCAAATCCGGGGCGCATCGGATCGTCCAGCATCCCGAACGCCACGGTCTGCCGCTGATTCTTGGCCCGCTGGTAGACCAGGGAACGCTGGCGCCGGTTAAAGGGGCGTCCGTCCAGGTCGGATTCAAAAAAATACTGTCGCAATTCGGCGCGTATGGACTCCAGGAAATAACGGAGCCCTCCCACAAGGGGAAAGTTGCGCAGGATAGCTTTTTTGCGCTGCAGCCGGTGATAAACCGCCAACGCAAGCAAGGCCAGGCTTATCAGGGCCAGTACGTAAGAAAAAAAACCCGGGTTCATGGCCGCAAGCCACAACGCTCCAATGGCACCCAGCAGAAGGGCTACCAATATGCAGGTAGCTGCCGGGATTCGCTGCGGAATCCGAAACATAAGCGATCAATTGAAAAAAGGAAAAAGAAAGGATGTACCTGTTGAAACCCCCGTACCGGACAGACCAATTAGTACGGGGCTACCTTATCAAAGGCCAGCGGCTGGAAGGCAAAAAGCAGCCCTGGGTGGAAGCCGGTGCTCTGGGAGCGGCCCGGGCAATAGCCCTGGGATCCCGAAACCAAACGGGAAACCGCGGGCAGCACCAGGGAGCCAGGTATGGGCAAAGAAAAAGTCACGGATCAAAGATAGCCCATTTTCGGATCGGGCTTGCCGTAACCCGCCCCCGTGTAGGCATCATTTAACCCAACAAACTGTTAAATGTCCAGGTTTAATGCAGGAAATAGACTGACAATATCACGAATGGATCAGGTAACTTCCTGCTTCCTGCACCGCAAGGCGGCCGCTACAGGCCTCCCTTGCCGCCATATAAATGAATGGGTCCGTCCAGCTTTACGCGCAGGACGGTTACATATTTATCCAGGACATTCTCCGGAACGGAAATATAGACGAGCCCGGGTACGGCGCTCCAGGATATCTTGCCTACGATCTTGTAGGAGATCGGCGCATTGCTTCCCACCACGGTAATATCCCGGATCCGGTTGATCAGGCCCTTCAGGGTGACTTCTCCGGAAACCCGGCCCTGGAGGAACAGGTATAGGGTGGTTGAATCTTTGGACAACGTGGTAGGACCGTAAAAATGGCCCTGCGGAATCCCCGCCACGGTATTGAATACGGCTTCCCCGTTTTTCCTGTTCCAGGCCCCGAGTTCCCTGAGCACCTGCACCTGCTCGTCCGGGATCGTGCCGTCCTCCTTCGGACCCATATCCAGCAGGAGGTTGCCGCCATTGGATACCACATCGGTGAAAATGGTAATGATCTCATAGGGCGTTTTCCAGTTATTATCGTGATGGAACCCCCAGTTGTCATTGGTAGTCATACACAACTCCCACCAGGAATAATCCGGTTTGGAAACAGGAAAATTCTGTTCCGGGGTTTCATAATCGCCATAGCCCTGCAGGCGGCCGTTGATGATCGCAGCGGGGTTCCCGGACAGGATCAGTTGCCGGACCTTCTGGCTTTCCCATTCCTCACTGCTGTGTTCCCAGTCCCCGTCGAACCACCACAGATCAGGCTTGAACAGGGAATTGATTTCCTGGATCTGGCCCTGGAAGAAGTTGCGGTATCGGTTCCACCGGGCATAGTCGTCCTGCACCCGGTAGCGGGAGCTGTCCTTAAGAAAACCCGGATAATCGGGATGGGACCAGTCGATGAGGGAGAAATAGGCTCCGCATTTTATCCCCCGTTTCCTGAGTTCCTCAAAGAAGGGTTTGATCATATCGCGCTTGGCCGGAGTGGCTTTGGCAATACTCAGGTTACTTAAACGGGTATCATACATGGCCACGCCGTCATGGTGCTTGGTCGTGATGACGGCGTACCGGGCCCCGCTTTCCCGGATGAGATCAGCCCAGGCCGCCGGGTCATAGTTCTTCAGGGTAAATCCCCTGAGCTGCTTCATATAATCCGTGTAACTGATCTTCCGGTTATGAAAACTCCAGGATTCGTCAATGCCGTCCACGGCATAAATCCCTTCGTGGATGAAGATGCCAAGCTTGGCGTCTGCGAACCAGCCCATTTTAGCCCGGATGGAGGCCGGGTCGATCCTGGACTGCGCGGCGCATTCTGCGACCATTGCGGTAAGCAATACAACCTTGATAATGCGAGAAAGCATACGCTATATTTTATTAGTTTACCTGGATTTTTGTTACCGCAGGAGCCAGGCCCGGGCTGCTTGCCTTAACAACCAGCGTTCCCCGCTCCCCCTCTCTGGCCCGCACGATAACCAGGGCCATTCCATTGTAAGCGGGCCGTACCGGGCTCTGAAAGGAAACAAAACTGGTGGCGTCGCCGTTATCGGTAGCCACGATCTCACCCGGACCCTCCAAGGAAAAGTGGATCACCGGATGGGAGCGGGGTACCGTGCGGCCGGAAGCATCCTGAACCATCAGCTTCACATAGACCAGGTCCCGTCCGTTACCGGCGACCCGTACCTGATCGGCGGCCAGTGCCAGTGTTGACGGCGCTCCCGTGGTGCGTACTGTATCGCGCGCCCACACCCTGCCCTGCTTATAGGCTACCACGCGCACTTCACCAGGCTCGTACCGCACACTGTCCCATACCAACCGGAAATCCTGGCCCGGCCGCATCTTTTTCCTTCCCAGGCTCCGGCCGTTCAGAAATAGTTCCGCTTCATCCCCCGAGGTGTAGACATGCACCGGGACGATGGAATCCACGCGTTCCGGCCAGTTCCAGTGCGGCAGGATATGGGCCATCGGGAAATCCGGGCGCCAGTGGGCCTGGTAGA
>DASZRL010000122.1:0-12956 GCA_035549175.1 Chitinophagaceae bacterium | reverse complement strand
CCCGATTTCTCGGCCATCCGGGAATTGTTAAACCAGTTGGGCTGAGGGAGGTTCAGCAGGTGCTATGCCTTGATAAATAATTCATTAAGAAGTAGCAAAAACCCGCGGGTTTTTACGTTGCGCGCGTCAGGAAAAGGGACTATACTTGGCATAATAAATGTAACTTTGACACGTTGAAACGCCTGATTCCCATACTATCCGTTCTCTTCTTAACTACCGCCCGGGCGGCCGCACAATCCCATGGAAATGCCGGGCAGGAACCCGCCGAGCGCATTGTCAAATTTTACCCCAACCCCGCCACATCCTTTATCAATTTCGATATCCAGCGCAATACTGAAAAGGGTTACTCACTCCAGGTTTTCAATTTCCTGGGCAAGCAGGTCTATGAGGTCCGCAACCTGAGCGCCCGCACCACGGTGGACCTTTCTGAATACACCCGGGGAATCTATATCTACCAATTACGCGATCTCAGCGGAAAAATCCTGGAATCCGGCAAATTCCAGGTGGCCAAATAGGGCCCGTAATCAGTTTACTTCCACAATCAGAAATTTCAGGTACTGGGTTGTCTCCAGTCCCCACACCACCGGATGATCCGGCGCCTGGGTCTGAAAGGTCACCTGGCGGAGGGACCGGCGTGCGTCCCGGGCGGCCATGGCAATGATTTCCAGGAACAGTTCGGGCGACACCAGGTTGGTACAGGAGGAAGTGACCAGGAAGCCGCCCGGGCGGATCAGCTTCATGCCCCGCAGGTTGATCTCCTTATACCCGGTAATGGCCTTCTGCAGGGTCTCCCGGCTCTTGGTGAAGGCAGGCGGATCCAGCATGACCACATCGTACTGGCGGCCTTCCCGGGACCACTGCTTCAGCACATCAAAGGCATTGGCCTCCTCGAACCGGACCACCTGCTCCAGGCCGTTCAGGGCTGCATTACGGTTTGCCTGGCGCACCGCTTCGGCGGAAATATCCAGTCCCAGTACCTGCCGGGCCCCATACCTGGCGGCGTGGATCTCAAAGGTACCCGTGTAGGTGAAGGCCCCCAGTACCTCGGCGTCCCGCACGATGGACTGGATGGCACGGCGGTTGTCCATCTGGTCCAGAAAATAGCCCGTCTTTTGGCCGCCTGCGAGGTCCACATGAAACTGCAGTCCGTTTTCCCGGATCAGGATGCCGGTATCGAAGGGCGCTGACAAAAATCCCTTCACCTGCGGCAGGCCCTCCAGTTCCCGAACGGGCACATCATTGCGCTCGTAGATTCCCCTGGGTGCAAAAAGAGTCTGCAGGGCCTGAACGATCGCCGGCTTCCAGCTGTCCATACCCAGGGCCAGGGTCTGCAGGACGAAGTAGTCGTTGAATTTGTCAATAATCAATTGCGGCAGGCCGTCCGCTTCCCCGAATACGAGTCGGCAATTTTCCGTATAGCCCAGGCGCTGGCGGTACTGCCAGCATCGGCGGATACGTTCCAGGAAGAAGGCTTCGTTAATCTGCTCTTCGCGCTGACGGGTCAGCAGCCGGATCAGGATCTGGGAGCGCGGGTTCACATATCCCTTTCCCACAAATTTCCGGTCATGGGTATAAACTTCGACGATCTCTCCCCCTTCCGGCTGGCCTTCCAGCCGGTCCACTTCATTGGCAAATACCCAGGGATGTCCGTTTGCCACGCGCGGGCTGATCTTCCGCTTCAGGTAAGCTTTTATCATGGCGCAAATGTAAACAACCGGCGGCAACCCGCTGGGCCGGCGGCCGTCGCAGGGGGCCTAGGGGTATAATCGCTGGACGATGAAAGCCCCGATCCGCCGGCCGCATTCCGCTCCCCGGTTGACGCTGAGCCGGTAATGGATCCCCCCGTACAGCCGGCTGATGGACGTCTCATCGGCGGCCTGGAGAAAGGAGGCGAAGTGGCGCTGCATGCCGATATAGCGCAGGTCGCTGGTATCCTGGAAGGCAAACTGGTCCCCGAACAACCGCGTCAGGACGACGGCCGCCGCCCCGGTAATGGTACTGTGGGCACTGGTGTATTCGGGAAAGGAGGGGGTCTGCAGCAGCGGGACCCAGTCGTGGTCGATGTGCTCATTAATAACCGAAACCGGCCGTATGACGCTGCTGCGATACTTCTCATCCCAGCAGGAAATGAATCCTTCAAAAAGGGCCGTGGCCGTCAGGGCATAGGCGCGTGCCGTCTTGACGGCATCCGCTCCCGATTGCCTGCAGGCGATGGCCGTGATGCCCATCCAGTGCCCACCGGGCGTTATTTTCTTGTTGCCGAACATCAGGTGGCCTGCATGCTGCATGGTGAAGGAATTATCATCCCAGTACAGGGCGATCGTTTTTTGTTCCTCCGTCAGGCTGCGGCTGGTCTGGTATACATCCATAACCCCTTTGAAAAATTCACTGGTACTGTCCAGGCTGAACGGTGGCGGGGGGACCGGTCTGAACTGGGATGCGGAATCCATCACCAGCGTTTTCATTGTATTCCAGCACCATTCCACCCCATCGAGGTAGTCGGGAGGGGTAGGATGCCATTTGCCGGGTTCATTGCTGCCCAGGAATTTGGGTTTTCCGCGTGTCTGCAGGTAGTTGTCCGCGTTGGCACGGGCCAGGACGACCTGGCCGACGGAATCCCCAAACCGGACCGAGCGATCGTAGGTCGCCGGGTCCAACGCATCCTGGTACTGTTTCATCAGGCCCTGCTCATAATCGGCCAGGGAATCCACCGAAAAGACCACCTTGCGTGCGACCGTGAAAAAAGCGCGGCTGGCCGCCAGGGTAAAGTCGTAGGCCTTCCCCGTATCCGGCAGGGGCATCGGGGCAAACCCATGCATCCGGGCAGTCAGGGAAGGAGCTCCGGGCGAGGCGAAGCGGATGGCTTCATAACTGGCCAGGGAGGTATAGGCATAGATGCGGGCTGCCACCGGCGGCGTGAAAATATCATAGATGATTACCTGGGTTAGTCGCTCCTGATTGGCATGCAGGACATCGGTATCCTTGGGAAGGCTTCCGCGGCGGGAGCCGCAACCAACCCCTGCAAAGGTAATTTCAGCAAGTACCATCAGGTGGAAAAGAAAGGAACGCATAGGCATAGTACGTTTCAATGTAAAGTGACTTCGCGGCGCCGGCCCTGGTTGTCCACCAGCACCACCCGGGAAATCCCCGCGGGCGCCAGGCTGAGAAAACGGCCGGACTGGGAAAGGTAGGAGGAGCCGTAAAATAACTCCCGGCGCTGGGTCTTCCCGTTCCGGTATGTGATCAGGGCCCAAGCGTCCTCGGGCCGGACAGGCAGGTTCAGATCCGGCCGGCGCTGGGTAAAGGCGCGAAGCCGGCCCCGGTTCTGGGAAGCGAGAATCAGGCATTCACCCCCATCCGACCGGAGTTTGGCCAGTGATTTGCCATTGCCGGGAAGGTATATCCCGCTTTGCTGGATGGAAAGAGGCGTGAACTGTCCCGTGCCATCCCCGCGCAGTACCAACCCGTTCAGGGCGTCATACCTGCCGGTGGATACATCCGTCCCATAATCATTGCCGTTGATCAGCACATCCAGGTTTCCGTCCCCATCGAAATCCTCCACCAACATGCCACACAGGGTCGAAAATTGGGCTGGGGCCGGCAGCGGCTGCAGGCTGAAGTGACCCTGTCCGTCATTGCGCAGGTAGGATGACCTGAAATCAGTGGCCTGCAGGCGGATGGCTCCCTTGCGGTCCTCATAGCCGAAAACCTGGTCCATGGTCGCCGAGGCAAACGTACTATAGTGCGGAAATTTTGCCCGCAGGCTGATCATCTGCTTGATGAGATCGTCGCGCAGCTGGGCCGGAAATTCCTTTTTCTCCGGATCTTCCTGGGAGGCCGGCAGGTACAGGGAGGGGAACGCATCAAAACTGCCGTTGTGATCAAAATCCTTGGCGAGTATGGAAACCGGGTATTGGGGAGAGGCCCGGTAGAAGGAATTTTGACCCAGATTGCCCAGGATGTAATCCATGTCCCCGTCGTTATCGAAATCCCCGCAGGCAATGGTATTCCACCAGCCTGTGTGCCCGGCCAGCCCGGTAGCCTCCGTATTGTTTTTAAATTTTCCGTGGTCGTTGTGGAGGAAGGTAGGCGCCATCCATTCACCGGCCAGCACCAGGTCCGGCCACCCGTCGTTATCATAGTCACTGAATACAGCATCGCAAACCAGGCCCAGACGCACCAGGGCCGGGGCTACTTCGGAGGTCACGTCCGTGAACCGGATCCGGCCTTCGCGGGAATCGTTCCTGAATAGATAACTGGATACCGGTTTGGGATAGTTCCAGGGATCCACACGGCCTGCCACAAACAGATCGAGGTCGCCATCCCGGTCATAATCCACCGCCCGTACACAGAACTTGCTGCCGTGATTGGCGGGAATGGAGAGGGTATCGAGCCTGAAATTACCCCGGCCGTCGTTCACCCATAACTGGTCCTGGTAATCGCTGGATCCCGGCTCCGACTCATATCCCCCGTTGGCCACATACAAGTCAAGATCTCCATCACCATCGGCATCAAAAAGAAGCAGCCCTTCGTTTTCCCAGTGTCCCCGCCTACGCAGGGAATCGGCCAGCAAATCCTTCAGCTGAAAGCCTCCTCCGGGCCGCTGAAGCAGCAAGCGGGCTGAGTATCCAACCGAACCGCCGATCACCGCATCGTCCCTGCCGTCCCCGTTGAGGTCGCCCACAGCCAGGCCCGGGCCGAATTCAGAAAATTTGTGGGGGAGCAGTTTCTGAATATTGAAGTCGATGAAGTCCCTTTCCGGCTGGGTTACCTGCAAACCGATGGAATCCGTGACATCCCGGAACCATCCGGAACGGTTCAGCCCAGCCCGGGGCCAGGAATAGGTTCTGTCTGCATCCGCCTGGCGCAGGGTAAGTACCTGGTCCGCTTTAACCCCTTGCAGGGCCTGGCAACGGCCGTCCGGCCAGCGGACTACGACGGAATCCAGCCGGTCCACGCGGCCCAGCCCGAAATGGGCGCCCGGCCCTATGGAAGACAGATAGCCCCGGTAGGGATAGTTCTCAAATACCTGGGTCTTTCCGTGATCATAATACAGCTGAACCCAGGCGCCCAGTCCGTCCCGGTTTTGCCCCGTACCCTGAAAACGCACGGCGAGGTAATGGTGCCAGGCGGCTGAATCCGCGCGCTGGGTATTTTCATACACAAAGGCTTTGTCATTGGTATTATTGATCACTACATCCAGGTCCCCGTCGTTATCCAGGTCGGCGTAGGCAGCCCCGCTGGAAAAAGAAGGTGTCCCCAGGCCCCATTCCCGGGTCCGGTTGGAAAAAGTCAGGTCGCCGTTATTGCGGAATCCGTAATTGGCGAGCTTCACTTCCGGGATCTGCCGGAGCATTTGCTTTTTGGAGGCCACCAGGTAGGCCTGGTCCCGGAAGCTGACAAAGTCATGGTCCGTGATGTCCTTGGGAAATCCATTGGTGATCAGGATATCGCGGTAGCCGTCGTTGTCGAAGTCCACGACCAGGGGCGACCAGCTCCAATCGGTGGCTTCGATGCCGCTGTAGAAGCTGATATCGCTGAAGACGGGCGGGCCGGTGGTATCACCGCCCAGCACCCGGGGTCCCTGGTTCAGCTGAAGGGTGTTGCGGGTGTACTGGTAGGCATACCCCCAGAAATCGAAATTCTGGTAGGTCTGGTAGCTCATGGGGCCCAACATCATTTTCTTGCGGTAATTATCTTCCGGATCCATCTCCAGTTCCAACAGGTCCATCCTTCCGTCATTATTGATATCGGCCAGGTCATTGCCCATGGCATTGGCAGAGGTGTGTTTGAAATACGCACTCATCCGATCGGTGAAAGTTCCGTCGCCGTTATTGATATACAGCAGGTCATTGGTGAGGTAGTCGTTGGATACCAGGATGTCCTTCCAGCCGTCCAGGTTGATATCAGTGATCGCCACCGCATTCCCGTAACCTTCCGTCAGCAGGCCGGCCTGGCGGGTCACATTGGTAAAGACGGGATGCTTCAGGGAATCATTCCAGTCATTGCGGTACAGGCGCCCGGTGCTGGGAAAAGAACCGTCCCGGTGAATGGGCCCGAAGGTGTTGGGATAGAGACCCCGGGGGATCTCATAGACGAGGACATAGCAGTCCAGGTCCCCGTCGTTGTCGTAATCAAAGAAGACAGCCTGCGTGGAATACGTGCTATCATCCAGCCCGTATTCATGCGCCATCTCCCGGAACCGCGGTACGCCGTCTTTGCCCGCACCCTGGTTGATATAAAGGAGGTTTCTGCGTTGAGCCGGATTATCCCGCACCGTGGTGCTGATATATAAATCGGGCCACCCGTCCGCATTGATGTCCACCACAGCCACCCCTCGACAAAACCGGCCCTCCCCCGACACCCCGGCCTCGCCGGTGACGTCCCGGAAGGCGAGTTTACCCTGGTTGAGATACAGTTTGCCGGGTACCAGGTTGCCGGCAAAATAAATATCAGGTAGGCCGTCCCGGTTGAAATCTGCGATACCCACACCTCCCCCGTTATACAGATTGGCGACATCGAGGATGTTAATGGAATCCGATTCCACGATCCGGTTATCAAAATCAATATGAGTCTGGCTGGAGGGTAGAAGCTGGAACAAGGTTTTGCATCGGCCACAGGAGACCAGCAGGGACACGGCACAAAGGGCCATGCAAGATATCAGAGCACGACGCATTCCAGGTAAGTTTCATTCTAAAGATAAAAAAAAAGAGGCAGCTCAGGCTGCCTCTTTTTTAGTTATAAGATCGCAATCGGTGATCAGTACCCGGGATTCTGGACCAGGGCTCCGTTGCTCTTGTCGATTTCCGTCTGGGGAATCGGGTAGTATTCGTTCTTGTTGGCGGTGAAGGTGGCGCCGGTCAGGTAACCAATATGCAGGCTGGCGATTTCCAGCGGGAAATAGGCATTGATTTCCTGGGCGGCAATACCCCAGCGTACCAGGTCGAAGAACCGGTGACCTTCCATGCCCAGTTCCAGCATACGCTCGAACCGGATGCATTTGCGGGCGATATCCTGGGTGGAGAAGTATCCAGCCGGATAGGGGCTGACCTTGTAATTGGCGGCCGGCGTATTGGTAAACCCACCCTGCGGGTTGGAAGGATCGGTATATGTGTGTACGAATCCTGCCGGGTTGGCGGCACGGGTCCGTATCTGATTCACATAATCTTCTGCCTTGGACAGGCTTCCGATCTCCGTTTCGACCTCCGCAGCCCACAGCAGTACGTCAGCATAGCGGATCAGGTTCACGTTGTTGGCGGTAACGCCGCTGGACCAGAAGGAAGCATCGGTCAGTTTACCCAGCAGGGCGTTCGGGTAGACGTTCTTCAGCGGAGAATACGGACCACCGTCGCTCTGGGCGCGGATCCAGTCGTTACCCGGGTTAATACCCCAATCCAGGTAAGGAATGCCACGGCGACCTACGGTCCAGTCCAGCCGGGGATCCAGCGTTCCGGCATAGGGCGTGAAAGGCTGGCTGGAAAGCAGACCCTGGTCATTGGTTACATCCGTAGCCGAGAAATTATCCAGCAGGGGCAGACCATTGGCATCCGTCTTAAAGTGGTTGACCAGGTACTGGGAGGGCTGGAAGAATCCGCAGCAGGTACCGGGAGAACCGCCATAGGGGAAGTTCAGCACATCACCCCAGTTACCATTATTCCCATTGGCTCCGTCATTGACTGAAGACTGGGCGGCGAAGATAGACTCGGTGCTGTTCTTGTTGATGATGTCAAAGTTCTTGTGGAACTGATCCTGCAGCGAATACTTACCGCTGCCGATGATATCATTCAGCAGGGGCTGGGCATCACTGTACTTATGCTCGAACATGTAGACCTTGGCCAGGATGGCTTCAGCCGAATACTTGTTCAGGCGACCGGGAGCGGACTGGCTGGTCGGCAGGTTGGCCACGGCAAACTGCAGGTCGGCTTCGATCTTGGGATACGCATCCGTCGTATTGGAAACAAAATAGTTATTGGCCCCATACGTGACGGTTTCATCCACAAAAGGTATGTTGTTCCACAACTTTTTGGCCTCGAAGTGATACCAGGCGCGAAGACCGCGGGCTTCAGCCAGGATCTCGTTGAGATCGTTGGCGGAAATATCCGTTGCCAGGGCTGCGGTACGGATTACGTCATTGCAACGGGATACGCCATCATACACCATTTGCCACTTTCCTTCGAAGTAGGAGTTGGTGGACGTGGGTTTAAAAGTCTCAATCGGAACAATATCCGGCTGGTCACCCACACTGGATCCCTTGTGGGCTTCTGTACCGGCTATGCTGCCGTACACCCAGTTGGAAGCAGCCGTTCCAAAGCCGCCGCCGGCCCCGCCGTAGCCATCCAGCAGGGAATAAGCGCCGATCAGCAGCCCGTTTACACCGTTCTTGTTGGCCAGAGCCGAAGGGTCAAGCTGCCCGAGGGCCGGCTTGTCCAGAAAGCTCTTCTTACACGCATACGCAACCATGGCAATTGCCGTAGCGAGAAATAAGAATTTTAGCGATTTCATATTCAAGAATTTTTTTGTAGTAGTTTAAATAACACCTGTTACACTTAGAAAGTTACGTTTAAACCCACCAAATATTGCTTCTGGTTGGCGGGATAGGTACCATAGTCCACACCGAAGGCGGAGCTGTAACCCTGTACTTCAGGATCCAGGCCGTCATACTTCGTGAAAGTGAACAGGTTGGTAGCCTGCACATAGATCCGCAGCCTGTCGATACCGGCCTTCTGGATGATAGACCGGGGCAGGGAATAACCCAGCTGGATCGTCTTGTTGCGGAAATAAGAACCCTTCTCCACGTAATAGGAGTTAACCACAGCGTCCGAACTGAAGTTGGATGTGAATTCCTGGATGGGCACTTTGTTACCACCCCGGCTGGAGGTCCAGGAGTCGTTCAGCGCGCGAACGCTCTTGTTACCCTCGAAGCCCTGGTAGAAGTCAATCCAGTACTTAGTGTAATTGTACACATCATTGCCAAACGTACCATACATGAAGGTCGAGAAGTCAAAATTCTTGTAGGTGATGCCGATATTCAGACCCAGGGACATCTTCGGGTTCGGGTTACCGATGAAGGTGCGGTCGTCGGCCGTGATCTGGCCATCCCCGTTGACATCCGCATACTTGAACCGACCGGGGGCTGCATCAGCCTGGGTAGGCGACTTGGATACATCCGAAGCATCCTGGAACAGGCCGATCACCTTGTATCCGAAGAAGGAGGAAATCGGGTGGCCAACCTGGTTGCGTACGGCGTTACCGTTACGAAGCCCTGCGTCATCGAAATAAGGAAGACCCGGTATGCTCAGGATATTGTTCTTATAAGTCGTGATCGCTGCGCTCACGTCATACTTCCAGTCCTTGGCGATATTGCCATGGGATCCCAGCAGGACTTCCACCCCGTGGTTTTCCATATCCCCTACGTTAACAACCGGAGGAGCGGCACCACCG
This sequence comes from Chitinophagaceae bacterium, assembly GCA_035549175.1. GTDB lineage: Bacteria > Bacteroidota > Bacteroidia > Chitinophagales > Chitinophagaceae > DASTSN01. The sequence continues at coordinate 3,515 of DASZRL010000122.1, read as the reverse complement.
AGAATGGCGGGCAGGGCCAGGGAGAACAGCAGACCGTTGGACTTCTTCTTATAATAGTCAGCTGAAATCGTCAACCGTCCGTTCCACAAAATAGCGTCCAGACCAACGTCCGTCTTCTGGTCACGCTGCCAGCCGGTATACGGGTTACCGATCCGGGATGCATAGAAACCTTGTACGGTACTGGTGCTGGTTCCGCCGATATCATAATAAGAAAGGCTGGGATCGGAACCGAACAGGGTGAATTGGTTGAGCGGGTTCACGTTGCCGGCGAAACCGAGTTTACCCCAGCTGCCGCGGATCTTCAGGTCGGTCAGCCAGGAGATGCCTTTGGCAAATTCTTCTTCCGTTACGCGCCAGGCGGCACTGAAGGCGGGGAAGTTACCATAGCGGCTGTTCGGACCGAAGACAGAGGATCCATCCCGGCGGAAGGTCGCGTTAAACAGGTATTTGTCGCGGTAGCCATAATCCAGTCGTCCGATATAGGAGAACAGGCTGGAGGTACCACCGAAACTGTAGTTGGACTGCCCGGTGGGTGATCCATTGGACAGGAAGCGGTAGTTGGGATCATCCAGGAACAGGTTGATCCGGCTGCCACCTACTTCGCGGTTGGAGGCGTCGAGGGCTTCGGTACCGACCACCACTTTCACGGAGTGGTCATTAGCAATCACCTTGTTGAACTGGATGGTATTGGTGAAGGTGTAATTGCGGCTGAAACCACCGGTTTCGGCGAAACTGTTCGCTCCGTTGTTTTCGGCGTTTTCATACTGGTGGTAACCGAAGTTATAATAGTAGTAGTTATCCAGGGTTCCGCCGAAGCTGGTCCGTGCCGTGAAATACTTCAGGAAGTCCACTTCTGCGTAAACGTTTCCGAAAACCTGGATGTCATACCCTTTGTTATCCTTGGCTCGCAGGGCATTGGCCACCGGGTTCTGGGCGTTACCCAGGCCCTGGGCACGGCTACCTGCGAATCCGCCACCCTCATCATAGACAGGGATAATCGGCTGCTCACGGTAGGTCATCCCGATGTTGGTTTCACCGAGGATCCCGGTTTTGGGGTTGTCCCGGTAAGCCACGGAAAGATTCTCCCCAACGCGGATATTCTTTTTCACATTGAACTCCATGTTCATCCGGCCGGTATAACGCTTCAGATAGGTTCCCAGGAAGGTACCGTTCTGATCCAGGTAGCCCAGGGAGAACAGGTACCGGCTCTTGTCGCTACCGCCGGAAGCCGTCAGGGTGTGGTTGGTCTGGAAGGCCGGCTTGAACAGCTCATGGAACCAGTCGGTTCCCTGCTGGTTGGCCTTGGTGATGATATAGATCGGACCGGCCCCGTAGTTATTATTGTACTTGCTGAGGTCGGCTGCCGGATCGTTCGGATCGGTTACACCGTATTTGTTACCCGCGATAATATAATAAGGTAAGGTGTACGTGGGACCGGGACCGTATTGCGGGTTGTTGTGGGAAGCACCCGGTGTGTTCTGAACGGCCAAGTCATACAGGGCTGCACGACCCTTGGTATCCAGAAGACCCCAGCCATCCTTCAGCGGGCGCTGGGTGCCGACATAAGAATCGTAAGTGATAACCGGCTTGCCTGCCTTACCACGCTTGGTGGTGATAACGATAACGCCGTTGGCACCGCGTACCCCATAAATCGCAGCGGAACCGGCGTCCTTCAGAACCTGAACAGACTCAATGTCGCTCGGGTTCAGGGTATTGATATCCCCCTGTACCCCGTCGATGATGTAAAGCGGCTTGGTATCCCCGAAGTTGCCGTAACCCTGCAGGGATATCTGGGCACCCTGGCCGGGCTGACCCGTGTTGATAACGTTCAAGCCTGCCACGCGGCCCTGCAGCATTTCCTCGGTCTGGCCGGCGGGAACCGCTGTCAGATCCTTGGGCTTTACAATGGCCACAGATCCGGTAACTTCCTTGACCTTCTGTGTCGTATACCCTGTGACGATTACTTCGTCCAGGTTGCTGGTAGCCACGTCCATCGAAATGTTCATCGTGGATTCGGAGCCGACCGGCATTTCTACCGTCTTGTAACCGACGGACGAAACGACCAGTGTATTTCTTCCTGCGGGAACCGTCAGGGTGAACACACCGTCAATGTTCGTCTGGGTGGCGATGTTGGTGCCTTTCACAGCCACGGTAGCCCCAGCAATCGGTTGTTTATCCGCGCTGTTGCTGATTTTACCCGTAACCTGCTTCTGAGCAAATGCTAGTGTAGTGAGAAATAGTGTGACTAAGGTAAAAACATACCTTCTGGCAGTCAGTTTGGCAAGCATAATTCTTAGATTTTTAAGGGGTGTTAATGAATAGCGAACTAATTTAACAATTAATTACGATTCAACATCAATTTTTTTTAGTTTATTAAAATAAATCAAACAAGCGTAAAAAAAATATCAGATACTAATGATCGTTAGCTAGGTTCTTTCTCGGAAAATATTTTAACGGATAACCTTCCTGACCGCTCGGCAAATTTCAGAAAAGGTTCATGCAGCCATTCAGACAAGGAACGCCTTGAAATTGCTGCCTTGATATATGACTATTTTTCCAATGGGTTGTTGATCCGTCCGAGCATACTCCGCTCCTGGAAATTCCCGCATCCGGCCATCTCGTCTGGGGTCCTGCCAGGGTCTCCAGGTATTACCAGCCACGCTGAAAAACCTCCCGGATAATCGGTCGAATTTTCTACTACTATTGTGTAAAAATTACACATTTGAGCATGGGAAAACCCTGGCTGGGTGATTTTCAGGCTACCTGAGGCCGGGTAAGAAATAGCTTATATATATAATATATATATGCCCCCTGGGGTTCCGTCCTTCCCTCCCTGGCGGTCCGGCAGGGTGATACAAGGACAATTTGGCCTACCCGGCCGATTGGCAAAATTATTGACAATCCTACCTTTGCGTCAATTTGTAATTATATGAAAGAAAAAGATGTAAAGTCTGCAGCCGGCGAGGCAGTAAATGGAAATAATGTCACCGAGGATATCAACACGGATTCTGACATTCCGGGCACCGAACGCCTGAACGAACCGGTTGAGAAGGAGGATAAAGAACGGCTCGAAAAAGAACTGGGTGAGTGGAAGGATAAGTACGTCCGCCTGGTGGCCGAATTCGACAATTTCCGCAAAAGGACCGCGAGGGAGCGGCTGGAACTGATCCAGACGGCCGGCAAGGAGGTGATAACGGACCTGCTGGATGTACTGGATGATTGCGACCGGGCCCAGAAACAGCTGGAAACCAGTACGGATCTGGCCGCAGTTCGGGAGGGAGTCCTGCTGATTTTCAACAAGATCCGCAATACCCTTTCTTCGCGGGGCCTGAAGGCTATGAATACCCTGCACCAGGATTTCAACCCGGACCTGCATGAAGCTATTACGGAAATCCCGGCCCAGACACCCGGTCAGAAGGGAAAGATCATGGATGAAGTGATTAAAGGCTATTATCTCAACGACAAAATTATCCGCCACGCCAAGGTGGTGGTGGGAAAATAATATTCCTCCGGCA
>DASZRL010000121.1:0-7921 GCA_035549175.1 Chitinophagaceae bacterium | reverse complement strand
ACGCTGTCCCCCTTAAACCCTGCCTGGTACAGTACATTGCGGTTTTTATTTTCCAGGCCCGCCAAGTCGGGACCGGCGATCCGGGTATTCCAGAGATAGACGGTCCGCAATTTCGGCATGCCCGACAGGGCATCGAGCTGGGCGGCCGTGACCGGTGTTCCGGACAAGGCGAGGCTTTTGAGCTGCTGCAGCTTTTTCAGGTCGCCCAGGCTGCCCCCGGTGATGCCGGTAAAATTCAGGATCAGCCGGCGCAGGTTCGGGAACCCGCTGATGACGGCCAGGTCGGCATCGCTGACCGGCATATTTTCCAGATTGAGTTCCACGATCTGGTTGGCCACCGGTTTGAGTTCTTCGAGCTGCCGGGTATTATAAAACTGCTTATTGTAAAAATTGACCACCAGGGCCGGTGAACCCTGGGCCAGCGGAGCCACTACCCGGTTATTGGTGCTGAGCCTGGCAACTTCCTGCTCGTTTGCGGCCGGGAAATCATAGACCTCCTCCCCGCCCTGCTTGAGGATCCTGGCTGCCAGCTTGGCCAGCGTATCTTCCGGTGACAGCTCGATGACCCGCTTCTCAAAGGGCGACCCGTCGCGGATCCAGGCGGCAAGAACCGCGGTTTCCTGGTCAGTCAGCTGCGGTTTGCCGGAGGGAGGCATATGTTTTTTCTCTTCCTCGGGTAGGTGAATCCGCTGCATCAATAATCCCAGGTCCGCTTTCGTGGTATCCCAGAGTTTCCCGTCCTTGCCGCCCTTCAGCAACAAGTCCCGGGTCTCCATGATCAGCTCCCCCTTAGCCTTATTGCTGTTATGGCAACCCATGCATTTGGTCGAAAGAATAGGTTCCACCAGGTCCGCATATATATAGGCATCTTCCAGCGCGGCCACCGGCCGCTTGTGCTCCGGCGTTACAGGCGCCAGTACGAAATTTGCTCCGTGCGTGACCGAGGCACCCAGGTGGCCTGCCCAGATTACCAGCAGGGCCGGCAGGATCGCCGCCACGCGGGTAAGCCCCCCCCAACGGGCCAGCCTGGTCCGGAATGAATAAAGTAAAAAGAGCACCCAGGACGAAAGGGAACCGCTGTACATGTGAAAGGCCAGGGAATCCGGATCATACCCCGGCTCCCGGGACAACAAAAGGCCCATCAGGGCCGTAATCGCAGCCGTGAAGGCACCGGCCAGCAACAGCAGGTCACGGGCCACCTGCCAGGCACGCTCCTGGCGGTACGTTCCGGGTGTGCCTAATAACAGGGCGGCATACAACAGGACCAGCACGATCGGGAAATGAAGGATTACCGGGTGCAGGCGGCCGGCCACCTGCAGCCAGGCCGGTACCACCAGCCGGCTGGAAAAGACCAGGAAAAACAACAACAGCACATTGAGGGGAAGCAGCGAGGCCGCCACCAGATTTTTCCATTTCATGGGTAACCGGGTTATACGCGCTTTAACTTATACGGGTAGACCTTGCCGGAGGCCCACTGGGCCACATAGAGGTTGTGATCCCGGTCTACACAGACGTCGTGGGGATGAATAAATATCTTTTCGGCCTGGCGCATGGGTTGAAGCTGTCCGTTGACATACTGCGGTTCCGTTCCGCCGATATTGCTGACCACCCGGTTTTCCCGGTCAAGTATGGTAACAAACCCGGTGCCTTCCGCATTCAGATCCGGGGAACGCAATACGGCCGCATACAGGTGATCGCCTTGGATCACCGGGCGGCAAACACAGGCCCCGGGCAGGTGGATGACCTCCAGGAGCCTTCCTTCCCTGGAAAAGCGCTTGAAGCAGTTGCGGGTACGGTCCGTCACCAGCAGGCTGGAGTCCCCGCGCCGGGTATCAAAGCAGATGCCGTGGGCGTTATCGAAGTGCTCTTCGCCTTCTCCCCTGCCGCCGAAATAGTTCTTCAGGTTGCCCCGGGCATCGTAATGGAGCACGTACTGGGCCCCGTATCCGTCGGCGATAAAAATGTCGCCGTTTTCGTCAATCACCGTCTCGGTGGGTACAAATTCCTCGGGTTTTTTATAAATACCTCCCGCATCGAGCGGAGCCTTGATCGTGAGCAGAATCTGCCCGTCCAGGGTAGCTTTGTAGACTTCGTGGCGGACAATATCCGTGATATACAGGAATTCCCTGCCGTTCTCGTCGTGAATCGTAAGCCCGTGGCCTCCCGGAAACTCATGCCCCCAGCTGGCAAGCAATTTCCCCCGGGTATTGTAGATCAGCACATTGTTATGCGTCTCATTGGTCAATAGCAGGATCCGGCCCCTGCGGTCCTGAACCATTTCATGGCAATCGTTGACCGGGAAGCGGGCAGGATCCGCCCGGCTCCAGGTAGTGTCCAGCACGTAGCGCATATCGTGGTGGCCATACACCTTGCCTTTATGCCGGGCATACAGGTCCTGCAGGATCAAAAGGCCGCCGGTGGCGGCGGCGGTCTGTCGTATAAATTTTCTTCGGTTCATTGGTGTGCATTGGACCGGTCCGCGGACCGGCAGGTGGATAGGTAACTAATTTCAGGCGATCAGATCGTTTACGACACGCCCGGCTACGTCAGTAAGCCGGTAGCGTCTCCCCAGGTGTTTATAGGTGAGTTTTTCATGATCCAGCCCCATGAGCGCCAGCACGGTGGCGTGAAAATCATGGACATGAACCGGATCCCTGACAATATTGTAGCCAAACTCATCGGTTTCCCCGTAAACACCGGGTTTTACGCCTCCTCCCGCCATCCATACAGTGAAACACCGGGGATGGTGATCCCGCCCGTAATTATCCTTGGTAAGGGCGCCCTGGCAATAATTGGTCCTGCCGAACTCCCCGCCCCAGATGATCAGGGTCTCATCCAGCAGGCCTCTTTGCTTGAGGTCGGTTATCAGGGCAGCGCTGGCCTGGTCCACGTCCTTGCATTGCCCCCGGATCTCTCCCGGGAGGTTGTTATGACCATCCCAGCCCTGGTGATACAACTGGACAAACCGGACGCCGTTTTCACTGAGTTTGCGGGCCAGCAGGCAGTTGGCGGCAAAGGTTCCGGGCACCAGGCAGTCCGGGCCATACAGTTTGATGATGCTTTCCGGTTCCTTGCTCATATCGGTAATCTCGGGTACGGCGGTTTGCATGCGATAGGCCATTTCATACTGCTGTACCTTGGCGTTGATTTCCGGATCCCCGAATTCTTTATAGGAAAGATCATTGAGTGCTGCCAGGCGGTCGAGCATGCGCCGGCGATCCTTTTTGTCCATGCCGTCCGGGTTGTTCAGGTACAGGACCGGGTTTTCTCCGCTGCTGAACTGGACGCCCTGGTGAATGGAATCCAGGAAACCGTTGGTCCAGAGTTTGGCATATACCCCCTGGCCATTGCCCTTCCCTTTGGAGAGCAGCACGCAGAAGGCCGGAAGGTTCTTGTTCTCACTCCCCAGACCATAGCTGAGCCACGCACCCATGCTCGGCCGGTTGCCGACCTGCGCCCCGGTCTGGAAAAAGGTAAGCGCCGGATCGTGGTTGATGGCCTCGGTGTACAGGCTCCGGATAATGCACAGGTCATCCGCCACGGCGGCTGTATAGGGAAGCAGTTCACTGATATAGGCACGGGCCCGTCCGTATTGGTTGAACTGAAACACCGTACCGGCCAGGGGAAAATGTTCCTGGCCGGCGGTCATGCCGGTCAGGCGCTGGCCCATGCGGATACTGGCCGGCAGGTCCTGCCCGTGCATCTGCTGAAGGAGGGGTTTGTAATCGAAAAGGTCCAGCTGGGAAGGCGCCCCGTTCTGGAACAGGTAGATGATCCGCTTGGCCTTGGGGGCAAAATGAGGCAGCCCGGTCAGGGCTGCTTCCTCCTCCCGTTTACCGAACAGGTCAGGGACCAGCAGGGAACCCAGCGCCACGCTGCCGATGCCAAGGCTCAGCCGGGAAAGAAATCGGCGGCGGTTGATATTCAGTCCGTGTTCAAGAATTTCCTTTTCCATGCTTCCGGTATTTGCGTGAATGAGGGGAGCCGCGGTCGACGTGGCCGCTTACCCCTTCGAGGTGGTTTCTTCCAGATTGTATATGGTTTCAATGGTTTTCATGAGCGCTGCGGTAACCGCGTGATCTGCCTGCTCATCCTGGGGATATTCTCCCACCTGCAGGGTCTTTCCGGCATCCAGTTCCCCCTTCCTGAACAGCTGCAACTGCTCATTATAGTAATCTGCCAGGATTTTCTGCTCCTGGGCGGTGACCTTGCGGCACACGATCAGGCGGAAGGCCTTACCGATCTTGTCCTGGGCCGGGCCGGCCTCCTTCTGGAGCCGCTGCGCGAGGACCCGGGAAGCCTCCAGTACGGTCGGATCATTTAGCATGACCAGGGCCTGCAGGGGGGTATTGGTCTTCAGCCTGGTTACCTGGCATTGGTCCCGGTTACTGGCATCAAAGACAATCAGCGAGGGTGGCGGCACAGTCAGCTTGATAAAAGTATACATACCCCGGCGGTACAGGTCGCTTCCGTGATCCTGCCTGTAGGTAGCCAGCTGTCCCCTGCCGGAGGAAGCCTGTTCCCAGATACCCTTGGGCTGGTAGGGCTTGACGCTCGGGCCCCCGATGGTCCGCACCAGCAGCCCGCTGCTGGCCAGGACCAGATCCCGGATGAATTCGGCCTGCAGCCGGAAACGCGGTCCCCGGGACAGGTAAACATTTTCCGGGTCAATCCCCCGTTTTTCAGGTGTTGACGCGGCGGACTGCCGGTAGGTGGCGCTCACCACGATCTGGCGAACCAGCCGCTTGATATCCCACCCGTGATCCATAAAATCCACGGCCAGCCAGTCCAGCAAGGCCGGATGGGAAGGAAGGTCTCCCTGCATCCCGAAATCTCCGGCCGTCTTCACAATGCCCCGGCCAAAAAACTCCTGCCAGATCTGGTTGACAAAAACGCGGGCCGTCAGGGGATTCTCGCGGCTGACTGTCCAGGCAGCCAGGCCCAGGCGGTTTCGCGGATACCGGAGGGTATCGAAGCGCATGACAGCCGGGATCGCCGTCGGCCTGACCTCGTAGGTCGGGGCATCATACACCCCTCTTCGCAGCACATAGGTCTTTCGGGCCGTATCCCGTTCGCCCATGACGGAAACCATCAGTTTCCCGGTGTCCGGGTCATTGATAAAATTCAGCAGGTGCAGGCGGTCCTCGGCGGAGATGACCAGCAGGGGGTTCTTGGCAGGCTTGGACTGCGTGACGTCGCCCTCGTAGCCGACCTCCCGGGTATTATTGAAAAAGGCAAACAGGGAATAATAGTCCTTCTGGCTGAAGGGATCATATTTGTGGTCATGGCACTGGGCGCACTCAATGGTAATGCCCAATATCCCCTTGCCGTAGGTTTTCGTTTTGTCAATATTGTATTCAATCCGGTATTCCTCGGGGATGACGCCTCCCTCCTCCGTATACTTGTGGTTTCGGAAAAAGCCGGTCGCAAGTACCTGCTCCTTGGTCGCTCCGGGTAACATGTCCCCGGCAATCTGCCAGGTCAGAAACTGGTCGTAGGGAAGATTCTCATTAAAGGCATGGATAACCCAGTCTCTCCAGGGCCATTGGGTTCGTATATTATCATCCTGGTACCCATAGCTGTCAGCATACCGGGCCACATCCAGCCAGTGCACAGCCATCTTTTCCCCGTAGGCCCGGCTTTCCAGCAGGCGGTCCACCACTTTTTCATAGGCCTGGGGCGTATGGTCGGCCAGAAAATCATCCATCATCTGCAGGGTGGGCGGCAGGCCCGTCAGATCAAAGCAAACCCGCTTGAGCAGCCGTTCCTTGTCAGCCTCGGGATTGGGGGACAGGCCCTTCTTTTCCATCTGGTCCAGGATGAAATAATCAATTTCATTGCGTACCCAGTCTTTTTTGTCCACCTGGGGCAGCGGGATCTTTTGGGGCGCAACGAAGGCCCAGTGGCGTTCATACCGGGCTCCCTGGAGAATCCATTTCCGGATCAGCCCGATTTCATGCTCGTTGAGCAGGGCCAGATGAGAGGAAGGTTCCGGCATCTGGTAGGTAGGGTCCTGGGAAATGATGCGCTTGTATACCTCGCTTTGCTCGGGTTTTCCCGGAACCAGGGCAAAGGCGCCTTTGGTCTCCTTCAGGGGGGCATAGGCTGAGTCAGCAATGTCCAGCCTCAGCTGGGCTTTTCGTTTGTTGGCATCCGGCCCGTGACAAATGAAGCACCTGTCAGACAGGATGGGACGGATATCAAAATTGTAGCTGATCCGGTCTCCGCCCGCCACGCCCCTGTCCGGGCCCGAACAGGACAGGGAAAGTAAGGTCACGCCGGCCATAATCAGGGTCAGGACTGCCAGGATTTTCCGTTTCATAAAGCAAGCAAATCAATCAGAAAATTACAAAGAAATCCCTGACGCCAGTGCCTCAATATTAACGCATGCTGGGTGGAAATTATCCGCCACCTGACTCTCGCAGGAACCTGCTAGTCAAGTCAGTATAGCGAAATTTGGCCTGCTGCGGGCAGGCCCCCGGGCTAGGCCCCGGCCCAGGGGCAAGGAATCGCCTCCCACCCAGTCGCCTGGAAATCAGGCAGTAGCCCTGTACTAGGCAGAATCGCCCCTATTTTCCTTGTATATTACTGATTATTAATTTATTGGGAAGAATCCCGGCCAGGGACCCTTGTTTGGCAAATTGTCTTTTCCAGGTCGGTTTAAATCCCCTAATTTTGGACCGGACCCGATGAAAACATCGCTACCCATCTCCAGCTGTATCCATTAAATTCTAAGCTGAATACCCATTACAACAGCCTTTCGCGTGTTCATTTACTAACCTGTTTGCATTCTGAAACCACCTTAAAGCGGAGCTAGATATGTATTCGTATGGATTATTGGAAACGGGGTGTTATTACCTGATCCAGGAAAAGGAAGGTTCGCCGATCAGCCTGATCAAGCCGACGGTGGAAACCGACCATTGCCTGTTCATAAGCCGGTATGATGATCCCCTGGTGACTGAATGGAAACGCAAGAATGATCCCATTCTGGACATTATCGAATGCCTGACTGACGAAGGCGTGCGGGCCTGGGAGAAATATTATAACAGCGAGGACGCCTATTACGGCGACGAGGACGAGGATTAACCCGTTTCGGTGACCGGTACTGACCTGCCGGTCGTACGCAAGACCTGGTATGCGGATTGCTGGTAGCCGGTCCCTTTTACCTGGTGACTGGTACCTGGTAGGCTGCCAGGCACATACCCCTGTCCAGTCGCCGCCATCTATTGCGGGGGGGGGTGCGGCCCCGGCGAAAGGGTTACCTATTATTTATAATTGCCTTATTTAATTACCTGGTACCGGCGGATCTGCATCTGGGAGCTTAGCGTGCCGGATCCATTATAGAGTTCCTGCTGGACGAGGCCGATATTTTTGGCATAATAGCTTCGCAGGGACCCCACTGCCTGGGAAAGGTCTACCCAGTTTCCGCCGGAATTTTGCTCCAGGCGCTGCTCCACCACGATCGTGCTGTCGAACCGGATCGAATTGACCGTTACGGGAACGTCCTTCTGCAGGATCGTGTTGCGCAGGCGGATCGTAACGGTTCCCACCCCCTGCACCGAGCCGGTATACCCCTGGCTGGTCCAGGTACCCCCGGCCGCCAGGTTATCCTTCAGGAAGTTCACTTCGGACCATTGGGAACCGGAGAATCCAAGAAAACTTCCCACATCCGTCCATTCATAGTAATCGCCGCCGTTGCGCCGGTAGTCACCTGACGAGTCATACCCTTTGGTGGCATCCGCGGTCTGGATAAAAACGGAGTAGGTGTTGCCCCCGACCGTAACGGTGGGGGAAATGACGGTAATGAAAAGGGAATCGTTGGGATTGCCGTCGTACTGGTAGCTCCAGTTGCTGTTTACTGTCCGGGGAAAGTAATCCCCGCTGCTTCCGCCAGGATTGGCCTCAAAACTCGTCTCCTTCT
>DASZRL010000120.1:0-26516 GCA_035549175.1 Chitinophagaceae bacterium | reverse complement strand
AATCATCTATACCACCAATACGATTGAAAACCTGAACCGGGGTATCCGTAAATATACCAAAACCAGGGTTCAGTTCGTAGATGACCAGGCTGCCCAGAAAGCTGTCTATATGGCCATCATGAACATCGAAAAAAAATGGAGCATGCCCATCCAAAATTGGGGGTACATACTCCACCAGTTCTTAATTGTTTTTGGAAACAGATGCCAGCTCTAACAACAGTTGCTTATGGCATTTACACAAAATATTTTATACTCTCTTCCCATCCGGGGAAAACGAAGCTTTTCTTCTCAGGGATCCTGCTACCCGAGAAGCATTTGAAAACCGCTACCGGTCAACAGCGGCATTATATTATCGGGGGCAACCGGCTTTTGAAGATTTTCTCAACAGACTAAAACCCTATCTTGATAGACTGTAATAAGGACTTAAGCTTGGGTAGGCGTTCGATTAAAGCAGGATCATGTTTGCGCATCAGGTAGCCGGCATTGCAGCCTTTAATGAAGGTCTGTTCACTGCTATCCATTAAAATATTTGTTTAGCGTATTTCTCTAAATGTTCTTGTATGGAATCCAGATCGTACAAGATGATCTTCTTGTCCTGCTGGGTAAACCGAATGTGTCCTTCATCTCTGAATTTCTTCAATGTTGTTTTGCTGGTAATTAGAAGCTTCTTCATGGCTTCCTCGCCGGAATTCCACTTCTCATTCTTTATCTGATATTGCATTGACCCCCCAAGAGACGTGACAGAAGTCTATCCTACCAAGGACGCAATACCTATCATTCCCTGTCGTAGCCATTACGAAATCAATAATGGTAAATATTATTTTGACGTACCTTATGCCAAGACAAAATGGATTCAAGCAAACGGAATTAATTTTTTAAAACCGCCGGATAAAGATGGTACTTGTTGTGTCGTCATAGACAATCCCAACAGAAAGGAAGCCGGCCACAACCATGCAACTTCATGAAACCAGGAAAAAACATGGTAACCACATACATTTGCCAAGCCAGCCCGATGTTCTAGCTTGATAATTAACTATCCCCCATAATTCATAATTTCAATTGGGTAATAAATCCGTACTGCGGTTCCAGCGGACGGCATAATGGTCTCCCACCCACAAAATCCCTGTCCGATGGCAGCATGCACCGAGACAATACAGACATTTAAATTAATTCACAATGAAAACCAGATTGATTTATTCAGTATTGACCTTTCTGCTGACAGTTTTCTTAAATTCATATGGCGCAATAAAGGGCGACCCAATAACAACATTTGAACAATTTTTTAAAGCACAAAATCAACATGACCTGGCAGCACTTGACAATTTATTAATTGACTCTCCTGACTTTATTTGGATTACAAAAGGTCAAACAGTCTGGGGTAAGAATTCCGCACTAAAAAGATTTGAAACGTTATATAAGGGACATGGAGTTTAGAACCAGATAGGACCAAATCAAAAAATCATAACGCTGGACAAGAAAAGCCGTCACATCGATGTGCCAATCACTTTTTTAATCGGAAAATCAGGATAAAATCCCAAACCAATAAAATTTCTAATGAATATGATTTTGGTAAATAAATCGGGAAAATGGAAAATATCAGCCATTCTTCCAATACAAGCGATGAATTGATTGTCACAAGAAAGATTGAAATAATGCACAGCTGTCAATAGCAGGTTTAACGTAAGAGAGGCTAACGACACGTAGAATCCATTATACGAATCTTTATAATTCATACAACTTCAGTACCCTGCCCGCAGGCAGGACCGCTAGTCAGGCCATGTCATTAAAGTCCTCCCTCCTACGTAATTCCATCCATCACGCTTATTCGCGTGGTCGAATTTCGGGAGAGCTTACATATAACTAAAAAACCGAACCGGAGTTTATACCTTTAAATGCAGTGGAGAAGTTAGAAGCTTTCAAATCCACTGGAAATTTTTATATTAAAGTGTTAGAACATATTCACCACTTTTATACATGATTTTCCAATTCATTCAGCCGAGTTTGCATTTAAAAGACTTCGTGCGGGAGTACCTGCTGTTTCATGTTAAAGTCAAGCCAGGAACTGTACTTCCTTTAAAGCACTACCACGCAACCCCTGAGGAAGGCATGACCTTTTACCTCAAAGGATTTCTTTTGTGTTCCCAGGCTAAAAATGGCATTATCGAGAAAAGAGCACAATCGGTCATTTTCGGGCCTTCCATCGAAAGACAAAATCTTCAGCTTCCGGAGGAATACCTCATGTTTTTTGTTCGCCTTCAACCCGGAATGTTGCATCTTTTGCTGCGACTACCCATGAGCGAGTTGGTGCAAAAAAATATAGATGCCGAAGTGATCTTGGGCAAAGAAGTTCGACAATTGCACGAGCAAATGGCGAATGCAACATCGTATGACCAAATACTAAAGATGGTCGAGGATTTTCTTTGGAATAAATTCCAAAATTTTTCAATCAATCCCCATCTATCCCTTTTGGTACCAAAGCTTATTTTAGAAAATCCGGAAATCTTTAATTTAGATAAAATGGCTTCTCTCGCCTGCCTAAGCCACCGACAGTTTGAACGAACATTTCTCCGTCACATTGGACTAACTCCAAAACTCTTTGCCCGGCTGTGCCGTTTTAGCCGGGCGAATGAATTGAAGGAGCGGCATCCCAACAAGGATTGGTTCAGCATCGCGATCGAAACAGGATATAACGATTATCAGCATCTGGTGAAGGATTTTAAAGCCTTTGATGGCGCCACGCCGAAAACACTTATGACTGAAAATGCACAATCACCTGAACGGTGGCTGAAGTTAGCCCTGCATTCTGATAAAACACAATAAAGTTGCCGCATTTTTACCACCTATCTCTCTTTGGGTGCCTTTAGATTTGTTTGAAACAAACCAAATAACAATGAAAAAGCTCTTAATTCTAGGTGGTTTTCTGAGCCATGCGCTTGGCATCTATGCCCAAGACAACCACTCCAAAGTGGAATCTGAAATCAGGAAATTGGAAGAGAAAGAACGAAATGCAATGCTCAACCATGACACCTCCAGTCTGAAAGAAGTGTGGGCGGCCGACTTTATGGTCAATGCTCCTTTCAACCGGGTTACGCTGAGCAGCCGGGAAGTAATTGACTTGATTAATAAGGGTATAATAAGGCTTTCCTTTCTCACCCGGAACATTGAGCAGATAATGGTAAAAAAGGATGTGGTCATCACCATGGGCAGCGAAGAAGTCGTTGAAGCTGGAAATTCTCCAACAGCCGGACAAACCATCAAGCGGCGCTATACCAATATATGGATGAAACAGAATGGTGTATGGAGGCTAACAGCCCGGCACGCAAATGAAATTTGCCAGAAATAAATTAGCCAAGTTTACCTAATAATGCATTGTCAACATGCCGGCTTACGAATTATTAGCCGGCATTTGTTCATTATCCACATTTTAAATAATTTTCCGGTCAGAAGGAGCCTACAGGATCAACTTCAGTTCCGTACTGCACGTCTTCCAAAATTCCCACCGGCATAAACACCGCTAGGGGATTACAAGTGTACATCGACAACATTCAACAAATGAAGTAAACAAAATGGTCTTTCAGATCTTTATTCTTCTATTTGTTTCCATATCCTATATACTATTTAATCGCTGGCAGTTTGAGAGAAAACGAAAACAACGCCGTGATTACTACCGAAATGACTATCTTAAATCAGAAGCGTGGAGACGAAAACGATATGTGGTTCTTAAAAGGGATAATTGGCGTTGTGTTTATTGCGGAGGTCGCGCGACACAGGTTCATCATAAAAGATATGCCAAATACAATATCGGAAAAGAACCTATAGAATGGCTCGTTTCAGTATGCAAATCTTGTCACGACAAGCAGCATTATAAATAGTGAAAACGGCGAATGCTATACATGCCGGTTGGGCATTATCCCAATAGCGCTATTTATGACAACGTAAAAGTAAAATAAAATGAAACGAAGAATAATTTATACCCTTGTCCTAACTAGTATCCTGGTTTTAATTATAGCAGTTTTCTTATTGGATAGATACGTTGGTAGTATATTTAACCTGCATCCGTCTGGATAAGGCAGTGAATAAGAAGAGTGGTAAAAGCCTTCACTAAGGGGATTTGTTATGTTTTTAGTGGGCGTAGGCTTTTCTGGCCTTGGCATCGCGGATGCAGGTATCGATGAGATCAAAGAGAGTTTTCTTTTTTTCTCCTTCCAGGTGTTCGAGGTCCAGCATTCTGTGCAGGTTTTTTTTTCAAAGCCTTTGAGCAGGCCTTCACCCACCAGGTTATCCAGGGATACTTCCAGGGCATCTGTAATTTTTTTGCGGCATCGATGGAGGGCACGGCTTCCTCACGATATCCCCCCGCCTTTAATCAATCCGTACAAGCGGGATCGGAGGAGCCCGAAATTCCTGCAACCGGAAGTATAATTTAGCGTAATTTTCACCGCAAGACACCGCTCCGGAGCCGGATTTAGCCAGAAGCGCAGGTCTTCAACCGGCAGGCCGTAAAAGCCGGAAACCAACTGCTGTCATGATACCTCATTTATTAACCAAAACCTGTTGCCCGCACGGCAACCGTCCAGCCCCTGATTCAGGACTGTTCCCGGAAACAGCTCCGGATGTATTACGTAACCGCCACCTTTGCCCTTATGGATTATCCTGATATCAAAGCACACTGTGAGGCAACCACCGAACTGAGCCGGTCCGTGATCGATGATTACCTGATCTATTACGCTGCCGCCAGGGAGGGTCTTGAGCCGAAGATGGAGGCCCAGTTAAAAAAATACAGAAAGGCGGCCAGGAATATTCCGGCGTCGTATATAAATTACCTGAAGTCGGAATATATAGCGCACCAGGTGTTCCGGAAGTCAGGGTTCATCACAAAATACCTGGACCTGCCCGCAATCCGAAGCCTGCCGACGGCACAATATGAATTCCTGGCCTACCAGGCAAGTCACCCGTGGCGATTCAGCTTCGCGGAAATCATCAACAAGCCGGCCGAAGCATTTTTTACCATGCTGGATCTCATGACCGGGGATTCCTATTTGTTATATTCACCGGGTATGCTTGCCACCGAAAACGAATACCACCCCAGGTCCTGGTTCCTTTTGATCACCTTCAACGGACAGTGCTGGCAAACCTTCGGCCTGATCATTCCCTTCAGGGGCTTCCAGGCAGATGACCTGTTTTTTTTCGCTACGGAGCTGAACCCCGGGATTACGGATGAGGGGGACCTGATGCAGGAGGTGGACAGGAATCCTTTTCCCTTCTTCCTGCTTCTTGCTTTTGCAAATATTCCGCAGATCGTCACCAGGGGTTATCCAAGCCTTATCCACCAGTCTGCCGATATCCTCACCTCCTTTTCAACAGTAGACCTGGCAGCGGATTTTAGCCTTTCCTGGCATAAGGATGTTTACCGGCTCGCCTCCAGGACCCACGGTGAATTCCCTCATTATGCGGTAGCCTACTTCCAGGAAAAGAAAAGAGAGCTTTTGCGAACGGCCATGACCGAAACGGGGTTTGCCCACCTGACCGGCCTGCTAGCCCGGGCCGGCTTTCCAATGCATCCCGAAGCGGACCTGGTTGTCTCCCCGTCCATGCTATCGGCTGCCGAAAAAATACTGGACAAGACCATCCTCCTGAACCCCTATGAAAAACTCTTCCTTACCAACAAAAAGGAAGAGAACGAGGAGCCACTGAACCGGATAAACCATTTTTTGGCGCTGGCGCTCCCATACTATAATGAAAAGACGGAACCGGATCTCCGGGAACTGGCTGGCGAATCGGGAATATCCCTTGAGATGGCCGTGGAATTATGGGAAAAAGTGATGGGCGGCCTCGAGCGACCCGGAACCGATAGCTAGGCGGGACCCAGCCCGTGCTTCCGGTCCGGAGACCCCCAGAGATCCATCCCTTCCCCGGGCCGGTACCCCGACAAATCATCCTATCTTCAGGCCAAAAAAGCACGCCTATGCTGACAGCCATATGCCCCAAGCTACCCATGCGGGACAAAAACGTGACGCGGGATTATTACATCAACAAGCTGGGCTTTACCGAAATCGTCCAGGCTGATTACCCGGAGTACCTGATAGTTGAAAAGGATCAGCAGCAGATCCATTTTTTTGCCTTCAGGGACCTTGACCCCAGGCAGAATTACGGGCAGGTGTATATCCGGACAGATAACATAGACTCGCTCTACCACGAATTACGGATGAATGCCAAGGTGGCCATTCATCCGGGGGCGCCCTTGCAGACCAAGCCATGGGGACAAAAAGAATTTTCCCTCCTGGACCCGGACAATAATCTGTTGACCTTCGGGCAGGGGGTATAAACAACCTGAACCGCCTGGCCTCAGAATAAGCCCCTCAGGCGAGCGATTGTTTGGCTTCGCGGTCGGATTGGTGGGATAAGACCGGCCCTGCACCCTATTCAATCCTCCTGGCAGAATGGCCGTAACCCCGGCAACTACCGGGTTATTCACGAAAAAAGCCCGGTCATTCTTGCCGGGCCTTATTACCGATGTCAAGCAAGCCGGGACAAGGTCCCGCCTGCTTTACCGCTTATTTTTTCTCTTCTTCCCCGGCTTCCGATCCGGTCATCTTGTTCCAGAGGCCTTTTGCCTTATCGGCAAGATTGTGAAGCGCCTCTCCGGCTTCCTCCTTGACATGACCCAGTTCTTCCTTCGCCTCGCCGGACTTTATCTTATCCCAGGCTTCGCCTGCCTTTTCCTTTAACTCATCGCCGAGTTTGCCGGCCTGATCCTTTAGCTCATTCAGCTTTTCAGCGGCCTTCTCCTTGAACTCTTCCGCCTTGCCACTCAGGGCATCTTTGATGTCTGACATACACGATAATTTTAATGGTTATAAAATGGGTCTTCACCGGGCAGGGTCCGTATCTAAAGATAGGAAAATACCGGCACAAAGGCCCCGACAGGGGCCCGCGTCCAGATTACGAATAGGTTATCTTTCAAGTGCCAAACCAAGCCCTTTCGGCAAAAGCTGGGCCCGGGGCTCAACCCTGCCGACGCATTTTGGCAGCCAGTAACCAGTTCAACGGATATCTGCTTATGCAGGAATAAAAATAATACTATATTTACGCCGGGATAACGCCAGCACCTTTCTGTTTGCCACCTTAATTTCCGGGATCCTTACTTCCTGATGCGCGGATATGCTATATATCCGGCTATCCACCATCCTGCGGAAGGCACCGTGGCCTAGCAATCCGCCCGGGAGGATCCTTCAGACGTACAGGCAAAACAGAAACGCATGAAAATACAAGTTGCTTCCGATCTCCACCTGGAATTCCCCGAAAACCGGGACTACCTGAAGGCCCATCCGCTGACGCCTACGGGAGACCTTTTATTACTGGCAGGCGATGTGGTCCCCCTGGAAAAAATAGAGCTTGCCGGGGACTTCCTTTCCTATTGTTCCGATCATTTCGCCTGCACGTACTGGGTACCGGGTAATCATGAATATTACCAGGCGGATGCGGCAGATTACCCGGGACCGTTCCGGGAGGCCATTTGCAGTAATCTGTTCCTGGTCAATAACTGGTCCGTACAACATGGCTCGGTACGCTTCCTTTTTTCAACCTTGTGGACCCGGATCCGGCCAGCCTTCGCTGACTGGATCTATCATGGATTCAATGATTTTCACCAGATCCGGTACGGATCCAGGCAGCTGAGCCTGCCAGGCTACCAGCAATTACATGAAGATTGCGTCGCCTTCCTGCAAAAGGAACTGGAAAAAAACTGGACGGGTACCACGTTCGTCATCACGCACCACGTACCGACGCTGCTGAATTACCCCGCCCAATATGCGGGCGACCCGTTCAATGATGCCTTTGCGGTGGATATGACCCCCCTGATGGACGCTTCACCCATACACTATTGGCTGTATGGGCACCACCATCACAATGGGCCGGACTTCCGGATCGGTGCATCCTGCCTGGTCACCAACCAGCTCGGGTATGTACACCGCAGGGAACACGGTGGCTTTGACCCGGCCCGGGTACTGCTGTGCTGATTATCCCGTACCTGCCACCTGCCAGCTAGGAGGGGGACTTTTCCGTGGATTCCGCAAGCAACTCTGCCCGGTATCCCACGGTGGCCAGCAAGGCCTGGATCTCGCTGGCGTCCAGGCTATCCGTCTGCAGGGTCAGAATCTTCTGCGGGTTACCGGTTTCTACCTGCCAGTACCTGATTGCCTGGTTTCCATTCAGTACCGGGGTCACCTTGGCCACACAACTGCCGCAATTTATATTCGTCTTGAACCGAAGCGTTTTCATAATACCGTGTATATAGGCAAAGGTAACCCGGGTGGCCGCCGCCTGATTTCATTTAACGGGATTCCTGTTATATCCTGATGGTCCGGACGACCGGCTGTACCTTACTGGTCATGTCCAGGCATGCCCGGCATACCGGCCGTACCGGGCATATCCTCATCGCCCCTCTGGAAGATATATTCGCTGTTCAGCAGGTAGACCCCGCTGGTCACCACCACGTCCCCGGCCTCCAGGCCGGACTGGATAGCGACACGATCGCCGCTTTCCAGCCCGGTCTGTACCATCCGGCGGGCAAAATGACCCGGGGCGGTCTGTACCCACACCAGGCTGTGTTCGGCCTCGCGGAGGACCGCATCGGAGGGCATGGTAATCGCCTGCTGTGCCGGGCCGTGCAGCCGCACGTAGGCCTGCATGCCGGGCCGAAGCTGGCCCCCGGGATTAGGTACCGTAACCCGCACCAGGTTCACCCGGCTGTCCGGGGCGATTTCCGGGCTGACAAACTCCAGGGTACTCCGGTACTGGCTGCCCGGCAGGTCCGGAAACGCCACCACTGCTGCCTGCCCCGGCCGGACGCCGGCCCGCTGGGATGCATAGACCTGCGCTTCCACCCAGACCGTGGAAAGGTCCGTGACCCGGGCCACGGTGCTGCCTGCCCTGATGTACTGCCCTTCCAGGACCGGCAGTTCCGTGAGGTAGCCGGATACGGGGCTGGTGAAGACCGTCAGCGGGGAAGCCTTGCCTGATTTTTCGAGCTCGCGTAGCTGGCCCTCGGACAGGCCCCAGAGCAACAGCTTTGAGCGGGCGCTCTGCAGCAGCCGGTCCACATCCAGGCGGGAACTACGCAGGGCCTGCCTGCTTTCCAGAGCCGCGAGGTATTCCTGCTTGGCGGTATTCAGTTCTTCGCTGTACAGGGCGTACAGCGGCTCGCCCGCCCGGATGGGGTCGCCGGGGTTCCGGACGTACAGGTGGTCGATGCGGCCCTCCACCCGGGCGTTGACGCCCGCCACCCGCGTCTCGTCGGCCGCCACGGTGGCGGCCAGTACGGTCTCCTCCCCGATCCGGCCGGCACGCAGGGTATCGGCATGAATATTCCCCAGGCGGATCTGCTCGGCGCTCAGCTGGATTTCATTGGCCGCCATGGCCCTGCGGCTTGCCTGGATCAGCTTCATATGGCAGATCGGGCAGTTACCGGGCTCATCCTGCATCACCTGGGGGTGCATGCTGCAGGTATAATACGTGTCCAGCCGGGCAGGGTGTGCCGGCCGGTTCCTGCAGGCAGCCAGCACCGTCATCAGTACCGTTAAATAAAACATGGCGTATTTCATACTGGAACTATTTTGTGGAATCCATTTGTTTATTGACCTTGATAAAACTTTCACTGTCGACCAGGTACTGGGCGTTGGCGGCCACGGCCTCCTCCCGCCGAAGGCCTTCCAATACCTGGATCAGGTGGCGGCTTACAATACCGGTCCGGATCTGCCGGGCCTCAAAAGCCTCCCCGCTGCGCACGAACACGACCCGGTCCAGCCCCAGCGAAAGGACCGCTTCCTCAGGAAGCCAGTTGGCCGAACGGGTCCCGGCATAAATCGTGGCCGTAACCTGGCTCCCGATAGGGATTTGAAGCCGGCTGTTGTCAAAATACACGCGTACTGTAAGGGTCTTGCTGTCGTTACGGTATAAAGGCTCAATATAATCCACGCGCCCGCGAAAGGCGGATTGGCCCATGGTTTCCGCCTTCAGCAGGACGGTGTCCCCGACCTGCACCAGGGAAGCCTGGCCCGCCAGTACGTTCAGTACGGCCCAGGCCCTCGACGGGTTAAACACCGAGAACAGGGTCTGGCCCCGCGCGACATACATGCCCTCCTTGAGCGAAAGCGGGCTGGTAAGCTGGGAGCCCATTGCCGCTGCCGGCTGTGTAGGGGCCCCACCTGCCGGATCACTTTCGTGGATATGGCCGGCATAGGGACTGAACACGGAAACCGCGTAGTCGGGTTTCCCGGACCTTTCTACGGCGGCCAGTTGGGTGGGGCTCATTCCCAGCAACCACAGTTTCTGGCGGGCGCTCTCCACCAGCGATGGGTCAACGGGCGTCTGCCTCAGCAGGAACAGCAGGTTTTCCTGGGCAGTCAGCAGCTCCGGGCTGTAGATATCCGCGATCTTCTGTCCCCGCTTCACAGGCTGGAACCGGTAGGTGACATAGAGACGTTCCAGGCGGCCTGACACGTTGGATACAACGGATCCGGACTGGCGCGGATCGTAGTTCACCAGTCCGTAGGCAGCCAGCTCGATATTTTCGCTGCGGTCCATCAGGTGCACCATCGGGATGGCAGACACCACCTCCCGGTTGACCGGCTTGAGCAGGGTCTCCAGCGATACGCTGCGCGCTTCCTCCGGAGGCCGGATCCTTTCCAGGCGCATGCCGCAGATCGGGCAGCTGCCTGCGGTATCCGAATGCACCTGCGGGTGCATGGGGCAGGTATATCCGGTCAGCCCGGCAGATCCCGCCGCTGGGGTGCGCGCAGCCAGGGTTTTGGGATGGACGATGGAATCCGGCAGGCGTACCAGCTCCATCCCGCATTTGGGACAGTGCCCGGGGTGGTCACTGAAAAAGGAATCCCGGGGCATGGGACAGGTATACCGCGCCACCGGGGTGGCAGGTGGTTGCCTTTTTTCCTGGCAGGCGGCCAGAAGCAGGACGGCCCAGGTCAGGATAAAGGTTCCGTAAAATCGATTGGGCTTCATACACCGCGTCATTTGAGTTCAAGGGTTTTCATCAGGTCAGCCTGCATGGCAAGCGCCTGCTGGAGTGTATCCAGGTAATCCAGCTGAGACTGGTTCAGGGCATCCCAGGCATCAAACAGGGCCGGAAGTTCCTCGGTATTTTGTTCATAGCCCAGCTGCAGGGTCTGGTAGTTCCGCTGCAGAGCGGGCAGGATCTGCTGTTCATAAAGCCGCAACTGTCTCTTTTTCCCTTCCAGCTCCGCGACCCGGGAGCGTGCCGTACCGGCAGCCTCCTGCAGCAGGGTCTGCTGCTGGTAGGAAATGG
Source organism: Chitinophagaceae bacterium (assembly GCA_035549175.1). GTDB lineage: Bacteria > Bacteroidota > Bacteroidia > Chitinophagales > Chitinophagaceae > DASTSN01. The sequence goes on along the minus strand of DASZRL010000120.1, from coordinate 15,193 downwards.
CTTCGTTCTCCCAGGTCAGGCTTTCCGCCCGGGCGCGGTTGGCCCGCGAGGACCAATGTGCCAGCGGTATGCGCACCATGCCCATCAGCGAAAACAAAAAGGGTTGCCGGGCCCAGCCCAGCATATTATCATACCGGATACCAAACTCGGGCCGAAGGCCGGCCAGTTGGGCCCGGCGCTCCAGTTCATTCACCTGGCGGGTACGGTCCAGCACCCCAATATCACTGCGGCGCGTCCGCAGCACAGCCGTGTCCAGCATGTCCTGGGGTATCTCCACCCAGCTGTAGCTGGTGTCGATCGCCAGCGGTTCCCCGGGGTTTCTGTACATGGCGGTATTGAGTGCGATGCGGCGCTGTTCCACCTGGCTTTCCAAAAGGACCTGCTGGTTTTCTAGCTGGGACAGGGCGGCCTGAACCTTGTAATAAGCACCCAGTTTGCCCAGGCCATTCCGGTAGCGGATCTCTGCGCTTTTCAGCATGAAACGGAGCAGTTCGGCATTCTCATTTAGAATGCGCCGCTTTTTTTCCAGGACGATCCAGTCATAATAGTTTTTGCGGGCTTCGCCGAGCAGTTCGTTGACGACCACCTCCTTCTGACCAGTACGAATGCCTGCCCGTGCGCTGAGGTAGGCATATTCAGCATCCTGTCGTTTGCGGTTGGGAAAATACTGCTGGGCCGACACCATGAACGAGCCCATTCCCGGGCGTCCGTCCATGACCTTCCAGTAACGCGGATCGTAGGGCGTCATGTAAAACCCGGCTCCCAGTTCAGGCGCCATCCAGTTGTAGGCACCGCGGGCTTCTTCGCTCAGGGAACGCGATTCGGCGTCCAGCATCTTGAGGGCGGGATGGTTTTTTTCAATGGCCGCCTCCAGGTCCTGCATCCTGAGTGCAGGTTGGCTGCGGCCGGCCAGGGCGGCCAGGCAGACGAGCCAGCATATCATCAATACTTTCATAATCCATCTTTTTTTTGGGGTTAATCAGCCGGCATGAGGTACCTGGATGATCCCGTACCGGCGGAGTTCATATTCTTTTGCCATCAGAAAAATCAACGGGGTAACCAGCAGGATATGGGTCGCCGAGGTCAGCACACCTCCCACCATCGGCAGCACAATGGGTTTCATCACATCGCTTCCGACGCCGTGGCTCCATAGGATCGGGACCAGGGCAAACAGGGACACCGACACGGTCATCAGTTTGGGCCGCAGGCGTTTGCTGGCACCTGCAATGACGTATTCGCGCAGGTCGTCGCGGGTGATGGCCCCCGGGGCGGTGCCTCTGGCGGCAACCAGCTGCTGCATGGCGTCATTGAGGTAGATCACCATGACGATGCCCGTTTCCACCGCCAGGCCGAACAGGGCGATGAACCCGACGGCTACGGCCACCGACAGGTGCACACCCCAGGCATAGACCAGCAGGGCGCCCCCGATCAGGGCAAACGGCAGGGAAACCAGGCTGAGCAGCGCCTCCCGGGCCGAATGAAATGCGAAATACATACACAGGAAGATGATCACCAGCACCGCGGGCAGGATGAGCCAGAGGGTGCGTTCACTGCGCAGCAGGTTTTCATACTGTCCGCTCCATGCCAGGAAATATCCCTGGGGAAGCTGGCGGACCAGCTGGTCGATCCGGTCACGCGCCTCCCGGACGGTGCTGCCCAGGTCCCGGTCCCGCACGTTGAACAGAACTGTCCCGCGCAGCATGGCGTTTTCCGAACTGATCATGGGCGGTCCTTCACTGATTTTTACGTCGGCGACGGCCTCCAGGGGGACCGGTCCGTACCGGCGGGTCTGTACCTGGAGCTGCTTCAGGGCACTCAGGTTGCTGCGGAAGTCCTGGCCAAACCGGGCATTGACGGAAAACCGCTGGCGACCTTCCACGGTGTTAGTCAGTTGCATCCCGCCCAGCGCGATCTCCACCACCTGATTGACGTCGTCCACGCTGAGGCCATAGCGGCCGATCTGGTCGCGGCGAACAGTGATATCAATATACTTTCCACCCGTGAGGGGCTCCACATAAAGGTCCTTGACGCCGGGGATTCCCTGGAGCTGCTGCTTGATCTTCTGGGCAAACCCGTAAATCGTATCGAGATTCTGGCCGAACACCTTCAGTCCCACATCGGTACGGATCCCGGTGGACAGCATATTGATGCGGTTGATGATCGGCTGGGTCCAGCCATTGGTAACGCCGGGCAGCTGCAGTTTGCCGTTCAGCTCGTTAATGATATCCTCCTTGGTGATCCCCTTGCGCCACTGGTCAGCTGGTTTGAGCAGGATGATCGTTTCGATCATGCTGATCGGAGAGTTATCTGTGGCGGTACTGGCCCGGCCCGCCTTTCCCAGTACCTGGCGGACTTCGGGAACCGTCCGGATGATCTTGTCCTGCACCTGCAGGATGCGCTTGACCTCGCTGTTGGATACGTCCGGCAGGGTAACCGGCATGAACAGGATGGTTCCTTCATCCAGGGGCGGCATGAACTCCCGGCCCAGGCTCAGCAGCAGCGGAACGCTGACCAGCACGGCCAGGATATTGACCGCCAGGGTTGTCCTGCGCCACCGGATGCAGGCGCGAATCACCGGTTCATAAATCCGTTCCAGGAAGCGGTTAACGGGATTGGCCTGCTCGGGCCGGAAACGGCCTTTCAGGAAAAAGGAGATCAGCACCGGGGCCAGGGTGATCACCAGCAGGGCATCCACCACCAGGATAAAGGTCTTGGTGTAGGCCAGCGGGTGGAACAGCTTGCCCTCCTGGCCCGTCAGCAGGAATACGGGCAGGAATGAGGCCACGATGATGACCGTGGAAAAGAATACGCCGCGCGATACCTGCCGGCAGGCTTTTTCGATCAGGGCGATACGCTGGTCTTCCGGGATCACCTGGCCTTCCCCGCGTCGCGCAGGCCGCTTGAATGATATTTTCATACTGTATTATTTTGGGATGGATCCGGCCGCCAGCCGGCCAGGTGCCGGTAGGCGTTTTCGCTCATAATAATGCCGTTGTCCACGATGACCCCGATCGCCAGGGCGATACCGGTCAGCGACATAATATTGGAAGAGATGCCCAGGGCATTGAGCAGGATAAAGCTGCAGGCAATGGTTACCGGGATCTGGATGATGATACTCAGGGCGCTGCGCCCATGGAACAGGAAGATCATCACGATCAAGGCCACGACGGCAATCTCCTCCAGCAGGCGGGTCCGGATGTTGCGGATCGCCGCCTCAATCAGTTCGCTGCGGTCATAGGCGGTCCGCAGGGTCACTCCGGCAGGCAGGCCGTGCTGAACGTCCTGCATTTTGGCCTTGACTTCCCGGATCACCCGGTCGGCATTCTCCCCGTAGCGCATTACCACGATCCCGCCGACCACCTCCCCTTCCCCGTTCTCGTCAAATATTCCCAGGCGCAGGTCCCCGCCCATCTGGACAGTGCCGATATCCCGGACTCGGACCGGGACGCCGTTGAAGTTGCCTACCGCTACCTCTTCCAGGTCTTCTTTGCTGCGCAGGTACCCCAGTCCCCGGATAATGTAGGCCCGGTCGCTCATTTCGAACTTGCGGCCTCCCACATCATTGTTATTGGCCTTGACCTGGTTCATGACATCCTGCAGGGACACCTGGTAGTAGCGCAGTTTGACGGGATCGATGACCAGCTGGTACTGTTTCTCAAACCCGCCAAAAGAAGCCACTTCTGCCACGCCGGGTACCGTTTGAAGAGCCAGCTTGACATACCAGTCCTGCAGGGCCCGCTGTTCGCCCAGGTCCAGGTTGGGGGCATCCAGGGTGTACCAGAAGACGTGACCGACGCCGGTTCCGTCCGGGCCCAGCGCGGGGCTGACCCCGGCGGGAAGCAGCCGCTGGGCGTAATTCAGGCGCTCCAGTACCCGGGTCCTGGCCCAGTACACATCGACGTCGTCTTCGAAGATCACGTACACGAAACTCATTCCGAACATGGAGCTGGCCCGGACATGCTTGACCCGGGGAATGCCCTGCAGGTTGCTCACCAGGGGATAGGTCACCTGGTCCTCCACTACCTGGGGACCACGGCCCGGCCATTCCGTGAATACGATGACCTGGTTTTCGCTCAGGTCGGGAATGGCGTCCACCGGGTTGCGCTGCAGCTGGTAAAGCCCCCAGCCGAACAGGGCGGCCGCCAGCAACAGCACGATATAGCGGTTGTGCAGCGACCAGGAAATTACTTTGGCTATCATATCCTCATTTTATTCCGTTCCCCGCAGACCGGCCCGGCAGGTTCCGGCGGAACAGGGCATACGGAAAGGAAATCAAACAGGTTGACTGAACGGGAAAAAGTCCGGACCGCCTTTATAGCGTACGCCGGTACAGCAGGTCCTCCGGAATGGGGACCAGGCGGCAAAATCAGATGCGGAATACCCGGTTACGCAGGTAACGGTCCGGGCTGAGGAGATCGCCCGGCGGCCAGGAGGGACCGGACGCGTGTTCGGTAGGCGGCAGGGAAACGGCGGCCATCCCGTCAGCCAGCTGCAGAAAATCCGGGAGGTCAATGACCGGCACCCGGACCTGGGCAAATCCCCATACGGGACCCGATTGGTCCGATGTATTGCGGAGCAGCTGGTGCTGGTCCCGGCAGCAACCACTTCGGCCAGCCTCTGCCTTTTTCATGCCACACATACTGCACGAAATCCCTTTGTTCCCGGTGGATTCCCAGGAGGAAGGCGATCCCATGCACGCGTGCCGGGTCAAGGTAAAACCTACCGCCGTAGCAAGGTAAAGGAAGGCGAGCAATAAGGTAGCGATTCGTTTCACGATGGTAAAATTAACGTAAACCGCGTGCAATTGCAACGGCAGGTGCCCGGGCCCTGGTTCCTGCCCGTTATTCCAGGGATTTCCATTTGAGCCGCAGGCTGTTGGACACCACGCTGACACTGCTGAGTGCCATGGCCGCCCCGGCAAGCATGGGGCTAAGCAAAAAACCGGTCAGCGGGTACAGAGCCCCGGCAGCCAGAGGAATACCGATCAGGTTATATACAAACGCCCAGAACAGGTTCTGTCGTATGGTAGCCACCGTCTGCCTGGAAAGCCGGATCGCCACAGGGATGCGTCCCAGGTCGGAAGCCAGGATCGTCATCGGGGCCACATCCATGGCGATATCACTGCCCCTGCCCATGGCGATTCCTACGTCAGCCCGGGCCAGGGCAGAACTGTCGTTAATGCCATCGCCCACCATGGCCACCGTGCGTCCGGATGCCTGCAGTTCGCGAATGAAGGCTTCCTTTTCAGCCGGGAGCACGGCTGCCCGGAAAGAGGCTATGCCGACCTGGCGGGCCACCGCAGCGGCCGTTTCCGGGGTATCGCCTGTCATCATGTGGACCTGCAGGCCCATCTCCCGCAGCCGGGCGATGGCGGCGGGTGTGCCCGCCTTGACCCTGTCCCCTACGGCCAGGATAGCCAGGACGGAGGTCGCGTCTGCAAACCAGACGATAGTCCGGGCCTCCTGCTGCCAGCTGAGGGCCAGTTGGCGGAACCCCTCCGGGACCCGGATTCCCTGCTCCTGGATCAGGCGCAGGTTCCCGGCAAAATAGCGGACACCTTCGATGTCTCCGCGCATGCCTAATCCCGTAAGTGACTCCAGGTTGGCTACCGGAAGGAAGGGTTCGGAGGCATAATATCCTGCTACGGCCTGGGCCACGGGGTGGTCCGAATGCTTTTCCAGGGAGGCGAGGCGGGCACGCAGGGCCCCGGTCCCATCGGCCCAGCGCTCACCGGTCACGGCCGGCCGGCCCTCGGTGAGGGTGCCGGTCTTGTCAAATACGATGGCATCGATCTGCCGGGCACGCTCCAGGCTCTCGGCGTCCTTGATCAGGATGCCCTGCGCGGCGGCCTTGCCGATACCCACCATCAGGGCGGTCGGCGTGGCCAGCCCCAGTGCACAGGGACAGGCTATGACCAGTACGGTCACCAGGGCCAGCAGCCCCTGGGTGAACCCGTTATTCCCGCCCAGCACCAACCAGAGCAACAGGCTGAGCAGGGCAATCCCGATAACGACCGGCACGAATACCGCCGAGATCCTGTCGACCAGTCGCTGGACCGGGGCCCGGCTGCCCTGGGCCTGCTGTACCAGCGCAATGATCTGGCCCAGTACGGTGTCACCGCCCACTTTTTGCGCGCGGAACCGGAAACTGCCCTTCTGGTTAATGGTGCCCGCGAAGACGCGGTCGCCGGTCGATTTTCCGGCAGCCAGCGGCTCGCCCGTGATCATGCTTTCATCCACGAAGGATTCCCCCTGGATCACCTCCCCGTCCACGGCAATTTTTTCTCCGGGCCGCACCACCAGGATATCTCCCGGACGGATGGACTCGACAGGTACTTCCGTGATCTGGTCACCGGCTTGGAGTTTCAGGACGGTACGGGGCTGCAGACCCATCAGCTTGCGGATGGCCGAAGCCGCACTGCGCTTGGCACGCTCCTCCAGCCATTTACCCAGCAGGATAAAAGTGATTACCACAGCCGCTGATTCAAAATATACGTGGGCCTCCAGGCCGCGATGCTGCCAGAATCCGGGATCCAGGGTATTGAATACACTGAACAGGTAGGCCACGCCCGTGCTCAGCGCTACGAGGGTGTCCATATTGGCGGAGCCATGCCGGGCCTGCTTCCAGGCCCGCACGAAAAACTGGCGACCAAAATAAAGCAGGACGGGCGTGGCCAGCAGCCACATGATATAGTGCGCATAAGGTACCCCCGGAAACGCCATGGCGAGCACCACCAGAGGCAGGGAAAGAACCAGCGATCCCAGCAGATTGCGCCGGAGCCGGCGGGTCTCCCGGGTCTGCTGTGCCTCCAATTCTTCCCGGGCCTGCTGCGTCTCCCCCGCGACCAGGTCATACCCGACAGACTGCACTGCGGTCTTCATGGCCTCCGGAGTAACCAGGCCGGGTATATATTCCACCGCCACGGTGGCACTGGCATAATTGACAGGAGCGGAGACCACACCGGGCAGGCTTTCCAGCATGCTCTGCACGCTGACCGCGCAGGAGGCGCAGGACATATTGAGCACGGGAAATATCCGGTGCATGGTAGGAACCTCATACCCCACGGCGCGGATGGCCTGGACGGCCTCAGTGATCGCCTGCGGGGACTGGGTGGTCAGCGCGACGCGGTGGTTATTCAGCTCCACGCGGCCCGCCGATACTTCCGGTATCTTACCCAGTGCCTTGCTCACGATCAGTGCGCAATGGTCGCTTTCCACCCCTTCCAGGGGCAGCTGCACGGTAAAGGCTTTGCCGGTTGACATATTCCGTGGTATTAACGCGGCAAAGCTAGCCCCGGAAGCCAAGGACCCGTTATAAAATGGTGGAAGGATATTACAGGATCCTGGGGGATGGCAGGGTAGCAAGGACCGCAATTAGCATACCTTCTTTTTCCCCTGCGCTAAGGATCCGGTTGCCGGTCAGGGGACCGTTTCCAGGTTCCCCCGCTGCGTGGGCGATACACGCCATAATCTCGCCCCGGGGTAACCATCATAATGAACAGGCCCTAGACAGCCGCATCGCTCCGGGACCCGCATCGCCAAAACGGCTACCTGGATCACTTCAGGTTGTCGAGCCCCGAACGGATCCGCTGTCCCGGCTTTTTGAAATGACTGGGCGTCAGGCCCGTCACTTTTTTGAACTGGGCGGACAGGTGGGCTACACTGCTGTAGCCCAGGCTGGCGGCAATGCCGGTCAGGCTCATCTGGTCATACATGATCAGTTCCTTGACCTTTTCGATCTTCAGGTTGATGAAATATTTTTCAATGGTGATGCCTTCCACTTCCGAAAACAGCTTGCTCAGCGAGGAATAATCCCGGTAAAGGTGGTCGGACAGGTATTTTACCACACTGAAATGCTCCCCGATATCTCCCTGCTGGACTTTGTTAATCAGCAGCACCTTGATCTGCTCAATCAGTTGCATGCGCTGGTCATCCAGCAGCTCGAAACCCACCTTCTCCAGGTCGGCGGCCAGCTCCTGCAACTGCCTTTTACCGGGTTTTCCGGGAAGCTCCACTTCACCCAGGCGGACCGAACTGGGTTGCCATCCGTGGCGGCGCAGGATGTCCTCCACGCTCATGATGCAGCGGGGACAAACCATGTTCTTGATGACAAGACGGGTAGACATACAGTCTGTGCTTATTGTGAACGGACGAACGCAGCCTGGTCAGGAGCTGGTTCCGGCTGGTAAATTTCCGAATAATCCGGCAACGGGTAAAACCAACTGTCCGGGTCAGCCGCTCGGTCCGGTCCGGGCTGGTTACCAGGCCCCAAGGCGGAAGCGGACAAAGCTGCCGGCGGAAATACGGTACAGTCCCGGCAAGCCATCCTTTCCCAGCGGTCAGCGGAACGTAACGACTCACCACGTTCCGTTTGGTATACTGGTAAGTGACGGGGCCCCTGCGGTATGGTCCACCGGGGGCCCGTCACTGCGTGACTGGAAAATTCGTCGTTATGGCCGAACCGCGCTGAAATGGTATTGCCCGGAACCCACGGTAACCGATACATAGCCTCCCCCGGAACCTTCCAGTTTGATGGAAGCATCCGCGCCCAGGGGCTTACCCCCTTCGGTGATACCGGAGGCGTCGACGGCCGGGATAAAGACTGTGGCGGTCGTGTTGACGGGCACCTCCACGTCCAGCAGGAACCGCCTGCCATCCTGTTTCCATCCGGCCTGGACAGGCCCGTAATAGGTCTGGAGGGTTGCCCGCGCAGAATCCAGTCCGCCTCCCGGGTGGGGCTGGATGCGGATATGCCGGTAACCGGGCCCGTCCTCATAGGTATCCAGGCCCACCATCTGGCGGTACATCCAGTCCCCGATCGCACCGTAGGCATAGTGGTTAAAGGAGTTCATGCCGGGTGTCTGGAAACTCCCGTCCGGTCGCTGGCCGTCCCAGCGCTCCCAGATTGTGGTAGCCCCCATGCTGACCGGATACAGCCAGGACGGGTAGGTTTTCTGCAGCAGCAGGGTGTAGGCCACCGAATCATATCCGAAGCGGCTGAGTACGTGGCACAGGTAGGGCGTGCCCAGGAACCCCGTGGTCAGGTGATTGTCATAATCGCGGATATTGTCGACCAGGCGCCGGGCCGCCTGGGGCCGGAGGGCCTCGGGCAACATATCAAAGTTCAGCGCCAGTACATAGGCGGTCTGCGTGCCGGAGACCAGGCGTCCGCTGGGCGTCATGTATTCCTGCACAAAGGCTTCCTTGATATGGCGCAGCAGCGCGGAGTAGTTGGCTTCATCTTCCCGGTTGCCCAGCACGCGGGCCGCATCAATCAGCAACTGCGTGGAATGGGCAAAAAAGCACTGGGCGATCAGGTATTTGTCTGTCACAGCGGAGCGCCCGTCGTTGTCGTCCGCCGGACGGTAGAACAGCCAGTCCCCGAAATGAAATCCCGTATTCCACAGGTAATTGCGGCTGTGCTGTTGCATGAATCCGACCCAGGCCTTCATGCTCGCGTACTGGTTGCGCAGTACCTGGGTATCCCCGTAAGCCAGGTAGACATTCCAGGGTACAATGGTGGCCACATCGGCCCAGCCGGCTGAGCCACCCGCCATGGGACCCAGCACGTTGGGCACCACGAAGGGAACCCGTCCGTCCGGGGACTGGTCGGTCGCCACGTCTTTCAGCCATTTCATAAAGAAATTATGTACGTGCATATTGAACATGGCCGTGCGCGAGAAGGCCTGGGCGTCCCCGGTCCAGCCCAGGCGCTCGTCACGCTGCGGGCAGTCCGTCGGGACATCCAGGAAGTTGCCCCGTTGGCCCCATTGGATATTATGCTGCAACTGGTTAAGCAGGGGATCGGAACACTGGAAACTGCCCGTGAACCCCATATCGGAATACAGCGCCACGGCGGTGAAGTCTTCCGGTTTCAGCTCACCGGGAAAACCTTCCACCCGGATGTACCGGAACCCATGGAACGTAAAATGCGGGGCGAGCGTTTCCTCGCTGCCGCGCAGGATGTAGGTATCCTGGGCGCGGGCGGCGCGCAGGTTATCGGTATAGAAATTCCCGTCCTTGTCCAGCACCTCGGCATGGCTGATGACAATACGGGTTCCTGCCTGGCCCGCGGCCTTCATAACCACCCAGCCCACGAGGTTCTGGCCGAAGTCAAGGACTTTCTCCCCTTTGGGCGTTGTAAGCACCCGGACGGGGCGGAACGTCTCGTGCTGGCGGATCGGTTCATTATAGGTGGCCAGCAGGTTATCCAGGGGATAATCCCGGACCTGTACCCCTTTCCAGGACTGGTCAGGATAGCCAGGCTCACTCCATCCCGTCTTTTCCAGGCGGGCGTCGTAGTCCTCGCCGTTATATATTTCCGAACTGCGGATCGGTCCGTCGGAAGATTTCCAGGATCCGTCCGAGACCATGCGGGCATGGCTGCCGTCGACATACTCAATTTCCAGTTGGAACAGCAGGCCGACTTTTCGGCCGTACAGTTCATGGTTAGCCACCCATCCCAGGGGGGTGCGGAACCACCCGCTGCCGACGGTAACCCCGATGGCATTGGCACCGCTGCGCACCAGGGACGTCACGTCATAGACCTGGTACTGCAGGCGGCTTTTGTAGCTGGTCCAGCCCGGGGTCAGGTAGGCATCGCCGATCCGCTTACCGTTCAGCTCCGCCTCATACATGCCCCGCGAACTGATGTAGACCATGGCCGAACGGACCTTGCGGCCCGCGGTAAACTCCTTGCGGAAAAGGATCGGCGGGGCATTGACGGAATCCGCGGTCAGGTCCGATTCGATCCAACGGGCCTTCCAGTCCTGGGTGGAAAAGAACCCGGTTTGCCAGTAGGCCGGCGAGCTCCAGGCAGAAGGCCGACCCCCGTTATCCCAGACCCGAACCTGCCAGGTGTAGCGGCTGCCGGAGATCAGGGCCGTACCTCCGTATGGCACCAGGACGGATTGATCAGATATGATTTTTCCGCTGCTCCACACGGTTCGTCCACCCTGAGTTACCCGGATCGCATAGGCGGTCTGCCGGCTGTTGCGCCGGTCGCTCTCCAGCTGCCAGCTGAAGCGGGGGCGGGGAGCATCCACGCCCAGGGGATTGGACAGGTTTTCCACCAGCAGCCGGGTCACGCGAAGCTGGGCGGATGCCAGCTGGAGGGCCAGCAGGGCCATGGGAACAAGCAGGATTCTTCTGATCATATGGTCGTTATTTTTAAATAAGAAGTAATTAGTTAGCATGTATCGACTAGCTCAGGGAACCTGCAGCCGGTTGCTTCCCGCACGGAGCGGATAAGGCTTTCCTTTCCACCAGAATGTCCCCGCGGTGTGGGGCGGCAGACCAATTTCCACCTGCCAGGCACTGTTTTGGTACCGGTAAGATACAGAAATAGAGCCTTCCGGGTGCGGAATGGATCCGGCGACCTGGCTCAGTTTTCCCAGGTGTGGTTCAATCCGCACCCGCCTGAATCCGGGTGCATCCGAATCGATGCCCAGTACAGTCCGGTAGAACTCGATATTCGGGCTGCTGCCCCAGGCGTGGCAGTCGGACCGGCTGCCGCTCACATCCGACATCTCCGCCCAGGTGGTCAGGCCCATGCGGATGTCTTCCTGCCACTTGCCCAGCCAGTCCAGGTAATGGTCACCGAGCCCCGCCCGGACCAGGGCCCGGTGCAGGTAGTACTTGAAATAAATGGAAGCCTGCGCCAGGCTGGTGTCGGTCAGGAGTTTCTCACCAAGCCGGCGGGCGGCTTCGCCCTGCACCAGGCCCCCCAGAATGGCCAGGGCATTGGCATGCTGGGAAAACAGCGTTTTGTCTTCCGTATCGGCGTATAATCCGCGTTTGGCGTCCCAGTAGCGGCGCTGGATGGTAGCCTTCAGCTGGAGGGCCTTCTGCCGGTAGAGGTTGGCATAATCACGGAACCCTAACCGGCTTTCCAGTTCGGCGGCCAGCTGGTAGGTCCACATCAGCTGAATGTCCAGTACGCTGGAATAACCGGCCCGGCTGACAGGTGCCTGCCCGTCCTCCCAGCCCGGGTGGTCCACCCAGTCCGTAAAAATCCAGTAGGGCAGCTCCTGCAGGGAACCGTCCGGCCCCTGGTAATGCTGGAAAAAGTTGAGTACCTGGCGTTCACCCGGCAGTTTGTCCCGGATGAAGGCCGCATCCGGCCGGTACATCCAGTAATCATGGAGCATGCCGATCCACCAGAGCGAGAAGGTCGGGATCTGCTGTTGCAGGTCGGTGGGATAGCGGCTGAGTGTAATCCCTTCCGCGATGCGGGAATGATCCATCAGGGTCAGCGCATTGCGGACCAGCCGGTCATCGGAGGTATTGAAAAGCGTTACCAAGGCCTGGATGCGGGCATCCCCGATATATTGAAGCTGCTCATAATAGGGGCAGTCCATGTAGGTTTCCATCGCGCAGAGACGGGCCGTGCGCCAGCCGATCTCCAGGATTTTGGCAGGCAGGGAATCGGACAGCTCGAATTTTGACCTGAGTTGGAAGGGATAGCCGGCAAACGTACCGAAGAGATCCTCGATCACCAGGGGCTCTTCCCGGGTCTGGACGCGAAGCCGGATATACCGGTAGGTACGGTACCACAGGGAGGTGAACTCCTGGTGCGGCCGGCCATCAGCCACCAGGCTGTCCTGCTTGCCGATGAACACCTTGCCGTCGACCTCATTACGCTGTCCCTTGCGCCCGGTTGCCACCCATTGACCCGATGCACTGTCCAGGCGGCCTTCGTACAGCGCCTCCGCGTAGGTCAGGGACAGTCCGGCGTCCTTGCCGCCGCTGAACAGCAGGGTCGGATAGGCATTGGTCAGGTATCCCTGGTCCAGCAGGAGTTCGGCCCGGGTGTGCGCGGGAACCAGCACCTGGGTCCGGCTGGCGGGAAAAGCGGGATCCACACTAACGCCAGATGCTTTACGCAGGCTGGCCAGGCGCTGTACCCGCCATTCCATCTGGGGCAGGGGCGAGGGTACCAGCATCCAGCCCCGGGAGTCGCGGGCAGCATCCTTGGTCAGGCCGCTGGCAACCGGACGGGGCCGGCCCCAGGCCTGGTCATCAAAATCCGGCAGGTTCCAGCCGCTGGCATGGTCCTTCATACGGATCAGCTCCCCCGGTCCGGCTACATAATACCCCGGCACGTGGGGACGCAGGGGGGTGTAACTGCTGTCCCGCAGGCACTTCCAGGAGGTGTCGGTGTTTACCAGGTACTGGTCCGGCCTGTCCCCCTGCAGGATAAAGGCGGACAGGAAGCTGATCTGGGCTTCGGGCTTCAGCCGGCCATCATTCCAGACCAGGGCTGCCAGGGTATTGGACCCGGTATGTAGGTAGGGGGCTATATCGACGGTCTCGAAATTCCAGAAGTACAGATCTCCGCGGGCCGGACCCAGCGAGGCGAGCTGGCCGTTAACATAGAGCTTGTAGCGGTTATCCCCGGACACGTGGACCACAAAATGAGCCGGCGCCTGGGCCAGCGTAAAGGACTTCCTGAACTTGTAGACCCCGTACTCCTTCAGGGCGGGATCTTCGTACGGGGACCAATTATTAACGGGCCCCGGGCCGGTGATCCACTGGGCTTTCCAGGGCTGCTGGTTCAGTTCCTCTGGGAGCGACTGACCCGCCAGCGCACCTGCCACCAGCAAGGCGATTGGGAGAAACAGGAAATGACTTTTCATACGCTTGATATGTTATTGGTTGCAAAAGGGGTTCCGGGTCAGGTCTCCATCGGGTTAATGGCGGGATAACGACGCAGGGAAACCAGGTTCCCGGGCAGGGGCGCGGCCTCCGGCAGGAGTCTGACCGCCAGGGCCGCACCCAGGGCCGAGGCCTGCGGTACTTCGGCCGCATACACTTCCAGGTCCGGGAGGCTGACGGCCAGCATTTCCATAAAGAGCGCATTGCCGCTGAATCCGCCGTCGACGCACACGTGGCGGACTCCGGATGCGCCCAGCGCCAGCCGAAGGGAAGCCGCCTGGCACCCGGTAATATCCCGCATCAATTGATGGTATCCTTCTTCAAAGCTGCTGAAGTCATGGGGCTGCCGGAAGGGTATCTCCAGGGGAGAGAGCCCCGGGGTTTGGCCGGTATCCCGGCGTGTGGCCAGCCGGGCAGCCAGAGCCGGGTTGTACCGCACACCCCGGAAATAGTCCGGGTTTTTGTCAAAATGCGCAGCCAGCGCCGCCACCTGGCGGTCATGGACCGGCCCGGCGAACAACCGGGCGGCCTTGACGGGCTTTCCCGTGTAACTGAGATAACAGAGGCAGTCCTGCTCCAGTTCCTCCCGGGTCAGGGGTTCCTCGTTAAAAGGGTTCAGGCTGATGCACCAGGTCCCGGTGGATACCAGCAGGAAGGGTTCCGTCATCCCCACCAGGTAGGGGATCAGGGCGGCTGAACTGTCGTGCAGTCCCGTACCCGCCGCCACCAGCCTTCCTTCGATGAGCGTGGTGGTCTGGGAACCCGGCGGGCATAGCGGCGCCAGCCGGCTGTCCAGGCCCTCCTGCAGCACCCAGTCATGATAGCGCCCTTGCCGGAAATCCCAGAGCGCCGTATGGCATCCCAGGCTGGTCAGGTCGGAGCAGCGCTCCCCGGTAAACAGGCAGGCCAGGTACTGCGGTAAATGCATTGCGCAGGCCATTTGCGCAAAGCGGGCCGGCTGCTCCTGTTTGAACCGGTAGAGCTGCAGCCCGGCATTCAGGCTGCCCAGCGCGGGTGAAGCGGTCTGCAGGGCCAGCTCCCCGGGGCTGCCGTAGGTCGCATAAAAACGCTGTTGCAGCGCTTCGGGGTAGGGTTTCAGGTAATTATACAGCGGAGCCATCACGGCGCCGGAGCCATCCAGGTAAACCAGGCTCGCCCCATAGGCCGAGACATTCAGGCCGCAAAGTTCCAGGTCCGGGTTACGGGCCACCTCCCGCAGCGAGTCCCGCATCCAGCGGGTCAGTCCGGCCAGGTCCTCGCAGGCAAAACCGTCTTCATCGGTAGTCTCGGCCAGCTGCACGGTCCGGGCATCTGCCAGCCGGTACCGGCTGTCGAACAGCAGCAGTTTCTTATTGGTCTTACCGATATCGAATATGGCAGTAACGGGCAGGGGCATGGGCAAATTGGCGTATTACAGCGACGTGGGTTGGCTTCTCATAATCCGGTGGCATGGGAACCCGATCCGCGTTCCCGGCGAAGCTGCTCCCGCACCTGTTCGTGCCGGTACAGGTCCAGCGGGCGGAGCGCTCCGCCGCGCC
>DASZRL010000119.1:0-10525 GCA_035549175.1 Chitinophagaceae bacterium | reverse complement strand
CGAGGAAGGCAGCATTGCGCCGGCCGGCCGGCATCTAAACGCAGAACCATGACGCAGGACAGGATTTCATTGCTTCAATCAGAACTGGATGGGCTCGACGCCGGGGCTTCGCTTACCCGGCTGGCTGCCCGGTTTCCTGGTCAGGTCGTGTTATCCAGCAGCTTTTCCTGGGAGGACCAGGTGCTCACCCACCTGGTTTTCAGCCAGGCGCTGGCCATCGAGGTGTTTACCCTGGATACGGGCCGGCTTTTCCCGGAAACCTATTCCACCTGGAGCCGTACCCTGGAAAAATACGGCCGCCCGATCACTCCGTATTATCCCCAGGCAGTGGCCCTGCAGCAGTTTATCGCCGAAAAGGGACCGAACTGTTTTTACGAGTCCGTGGAAAACCGCAAGCAGTGCTGCCACCTGCGCAAGGTGGAGCCCCTGCAACGGGCCCTGGCGGGCCGCGAAGTTTGGGTGACCGGGATCCGTGCCGAACATTCCCCGGACCGCCGGGAAATGCCGCAGCTGGAATGGGACCCGGCAAACCGGATAGTCAAATTTCATCCGTTGCTGCACTGGACCACCGAGCAGGTTACCGCCTTCATCCGCGAACAGGAAATACCGTATAACCCTTTGCATGACCGGGGTTTTGTGAGTATCGGATGTGCGCCCTGCACGCGGGCCGTGCGACCCGGGGAGGATTTTCGCGCCGGCCGGTGGTGGTGGGAAGACAGCAGTAAGAAGGAATGCGGGCTGCACGTACACGCCGCGGTTCCGGCAGGCGGCGCGTGATTTTTTTTGCTATAAAAACCTATCAGAAAAGTAGACTAATAATACAGTACCATGAACGCCAATCAATGGGATTATCTCCGGCAGCTCGAGTCAGAAAGCATTCATATCATGCGGGAAGTGGCTGCCCAGTTTGAAAAGCCGGCCTTGCTGTTCAGCGGGGGCAAGGATTCCATCACCATGGTGCACCTGGCCCGGAAGGCCTTTGCGCCCGGCCGGATCCCATTTCCCCTGGTGCATATCGACACCGGGCATAATTTCCCGGAAGCGCTCGCCTTCCGCGACCACCTGGCCAGCCAGGTGCAGGCTACCCTGATCGTGCGCCGGGTGGAGGATACCATCCGGCAGCGGCAGCTGACCGAACCCAAGGGGAAATTTGCCAGCCGCAACTGGCTGCAGACCTATACCCTGCTGGATACGATCGAGGAATTTCATTTTGATGCCTGTATCGGAGGCGCGCGGCGCGACGAGGAAAAGGCCCGCGCCAAGGAGCGGATCTTTTCGGTACGCGACGAGTTCGGCCAGTGGAACCCTAAACTGCAGCGACCGGAACTCTGGAATATTTACAACGGCCGGATTCATCGCGGGGAAAATGTCCGGGTGTTCCCGATCAGCAACTGGACGGAACTGGATATATGGAACTATATCCGCCAGGAAGGCATTGAACTGCCGCCCATCTATTTCGCGCACGAACGCGAGGTGATCGAACACGAAGGCCAGCTGATCGCGGTGTCTCCCTTTATCCGCCTCGATGACCAGGATGTAGTCCAGCGGCGACGGGTCCGGTATCGCACCGTAGGGGATATGACCTGCACGGCGGCCGTCGAGTCCTCGGCCACCACCCTGGACCAGGTCATCCACGAAATTATCTCTACCCGGATCAGTGAACGCGGGGAGACCCGCATTGACGACAAGGTCACCGAAGCGGCCATGGAAGACCGCAAGAAGAATGGCTATTTCTGAACCTATAGCATGAAAACAACGGCGATACGGCCGCGATGAATGAACCCAAACAAGCAAACAACGCAACATGGATTTACTTCGATTCCTGACAGCCGGCAGCGTGGACGACGGCAAGAGCACTCTGATCGGGCGCCTGCTTTACGATAGCAAGAATATCCTGGTCGACCAGCTGGAAGCGCTGGAAAAACAGACCAAGAACAAGGAAGCGGGTCCCATTGACCTGGCCCTGCTGACCGACGGCCTGCGTGCCGAACGCGAACAGGGGATTACGATCGACGTGGCCTACCGGTATTTTTCCACGCCCCGCCGCAAATTCATCATCGCCGATGCCCCGGGCCATGTCCAGTATACCCGCAACATGATTACGGGCGCCTCCAACACCCAGCTGATCATTATCCTGATCGATGCCCGCCAGGGCGTGGTGGAACAGACCCGGCGCCACTCGATTATAGCCTCGCTGCTCCGGATTCCCCATGTGATTGTCGCGGTTAATAAAATGGACCTGGTCGGGTACTCCCAGAATGTCTTTCATAACATCGTAATCGATTATGCCCGGGTGGCCCAGCAGCTGGGCCTGCCCCCGGTCACCTATATTCCTATCAGTGCCCTGCACGGGGACAATATTGTGGAGCGCTCGGCTCACATGGACTGGTTCGAGGGTAAGCCCCTGCTCCAGGAACTGGAGGACGTGGAGACCGCCGGGGAGGAACCCGGCCAGGAAGCCCGCTTCCAAGTCCAGTATGTCATCCGGCCCCAGACCGATGACCTGCATGATTACCGCGGCTATGCCGGCCGGGTGATCAGCGGCCGGTACCGCGTGGGAGAACGCATCCGCGTGCTGCCCGCCGGCCTGGAAACAACCATCAGCCGCCTGGAAATCGCCGGCCAGCCCGTGGACGAAGTCGTGGCGGGCCAAAGCGTGGTCATCCACCTGGCAGACGATCTGGACGTGAGCCGCGGGGACGCCCTGGTCCCCTCCGCTGCGGAGCCGATCGTCACCCAGGAGGCCGAGGTCCTGCTCTGCTGGCTGGACGACAAACCCCTGGCCCCCGGCAACAAGTATTACCTGCAGCACAACAGCCGCCTGGTTCGCGCGGTGGTCCGCAGCCTGGATTATAAACTGGACGTGAACACGCTGCAGCAGCAGCCGGTTGACGGACCGGTCCGGCTGAACGAGGTGGTGAAAGCCACCCTCAGGACGGCTGCCCCGCTGGTCATGGACCCCTACCGGTCCCTGCGGTCTAACGGCAGCGCGATCCTGATCGATGAGACGAGCAACAGTACAGTGGCCGCCATACTTTTTCAATAATACCAAAACCTCCCATCGATGGAAACCATCCAACCAACAGGTAAGGTCATTCTGGCCGGTGCGGGCCCCGGCGACCCGGAACTGATCACGGCCAAGGCCATCCGCTACCTGCGGCAGGCCGACGTGGTGTTGACGGACCGGCTAGTCAGCGATACCATCCTGCGGGATTATGTCCATCCGCAGGCCGAGGTTATTTATGTGGGCAAGCAATGCCGCAGGGGAAATTCCACGCCGCAGGCGACCATCAATGAACTGATGGTACAATACGCCCGCCAGGGCCGGCTGGTCGTTCGCCTGAAGGGAGGGGACGTGTCGATCTTCTCCAACATCTTGGATGAACTCCAGGCGCTGACCGCCAGCGGCATCCCCTACGAGATCATACCCGGGGTGACAGCCGCCCTGGGCGCGGCCGCCACGGCCGGCATGCCCCTGACCGCGCGGGGATATGCCACGGCAGTCCGGTTCCTGACGTTTTACAAATCGGACGTGATCACCGAAACCTACTGGAAGGAACTCGCTGCGACGGAGGATACCCTGGTATTTTATATGTCCTCCGAAACCCTGGACCAGGTGGTCCAGCAGCTGGTCCGCTGCGGGGCCGATCCCGCCAGGAAACTGGCCGTGGTCGAGCAGGCTACGACTCCGAACCAGCGGGTGTACGTCCATGACCTGTATGAATATGCCCGCCGTGAAAGCGGACGGGCCTACCTGAGTCCTTCCCTGGTGGTTATCGGCAGGGTGGTGGACCTGCACAGCCAGTTTGCCTGGATGGGTGTGACCGGCGAGCGGACAGAATATTTTAAACCAGGCGCTTTCCTGGCTGCGGGCCAGCCGGCGGCCGGGGAACAGGCGGCCAAACGGGTGAACCGGGCCTGAGCCGGCTTTCCCCGGGTTACCGGACCAGACAACCATGTCAGCAGAGACCTACATATCGACCCCGCCGGACAAAAAGACGGACAACCAGCTTTTCCCGGTATTCTTCAAGCTGAATGAACTCCGCCTGCTGATCGTGGGCGGAGGCGCCATTGGCCTGGAAAAACTGCATGCCATCCTGCAGAACTCTCCCCGCACCAGCATTCACCTGGTGGCCCTGTCTATCAGTGAGGAAATCCGCGCCCTGGCAGCCAGCCACCCGGATCTGTGCCTGTCACAGCGCGCGTACCGGCCGGAAGACCTGGATGACGCGGACCTGGCTATCGTCGCGGTCAATGATCTGGACCTGGCAGCCCGCATCCGGCGGGACGCCCAGCAGCGGGGTAAACTCCTGAATGTGGCGGACAAGCCCGAGCTATGCGACTTTTACCTGGGCTCCATCGTGAAAAAGGGGAACCTGAAGATCGCCATCTCCACCAACGGCAAATCTCCTACGGTAGCCAAACGGCTCAAGGAAGTGATCAGCGATATGATCCCCCCCGAAATGGAAGGGGTGCTGGATAACATGCAGGCCATCCGGAGCCAGCTGAACGGAAATTTTGACGAGAAGGTACGCCGCCTCAATGACCTGACGCAGGTGCTGGTGGCCAAGCAGACCACCCTGGAGGACGCGGCGAAGCCGGAGCAGAAGAAATGGCCCCGCATCGTTAAATGGTGCCTGTTCGCCTTTCTGTTTATGATCCTGGGTCACACCCTGTTGTCTTTTGTGCCGTTCGGGCGCATTGCGGAGGGATTCCGGACCCTGCCCAGGTATATTGACCTGCGCTCCTTTTCGCTGATGGCAGTCACCGGTTTTTTCGCCCAGATGACCGACGGCTCCCTGGGTATGGGATATGGGACCATTTCCACCACCCTGCTGCTGGCCATGGGCGTGAACCCGGCTATTGTCAGCAGCCGCGTACACTCCGCCCGGGTTTTTTCCAGCGGGTTGTCCGGCTATACCCATCACCGCTTCGGGAATATCAACCGAAAACTGTTCCGCATCCTGGTGATCCCCGGCGTGGTCGGCGCCGTGCTGGGGGCGGCACTGGCCTACTTTGCCCAGCGTTACTCCTCCTGGGTACGCCTCCCCTTGTCCCTGTATACCTTCTACCTGGGTTTTTATATTATGCGCAAGGCCTTCGGCGCCAAAAAGGCAAAATCCCGGGTGCGGGGCGCCGGCTGGCTG
Source organism: Chitinophagaceae bacterium (assembly GCA_035549175.1). GTDB lineage: Bacteria > Bacteroidota > Bacteroidia > Chitinophagales > Chitinophagaceae > DASTSN01. Next base: position 5,378 of record DASZRL010000119.1, on the reverse strand, counting down.
GCTTCCGCGGGGGGATTTATGGACGCCTTCGCCGGAGGCGGATGGGGGACCCTGGTCACCAGCACGCTGATGGCAAAACGCCGCAGTCCCCGCTACGTGATCGGTTCGGTGTGCCTGGCGGAATTCTTCGTGGTGCTGACCAGTTCCATCACCTTTTTCATTTTACTGAGGAGCATTCCTCTCTTTGACGTCGCCGGGCTGATCCTCGGCGGGCTGATCGCGGCCCCGATCGCGGCCCGGCTCGTAGGCCGGCTGCCGGTAAAAGCCATGTTTATCGCCGTGGGCCTGCTGGTAATCCTCACCAGCTGCAGTACGCTTTGGAATGCCCTGGTGCAGCTGCTGCGCTGATAATATGAAACCAACTACCTCACCCTGCCGTAGGCGCCTGGCCCGCCGAGCCTGCACCCTGCTGCTGCTGGGCCTGCCTGGCCTGGAACGGGCGGCAGCCCAGCCCGCCAGACAGGTCGAACGCCAGGACCAGGTCTGGGCCGGCTACTTTAACCAGGCCCGCTTTTCCTCCCACTGGGGGCTTTGGTCGGACCTGCACCTGCGGACCCGGGATCACTTCGTTGACCGGTTTTCAGTATCCGTTCTGCGCCTGGGTCTGCTGTATTACCTGAAGGAAGATACCAAACTGGCGGCGGGGGCCGCCTGGCTGGCGTATTACCCGGCGCCGGGGCATACGCGGGTCACCCAGCCGGAGCACCGGTACTGGCAACTCCTGCAATGGAAGAACCGCTATACCCGCCTTCAGCTTACCCAGGGTATCCGGTTGGAAGAACGGTTCCGGCGCCGCATCCTGAACGATTCCACGCTCGGTAACGGCTATACGTTCAATTACCGGCTGCGTTACAACCTGCTGCTCCTGGTTCCTTTCAACGGCCAGCCGGTGCGCAAGGGCACCTGGTCGGCGGTGCTTAACAGTGAATGGATGATGAACTTCGGGCAACAGATCGTGCGGAATTATTTCGACCAGATCCGGCTTTTTGGGGGACTGGATTACCAGGTGGGCCGGTTAAATCATGTCCAGGCGGGGTATATGCACATTTTTCAGCAGCTTTCCGGCTATAACCAGTTCCGGGTCATTCACGCAGCGCGCCTGTTTCTGTTTCATTACCTGGATGCCAGGAGGGCAGCCACCGGGTCACACGCAGGCACTTAGGCCAGCCAGTTGCGAAGTACCGGGGTGATTTTGGCGGACTCTACCATGAACCCGTCGTGGCCGTACTCGGAATCAATGGCCACGAGGGTGGCATTCGGCATATTACTGGCCATGCGTTGCTGTTCCTGCAGCGGGCAGAGCAGATCATTATGGATGCCGATGAGCAGGGTAGGGGTATGCATTCCGCGCAGGACCGCTTCCGGGGACTCGGCCCGGTTGCGTGCCAGGTTATGGGTATCCATGGCCTTGGACAGGATCCAGTAGCTGTAGGCGTTAAAGCGCTTTACCAGTTTGTCGCCCTGGTAGTTGATATACGAGGAGGCCCTGAAATGGTCCAGTTTGGAGACGTCGGTGTCTGTCTGGTTTCGGACCATGATCTGGTAGTTCCGGTATAACAGCATCGCCACTGCACGGGCGGCCTTGAGCCCCTGACTCCCTGCCAGGGGGGAAGGTTGCAGCCAGGTGCCGTCCGCTTCAATGGCCAGCCGCTGTGCGGTGTGTGCGGCGATGCCCCAGGCCGTCTCTGCGGGCGAGGTGGCCAGCAGGAAGAGCCGGCGGATGCGGTCTTTTTCCAGGCAGGCCCATTCCAGGGCCTGGTAGCCTCCCATGCTGCCACCTACCAGCAGGTAAATGGATTCGATGCCCAGGTGCCGGCGAAGCAGGATATGCGCGCCGACCATGTCCCGTATGGTGATGAAGGGGAAATCCTGGTAATAGGGACGGCCGGTCGCAGGATGCTGACTCAGCGGACCCGTGCTGCCGTAGCAGGAGCCCAGGATATTGGCACAGACGATGAAATGCTGATCGGGATTAATGACCGCACCCGGGCCGATCATGCCGGGCCACCAGGAAGCCACGTCGGAGTTGGCCGTCAGGTGATGGCAGATCCACACCACATTGTCCCGGCGTTCATTCAGGGTGCCATAGGTGTGGTAGGCGATGGTCAGCCCGGGCAGCTGTTCCCCGCTTTCCAGCCGGAATGGTTGCCCGGTATGATAAAACATCAACTCGTCCATGCGGTTCAATAAGAACGCAAAATAACGGCTTGTCTGAATTACATTTGTAAAAAGTTTTCGGTGTGCCGACCCCCTGCAGGCACCGGGGTTTTCCCGGGGCGGCAGGAGCGGCAAATCATTCCGTCATCATGCAACCGACCTCCCATCCATGAAGCAACATCCCATTACGCAGGCCATTCGCATCCAGACCCCGCGCACCGGGGAAAAGGAACATTCCACCCCGCTGTTTCTGACCAGCAGTTTTTGCTATGACGATGCGGAGCAGATGCGGGCTGCCTTCGCTGATGAAATCGACGCCAACATTTACAGCCGCTTTTCCAATCCCAATGTCCAGGAATTTGTGGACAAGGTAGTGGCCCTGGAAGGCGCGGAGGCCGGATATGCGACGGCGTCCGGCATGAGTGCCGTTTTCGGCTCCTTGATGGCGCTGCTGAAAAGCGGGGATCACCTGATAGTCTGCAATGCCATTTTCGGCAGTACCCATACCGTAATTGACAAATACCTCGGTCGTTATGGAATCCAGTCAACCTATGTACCGGTTGGTGACCCGGCCGCCTGGGAGGCGGCGGTGCGTCCCAACACTCGGATGGTGTTCCTGGAAACACCGACCAACCCGGGGCTGGATATCATTGACCTGGCGTGGGTGGGTTCATTCGCCAGGAAGCACGGGCTGCTGCTGAACGTGGACAACTGCTTTGCGACGCCCGTCGGGCAGCGCCCCATTGAATTCGGTGCGGACCTCGTCGTTCATTCCGCCACCAAATGGATGGACGGCCAGGGCCGCGTGCTCGGCGGGGTGGTGGTGGGCCGCAAGGACCTGATCCGGGAGATCTACCTGTTTTGCCGCAGTACCGGCCCGGCCTTGTCGCCATTCAATGCCTGGCTGCTGAGCAAAAGCCTGGAAACCCTGGAGGTCCGCATGGAACGGCATGCCGCCAATGCGCTACACATTGCCCGGGCCCTCGAAGGCCATCCCAGCCTCTCCGGGCTGAAATATCCCTTTCTGCCCAGCCACCCGCAATATGCTATTGCCGTCAATCAGATGAAAAATGGGGGAGGGATTGTCTGTTTTGAACTGCGCGGAGGACTGGCAAGCGGCCGGCGGTTCCTGGATGCCCTGAAAATGCTGACCCTGACGGCCAACCTGGGGGATACCCGGAGCATTGCCTCCCACCCCGCCAGCACCACGCACGCCAAAATGAGCGAGCGGGATCGCCTGGCCGTGAATATCACCCCGGGGCTGATCCGCATCTCCGTGGGCCTGGAGCACGTGGAGGACATCCTACAGGACATCCTGCAGGCTCTCGACCAGTGTGCGTGACGGCGGGAATCAGCGGATCGAAGTGATCTGGGTCATGCCCCACTTGCTCTGCGTCTTGACTGTCCCGAATCCCGGGGCAAACCATTCGGTTACATCCCCCCGCACCGGAAACCCGATGCCCATCACGGCGATCCGGGTACTGGACCGGTAGCTGATCCTAAAACAGTTCCAGGTTCCCCCCGGCGTGGTTACGGATTCCTGGGCTTCCACCTTACGGTCGGTGATCTTTACGGACACGGAGGTTTTCATACCGCCATCCTGTTGGATGTCCATATCAAAACTGCCGTCCGGCAGGACGTCACCGGTCTTCATACTGGCCGGGTAGGCGAGATAGACGTCCGCCGCCTGGGCTTCCGCCTTGATCTGCTGGGACTGTTCCGGGGAAATGAACATTTTCATATCCATCATCAATACGCCCCCGATGCATTTGATATTGTTTACCGCCTTGGACAGGGACTTCCCGTTTTTATCGAACAATTCGCTGGAAACCGTGGCCGTCGTGGCGCCACCGGCCGATTTCACATCTGAGACCGCATACACCTGGCGGCCGGATGGGTCGCCCTTGCGGTTGTAAATGGTCATTTCCACGGTCTTATTGCCCTGGAGATAGTAATAGCCGGAACAATCCTGGGCTGCCAGGGACAGGCAGGATCCCAACAGCAGGAGGCAGGCGAGAAAAGGTTTCATGGTTTTACAGGTTTTGAGGAAGGAAGATACCAATCCTCCCACTGGTTGCCAATATGATTTTACAGGGTGGCCGCCACGCGTTGGAGCTTTTGGCATGAAAACCCGAACCTTCCGTTCCGGGGGCGCCTCTTATAAATATTTTTCAAACCCATTTTTCCAGGGATTACCAGGAACCTTGGAAGTATGGACGGGCTCAGGGCAGACCTTAAGGGTTCAAAACCACATCGGCTACTATAATCATAAAACGCATCATTCCACCGGTCAGGCACCCCATGAGCGATATCATGAAAGCCTAAAAAAGGCAGCCTAAAAAAGATGAAAACGACCTCAACTATTAACTTAACTAACTGACCTGCTGGTCCTAAAAATGGGGAGCATTATAAACAACTCCGTTAGCTTGATCTCGGACCAGTATCAGTCTTACATTGTCTTGGTATTGTTCAATACTTTGAGTAATTTTGCTCATCATATTGAGTAAATTGAAAAACATGTTTGAACGCTCTCATTTGCAAACCCTTATGAAGAGAATTATTGAGCCAAGAAGGTTTATTCAAGTATTATTGGGTCCACGCCAGGTTGGGAAAACAACATTAATATATCAACTATTAGAAAAAAGCAAATTACCTAGGCATTTTGCCTCGGCGGATGCTGTCGCCGCTTCTAATGCAAACTGGCTTGAGCAGCAATGGGAAACAGCACGTTTGAAAATGGACCAGGAGAAGGCCTCAGAGTTCCTGTTGGTGATCGATGAAATTCAGAAAATAGACAATTGGAGTGAAATTGTAAAGCTATTATGGGATAGCGATACCCACGCAAAAAGGGCGCTGAAGGTAATCCTGCTGGGATCATCTCGCTTGTTATTGCAGCAGGGGCTTACCGAATCTTTGGCAGGAAGGTTTGAGACAACTTATATGGGACATTGGTCGCTATCGGAAATGGAGCAGGCTTTTGGTTGGACTAGCGATCAATATGTCTGGTTTGGTGGCTATCCGGGTTCCGCGTCGCTGATCGGTGAAGAACAACGATGGAAGGCATATGTCCAGCAGGCCCTTATCGAAGCAAGTATATCAAAAGATATACTCATGCTAACTAGAATTGACAAGCCCGCTTTGATGAAGCGCCTTTTTGAATTGGGATGTCTTTATTCCGGCCAAATACTTTCTTATACAAAAATGATCGGACAGTTGCAGGA
>DASZRL010000118.1:0-13827 GCA_035549175.1 Chitinophagaceae bacterium | reverse complement strand
TTCTCGATCCGCCGGCTGTTGTAGCTTACCTGCTCCGTATTATTAAAGGTCGCGTCCGAGAGTACGCGCATCTTGCGGGAAGTGGACAGGTCATGGAGGATGGATAGCAGTTCGAGCACGGAATCAAACCCGTGTTTCTGGTTCAGTTCCAGCAGGCGGGGAGCCAGCTGCAGGGCCGTTTCCCGGGAAAATAATAGTCCTCTGGCCGATCGCTCCAGCATCATGCGCATGAAGCTGAGCTGGTTGCGCCGCAGGAACTTCTCGTCAAATAGGTCCTTGTGGAACTGAATGGTCACTTCCCGAACCTCCCGGTTCGTACACTTATGGGTGAACCAGCCATGTTGCAGGTTGGGTCCGACCAGGACCAGCTCCACGTCATCGATCTCTTCCATGTGGTCACCGATAATCCGGCGGGCGCCCCGGCCGTTCTGGATGAAATTGAGTTCGAATTCCTCGTGGTAATGCAGGGGAAAATCAAATTCGGACTTGACCCGTGTAAACAGGGTAAAGCAATCGTTTTTTGTCAGCGGCGTGATTTCTCGAAGTACTTGCTTGCTCATAGTGACAGGACGCGGAAGCCGGGGGGCACCGCTTTGGTATCCCAAATATAACCCCGGAGGGTTAAAATAGTACAAGCGGGGTTCAGCGGCCGTTCCAGCCCCGGTTCGCTCATTGAGGCCGGAAGGCCTGACAGGTCCCGGTAAAAATGCAGAATACCGGTTAAAATAGTATTAGCGGTTTATGGGCAGCTGCGGTAGATTTGACCAAACGAAGCAAGCCATATGGTCAACCGGGCTTTCCTGTCATGGTTTCTGTACCTGCTGGTCACGCTGCCTGGTGCGGCGCAGACCTGGCGGGAATTACCTGCCGACAAGCATGCCTCCACGCGCACCCTGGCGCTCTACCGGAATCTGAAGACCTCTTCAGCCCGGGGTATCCTGTTTGGTCACCAGGACGACCTGGCTTACGGCGTGGGATGGAAATACCAGCCAGGCCGCAGCGATATCCGGGATGTCACCGGAGACTACCCAGCCGTGTATGGCTGGGAACTGGGCCGGCTGGAACTCGACCATCCCGTTAATCTGGACAGTGTGCCCTTCGACCGGATGCGGGAATTCATCCGGGAGGCGTACCGTCGCGGAGGGGTCATTACCATCAGCTGGCACCTGAACAATCCGCTTACCGGCAAAACCGCCTGGGATCCGGCCCCCGGCACCGTGGCGTCCGTCTTGCCAGGCGGAGCCAGCCATGACCGCTACTGCAGCTGGCTGGACCGGGTTGCGGCCTTCCTGCACAGCCTGCGCGGCGATCACGGGGAACCCATACCGGTGATTTTCCGGCCCTTCCACGAGTGCAACGGCAGTTGGTTCTGGTGGGGTGGCAAAAATTGCGGGGCTGATGAATTTATCCGGTTATACCGGTTTACCGAATCCTACCTACGCGATCAAAAACAGGTGCATAACCTGTTGTACGCTTATAATACGGACCGGTTTGGCAGTCGCGAGGAATACCTGGAGCGATACCCGGGGGATGAATGGGTGGACGTGATCGGTTTCGACATATACCAGCGTGGCACGGATACGGCGAGATTCCGGGCGGACCTGGACCACAGCCTGGGTATCCTCGAAGCGCTGGCGGCAGAAAAAAACAAACTGCCTGCCCTCACCGAGTTCGGGTACGGGGGTGTCCCGGACAGTACCTGGTGGACCGGAACCCTGCTGAAGGCCATTGCTCCGCATCATATCGCCTATGCCCTGGCCTGGCGCAATGCGGGTTCCCGGCCGGACGGCTCTTCGGAATTTTATGTTCCCTACAAAGGACAGGCATCTGCGGCCGATTTTGTCCTTTTTTCCCGGAACAGCCGGATGCTGTTTCAGCGGGCGGCCACCGGGATGGCCCTTTACCGGGACCCCTAATTTTGATTAACCCCTAAACACACTGGTTTACCCTTCCGCGAACAACCTTTTCTTTTCTCCTTTTCATGAAGCTGCATCCCATCGATTTTCTGATCCTGGCCGCCTACCTGGTCACCATGCTGGTGATCGGGTGGGTCCTGCGCAAGAAGGCAAGGCTAAACAAGGAAAGCTACCTGCTGGGCGGCAAGGCCCTGCCCTGGTATATGCTCGGACTCAGCGATGCCAGCGACATGTTCGACATCAGCGGAACCATGTGGATGGTGGCCCTCTGTTTTGTGTATGGTTTGAAGAGTATCTGGATCCCCTGGCTGTGGCCGGTATTCAACCAGGTGTTCATGATGATGTTCCTGTCCAAATGGCTTCGCCGGTCCCATGCCACGACAGGAGCCGAATGGCTGGCCACCCGCTTCGGAACCAGCGGACCGGGTATCCGCAGTTCCCACAACGTCGTGGTAGCCTTCGCCCTGCTGGGTTGTTTTGGCTTCCTGGCCTACGGTTTTATCGGCCTGGGTAAGTTCATGGAAATCTTTATTCCCTGGGAACCTATCCAGCGCTATGTGCCTTTTCACGTGTCGCGGGAGTTTGTACCCCACCTGTATGGTATTGTGTTTACCCTGTTCGCCATGTTTTATTCGATCCTCGGCGGCATGCACAGCATTGTTCTGGGCGATGTGATCAAATACCTGATCATGACGGTGGCCTGCCTTTCCATCGGGGTGATCGCCATGACCCACCTTCACGCAAGCGGATCCCGCCTGCAGGTTCCGGACGGATGGTTCAACCCGTTTTTTCACTGGCGCCTGAACCTGGACTGGAGCCGTATCCTACCCGATGCCAACCGGAAAATTGCCGAGGACGGGTTCGGGCTCTTCGGGCTGTTTTTCATGATGATGCTGTTCAAGGGGGTATTTGCCAGCCTGGCAGGCCCTGCTCCAAACTATGACATGCAAAAAGTGCTGTCCACCCGTTCACCCAGGGAAGCCAGCAAAATGAGCGGGTTTGTCTCTATCATCCTGTTGCCGGTCCGCTATTCCATGGTCATAGGCCTCACGGTTCTCGCACTCCTGTATTATAAGCGGCTGGGTATCGATGGACCGGAGCCCACCGATTTTGAAAAAATCCTGCCAGCTTCCATAAACAGTTTCCTGCCGGCCGGCATCCTGGGATTGGTGCTGACCGGGCTGCTGGGCGCGTTCATGGGGACATTCTCCGGAACCCTGAACGCAGCCCAGGCCTATATTGTCAACGACATTTACCTCAAATACATTCGCCCGGGAGCCAGCACAAAGCGCACCATGCGGGTCAACTACCTGGTAGGTGTTCTTGTCGTGGCGATAGGGGTGGCCCTGGGATTCTTTGCCAGGGATGTCAACAGTGTCCTGCAATGGATCGTCGGGGCGCTGTATGGGGGCTATATCGCCGCCAACCTGTTCAAATGGTATTGGTGGCGCTTCAATGCCAGTGGCTTTTTCTGGGGCATGATGAGCGGCATCGCGGCGGCCCTGGTATTCCCCTATGTGCTGGACGGACTCCCGCTGTACAACTGGCCCTGGCTTTTCCTGATTTCCATTGCGGGTTCCATCATAGGGACCTACCTTGCTCCGCCTACCGATGAATCCGTACTGAAGCATTTCTATCGTACCGTTCGTCCCTGGGGTTTCTGGAAACCGATTCACGAAAAGGTGGTCCGGGAGGATCCGGCTTTCCGGGGTAATGACCGGTTGGGATGGGACCTGTTCAATGTGGTGCTGGGCATCGTCGCCCAGTGCTGCCTGACGATCCTGCCCATGTACGTGGTACTCTGGCTAAAGCTTCCTTTGCTGAACACCGTGATGGTGCTGGCCGTGATCGTGGTGATCCTGAAAAAAACCTGGTGGGACAAACTGGAAGATTAATTAAACGAATAACCCTGCTGCTATGGCTTCACTCTTTCATTCCCGGTTACGTCTGCTGGAAGACGCCTACCGCGACCTGCTCGCTCGTCCCAATGAACCCTGTGAGCCTGGGAACGGGATCTATCTGCGATACCGCTACCCCGTGCTCACAGCGGCCCATACCCCGCTGTTCTGGCGGTATGACCTGGATGAGCGCGATAATCCGGGACTGGCCGAGCGATTCGGGATCAATGCAGTTTTTAATCCCGGCGCGATCCGGTTCCAGGGTAAATACGTACTCATAGCCCGCGTGGAGGCAGCGAACCGGAAGTCCTTTTTCGCGGTGGCCGAAAGCGACAACGGCCTGGACGGATTCCGGTTCTGGGATCGTCCCATCCGGATGCCGCAGACCGTGGATCCGGATACAAATGTATATGACATGCGTGTCGTGCAGCATCAGGATGGCTGGATTTACGGGCTGTTCTGTACGGAACGCCGTGACCCTGCCGCCGGGGTCGTGGACCAGTCGGCAGCCATTGCCCAGTGCGGGATCGCGCGGACCCGGAACCTGGTAGACTGGGAACGGTTGCCGGATCTGAAGACCCCCTCCCCGCAGCAGCGAAACGTAGTGCTGCACCCGGAGTTTGTAGACGGGAAGTATGCCTTCTACACGCGCCCCCAGGACGGGTTTATCCAGACCGGACGGGGCGGGGGCATCGGGCTGGGGTTTTGCGAACGCATTGAGCAGCCGGTACTGGATCATGAAGTCATTATCGATCACCGCCAGTACCACACAGTAAACGAGCTGAAAAACGGCCTGGGCCCGGAGCCCATCAAGACGCCGCGGGGATGGCTTCACCTGGCCCATGGCGTGCGCAATACCGCCGCCGGCCTACGGTACGTTCTTTACCTCTTCATGACGGACCTTCACGATCTGTCGCGGGTGATCCACAAACCGGGCGGGTACTTTATGGCTCCGGAGGGAGAGGAGCGGGTGGGGGATGTCTCCAATGTACTGTTCAGCAATGGTTGGATCGCCGGGCCGGATGGACGCGTATTTATATATTATGCCTCCTCGGACTCACGCATCCATGTGGCTACGTCCACCATCGGGCAACTAGTGGATTATGTTATGCATACACCGCCCGATGGCCTCAGCTCCGACGCGACCGTGCGGGACCTGGACAACCTGATTGATAAAAACCGGCGGATGGCTGCCCGGCAAATGGCTTCTCGGCCATGAGGGCGGCTACTGCGGACGCGCCCCGGTTACCGGAACGGCCAGCAAAGGGTATTCCGCAAAGCCCGGACGGCTGGCAGGCAGAACTACGCCAGGAGCTCGCGCATATCCTGTCTTACTGGAAAGCGCATGCCGTGGATGCGGTGAACGGAGGATTTGCGGGGCGTATCGATCAGGCGGGGCGGGTCATGCCACTCGCTCCGAAGGGCATGGTGCTGCACGCCCGCATCCTGTGGACCTTCGCTACGGCGTACCAGTACCTGGGAGATGCGTCCTGCCTGGTCATGGCCCGCAGAGCCTATGATTACCTGCGGGAAAACTTCCTGGATAAGGAGTATGGCGGATTTTACTGGACCGTGCAGGCGACAGGCGAACCCCTGGAGATTAAAAAGCAGCTCTACGGCCAGGCGTTCGCTGTATATGGCCTGTGCGCCTATTATGCCTGCACGGGGGAAACCGCCGCCCTGCAACTGGCCCGGGAAACCTTCCACCTGCTGGAACGGCACGGGTTTGATCCGCAGAACGGGGGATATGGGGAAGCTTTCGGTCGGAACTGGCAGCCGTTGGCCGACCGACGGCTGAGCGAGAAGGATGCCCATGCAGACAAGACACTAAACACCCACCTGCATATCCTGGAAGCCTACACAGCGCTGTACCAGGTTGATCCGGGAGCCGGCCTGGAAGGGTCGATTCGCCGGCTGCTGGGTAACTTCAGGGACCATTTTCTGGACCCGTCCGGTGAACGGCTACGGCTTTTTTTTAACGCGGACTGGCAGCCGAGCAGTGAGCTGGTATCCTACGGCCATGAGATCGAAGCCAGCTGGCTGCTTGTGGAAGCCGCCCGGGTAGTCCGGGACCCGGCACTCGAATCGGCATGGAACGCCCCTGCCCTGGGGCTCGCCCGTGGTGCGCGGGTTGGGTTGGACCGCGATGGGGGCCTTTGGTATGAATGGGAGCCGGCCCGTGGCCTGGTCCGGGAAAAACACTGGTGGGCCCAGGCCGAGGCCATGGTCGGTTTCTTCAACGCCTGGCAGCTGGGAGGAGAGTCCGCCTTTCTGTCCCTGGCTCTTGAAAGCTGGGGATTTATCAAGGCCTGTATCCTGGACCGCCGCGGGGGAGAATGGTGGTGGGGCGTGGACGCATACCAGGTTCCCATGGAAGGCCAGGATAAGGTTGGACCCTGGAAATGCCCCTATCATAACGCCCGGGCCTGCCTGGAAATCCTGGTTAGACTGGATAATACAACTATATTACCTTCGTCCTGGCCTCCGATCCTGCAGGATCCGGCGTAGGTCTCCGGTTCCAACCACCTAAAACATTCCCATGCAATATCTCCCTGCTTCCGACCGGTACGATCACATGAAATACAACCGCTGCGGTCACAGTGGTCTGTTGCTGCCGGCGATTTCCCTGGGCCTCTGGCATAATTTCGGATCCGTGGATGCCCTGGAAAACGGGCGGGCCATTCTGCGCCGCGCCTTTGACCGGGGCATCACCCATTTCGACCTGGCTAATAATTATGGACCGGAGCCCGGTACCGCCGAGGAAAATTTTGGCCGCATTCTGCGCGACGATTTCAGCGGGTTCCGGCGTGATGAATTGATCCTCTCTACCAAGGCCGGATATCGGATGTGGCCCGGTCCTTATGGGGAGTGGGGATCCCGGAAGTATTTGCTGGCCAGCCTGGATCAGAGCCTGCGCCGGATGGGCCTGGATTATGTGGATATTTTTTATTCCCATCGTCCCGACCCGGATACCCCGCTGGAGGAGACGATGATGGCGCTGGACACGGCCGTGCGGCAGGGGAAAGCCTTGTATGTCGGGTTATCGAATTACCCGGCTGATACTACCCGGCGGGCGCTGGAAATTCTTCGCCAGCTGGGTACGCCCTGTCTGATCCACCAGCCCAAGTATTCCATGTTCGAGCGCTGGGTGGAAGGCGGCCTGCTGGACCTGCTGGGCAGCGAGGGCGTGGGCTGCATTCCCTATTCGCCGCTGGCCCAGGGTTTGCTCACAGACCGCTACCTGAAGGGAATCCCCTCCGATTCCCGGGCGGCCAAGTCCTGGGGTTTTCTGAAACAAGCCGAGGTCTCCGAAGAGAGGCTGGCCAAGATACGGGCGCTTCACGAGTTGGCTGGCCGCCGTGGCCAGTCCCTGGCGCAGATGGCACTGGCCTGGCTGCTTAAGGACCCGCGGATCACGACGGTCCTGGTCGGGGCCAGTTCGGTGCAGCAACTGGACAATAACCTGGATGCGCTCGCCAACCTGGCTTTCACCACCGGGGAACTGGAAGAAATAGAAAGGATCCTGAAGGAATAAGCACCGCCGAAGGGATGCGGGTACTGTCCGGCCGGGGGAAACCTATGCGGCGGATGATCCCCTGGCTGCCGCGGATCCTGCGAATCCCGATTTGAACAATAAACCAACCGAATATGCGACTGCTTTGCCTCCTGCCACTGGCCTGCCTGGTCAGCCTTTCCCTGACAGCCCAGGATCGTGCCCTGGGCATTTTCCAGGACCATACCGATGTCGGGAAACCCGCGCTGGCCGGCTCTGCCCGCTATGAGGCGGGCAGCCAGACCTATTTCCTGAAGGGTTCGGGATATAATATCTGGTTCAACCGGGATGAATTCCAGTTTGCCTACCGAAAGATTGCCGGTGATTTTATCCTGACCGCAAATTTCCAGTTTGCCGGGGATAGTGGGAATGCCCACCGGAAAATAGGCTGGATGATCCGGGAATCCCTGGATCCCGAGGCTGCCCAGATCTGTGGCGTGGTGCACGGAGACGGGCTCACCGTGCTGCAATGGCGCGGACTACGCGGCGCCTACATGCGCGACCCCCAGGATGAAATCCGCGCTGCCAAACAGGGTCCGGAAATCCTGCAGCTGGAGCGCAGCGGCAAGACCATCACCCTGCGGGTTGCCCATCCGGGCGAACCGCTCCAGACCGTTGGCAGCCATATGCTGCCTGATATGCCGGATTCCGTGCTGGCCGGCCTGTTCATCTGTTCGCACGATCCGGACCGCTATGAGGAAGCCAGGATATGGAATGTTCGTATTGACCGGCCCGTGCCTGAAAATTATGATGCCGGGCGCCTGGGAGAACTGGGAAGCCGCCTGGAAATCCTTGACGTGTTTGCGGGTACCCGCCGGGTAATCTACCAATCAGCCACCCACTTCGAAGCACCCAATTACCTGCCCGGCGGCCAGACCTTGCTGTTTAACCAGCAGGGTGGACTCTATACCATACCGGTGGAGGGGGGAGTCCCCGTGAAACTGAATACCGGTTTTGCCGACCGGGTCAATAACGACCACGGGATCTCCTTTGACGGAAAAATGCTGGCCATGAGCAGCGGCCGGTCCGATCAGCCGCACAGTCAGTCCGCGGTCTACGTGCTGCCGCTGGCTGGTGGCACCCCGAAATTGCTTACGCCCAGCACCCCTTCGTACTGGCATGGATGGAATCCGAACGGAAAGGATGTCCTCTTTGTCGGGATGCGAGACGGAAAAGTGTATAACATCTACCGCGTGCCGGTTTCCGGCGGGTCCGAGGTAGCATTGACCCATAACCGCACGGGACATGTGGACGGACCGGAGTATTCCCCGGACGGGAAGTATATTTATTATAATGCCAACCCCACCGGGACGATGCAGCTCTGGAGGATGAAGCCGGACGGCTCCGCCCCCGAGCAGCTGACCTTTGATGAGTACAATAACTGGTTCCCGCATATTTCCCCGGATGGGAAATGGATTGTGTTTATTTCCTTTCCTGCCGACATCGATCCGATGGCCCATCCAGCCTACAAGCGGGTAATGCTGCGACTGATGCCGGCTGCCGGCGGGGCGCCTCGCGTGATCGCCTATCTGTATGGTGGCCAGGGAACCATCAATGTGCCTTCCTGGTCGCCGGATAACCGGCATATCGCCTTCGTCAGTAATTCGGAAGCGCCCGGATCCGGGCAATAGGTCTGGATAAGACCCCGAATCGGGCACCTGGCTGGGTAGCCGGACCCCCTATCCGTTGGGTTTCCCGGTTATGACTTCCTCGCAAAATCCGAACGACAGGGTCATTCCGGCGCCACCCAGGCCGTTGAGGATCGTGACACCCTGTTCGGGATGCAGCAGGAGCGTAGCGTCACCATTGGTAAGCTTGGGATAGATCCCGTTCCAGGTTTCGGTTATCAGGCTGTTGCGAAAGCGGGCAAATCCGTCCAGGTAATCCAGGATCAGGTTGTTGATGAATTGCCTGTCAAAGGGGTCCAGCTCGGACCCGTATTCGTGGGAATCCCCGATGGTCAGTTCGCCAGCCTGGTTCTGGGAGACCATGACGTGGATACCCCACTTGAGGTACTCCGGGTATTGGGACTCGAAACGTTTTATAAGCTGGCCCAGTGAAGGAGCCACGCGGAAACTCCCGTAATGCGCGAGGGAAAGGGCGCCGCACAGGGCGGGGCCGATACGCCAGCCGGCCGGCTGGGCGACCATCCGCATCATCTGCAGTTTGCATTTGGTCAGGGGCTGTTCGGCATACCTTTCCGGATACAGTGTCTCGAAATCGGCCCCGCTGCACACATAGATTTCATCGGCCTCCCATTCCTGCCGGCCGGCATAGACCGAAGGATAGGCAATATCGGTGACGGCCTTTCCCCAGACAAACTGTACCCCGTACCGGTCCGAAAGCCAGTCGGGCAGGTCATGAATGGCCGCCCGCGGATCCACAATCAGTTCCTGGGGACTGTAAAGGCCACCGATCAGGCCACCGCCTTTGACCGCGGGCGACTTGTCCAGGACCTGTTCGGCGGTAAGCAGCTGGTATCCGCGGTCCCGGTACACTTCCTGCAGTTCTTCCAGGACCCGCCATTCGTCGGGTGCATAGGCCAGGTGAAGGGATCCGGCCTCTTCGCACCAGATACCGGACTGTTCGCAGACCTCCTTCCAGATCGCCCGGGACCGCACGGCCCGTTCATAGGAGGGTCCGTCAGGCTGGCCGATTGGCCAAACCATGCCAAAATTACGGATGGACGCGCCCATGGCCCGTTGCGCCCGTTCCAGCACGGTAACACGGTATCCCCGGGCGCCCAGGGCGCGGGCCGTAGCCAGACCCACTATGCCGGCTCCTACTACGATGGCTGATTGTTGTGGCATATTCAGGAATTGAGGGAAGTATATTTTTTGTTGAAATAGATCAGCGAAAGGAGGGTACCCAGGATGCCCGCCACCGATCCCAGGATAACCCCGCCGGCATAAAATGCGGACCATTTTACATGGACATCGAACAGCTCCTTGGCCAGCATGACCACCACGCTGCCCAGGTAACCGAAGGAATCCGCCACATAAATCAGGAAACCCACATTACCCCTGATGCGGAAGGAAGCGATCAGGCGCTCAAAAAAAATGCAGTTGAAAGGAATGTATCCCAGGTACAATCCGATGCTCACCAACTGCATCCAGCCGGCACCGTCCAACTTTCCCTGCTGAAACTGCCAGGAGGCCACTCCGGCAAGCACAAATCCTCCCAGTATGATGAAATGGCTGAACCGCAATGCCAGGATATTGCGCCGGATCAGGACCAGCAGGCTCATCGTCACCATCAGGATGATCGATGTCCTGGTTTCGGTCGAGGAAAAAATGCCGTAGTCATTGCCATATCCCAGCTCGTTCCAGATATTGGCCATATAATTATCCCGGACATCCCGCATGATGGTCAGGAACAGATAGGTAATGCAGACGCAGAGTAGACCCAATCCGAACTGGCGGAGGAATAGCCGGCGCTCACTACGAGACATCGGCTGACGTTCCGTTCGTTCGCGGATATCCTCGGAGTCCGGGGGCGGGATCCGTTCCAGCAGGTAAACAAACAGGGCCAGCGGTAAGGCAAAAAGCAGCCCGGTCAGGAAGGGCATCCAGGTCTCTGGCACACCCACCACCACCAGGAGCCACTTGGCCACTGAACGGGTAATGCCTCCGGAAAATATAAAACTGATGGCCATGACCGTCCCGATAAAATCGGTGGTGCGGCGCCCCTCCACGTAACTGAAAATAACACCCCAGAGGAACCCCAGCGGAAATCCGTTGAGAAACATGAACAGGATACCGTAGGGAGGGGGCACCAGGGCAAATCCCAGCAGGGCCAGCCACGCCATGCCGATCAGCAGGGCGATGATTTTCCATCTTCCCAGCCTTTTGAGTTCAGCTATGAACCGGATGCCGGCAAATTTGCTCAGCATATAACCGATAACCTGGCTGATGATCAGCAGGGTCTGGTAGGAGACATTGCCGTAGCGGATCCCGTGAAAGGTGGCTACGGTGAAGGGTTTGCGGTAGGCATATACCGACGCGTACGCCAGGAAGGCAACGAGGGCAGCGTAAAACGACTGGATCAGCTGTCGACGCACAGCCAGGGGGTCCCGCCGGACCGTATTTTCCGCTTGCGTAAGGGCCGTTGGCATGATCAGTCAATTAGAGCCGGCAGCTCCGCCAGGCTGTCGATAATAAAATCCGGCTGGTGTTCCAGCAGGGCTTCCCGGGTGAAGGCTCCCGTCGTGACAGCCACCACCAGGCCGCATCCGGCATTCCGGCCTTCATGGACGTCGACTTCGGTATCCCCGATTTTGGCCACTTCACGGGGATCCGTGATACCGGCATGGGCCATCAGGTTTTGTATCATCAGGGGTTGAGGCCGGCCGGCAGGCACTTCGTCGGAAGCAATATACCGGTCCACCAGGCCCTGCCGGACCCAGCCCATCCGGTCCATCAGGGTGTCAGCAATACTGCGGGGGAATCCGGTGTTCATGGCAACCTGGATACCCCTTTTCTTGAGCTCCTGCAGCAACTCACCGGCATAAGGGGTGGGCTGGACTGCCGGGGAGGTGGTGTAATACCGGATCATTTCCCGGGTGAAGTCTTCGTGGATCTGATCTATTTTTTCCGGCTCGGCAGGCTGGGTGCCGAGACGCTCCAGCACGATCCGGATGGCCTCGGTTTTCTTGTATCCCATCAGGGGACTTATTTCCGGGCTGGTGAGGGTGAACCCCTGGCGGCCGAAGGCCTGAATGAATGCTTTGGCAACGGCGTCATCATCCGCCACCGTGGTGCCGGCCATATCCAGAACAACCAGTTTGATTGGCATAGGTATCTTTAGCGCAAGATAGCGGCCCGTTTGACTGAGGCCGGATTTTACAGATGAAGAAAATCTTAATTCTTCGCGGAAAATTTATTGCTGCATCAGGTGAAGCAGGGCCAGGTCCCTGTATTTTTTCAGGGAGGGAAGCGGTTGATTTTCCACCTTGGCCCGGTCATCCCATTCCCGGATTTTGATGAACAGGGGATACAGGGGATCCGACTCGAACCGGGCCGCTTCCTCGGGGCTCATGACACCACCCTGTTTTTCCAGGGTGACACGGCTGGCCGGGGATAACTTTTCGAAATAGTCGGGAAACTTGTAGGTCAGGTAGCGTTTGGCCAGCACATGGCTTTCCACGAGGCGACCGATCCGGGGAGAAAAGCCTCTGGCTTCCAGATATTCGCGGCCCAGTTTCTCGTGGTCAACCACACCGTAGCCGTCCATCTGGCTGACGGGCATGATATGCTCGCAGAGATGACCGATGTCATGAAAGAAGGAGGCCAGTACCACTTCCTCGTCATAGCCTTCAGCCTCGGCGAGCTGCGCCGCCTGGCACATGTGTTCGATCTGGGAGACGGGTTCTCCGATGTAATCCTGCGTACCGAAATTGTCATACAGGGTGAATACTTCATCTACGATGGCTTCCGCCTGCTGTTGTGTCATGGTTGATCGATTTATTGTTTCCGGCCGCCGGGCATAACACCGGCCACCGGGCTGGAATGACTAAAATGGGTGCCCAGTATTTCCGCCATGGTCTGGGCCAGTTGCCGGGTGTAAACCTGGCCGGGCTGCCGCTGTTCTCCCGCTGCCGGAATAGAGGGACCCAGCAGGGCCATCCACGTCTGGGAGGCGCCTTCCACCAGGCCATGGTGGCTGGACCACTGGGCAGGCCGGGTGCCCCGACCGTGATCCGTCGTGATCACAAAGGTAGTCCGGTTGCGGTAGCCCTCCGTGGTCTGTACAAAATGCCAGAGTTCCGCCAGCATCTGGTCTACTGCACCGGCCTGCTGAAGGTACAGATCATAGCGGCCACTGTGCGCATATTCATCCGTCTGGCCCAGGCCCAGGTAAAGCACACGGGGATGGTATTTCTTGGCATAATCGAGCGCGGCCTCAAAAGTGAGCCGGTCCGGCCGGGTATGGGCGTATTCCCGCAGGGTGCTGTCCTGGACCCGGTTGAATGCGCGCTCCCAGGTACTGCTATCGCTTGCCGGAAGGGAATCGTACCCGCTGTTGAGTACCAGGCCGCTGCGCCGTTCATTCAGGATATAGGGAAACACATCCCAGGAGGTGAAGGCAGCTACCCGACCCCGGAAATCCGGGCGGCGGTTGAGGTATTCCAGCAGGTTGCGGTGCGGGTTTTCGCGCCTGGCATTGCTGAACAGTGTCCAGTCTGCACTACCGGTGAACAGTTCGCTGTATCCCGGATAGGAGATTGCGTAGGGATTGGCCACGTTGACTTTGTTGCCATATTTCCGGTTGCCGTATAGCTGACCTTCCGCAGCAACCACATTCCACAGGAAAGGGAACAGCCTGGAGCGCCGCGTCTCCGCATCCGGTGACCAGTACATGTGCTTCATGGTCTGGGTATCCGGCGTATAGGACGGATCGCTCAGCAGTACCGAATCGGCTCCCTGAAATACCTCCTGCCAGCGGAAACCGTCCGTGGTGA
>DASZRL010000117.1:0-6914 GCA_035549175.1 Chitinophagaceae bacterium | reverse complement strand
ACCGGAGCACGGTCAGCAGCAGAAGCAGACAGACAGGCTTTCTCATATGAGCAGTAGTTAGTGGGTGAATAAAAAGGCGCGGAGTAACAGAAAGTTACTACACTCCCCGTAACTTCCCAAATGAATTCCAACCCTGAAAATGAGGATCTTTCGTCGCCAGCTGTTTATTCGAGTACCTCCCGGATGACCTTGCCGATGCAGCCGTTTGGCATCTGGATATGCAGGGCGGCGGCCACCGTAGCCGCAATATCCGTCATATAGGTCTCCCGGTTGGTATGGCCCTTTTTGATGCCCCATCCATACCAAAGCAGGGGGATGTGCGCGTCATAGGGGTTCCAAAGGCCGTGACTGGTGCCGGTACTGGCGTAGCTTTCCACCCACTGCGGATCCAGGACCAGCTGGATATCCCCGCTGCGGCGGGGGAAATACCCGTTGGCAATCCGCTCCTTCTGGGTGGCCGGCAGGGTGGTGACTTCCAGCTTGTCCAGGATAACAGCCCGGGAGACGCCCGGCTGGCTGGTGGCAAAATCGACCACCGATTCCATCACCTGGCTGACATTGAGCCGTGCGGAATCCATCCGCGCCTGATTCATCAGCAGCTGCAGGTTATAGCTGCCGGCAACCAGGTCGTTAACCCCGTAAAGCTTCATCAGGTAGCCGTTGAGGTTGTTAACCAGGGCCTGGTCAAAAAAGCTGCCTGCCGCCAGTTTATGGTCCGCGGCGAACGTGGGTACATGTGCCACCCCATGGTCAGCGGACAGGAAGACCAGGTACTGCCCCTTGCCCACCTGCTGATCGAGGAAGCGGAACAGATCGCCCAGGTCGCGGTCCAGCCGCAGGAAGTCGTCTTCCTGCTCGATGGAGTTGGGGCCGAAGGTATGTCCGATGTAGTCTGTGGTAGAAAAACTGATGGTAAGCAGGTCGGTAATGCTGTCCCTGCCGAGGTCTTCATTCTGCACGGCTGCCTTGGCCATTTCCACGGTCAGGGTATTGCCGTAGGGAAGTACCGGCAGCAGACTGTAATTCTTGCCGATAAATTTCTTCAGGTCATAAGGGAAAGTGTTGGTTCCGAATGGCTTCCCCTCGTACCGGTTGGCATCCGCCGTACTCTGCACATAGGTATTGATCGGGTAAAGCGTATTCCATCCCTGCTGGTAATATTTGTCAACGAGTTTGCGGGCGTTGAAAGTCTTGACCCACCCGGGAAGCTCCTGCATATAATACGTGGAACTGATCCAGTCTCCGGTGCGGCCATCATACCAGTATGCCGCGTCCGCGGAATGCCCCGCAGGCAGAATACCGCCGCGGTCCTTGATGGCGATCCCGATGACCTTGCTGCGAAAGTTGGAGGCCAGTTTGAGTTCGTCACCCAGGGTGGTGACCAACATATTGCGCGGGCTCATCTGACCGGCCTGGTCATCACTGCCGACGGTTTTGACGCTTGGGTCCTCAGTGCAGTACACAGGCCGGTTCATCTCCCGGTCCCACCATTCATTGCCGGTAATGCCGTGAATGGCCGGAACGGACCCCGTGAAGATGCTGGTATGCCCTACGGCGGTTACGGTAGGCGTGTACGGGATAAAGGTGTTTTCGCAGGAAAACCCTTCGTTCAGCAGGCGCTTGAACCCGCCATCCGGTGCGTACCGGTCATAATAGCGGTACAGATAATCCCACCGCATCTGGTCCACTACTATGCCGACAACCAGCCGGGGGCGGGGCAGGTTTTGCTGAGGTTGCTGACCATGAATTCCCGAACATACCATCCAGGCCAGTAAGGCCGTAAATAATAACTTCATCCTGTATACATTTTAGTTTTTGCTCCCAGGGCCTACAGCCCCGCTATTGGTTAACGACAGTGTGTAAGGTAAATGGTCGGTTTTCATGCCTGGCCCGCTGCGGGCAGGGATACAAATGTAAAGAACGCCACGGTTTCGGGAAACTCCTTCCGGCATGCCGGCATTTTTCCGGGCCGAATGGTCGAAAATCAGGAAAAAAATGGAGGTAAAATCCGATATTTAATGAAAAGGAATTCGCGATGAGAACGGTAAAAAACATTATGGACAGCAAACCCAAGGCCTTCAATATAATTTCCCCGGGCACCCTGGTAATCGATGCGCTTCATCAGCTGAACTCGGTTAATCTGAGTTACCTGATCGTCATGGATGGCAATCAGTACAAGGGGATTTTCTGTGAGCGGGATTATACACGCAATGTAATCCTGAAAGGCCGGGCCAGCAATACGACCCGCGTGGAAGAGGTGATGACGGTGGACCTGCCGATGGTGGAGCTGAGTGATACCGTGGAGCATTGCATGAACGTCATGAATACCCATAAAGCCAGGTACCTGCTGGTTTTCCACGACCAGCAGTTCCTCGGCGTGGTCACCATCCATGACCTGCTCCGCCAGGTCATTTCCGGGAAAGCGGACGTCTTCGACGACCTGGCCCAAAAACTCATTGACCAGGAGGAAGGAGGGGGCAAGATCTATTGATCGGCCGGCGTGGCCCCTTAGTGCACCGCCTTGATATATCCCCAGCCGGCCCGCTGCTTGGAAATGATTTCATAAATGCCATCAGGCACCACCTGGACGCCCGGCAGGAGCTGGTCAGGGGTAATATGGTTGCTGCGCATGGCGACCGCACATACTTTAAAGGCCACATTCTTATTGGCAGCCAGCCGCTCAACCGCGTCGGCCACCGTGGATCGTCCTTTCACCACCATATTGAATCCCTGTCCGTACATGACCACTTCCACCTGGGCATTGGGATTGGCCGTGGTTACCTCATTGAGCCAGCGGATAACGGAATTGTGATCCAGGGTGTCCCGGCTGGTCAGGTCGAAAACAACCTTGTAATCGGTGGTCTGGGCGGGCAACAGGCCGGGCATTAGCAGTGCAAGAAGGGCAACTAGCAGGATTTTTTTCATGTCGAATGGTTTTGGTTCGTAATAAGGTACAAAATAAAATCGGAAAAACCCGATGCCGACGGGAGAAGTATTCCCGGCCCGGCCCGGTCAAACATTAGCTTTTTGATAAGAAGGTATTGGCTAATTTTATCGTCAAATGGCAAACAAAATGTTTATGAACCGTAAAGATTTTGCCCTGAAAGGCATCCTGCTGGCAGGTTTGCTCTTTCTGCTGGGAGCCGGAGTCCATGCCCAGCGCCGGGGATACCATTCCTACGGGTATCGTCCCTACTACCATAGCTATGGGTACCGTCCCGTATACCATGCCTATGCCTACCGGCCCGTTTACAGCCACTATTTTTACGGGCCGCGCGTATATGCTTTCAGCGGTCCTTACCTGAACATTGGGTTCGGGGGGATCTATTACCGCTACTATGGCGGCTACTTTTATCGTCCTTTCGGCGGATATTTCCGGGTGGTTGCTCCCCCCATCGGTATTACCATCGGCGTACTGCCTCCGGGGTATCGCGAGATCTACGTAGGGGGCTATCCCTATTATTATTTCAACGGAATCTATTATGCCCCGGGCGATCATAACGATTACCGGGTGGTTGATCCACCGGTGGGAGCCCGCGTACCTGAACTGCCCCGCGATGCCCGCGTCGTTGTCATCGACGGCCGCAAATATTATGAGCTGAACGGTACGTATTATAAAGAAGAAATTACGGCTGATAATGAAATATGGTATACCGTGGTCGGCAACCACGGACGGCTGGATACCGGCAACAGCAACGGCGGATATTCCGAACCGCAGGGGAACCCTAACCGGGATCCCAATCCCAATGGCTATACCAATCCGGACCAGCAGTCCAACCCCAACCCGCAACCGGATAACCGGATCAATCCCGGGGAAGGAAGTGGTTCCGGCAGCAGCCAAGGAAATGATGGCACCGCACGCAATACCTACAAGATGGGGGATAAGGTGGACAAACTGCCGGCCGACTCCAGGCAGGTCCTGATCGGCGGAAAAAAATATTATGAATCCCCGGACGGTGTGTATTACCAGGAGATTATCGGTCGCAACCAGGTAACCTACGAAATCGTGGGCAAGGCCACGGATAATCCCTGAGAACCAGGAATGGAACCTGAACGGAAACCGGCTATCTCCCTCCGGGAGCCGGTTCCTTTTTTTTACAGGGGCTTCCCCGGGTGGATTCAGGGCCTGGTAAACTCCAGCACGTATTGCGAAAGGTACTCGCTCTTCCCATCATGCTGGTCCTTGAAATATAAACGGGCTTTCCTTCCGAGCTGCAGGCAGGTGTTCCTGCTTTGGATATCCTCCGGGCTGTCGAGGGGTTGCAGGGAGGGATACCAGAGGATATGTCCCGGCCGGCTGATGAGCCGGCGCGGTTCGGTCCATCGCTGGGCATGGTCCCCTATACCCAGGTCCGGATGCGTATTAAACGATATATACAGGTCCCCTCCCTTCCAGGAGGGCCCTTCGGCCCGCGCCATGAGCATCACCCAGCAGTTCAGGTAGCTGTTCCAGCTGACGGATGGCCCCCAGTAGAATCGGGAGCCTGGAGCTGAAGCCGGTCCGCCCCCTGCCTCCCTGGGAATCTGCAGGGAAGCGATAGGCCTGCCCACCCCTGTATAGGATGCGCGAAAGGCCGAGCCGTCCCATCGCTGTGCCTTGCCCTGGGGATCATCCAGGTCCTTGAGAGCCAGCCGTGCCACGCTGATGCATTGACCTTTCCATTCCAGATCAGGATCATACGAGGAGGAATCATATGACCCGGGATAGCCGTACTCCCCATAAAACAGATAGAGGTAATCGCCGCTGGCCACTGCCGAAGGATCCCCCACGCCGCCGGCAAAGGTTACCGAGCGATTATGTGGTTTGAGGATCATCCTGGGCTGGAGGTCCTCGATGAACAGGCCCCGGTTTTCCCAGCTGCGGCCACCATCCACTGATTTCATGATTCCGATGCGGCATACTGCCGCGGGCGTCGTGTCCCCGGTAAGGCCCTGTGGCCAGTTGCGGTTGATATATCCCTCGCCGGTTGCGGGGTTATAGGGGAGCGTCTGGGGATAATTCTCATTATGGTAGACCGCATACAAAGTCCTGCCGCTAGGGTCCCGGGCGTCCTGGTAGACCGTTTCGAACCAGACGGCCCCGTGCAGGCCCGGAAGCCCCGGCGCCGAGTTGGGCGGCAGCTGCGGCGCTGAAAAGTCTTCGGCCCGGCTGCGGAATGTTTCCCCGGCATTTTTGCCGCTGGCAAACTTCAGATCCCGGGCATTTCCCCAGAGCGGATCTTCTCCGTATTTGCCGGGAAAGATGCGAAACGTATCACCTACCCAGGCTTCCGCCATATTACAATCCACGAACGAGTTAAAGTACAGCGTATCCGCCGGGATCAGCCGGAATCCGGGCACCCCGCTGACCCCCAGCATAGGACGCGTGCCGGAGGGAAACAGGAAGGTGGAAAATACAACGAGCAGGAAAATCACAAAGGCCGCGACAGCAAACTGCAGATTTTTCATACTGGCAGGCAGAAACCTTCCGTTTTGCCGGAGGTTTTCCGAAGATAAAGAGAATTTTGACAGGCCGGCTCATTCCCCCGCATACGGGTCCCGGATCCGGTAAGCCCGGTAGACGATCCGGGAAAACTGCACGGCACACCGGCTGCCCGTGGGAGACTGGGCCAGAAATCCCACCCGGAACCCGGGCCGGAAGTCAAATTGCAGATGCCGGACCAGCAGCCACTTTTTAGCGTCGGTCGAACAGTAAAGGGTAATGACATTCCCGGCCTTGGCCACCTTGAAAAATACAGCCTTTCCCGGGATCTCCACCGAATTGCAATCGTCAGATACACCCTGGGTTACCACGCTCACTACGCGGTGGGCCCCGGTATAATCCATTTCAAAACAGAATTTGATCCAGTGCAGGTCGTCCTGTTTAAGAACCAGGGCTCCGCCATCCCATTTATGGCGGAATGCCTGGCCGACGTGTGCCACCAGGACAAAATCCGAATCCGGGGTAAACAGCAGTTTCGGGGCATTGTCGGTGTTGTAGGTTACATTGGGATCCCGGAACATGTCGGTCTTCGGACCTGCGTCAATTTCCAGGACTCCGCCGCGGGCCGTAAAACCCAAGGGTTTGTTTTCCCAATGCATCGCATAGGGAATGGATGACAAATGAACCGTATCGGGCATCTGGGCCCGGGCCATCGTACCCGCTGCGAGCAGCAAAACCGGCGCGCACAGCGCGCGCATGACCGAACCGGCATGAGAGAACATAGGCAGTGTATTTGATGAATTCAAATCCGCATACCAGTCCCCGAACCGCGCGGGCCACTGGTGCCAGCTAAACCGTCACCAGCCTGCTGCCAGGCCGGCCCTTGCCCCGACGATATCTACAGGTCGCCCCGCTTTAACAGGGAAACCGCGTGATCACAGGCCCTGGCAGTAAGGGCCATATACGTGAGCGAGGGGTTCTGGGTGGACGTACTGGTCATGCAGGCTCCATCGGTCACGAACACATTGGGACAGGCGTGCAACTGGTTCCATTGGTTGAGCAGGGATGTCCTGGGATCCTTACCCATCCGGCATCCGCCCATTTCGTGGATGTCCAGCCCGGGGGCCTGCTTGCTGTCCGAGGTCTTGATATTGGTAAATCCGGCCCTGGTATACATCTCGGTTAGCTGCTCGGTAAAATCCCTGACCATCTTTTCGTCGTTGTCGTCATAATCTACGGAAATGTTCAGTAAAGGAATGTCCCAGGCATCTTTTTTAACCGGATCCAGCCGGACGTGATTGGTTTCCTTGGGGATGGTTTCTCCCATCATGTGGGATCCGACGGACCAGGGTCCCAGTTCGAGTTTCCCCAGGCTTTCCTTCAGCCGCGTACCGTACCCTTCCGGATGCGCTCCGGCAGAACGGCCGGCATAGAAACCTGCCGCATAACCCCGCAGGAAATCGGTTTCCTGCCGGAATACATTGCGGAACCG
>DASZRL010000116.1:0-15385 GCA_035549175.1 Chitinophagaceae bacterium | reverse complement strand
AATCCGAGAGCAGCACTAAAGGCCAAAAATGAAGGGGGAAGCTCAAAAAGGTAGATTATTTTTTTCACCGGCCAAGTCAATCTTATTCGAAATAGGAATAGTTCAATTTGCCATGCAACCGCTGCAAAAAATGCACTGGTTCAACCAAACGGCAGGTATGGAAATTTTGACACTGGAAAATATTTGCCAATGAGCTTATTTATTTTGTTCTTATCTGAAAATATTTGCCATTACTGAAATATTTCATTGGAAATTATTTTGCATAAAATCATTTACAGTAGCCTATGTTTTCCATGTTGGCCTATAGGGTGGTCTTAATGGAAAATACTTTACCGATACCCCTTCAGGAGGTCTTTTTTTCTTCCAGCGATCCTAAGTACAGCAAGCAAATATCCAAATTGGAAAAATCAGGAAAGCCCTGGAAAATAGCACCCCGGTCTGCATGTCCCCCTAAATCATATCCAGGTGCGGGAAGGTTCCGCCCAGAATCCGGGTATCATCCGCGCCAAGCCACCTGCCCAGGACGGATGCATAGACATTTTTGAAATCCACCTGGTATTTCAAATCCCCTTCCTCCAGATCGTCCAGGTCCGGCAGGGGATTTAGCAGGCCTTTTTTCGCAAGGCCGCCGCCTACAAAGAACATGCTGTTTGCCGTACCGTGGTCGGTTCCTCCGCTGGCATTCTGGGCTACCCGGCGGCCAAATTCGGAAAAGGTGAACAAAAGGACATCCTCAAACCTTCCCTGCGCCTTCAGGTCGGCGGCAAAGGCCCGGATGGCGTCGCTGAGTTCGGTAAACAGCCGCTGCTGCTGGGCCTGCTGGTTGACATGGGTATCAAAACTGCCCAGCGACAGGTAATACACCCTCGTATTGATATCTGAAAATATCAGCGAGGCAATGGTGCGGAGATTCTGGCCGATCTCGGTACGGGGATAGGTGGCTGTGCTGGGATGGAGCCGGCTTTGCTGGTACAGGTAGGTGGCCGAAGAAAGGGTTTCTGCCAGGGTCTTGTACAGGTAGTCCACCGGCTGATCGCCTGCGGGATCGCCATGCATTTTTTGCAGGGCCCGGAAATACGCTTCATGGCTGGTGCCGAACAACCGCCGGGGATCCCGCATGGCGATGGCCTTGGACGCTTCGCCCTTCAGGGCCAGGCTGAGCACATCGTCGATCTCCAGGGCATAGGTCGGCCGGTCGCATCCGTGGCACTGGGCATCCAGGTAGCGGCCGATCCACCCCGTGGTCAGGTATTCCTGGCTGGAGCTGGCCGACTGCCAGATATCCATGCTCCGGAAATGGGACCGGTCCGGGTTGGGATAGCCCACGGAGTTCAGGATTCCGAGGGACCCCTCGTCGTACAGTTCCTTCAGGGCCACCAGGGCGGGATGTAATCCGGCCTCGTCGGTCAGTGACAGGGCCTTGCCGCGATCGATACCCAGGTGGGGACGTGCGCGGTAATAATGATCGTTGCGAACCGGGATAACGGTATTGAGCCCGTCGTTGCCGCCGCTGAGTTGCAGGACAACCAGGACCTTGTTGCCCGCCGGAACGGCTTGCCTTCCTTCCAGGGCCTTCAGGAAGCGGGGCACCAGCAGGGAGGCCGTGGCCAGGGAACCTGTCTGTAAAAATGCGCGGCGTTTGATCAGCATGGGAAACGGTTTAATCGGTTATACGTAACTGGGATTAGGATCTGGGCCGGTCAGCAAAGCTGGTATTCCGGCGTACTCATTACCTGGATGGTGGCCGTCCGCAGCAGGCGTTCGCGGTCCCCGCCCTGGCTGAACCCGCTGATCAGGGAAGGGGTAAACCCCGCCGGCACCTGAAGCAGTACCTGGCAGATACCGGGTATGACCTGGTCCTCGGCAAGCCTGGCAACGTACCGGCTGTACGGCTCCCAGCGGATGGTAGCCTGCAGCAGCCGGGCCCGGCCGCCGCCCTGTCCGCCCGGCCGCAACCCGCCCGCGGAGCCCGGCAGGTCTTCCCCCCGCCCCATCATCTGGTCATCGTCTGTTTTAGGCGTCAGGTTAAATTCATCCGCGGCGCCCAGCAGCTGGGGCAGCCGCATCCGCATCATCAGGGTGGAACTGTCGATCCAGGTTCTGCCGCCCGGCCAGCCGGCGACGTTGGGCGGGTAAAACAGGACCTGGCCCAGGAGCCGCTGCACGACCAGCAGGGCCTCCTCGTTGGCCAGCTCCATGGGCAGCATACGCTGGATGCCGGCAATCAGTTCAATGGGTGATTTGATCCGCGTGCCGATGTTGGCGGGGTCGTAAAACCAGTCGCTGGTAAAAATCGCCTCCATCAGGTCGCTGATATCGTAACCACTCCGGTAAAAGCGGTCGGCCAGCAGGTTGATGCGCGCCGGGTCGGGTTGATCATTTACAAAATAACGGTACAGCTTGCCGCAGACAAACCGGGCCGCCTGCGGCTGATCCAGCAGGATATCCAATACCTGGTCGCCATCCCAGCGGCCGGTCTTTCCCAGGACGGTCTTCATTCCGTCATCATGGAGGGCGGGTCGGAATACGAATTCGCCTCTCAGGTTAGCGCCCCAGCCGGTAAAGGCCCGCGCCGACTCCTTCACGTCGGACTCCGTATAATGTCCCCGGCCCAGGGTGAACAGTTCCATTACCTCCCGGGCAAAATTCTCGTTGGGATGGTTCTTCCGGTTCTGGTTATTATTCAGAAAATTCAGCATGGCTGCCGTCTTGGATACCGCATGCAGCAGGTCCCGGAAATTTCCCAGCGCCTGGCGGCGGATCACATCCAGTAGTTCCTGCTGGTAAAATACATTCAGGTTGCGGCAGGCAAAATGTCCGTGCCAGAAGAAGGCCATTTTTTCGCGAAGCTGGGCCTTGCTGCTGACCATTTCCCGGAGCCAGCTCGTATTCAGGCTGCGGATCGCCTGGCGGTTCTGCTGCTGAAACTGTTTTTTCTGGTCGGCGGACAGGTCTTTGAACGGCTGCCCCTGCTCCTGCAGCCCCATGACCAGGCCCTTCAGCGTGTCATCGGCCACATCCAGGTAACCGGGGGCCTGGGCGGAGGCCTTACGCAGGGCCTTATACAAGGCATGCGGAGAAGCGTAGGCCAGCTCCGGGAGCTGCTCGGCGGCCGGGCCGAATCCGGCCCGCCACATCAGGTGCTGGTTCTTTAACTGGTTGGTGGGGGACATGGAAGCCGTTTACGTGAGGGGGTATGACTCGTCCCCCTGCCCAAAGTTTAACAGGGGAACCCGGAATCCGGGAGATTGGCTACATTCGGATACCAGATGATTATCATATGAGCGTCCGGGCCTTCAAATACCTATCCCCGCTGATCCTGTACGCAGGAGCGTACCATGCTTTCTCCGCGCGCGGCTGGACCATCTGGCTCCCGCTGCTCTACGCTTGGGTGCTGATTCCCCTGGCCGAACTGCTGATCCGCCCGGATCCCTCCAACCTGGAAGCCGCCGAGGAACAGCTGGCCCGGGAGGACCGTACCTATGACGTCATCCTGTACCTGGTGGTCCTGGCACAATACGCGGCCCTGGTGCAGTTCCTGTACGGCATGTTCCGGGACAGGCTGGCGTGGCCCGAGGCCGTTGGCCGCATCTGGGTCATGGGGCTGCTCTGCGGCACCTTCGGCATCAATGTGGGCCATGAACTGGGTCACCGCACGGGACGGTTCGAACAGGTCCTGGCCAGGATGCTGCTGCTGACCTCGCTCTATATGCATTTTTTTATAGAACACAACCGGGGGCACCACAAAAGGGTGGCCACCCCGGAGGATCCCAGCAGCGCCCGCTACGGGGAATGGATTTATGCCTTTTACCTGCGCACGGTCTGGGGAAGCTACCGAAGCGCCTGGGAGATCGCCGGCCGGGAGCAGCGACGCAAGGGACGGCCCGTGTTTTCCCTGCACAATGAAATGATTCAATACCACCTGATCGAAGCGGCCCTGGTCCTGCTGATCGGGATCGTGGCCGGCTGGCAGGTGATGCTCTGTTTTGTGGCCGCCGCCGGCATCGGCATCCTGCTGCTGGAAACCGTCAATTATATCGAACACTACGGTCTGCGGCGCAGAGCCCTCGGGGAGGGCCGGTACGAACGTGCGCAGCCCTGGCACAGCTGGAACAGCGACCACGTGATCGGCCGGCTGATGTTATTTGAACTGTGCCGCCACAGCGACCACCATTACCAGGCCAGCCGCAAGTACCAGGTGCTGCGCCACCACCCGCAGGCCCCGCAGATGCCGACGGGTTACCCGGGCATGATGATGCTGGCCCTGTTCCCTCCTGCCTGGTTTTACGTCATGAATCCCCGGGTACGCCGGCTGCAGGAGGCCTGAGCCGTCACCCAAAAAAAAGAAGGCAGGAAGCGAAGTTCCTGCCTGGGAATACGGGTCGGAGGGGCCGGTGATCAGGGTTTGGCGTTCGCCAGCACGTAGGCCGTAACCTGTTTGGCCTCGTCATCGGTCAGCTTGGCCTTAGGGATCATGCTTTTCAGAATCCCGTCCCATCGCTGGGCGGTAAAATCTCCGGGATTCTTCAGCCCGTGACATTTCGTGCACTTGGTGGATAAGACGGTCTTTCCCAGCTCCGCCAGGGAAGCGTCGGTGGCAGCCGGCTGGGTGGTCGTGGATTGCTGGGCGACAGGCGCCTGCTGGCTTACCTGCGGGGCAGGCTGCTGGACGGCGGTCTTTTCAGGAACCGTCTTTTTGTGACAGGCCAGGATGAACAGGGACGCGGTGAGTGACAGAAGAACGGTTTTTTTCATACTGTATGTACTTTGACGGGGAAGATACGTCATTTCAGGAAATCAATGTTGCACCAATGTATTTTTCAAGGACCCGTGGCAACCGGATTCCATCAGCGGTCTGGTTGTTTTCCAGCAGGCAGGCCAGGATCCGCGGCAGCGCCAGCGAACTGCCGTTGAGGGAATGAAGCAGCTGGGGCTTGCCCCGTTCGTCGCGGAACCGGATCATCATGCGATGGGTCTGGAACGTCTCGAAATTAGACACGGAACTAACTTCCAGCCACTTGCCCTGGGCGGCACTGTACACCTCGAAGTCATAGGTGAGGGCCGACGCGAAGCCCATATCCCCGCTGCAAAGGCGCAGGATGCGGTAGGGGAGTTCCAGGGTGTTCAGCAAGGCTTCGACGTGGGCCACCATTTCATCGAGGACCTCGTAACTGCGCGAAGGGTGCACCAGCTGGACGATTTCCACCTTGTCGAACTGGTGCAGGCGGTTGAGGCCGCGGACATCCTTGCCGTAGCTGCCTGCCTCGCGCCGGAAGCAGGGGGTGTAGGCCGTCATGCGCACGGGCAGATCGCTCTCGGCGAGCACCTCGCCCCGGTAAATATTGGTGACAGGAACCTCGGCCGTCGGGATCAGGTAATACTTATCCTCGTTCACAAAATACATCTGGCCTTCCTTGTCGGGCAGCTGGCCTGTCCCATACGCCGTGGTTTCATTGACCATCAGGGGGGGCAGGTATTCGGTATACCCGGCAGCGGTATTGAAGTCCAGGAAATACTGGATCAGCCCGCGCTGGATCCGGGCGCCGCGCCCGGTATAGACCGGGAAGCCGCTTCCGGTAATCTTGTTGCCCAGTTCAAAATCAATGAGCCGGTATTTTTTGGCCAGGTCCCAGTGCGGGACGGCATCTTCGGGCAGCTCCGGCCGCTGCCCCCCTTCCCGGACCACCACGTTATCCGCGGGTGAGGTGCCGGCAGGGACCTGTGCCGCAGGCAGGTTGGGCAGCCTGACCAGTTCCTCCTGGAGCAGCCGCTCCGTTTCCCGGAGTTCCTCGGTGGTGGGCTGCAGGGTTGCTTTCAACTCCGCGACTTCGCCTTTCAGAGATTCCGCTTCCCGGCCCTGTCCCTTGGTCATCAGGTCGCCAATCTGGCCGGAAAGCAGTTTGATCTTTTCCTTGGCCTGGTCAAAGGACAGCTGAAGCTTCTTTCGCCGGTCGTCCAGTTCCAGGATGCGGTCCACCAGCCCGGGCTCCGGGAAATGCCGGAAGGTCAGCCGCTCCTTTACCGCGCCGGGGTCCTGCCGTAAAACCTGTAGTTGCAGCATGTCTGTTGCGATTTGGCGCAAAGGTAAATCCTGGAGGCACACCGACCATGCCGGATAATGGGTACATTCGTAAAAACCATTCAATATGATCGACCCTGCCCTGGTTACTACCAGCATCGACCTTCCCGGATACCGCATCAGGACCAACCTGGGTATCGTGCGCGGTGTTACTGTCCGTTCACGCAGCCTGCTCGGCAATATCGCCGGGGGCCTGCAGACCCTGGTGGGCGGCAAGATTTCCGTGTACACCAACCTGTGTGAACGGACCCGGGAGGAAGCCTTCCAGCTGCTCCTGGAGCACGCGGCCGAACGGGGCGCCAATGCCGTGATCAATATGCGGTATGACGCCAATGATGTCCTGGACGGCGTAACCGAAGTGCTGGCCTACGGCACCGCGGTGATCGCTGAAAAGCTGGCCTGATCCCCGGCCGGGGTCGCCGCCGGGGTTCGTATCTTCGCGCCATGTTTGCAAACGACGACTTACAGCAGCGCTGGTGGAACCTGGAGGCGAAACTCGTGGAACGCTTCGGCAAGAAACCGGACCTGGAGGCGATCCTGTTTCTGATCGGCGTGCAGGAGTTCGGGGATATTCGGCCCAAGTTCACCAAGGAGCAGAAGCAGGACCTGATGCACGTAGCGGTCTGCAGCCTGCTTTCCCACAGCGGCTACTATGAACTGGAAGGAACCGACGAAGA
The DNA here is from genome assembly GCA_035549175.1 of Chitinophagaceae bacterium. Classification (GTDB taxonomy): domain Bacteria; phylum Bacteroidota; class Bacteroidia; order Chitinophagales; family Chitinophagaceae; genus DASTSN01. The sequence continues at coordinate 8,629 of DASZRL010000116.1, read as the reverse complement.
GGGCTGGCCCCATTTCCGGCAACTGCGTCCGATGCCGCCCATGAACAGCGCGGAGCAGGAAAATTTCCTGAAGGACCATATTCTTCTTTACTTCGAAGAAAACCGATTCTGACCATGAAGCGATGGCTCCTCTTTTGCCTGGCAGCCCTGCTGGCAGCCTCCGCCTCCGGCCAGCAGGACCAGCCCCTGCGCAGGAAAGACCGGAAACGGGATGTGGAACTGGTTACCAACTACGGAAGCATTGTGCTGCGCCTGAGCGATTCCACCCCGCTGCACCGGGACAATTTCCTGCGGCTGGTCAAGGCCGGTTATTTTGACAGCGTCCTGTTTCACCGGGTCATCCGCCATTTTATGATCCAGGCCGGCGACCCCGACAGCCGCCATGCCGCACCGGGGCAGCCCCTGGGTGACGGTGGCCCGGCCTATACCCTTCCCGCGGAATTCCGCGCCGGCCTTTTTCACAAACGCGGTGCCCTGGCCGCGGCTCGGGAAGGAGATGACGTCAACCCCCAGAAGGCCAGCAGTGCCAGCCAATTCTATATAGTCCAGGGCCGCCGCTTTTCCCAGGGAGCCCTGGATTCCCTGCAGCGGTTCCGCCTGCGGGGGCGCGTGATTCCCCCCGATCAACGGGCTGTCTACATGACTCTGGGCGGCGCCCCGCACCTGGACCAGCAATACACGGTGTTCGGCGATGTGGTACACGGCATGCAGGTGGTGGATTCCATCGCGGCAGTGCCCACCAGCCAGGGAGTGGACCGTGACCGGCCCCTCCGGGATGTGCGCATCCTCAGGGCCCACCTCATCAAACGAAAAAGGTATCGTCCCGAACCGGTACCTCTCCCGGATGCCGGAAAATAAAATGGAAGGGCCGGGAATTTTATTTCACTGATTTAATCATATTTGTGCTTCAAAACAGCAGCCCATGAATTTTCCCGCCAACCTCCGCTATACGAAGGATCATGAATGGATCCGGCTGGACGGCCAGATTGCCACCATCGGCATCACGGACTTTGCCCAGAAAGAACTGGGGGATATCGTATACGTGGAAGTGGAGACGGTCGGTAAGGATCTGGCAGCCGGTGCCGTATTCGGCACGGTGGAAGCCGTCAAGACCGTATCCGATCTGTTTCTGCCGGTCAGCGGCACCATCACCGAATTGAATCCCGCCCTGAGCAGCCAGCCGGAACTGGTCAACAGCGACCCGTATGGCGAAGGCTGGATGATCCGGATGACCGTAAAGAACCCGGCTGATGTGGACGCCCTGCTGGATGCACCCGCCTACGAAGCCATCACCGGGTAAATCTGCCGGCGCACCTTCTCCGTATATTAAAGGACCGGTGCGGGCTTTCCCGCTTCCATGAACCAACTATTGACGCCAAAAATCACATACAGTGAGCCGGAACTTGTTGGGCTGTTGCAACAACGGAATCAACAGGCATTCACCTATCTGTATGATCATTATTCCGGCGCCCTGTTCGGGATCATCCAGCAGATCGTCCCGGAGAGTCACAGCGCCGGGGATGTCCTGCAGGAGGTGTTCGTCAATATCTGGCGGAAGATAGACAGCTATGACCCGTCCCGTGGGCGGCTGTTCACCTGGATGCTGAACATAGCCCGCAATGCGGCGATTGATAAGGTGCGGTCCAGAGCCTACCGGCAGGAAAGGAAAAGCCAGGCGATCCCGGAGGATATCCAGGAGTGGCCGGACCAGGCGGTCCGACCCGCTACCGATGACTACGGCCTGCGCAAACTCCTCGGTAAGCTCCGGCAGGAACAGCGGGTCCTGATAGAATTATCTTATTTCCAGGGGTTTACGCATGAAGAAATCGCGCGGACCCTGGACATCCCGCTGGGAACCGTGAAAACCAGGATCCGGTCGGCCCTGATCCAGTTACGGTCAATGATGTAAAAAAAGTGCAGATACAGGAATACATAGCAAGCGGTATGGTAGAGAGCTACGTGCTCGGGCTGGCCTCCCCGGAGGAGCGGGCCGAATTTGAAGAACTCTGCCGGCAGTATCCCCAGCTCGTGGCTGCCCGCGAGGCGTTTGAGTCGTCCCTGGAAAAACAGGCCCGGGAAGGAAGTGTTCCCCCGCCGTCCGGGGTTCGCAGCAGTTTCCTGTCCTTCCTGGAAAGTGAGGCATCCGGGGCCGCCGATCCGGGCAAGCCGGGCCCGGCCCCGGTCATCGACCTGGAACCCGGACCGGGCAGGCGCCAGGCCGGCCTGCGCTGGCTGGTGGCAGCCTCCCTGTTTGTGGCCCTGGGCACAGCTTATTTGGCCTACCGGCTCTACCACAGCAACCAGGCCCTCCAGCAAACCAACCGGGACCTGCAGGCACGCCTGCAATCGCGCGACAGCCTGCTTGACCAGCTGGCCGAGGAGCAGCGGGTCATGCATGATCCGAACGTAACGGTGGTTAACATGGTAGGCACCCAAAAAGCGCCCCTGGCCTCCGCCAGCATTTACTGGGATTCCACCTCCTCCAACGTATGGATGATCGTCAAGAACCTGCCCCGGCTGCCCTCCGAAAAACAATACCAGCTCTGGGCCCTGATCGACGGTAAGCCCAAGGACCTGGGCCTCTTTGACGCCACCGGCTCCCGGATCCTGCTGAAAATGAATAATACCCGCCAGGCCGATGCCTTTGCCATCACCATCGAAAACAGGGGCCATTCGGGTCCTCCCACCCTCGAAACCCTGCAGACCCTGGGCAAGGCAAAATTGTAGCCGCCGGCAATCCGTCCCACCTCCGTTTGCGTAGATACACAGGAAAACTGCCCAGGCAGTTTTGGTTCTATAGTTGGTTAACAAAGGGCTTCCTTCCGGAAGCTCTTTGTGCATCCGGGCGCCCTGCAGGCCCCGGGGATTCCGCATCTGGAAAATGCATGCTATACTTGCAGAAAAACGTGCGAAGCGTCCTGAAAGGTTTTGTGCCCGCCATACTCTGGTTCATCCTTTCCACGATCCTGCTTACCCTTCCGGGCTCGGATCTCCCGAAGGCGGGCTGGCTGGAAGCCATCCATTTTGACAAGTTCGTTCATATCGGGATGTTCGCCGGCATGGTATGGCTCTGGTGCCTGGGCATACAGCGCCGTACCCGCGACATCGCGCGGCTTCGCCGGGCCTTTGGCTGGCTGGCCCTGATCTGGCTGGGATATGGCGTGGGTATGGAGTTCGTACAGCGCTATTTTATTCCGAACCGTTCCTTTGACCTGAGTGATATGGCCGCGGATGCCGTAGGCTGCCTGGCGGGATGGTGGTACAGCCGGCGTGCATACCTGAAGCGGCGACCGGCATAAAAAAAATAGACCCCTGTAGAAACAGGGGTCGCAACCAAAACTAACTGCTTATGAGAAAATTGACTGCTTTGTGTAAGTAAGAACTGAATTGTATAACGCAAATTTACTGCCAATAGTATACGCAACGGTGTTAACGAATTTCTAAAGGCCCTGGCTTTAACGAAACCATAATTTGCAACAGACAAAGAGCCCGGTGCCCTCCCGTAAGGGGGTGCCGTTCAACCAGGTAAGGTACCAATAGCGTGCCAGAAGGCCCGCCTGCCTCCCCGGGGCCCCTTCCCCGGGTCCCTCCGGGAAGGCGGAAAACCTGCCGGGTTGGCCTTATCTGGCAGCCTGCCAGCCCCCGCAAGGCTTTTTTTGGCAGTACGGCGGATTACCCGAATATGCCCTTGATCTTGTCCATCAATCCCCCGCCCCCGGCCTGGCCCTGGAAGGCCGCCTTCAGGTCCTGCAGGTCGGTTTGACCGTCCCCGTTGAGGTCCAGGCCGCCCTTCACCTTGTTCAGCAGGCCCTGCATATCCAGGCTGCCGGTGGAGCCGCCGCTCAGGTGATTGAAAAGGCCCTGGATGTCAAAACCCTTTTCAGCCGGGTCATTGGTTTTGTTAACCAGGTCGGTCATGACCCTGGGCACCACCTGGCCGGCCACCTGCCCGGCCGTCTGCTGGTCGAGGCCGAACTTGCTCATCAAGGTCTGGATGAAGCCGCCGGATACCTGCTGGGTCACCCCGCTGGCGGCGACATCGGTATTTCCGCTGAACAGTTTCAGCACATCCTGCAGCCCGCCCTGGGACAGCAGGTTCTGAAGCCCCCCGGTAATAGACCCGGAAGCCTCCCGGATCGCTTCTTCATTACGGTCATTGGGGATCGCGGGATTGTTCACAATCGCCTCACCGGCGTGCTGGCGGACCAGGTCAATCAGATTTTCTAGCATACCTGTCAATATTTTAATACCCGAAATTTACGGGATTCGGGTCAAACGCGGCCGCCGGTTTCCGGGAAGGTACCTGCGGCCATACCAACCGGGGCAATCCCGGATGGATCCACCCGCCGGAATTTCGGATATTTACCCGCGGGCTTACCTAGTATGCCCCCGATCGACCCATGATTATTGTCATTCAATGCAGGGACCAGGTTGGCCTGGTGGCCTCCATCAGCAGCATCCTGGCCCGGGCCGGCCTGAATATCGTCTCTATGCGGGAACACGTGGAAAAGGAAGACAACCGGTTCTTCTCCCGCATCGAGGCCGAAGGGCTGGCCCTCCATGAAGGTTGGCAGCAGGAGCTCCGCGCGGCCCTTCCGCCGGAGGCCAGCCTGCAGATTAACCCCCTGCCTGAAAAACGGCTCGCGGTGCTGGTCACCCGCGAATACCACTGCCTGGGAGACATCCTGCTGCGCCACCAGTTCGGTACGCTGGGAGCCCGGCTGGCATGCGTACTGGGCAACCATCCGGACCTCGGGGACCTGTGCCGCCGCTTCGAGGTGCCCTTCCTCCATGTTCCGCATGAGGGTCGTCCGCGCGAGGCATTCGAGAGCGCCCTGCTGGACGGCCTGGCGCCCTACCAGCCGGATTTCCTGGTCCTCGCCAAATTCATGCGGATCCTCTCCCCGGCCTTCGTGGCACAATACCGGCACCGGATCATCAATATCCATCACTCCTTCCTGCCTGCCTTCGCCGGCGCCCAACCCTACCGCCAGGCCTTTGCGCGGGGAGTGAAGCTGATCGGGGCCACCTCCCATTTTGTCACCGATGACCTGGATGAAGGCCCCATTATCGCCCAGCAGATCATCCCGGTCACCCACCGTCACCGCGTCGAGGACATGGTCCGGGCCGGCAAGGAGGTCGAAACCGCGGTACTGGCCAGGGCCATGCAGCTGGTCTTCGAGGACCGGGTGCTGGTGCACCGCAACAAAACCATCGTGTTTGAATAGGAGACCCGGCAGGTCGGGCGGGCCTAGTTCTGCTTGGCCATTTTCTCGGAGTTCTCCGCGAACTGCAGGGCGTCGATGAGTTCCTGCAGGTTACCGTTGAGGACCTCATCCAGGTTGTAAAGGGTCAGGCCGATGCGATGATCGGTCACGCGGCCCTGGGGAAAATTATAGGTGCGGATCTTGGCGCTGCGGTCCCCGCTGCTGACCAGGCTCTTGCGGTGGCGGGCAATTTCCTCTTCCTGCTTGCGTACCTGCTCCTCGTAGAGCTTGGTCCGCAGCATCTGCATGGCTTTCTCGCGGTTGCCCAGCTGGGTGCGTTCCGTCTGGCAGATGACGACGGTGCCGGTGGGAATGTGGGTCAGCATGACCTTGGTCTCCACCTTGTTGACGTTCTGGCCGCCGGCGCCGCCGCTGCGGGCAGTTTCCATTTTGACATCGCTTTCCTTGAGTTCAAAGTCCACCTCTTCGGCTTCCGGCATGACGGCCACCGTGGCGGCCGAGGTGTGGACCCGTCCGCTGGCCTCCGTGGCAGGGACCCGCTGGACGCGGTGCACGCCGCTTTCGAACTTGAGGATCCCGTAAACGTCCTCCCCGGTCACTTCCAGCTGCACTTCCTTGTATCCGCCGACCGTTCCCTCGCTTTCGCTGAGCAGTGCGGTCTTCCAGCCTTTCTTCTCGCAGTATTTGGTATACATCCGCAGCAGGTCGCCCGCGAACAGGCTGGCTTCATCCCCCCCGGTTCCGGCGCGGATTTCAATAATGGCATTCTTTTCATCCTGGGGATCCTTGGGGATCAGCAGCTGGCGTATCTGGGCTTCCAGGTCCTTTTTTCGCTCCTCCAGCGCCGGCAGTTCCATCTTGGCCAGGTCCCGGAGCTCTTCGTCCTCCCCGCCCAGGGTTTCACGGTAAAACGCCTCGTCCTCCAGCAGTTTGCGGTAGTCCCGGGAGGCCTGGACGATCTTTTCCAGGCTGCGGTATTCCTTGCTGGTGGCAGCGAACTGCTTGTTGTCGTTCACGATGGCCGGGTTGGTCAGGGCTACCCCCAACTGGTCGAACCGCGCCTCGATGGCTGCCAATTTGTCGAGCATATTCACGTTCTCCGGGCCGCAAAATTAATGATTTGGCGATTGGAACCTGAATTTTGAAATTTGGGTGCATGAACTATCGCAAATTCAGGGCAGACCGGCTATTCGACGGCTATGCCTTCCGCCAGCCGGATTCCGTCCTGATCACGGACCCCGCCGGCCGCGTCCAGGCCATCGTACCGGAGTCCGAAGCGGGTGAGGACGTCGAATACCACCCCGGCCTGCTGACCCCGGGCCTGGTGAACTGCCACTGCCACCTGGAACTGAGCCACCTGAAGGATGTGATCCCGCCCCATACGGGCCTGATCGAATTCCTTTGTTCGGTGGTGACCAAACGCGATTTTGACCCCGGCCTCATCCAGGACGCGATCCGGCGCGCCGAGCAGGAGATGTACGCCAACGGGATCGTCGCCGTGGGAGATATAGGTAATACGGCCGACACCGCCCGGACCAAGGCCGCCAGCCGCATCCGGTGGCAGAATTTCGTGGAAGTGCTCGGTTTTACGGACGAGCGGGCGCAGCAGAACCTGCAGCATTACCGGGCCGTGGCCAGCCAGCTGGAAGACAGCCTGGCCGGATCGCCCGTGCCGCACCGCACCTCCCTGGTGCCTCATGCCCCCTACAGCATCAGCCCGCTTACCTTCCGGCTGATCAACGAGGGTACGGCGGGCCAGGTAATCTCCCTGCACAACCAGGAGCACCCCGCCGAGGATGAACTCTACCGGACCGGCCAGGGTGACTACCTGCGGTTATTCCGCATTTTCGGGCTGGACCATTCCCCCTTCCCGGTCACCGGGCGCAGCAGCCTGCGCTCCGTACTGCCGCACTTCACCAACGGGCAGACCTTGCTGCTGGTTCACAATACCTACATGCCGCAAGAGGATATCCTCTTTGCCGCCGAGTACGCCGCGCAGACCGGCCTGCAGCTGGTCTACTGCTTTTGCCCCAACGCCAACCGGTATATCGAGAACCGGCTGCCCGACGTCGGGCAGTTTTTGCGGCTCGGCTGCCGGACCGTGCTGGGCACGGACAGTTACAGCAGCAACTGGCAGCTCAGCGTCGCCCGCGAGATCCGGGCCCTGGTAGAGGCATTCCCCGGGGTGGAAACGGCTGTGTGGCTGCGCATGGCAACGCTGGAAGGCGCACGCGCGCTGCGCTGGGAAGACCAGCTGGGGAGCTTTGAACCGGGCAAGACACCCGGCGTGGTGCGCATCGAACCCGATTTTTCCGCCTCCCAGCGGCTATTGTAAGATCACGGAAAGGACCGGCCAGGATTTCAGGCTGCCAAAGTCCTGCAGGTGCAGGGCGTAATAGGTCTCGTATGCCTGGAGCAGGGCGCGGCGCTGGCCATGGTGCAGCCGGATCTGGGCCAGTTCGTCGGGCTGCATGACCTTCAGCAGCTCGGCGGTCACCTGGGCCAGGTTTTCCTCGAGGTAATGCGGGTAGTGGGGGCGTTCTGCCACGTATTGCCCTTCCAGCAGGTCCAGGAAGGGTGTTCGCGGGCTGTAGCCGTCACTGATCCGGAATCCGAAAAAACCGGCCAGCTGCAGCGCGAAGAACAGTGGAAAGTTGGCCGCCACGGCATCCGGGCTCCGGTCCAGGTGAAGCAGGGCGTCTTCGGCAAAATGGTACAGGTCAGGATTGGCCTCCGGTTGCCTGAGGCACCGGGTCAGCAGTTCCACCAGGTACAACGCCACCGCATTGCGGGTGATATCGGTCAGCACCCGCTCGTACAGGTACCCCCACCGGAACTCCCGGATCCGCTGGAGATTGACCAGTTCATTATGGTACACTACCAGGTCCAGGATGGCGCCGGGCTGAAACAGGTTGGCCCGGCCGCTTCCCTTGCGGCCGGAGGTCCTTACGCCGTTTACCAGGTAGGACTGCAGGCCGAACAGTTCGGTAAAGATCGTCACGATCAGGCTGGTCTCGCCGTACTTCACGGTGCGCAGCACAAGTCCCCGGGTTTTATGGAGTTTTTCCGGCACGGCCCCTGGTATTTGATTCGGTGGTTGACTGGTTGGCTGGGAGATCGCCCGGTGCAGCGGGCAGCTCAAAAGTACCGCATTCACCGCAATAGCGTTGTGAATATTATTCCGTTTCTTTGCCCTTCCGGCGCCGCCCGCGCAGGCGGGCGCTTTGGCAGAGCAAATCATCTAAATTATGTGGAGATCCCTGGGCCGTTTCGTCCTGAACTTCCGTTTCGTCCTGCTGACAGTACTGATTGGTTTTACGGCCCTGATGGCCAGCTGGGCGGTCCGTGTCCAGCTCAGCTATGATTTTGTCAAGGCGATTCCGACCGACAACCCCAAATAC
>DASZRL010000115.1:0-60302 GCA_035549175.1 Chitinophagaceae bacterium | reverse complement strand
TTGCAATAATACACACCGATCAGGCCGACCACCAGGAACACCAACAGCAGGAAGGCATTGATTCGGTTGGCCTGTTTACGGGATTTTTCCTCACCCCGCAGGACTGCCACGTATTCACTCGCCTTGGCAATCTGGAACGTTATCAGAAAGCCAAGGGCCAGGATCGCGATAACAAAAAACGTTGACATACTGCTATTACAATTAAAAAAGGTTATTCAATATGCTGTCTGCGCTGCTCAGGTATGGTGAATAATGCTTTCTTTCAGGAACGGATGGTTTAGGCTGATCAGCGGTGCCTTGGTCAGCGAACGCCCGACTACGAACATAATCAATCCCACAAAACCCAAGCCGATCCCGAAATCATAAAGAATCGATGGTACCTGCTCAACCGGGCCGGGGAATACCATCTGGTAGAAATCCAGCCAGTGGCCGAACAGGATCAGCAGGGACATGAATGTAATGGTCGCATAGTTACGTTTGGCATCCCGGGTCATCAGGAGCAACAGCGGCGCCAGGAAGTTGATGATGAACATCAGCCAGAAAATACCGCTGTATTCCCCGCGGGCCCGGTTCTGGAAATACTTGGTTTCCTCGGGAATGTTGGCATACCAGATCAGCATGAACTGCGAGAACCACAGGTAGGTCCAGAAAATGGAAAAGGCGAACATGAACTTGCCCAGGTCATGCAGGTGCTCTTCGTTGGTCAGTTCCAGGTAATTGTTGTTTTTCAGGAATACGATGTACAGGGTGATCAGGGCGATACCGGCCACAAAGGTGCTGGCAAAGGTGTACCAGCTGTACATCGTACTGTACCAGTGGGCATCAATGCTCATCAGCCACAGCCACGGAATGGAGCTCATCACCGTCAGGGCAAAGAACACAATGTAAACGGCAGACCAGACGGTATTGGTCCACATGTATTTCTTGCCTTCCTCCACCGACAGTTTGCGGTTGTCGATGCTGCGGGAAATCTGGCGCATTTTCCTGCCCAGCAGGGACCAGAGGGCAATGGTCACCACGGTCCAGATGGCAAAGAAGTTCTTGTTCAGGAATCCTGCCTTGTGGAGCAGGGCCTCATCATGCTGTACGGCTCCGGTGTCCGTCCAGTGGTATATGGTATGGTTGCTGCTGAAGCAGATTGCCAGCAAAATGACTCCGGAAATAACCCCGATAACAGGCACAGCCGTCGAGATGGCCTCGGATACCCGACGGAAACTCAGCTGCCAGCCGCCCCAGGCCAGGGTAGTTGCGCAGATGAAGAACATCGCGGCATTGGTAACCAGCAAAAAATAGACGCTGTTCTGGAGCAGGCTCGCCCAGAAGCGGGCCTGTTCGTGGGGATCACTCTTGGCCCCGTGGGTGATATACAGCAGTACCACGGACACCAGGCCAAGGGCCATCAGCGCGATGGACAGCGTGTTGTATCGTTTGGGTATTTCAAATTGTTCCCGGAATGTCATCACTAAAGCTTTTATGTTTCTTCAAAAAAGTTCGTCGTCCCTTTATTTTTTGGTGGCCGTACTGTCAGCCTTGGCCGGTTCGGTCGCCGGGTGGGCCGCTGCCTGCTTGGATTTCACATAGGCGATCACCATCCAGCGCTGCCTGGTGTTTAGCTGGGAGGCATAGGAACCCATCAGGTTCTTGCCGTAGGTAACCGAATAGAAAATCTGGCCTTCTGGCATTTTGGATACCACCGGGTCCCCAACCAGGTTTTTCGGGGCAGCCGGGTAGGGGCCGTTGCCGTCCTTCCACAGGGGACCGTTGCCGTCGAGCTTGGGACCATGACAGATCCCACAGTTGACCAGGTAGAGCCGCTCCGCTTCCTTCATCTCGTCGGGTGTCAGCGAGGTCAGCGGGCTTTTCACAGCTTTGGAGGCTACATAATTGACTGTATCCCCGGCCTTGTCCATGGGAATCGGGAATTCAGGCAGGTCGCCCCGTGCAACGGTGCCGGTCACCGGCTTAGCTGTGTAGTTGATCCCCTCCTTGGCCAGAAAACTGTTGTCCGCGTATGTCTCGTAGGCACGGCTATAGGCCATGTCCGGCATATAGACGCGTCCCGGCTCACGCTGGACATCGCTGCAGCTGATTACCAGGGCGCTCACGGTACCAACGGCCAGGATTCCTAAAGCTTTTTTCATCTATCGCAGGTATTGTTGATTAATGGATCGTTTCAGGTTGTTTATTTTCGAAAGGTTTGGTTTCCTTGTCGTAGCGTCCCAGCCACCAACCGGTCTCCTTGTGCATGATGGTGACTTCTCTGGCACCTGCGTTCTGCAGGAAAGCAACCGCTTCCGCTTCGTTGGTCTTGGACGTACATTCCAGCGCCATCACGAACGTGTCATCCGTGGAACGCGGATTGAAATGGTCCTTTTTGACGAAGGGGGCGATCTGGTTGAGGTAGCAGAAGGTCAGCACCATTCCTACGGAGGCAAACAGAACTGTCAGCTCGAACGTGATGGGGATCCAGGCCGGCAGGGAGAAAAAGGGCTTCCCGCCGAATACGATCGGCCAGTCGGTCGTCAGTGCCCAGGTTATAAATCCCAGGGCGGTAGCCGTTCCGCTGATGCCATAAATGAATCCCGCCGTGTGCAGGCTGGTTTCCCGGAGGCCCATGGCTTTGTCCAGCCCGTGAATGGGAAAGGGCGTGAACACGTCATGAATCTTGTAGCCGGCTTTGCGCACTTTCTTCACTGCGGGGAACAATACCGCCTCGTCATCAAAATTCCCAACGACAAATTTTTTTACAGGCATATGGTTGTTTTCTAAATTCTGTTTTTTGTTACTGCTCCTCCCCGATCAGGCGCTGTGATCATGGCCATGCTCGGAGGTAAACGCCTCGACGCTTTCGGTTTCCAGTTGTCCCATCTGCTGCTTGTAGCTGTCCCCGCTGCGCTTCAGGATATGCTTGATCTCCGCGATGGCGATCACCGGGAAGAACTTCGAGAACAGGAAATAGCAGGTGAAGAACAGGCCGAAAGTACCCAGGTAAAAGCCCACTTCCCAGATCGACGGACGGTAGTAGGTGCTCCAGGCGCTCGGCAGGTAATCCCGGTAGATCGAGGTCACAATGATCACGAAGCGCTCGAACCACATCCCGATATTCACCAGGATGGACATGAAAAAAGTCACGGTCAGGTTGCGGCGCATCTTGCGGAACCAGAAGATCTGGGGCGACAGCACGTTACAACCCATCATCAGGTAGTAACTCCATCCGTAGGGGCTGAACAGGTTAACCCGGTTCTGCATGAAGGCAAAATCCTCATACCGGTTCGCGCCGTACCAGGCGATGAACAGCTCGGTCAGGTAGGCGATGCCCACAATGGAACCGGTCAGTACGATCACCTTATTCATTACGTCAATGTGCTCGATGGTAATATATTCCTTGAGACCCAGCACCCGGCGGGTCACCACCAGCAGGGTCTGCACCATCGCAAATCCGGAAAAAATGGCTCCCGCGACAAAGTAGGGCGGGAAGATCGTGGTGTGCCAGCCCGGAACCACGGAGGTGGCGAAGTCAAAAGACACGATCGTGTGCACGGAAAGTACCAGCGGCGTGCTCAGACCGGCCAGCACCAGGGCCAGGGCCTCGTGGCGTTGCCAGTGCTTGGTGGATCCCGTCCATCCGAAAGAAGCGACCCCGTAGAAAAACTTTCGCCATTTCAGCTTGGCGCGGTCGCGCAGGGTGGCCAGGTCGGGGATAAGACCACTGTACCAGAACAGAAGCGACACGGTGAAATAGGTCGAGATGGCAAACACGTCCCAGAGCAGGGGGGAGTTGAAATTCACCCAGAGCGGTCCGCGTGTGTTGGGATAGGGCAGAACGAAGAAGGCCATCCATACCCGGCCCATGTGCCAGATCGGGAACTGGCCCGCACACATGACCGCGAAGATGGTCATGGCTTCCGCGGCGCGGTTCACCCCCGTCCGCCAGCCCTGGCGGAACAGCAGCAGGATGGCGGAGATCAGCGTTCCGGCGTGACCTATACCGACCCACCAGACGAAGTTGGTGATATCCCAGCCCCAACCCACCGTTTTGTTCAGGTTCCATTGGCCGACCCCGTACATCACTTCCATGGTCACCGAAACGATGCCGAAGATCAGCAGGCCCACCGAGATCAGGAAGCCGACCCACCAGAGTTTGCTCGGACGCACTTCAACCGGACGACAGATGTCCTCCGTTACCTGGTGATAATCCTTGCTTCCTTCTACCAGGGGTGGTCTGACCTGCGATTCGTATCTGATTAATGCCATATGCTAGTTAGCTTTTGAGCTTTTTAGGTTCGTTTATTGGATTAATGCGTGGCCGGTTCAGCCTGCTCGGCTGCCGGACGGCCGGTAGCTCCGCCTTCGCCGGCTTCCGTGCCCTCGGGCTCGATCACTTCGTCGGTATTGCGCACTTTGGCCAGGTAGCTGACGTTGGGCAGGGTATGCAGCTGTTCGATTACGTAGAACAGGCGCTGCGGGTTGTCCTGCCGCAGTTTGCTCACGCGGCTGGTCTTATCGTGGACGTTTCCGAACACGATGGCGTCGGTCGGGCAGGCTGTCATACAGGCTGTTTTGGCTTCGCCGTCCTCAAGCGGGCGTCCTTCTTTCTTGGCATTCAGTTTGGCCTCCTGAAGTCGTTGTACGCAGAAGGAACACTTTTCAATCACCCCGCGGGAACGAACCGTCACGTCCGGGTTCAGCACCATGCGGGTCAGGTCGTCCATCATCTGCACGGTCACCACGTCGTCCAGCTTACCGACTACTTTCTGGTCCTGGTTGTTGGGGAAACTGTCAGCACCGGTATAATCCGCCCAGTTGAAGCGGCGTACCTTATATGGGCAGTTGTTGGCGCAGTAGCGGGTACCGATACAACGGTTATAGGTCATCTGGTTGAGGCCTTCGCTGCTATGGTTGGTCGCGGCTACCGGGCATACGTTCTCGCAAGGTGCGTTGTCACAGTGCTGACACATCATCGGCTGGAACACCACGGCATGGAGGTCGTCCGGGTTCTTGTCGTCGCTCACGAAGTAACGGTCCAGGCGAAGCCAGTGCATGTCATGAAAGCGGATCACCTCGTGTTTGCCTACTACCGGCACGTTGTTTTCTGCATGGCAGGATACGATGCAGGCGTTGCAGGCGATACAGCTGTTCATGTCCACGGACATGCCCCACTTGATCCCGGGCTGGTCATGATCGGGGTACAGGGTACCTTCCGTGCGGTAATCCCCGGTCCTGGGAGCGAAATCCTTGGCCAGTTCCTCGCGGAATTCTTCGTATTGATGGGGATATTTTTTCAGGGTGGCGAGGGTCGTCTCCTTCACTACTTCGGTACGGTGTTCGTACGAATTGTGAATCTGGGTCTGGGCTATCTTCTGTTTGGTGCCGGTGTTGGAAACCGTTACGCCAGTTACATACCCGTCGACCGTATTGCCATTGAAGGTGGCCAGGGGATAGGCATTCTTGCCCACGCCTTCGGCCGCCTTGCCCAGTTTATCGGTACGCCCGTATCCTACCGCAATGGCAATGGTATCCGCGTTCATGCCCGGAATGACCAGGATTGGCAGTTCCAGTTCATTTTTGCCCGCACTGATCTTGATTACCGGTTTATCGGGATAATACTCATAATCGTTGTCGAGGACAATACCCAGTTCCTTGGCCGTGGTCATGGAGATCAGAGCGTAGTTGTCCCAGGTGGCCTTGGAGATCGGGTCAGGCAGTTCCTGCAGCCACGGGTTACCTGCCTGGCGGCCGGTGCCGAGGGAAACTTTCTGGTACAGCACCACTTCCTTGCCGCTGGCCTTCTTGGCGCTGGCCACCGCCGAGGCGGCACCGGCGACCGGGGCGCTGCTGAAGGAACCGGCGCTGGGGGTGACGGAAGCCGGCTCCAGGACACCGTCCTGCAGCGCCTTGTCGAGGGCTTCTTCGGTTCCCAGCTTGGTGATCCAGTAATTTTTAAAATATACTTCGTACTCGGTATCGTTTCCGCTCCATTTCAATAGGGATGTCTGGAAGGGGCGGGTCTTGAACAGCGGGTAAATGGTCGGCTGCGAGAAACTGATATAGCCGGACTTGGGTTCGGCATCTCCCCAGCTCTCCAGGTAATGATGATGGGGAATGACGTAGCTGCACAGCTGGGTGGTCTCGTCCATTTTTTCCGAAAAGGAAACGGTCAGTTTCACCTTGGAGAGGGCCGACTTCACCTTGTCAGCATCATAATAATCATAGGCGGGGTTGGCGCCATATACAAACAGGGCTCCCACCTGGCCAGCATTCATCTGGCCCAGCAGTTCCGCGAAATCCTTGTCGATTCCTTGGCGGTAGTTGGATGTGACCGCCCAGTCAATCGTACTGCCGTAGGCCCCGATGGCATTATTAATGGCGTTGACCAGGATCTGTACATTAATATCATTGCTGCCGCTGACAACCAGCGCGTTACCGCTATGGGCCTTCAGGTCGGCGGCCACTTTGGCGATACCTTTTTTCAGTTTGTCGTCCGCCAGAGCTGGAGCGGGAACGTTGCCGCCCAGGGCGGCCAGCAGGGCCAGTGCAACGGTCCCGGTTTCGGAGGGACGGTGCGTATACCGTTCGTCGGCGCTGGCACCCGTGGTGCTCAGGTTGCCTTCGAACTGGTAGTGCTTGCTCATCTCCGGATTCTTCTCGTTGATCTTTCTGCCTTGGGCATACTGGCGTGCAAATTCCACCGGGCTGAGCCAGGTGGCAAGAAAATCGGCTCCCAGGCTGACGATTACTTTGGCCTTGGCGAAATTATAGGAAGGAATGGCCCGCTTGCCGAAAGTAGCCTCGTTGGCCTGCAGCATGCCGCTGTAGGAAACACCGTCATACTGAACATGGCGGCTGCCGGGATGCTTGGCCAGGAATTCACTGATGACCTGGCTGGTGCTGGGGGATGCGATGGTGCTGGTCAGCAGGACCACGGGACTGCTTCCGAGTCCGGCCAGCGCATCCGCTATCATTTTGTCAAACTGCTCAAACGTCGGAACCTCTTCAAATTTCCCTTCGGCCACGCGGCGGCTGGGGAATTTGATCCGGTACATGTCATACAGATCGAGCACGGAAGCCTGGGCACGGGCAGAAGTACCTCCGCCGGTGAGCGAACTCAGCGTGTTACCTTCCACCTTGATCGGCCGGCCATCGCGAACCTTGGCCACAACGGGCACGATATCCCCGTCCTGCACGTAAGTGGTGGCATAATATTTGGCCACCCCGGGTACCATATTTTCCGGCTTGATCGCGTAGGGAACCACCTTTTTGACCGGAATCTTACAGCTGGCAGCCAGCGTAGCTGCCGCGGTACTGAAACCCAGGTATTTCAGGAAATCCCTGCGGGGTGCCTTGGCGTCTAGTAAACCCTTTCCATCCAGGTCTTCAAAAGGCAACTCTTCCCTGAACTCATCTGCCTGACGTTTTTGAAAACCCTCCTGATCCTTCAATTCGCCGAAACTCTGCCAGTACTTTTTTTCGCTCATTTATTATTGAATTTGAAGATTAGACAAACCGCTGATCCGGGAGACGGTTCGTGCCGCCCGGCACCACTCATATCTTAATAGTGACAGCGCTGGCACTCCAGGCCGCCGATATCTTTCACCGTCACGCTGTCCATTTTGCCTGACTTGATGTCATCATGGAACTTTTCGTAAAGGCTATAGAATTTGTTGCCGGTGCTGTCCGTATAGTTGAAATCCACCTTGGTCTGGCGGTGGCAGTTGATACACCAGCCCATGCTCAGGTCGGCAACCTGCTTCACTTCATCCATGGCCGTGATTTCTCCGTGACAGGTCTGGCACTGCACCTTGCCGGCGCGGACGTGCTGGGCATGGCTGAAGAATACGTGGTCGGGAAGGTTATGGATCTTGATCCATTCAATAGGCTGGGCCTTGGAGGGATCCCAGCTGTTGGGGTGGGCGGGATCGAAGCCGGCAGCTTTGTACAGTTTGGCGATTTCCTGGGTTCCGTTGATCTCATTACCCTCAGCATCATAGAGTTTCGGGCCCTTGGCGTATTCCTGAATCGCCTTGTGGCAGTTCATGCAGATATTGACCGAAGGAACCGCGGCATGCTTGCTTTCCCAGGCTCCGCCGTGGCAGTAAAGACAGTTGATCTGGTTGATGCCGGCATGTACCTTGTGCGAGTAGAAGATCGGCTGGCGCGGCTGGTAACCCTTGGTGCGTCCCAGGCCGATAGCCCCCTTGGAAACATAGTAACCACCGGTTACAAACAGGATGATGGCCACCAGGGCGATGTAGATCTTATTCTTATAAAAAGGAACCGGCTCGGGACGCAGGATACCTTCCTTGTCGTCGGAAAGTTTTTTCAGGTTGCTGTTGACCTGCATCAGGATCAGCGCGATGATAGCCAGTATCAGGGAGATGACGCCGAAGATGATGGCGTTCTTGTTGCCCTGCTCACCCTCAGCAGCCATTCCTCCTTCCGGACCCTGGGGTGCTTTGTTCTTGTTGGCTACTTCCGTATTGATGTAGCTTACGATGGCATCCACCTCCTTGATCGTAAGATCCGGGAAGGCCTGCATCACCGATCCGTACTTGGCCTTCAGCCCGCTCGTGTAGGGATCCTTGGCCATGTAGGCGGTGGGGTTATGCGCCCACTTCAGAATTTCGTTATGATCCGACCAGGTGTGACGTTCCTCAAGTCCCATGAGGGCCGGTCCGGTTGCATCCTTGAATATTTGGTGGCAGCTGGCACACTTTCCGTTAAAAAGCTGCTTACCATCCTGTGCTGAGGCTCTGCTGAAAAAAATTGCTGCAAAAACAAAAAGGGCAATTTTCCTGACGAGTGGTTTACAAGGAATCATAGACGCAGTTGAACTAAAAAATGTGGATAAAAATCCTGAATTGGGTGCAAAAATAAGTCATGAAATCAACAAATAACCAACCTGTTTAAAATTTTTTTAACGCTTTACCAGCTTGCATTTCAGCAGATTTTTACCGCGCACTTATCGCTGTTTCACCATATATGTCATGCGCATGTCAGCAATTAAACATAGCCGTTTGAATGTGCAAATCTGCGCGCAATTCCCCGATATTTGCTGCACAGAAAAAGCAGCCACTTTCCGCGCATTTTTTGGCATAAATCAGCGCATGTTTGAACGATTACAACAAAAATGGCAGGTGTCCCCGCTTCGGCTGGCCCTAATCCTGATCACCTTTGGCGTGGGCGGAAGCCTTACCGGCCTGGCTGCCCGGACCCTGCTGGGCTCCTGGAATCCGGAACTACGCCTTCTCTGGATCCTGGTTTACCTGCTGCTCGTTGTGCTGCTGTGGCCTTTGGCTGTCGTGGTAGTCAGTGTGCCGTTTGGTCAGTTCCGTTTTTTTCAGAATTACCTGGCGAGGATAGTGCGCAGCATGGGCCTGGCGGGCCCAGACGGGTCAGCCCGGGTGGCGCAACCCGTTGCGATCGCGGTTTTTGCCTCCGGCGCCGGTTCCAATGCTCAGAAAATCATCGACCGCTTCCGGGACTCCCCTGCGATTCGTGTCGCCCTGATTGTCTGCAACAAACCCGGCGCCGGCGTCCTGCAAATCGCACAGCGTGAAGGTATTCCCTACCTGCTGATCGAACGGGAGCGATTTTTCCGGGGCGACGGGTATATGCCGGAGTTGCAGCAGCACGGTATCCGGTTCATTGTGCTGGCCGGCTTTCTCTGGAAGGTGCCCGGCCGGCTGATTCGTGCCTATCCGCAGCGTATTGTCAACATCCACCCGGCCCTGCTGCCGGCGTATGGCGGAAAGGGCATGTACGGGCAGCATGTGCATGAGGCCGTCCTGGCTGCCCACGAAAAGGAGAGCGGCATTACCATCCATTTCGTGGACGAGTTTTATGACCACGGTCAGATTCTTTTCCAGGCAAAATGCCCCGTGCTGGAAACAGACAGTCCCGCCACCCTGGCCGAGCGCATTCATGCCCTGGAGCACGCCCATTACCCGGCTGTCATCGAGCAGCTCGTTACCGGAAAGGATTGAAGAAAATTTGACTATCTTTCTTCTCCCAAACCAAAGCTGCTGTCATGATACGTCCCACCCCGGGCCGCCCGGCCATGTTCCTGTATTTGCTGATTTTACTCTGGCCTGCCATTACGGGAGCCCAGGTCCTTCAACCCACGGCCAAACCGGATCCGGCAATCAGTCCCGAACGGCTGGCGCGGATCGACCGGCTGATGAACGATTATGTCAGCCGAAACTGGGTCAAGGGGGTGGTGACCCTCGTCATCCATGATGGCAGGGTGGTGCAATACAAGGGGTATGGATTCCTGGATGCCGAGGCTGGCACGCCCATGCCCAGCAATGCCATATTCCGGATCATGTCCCAGACCAAGGCCATCGTGAGCGTGGGGGCCATGATGTTGTACGAACAGGGCCGGTTCCTGCTGGACGAACCGATCGCGGATTTCATCCCTGAATTCCGTCATCCGGTCGTACTGGCCGAATACCACCCGGGCGATACTACCTATACCACGGTTCCTGCCAAACGGGAAATTACCTTCCGGGACCTGCTCACGCATACCTCCGGCCTGGATTACCCCGATATCGGCAGCGAGACCATGCAGGCTATTTATGCCAAGGCCGGCGTACCCTCGGGCCTCGGCTATTTTGACGCCAGCCTGCTGGAACGCATGAAGGCACTGGCCCGCCTGCCGCTGGCCCACCAGCCCGGGGAAAGGTTCACCTACGGGCTGAACAGCGACCTGCTGGGCTGCCTGATCGAAGTGATCAGCGGCATGAACCTGGAGGATTACCTGCGCCGGAATCTGTTTGAGCCCCTTGGCATGAAAGATACCTATTTCAATGTACCCCGTACAAAGGCCGGCCGGATGGCGGCCGTTTACACCGAAGACTCGCTGGGACATATCATCCGGTGGAGCCACAGTTTCCGGCATATCGACCCGGACTACCCGCTGATGGACAAGCACTATTTCTCCGGAGGCGCGGGTCTGTCCTCCACCGCCCTGGATTATGGCATTTTCATGCAGATGTTACTGAACCACGGCGCCTATAACGGCAGGCAGCTGCTTTCCCCTCGCACGGTGGAGCTGATGACCGAAAACCAGATCGGGGATATTCCCCTGGGCCTGGATAAATTCGGGCTAGGCTTCCAGATCACTTCCGAAAAAGGAGCCGCCGCGGGTCCCCGCTCGAAAGGCAGCTTTGGCTGGGGTGGATATTACGGTACCACCTATTGGGCCGATCCCGAAAAGAAGCTGGTATGCCTGATGATGACCCAGCATACGCCCAACAGCCATGGCGACCTGGAAAAAAGGTTCGAGGTCCTGGTGTACCAGGCCCTGCTGAAATGAGCTGCCGTCGATTTACCAATCATTTTGCAATTACTTTTGTTATTTGCCGACAATTGATCCGCTTTGTCGAACCGGACACCATATTTTTTTGCCCTTGCCTGTACCGCCTGGCTCTTCCTGGCCTTCTCGTCCGCCCGTGCCCAGGATCACATCCTGAAAGGAACCGTATTCGATAGTTCGCGCAGCTACCCGCTGGAGGCCGTCAGCGTGCTCAGTACCTCCGGACGGGGTACCATCACTAACCGGGAAGGGCATTATGAACTTGCCGTGTCGGCCGGGGACTCGGTCTGGTTCTCTTATCTCAACAAGCCCACGATGAAGTTCCCGGTGCGTAAGATCACTGACTTTGAACAATTTGACATCGCCCTTCAGGTAAATATCCCCGTACTCAAAGAAGTGACCGTGACTCCCCGCAACTACCGGCTGGATTCCATCCGAAACCGGATTGAATACGAGAAGATCTTCAATTTCCACAGGCCCACCATCGGTACCCTGACCAACATCGGCCCCACGGGCGCCGGGATCGATATCGACGAACTGATACGCACCTTCCAGTTCCGGAAGAACCGAAACATGCAGCGCTTCCAGGAAAGGCTCCTGCAGCAGGAACGCGACAAGTTCATTGACCACCGGTTCAACAGGGGCCTGGTGCACCGGCTGACCGGCCTGGACGGCGAAGAACTGGACAGTTTCATGGTCCAGTACCGTCCCCCGTACGAAATCGTCCTGTATACCTCCGATTACGATTTCCAGACCTATATCAAGGCCTCCTTTGCGCGCTACCAGGCCCTGAAATCACGCAGGCCCGAGGATCCACTGGAAAATCCCTGAGCGGATTTCCCGGGATCCGGCTCCATTTATACGATCTCCTTGAAGCAACGAAAAATTTGGGCTACATTCAGGGTATAACCCTGGTCTATGCTCCGACTAACGGCCCGTCGACTGGCCCTCCCCCTGTTCACTGTCATCCTGCTGCTGTCTGCTGGTATCGCCTATGCGCAGTATGACTCCCTTCCCGGGCCCGCGGTCTCGTTCCTGCGGGACAGCCTGGATAGCTATGTCCGGAGGGCCCTGGCCGACTGGCGGATACCCGGTGCGGCGGTCTGCGTGGTGAAGGACGGCCGGATCCTGGTCCTGAAGGGATACGGCGTCACCGACCTGGATCATCCCGATCCGGTTGATGAGAACACCCTTTTCATGATCGGCAGCAACACCAAGGCCTTCACGGCCACCGCGCTCTGCCTGCTGGAGTCTGAGAAGAAACTTTCCCTGGATGACCCGGTAACCCGTTGGTTACCCCAGTTCCGGCTGGACAACCGCCTCGCCGGGCAGCAGGCGATCCTGCGTGATCTGCTCTGCCACCGGATCGGCTTCAGGACCTTCCAGGGGGATTTCACCTACTGGACTTCCAATCTGACGCGTGACCAGGTCATTGAAAAAATGGCCCATATCAAGGCTGTTTATCCCTTCCGCACCACCTGGGGTTATACCAATGCCGCCTTCCTGACCGCCGGGCAGGTCATTCCGCGGGTTACCGGCCTGTCCTGGGAGGCGTTCGTCCGCCAGCGCTTCTTCCAGCCCCTGGACATGACCCGGACCCTGGCTTTAAGCGAGGAATTACCGGTTGCGACCAACAAGTGCTCCCCGTATACCATTTCAGGGGGCAAGCTAATCAGGATTCCCTTTCCCCGGATAGATAACCTGGCCCCGGCCGGCAGCATCAGCTCCAGCGTCCACGACATGAGCCATTGGCTGCTCATGCAGCTCAACCACGGTACCTACCGGGGAAAACCGGTCATACCGGCCTCCGTGATCGAGGAAACCCGCACGCCGGCTTCCATTATCGGTAACGGGGGAAGTCTTTTCAACAGCGGCCATTTCGCCCTCTACGGACTGGGCTGGTTCCTGGAGGAATATGGCGGGCGGAAGATCGTCTCCCATACCGGCGGGGTCAACGGCTTTGTGACGAGCGTTACCCTGGTTCCGGAAGAAAGGCTGGGCATCCTGGTTTTTACCAATAACGACCAGAATGGTTTTTACGAAGCCCTGAAATGGGAAATCCTGGACGCCTTCCTGGACAAGCCGTACCGCAATTACAGCCAGGTCTACCTCGGTTTCTTCAACCAGCAAATGCGCCAGGAAGAGGCCCGGGATCAACGCCTGCGTGACACGGTGGCCATGCACCTGCCTACCGGTCTGTCCCTGGCTGCCTATACCGGTACCTATTCGAATCCGGTATACGGCACCATGCGGGTGGGCCTGGAGAGCCATTCCCTGGTGATGCGGTTTTCCCACCACCCGGACGTACGTGCCAGCCTGAGCCCCCTGGGCGGGGACCGGTTTTATGTGGTTTTTTCGGACCCGGAGCTGGGCAAGGCCGTATTTCCCTTCCACGTGGAAGGCGGTAGGGTCCGGTCGGTAACAGTCAAGGTAGCTGACTTCGTGGAATACACCCCTTATGAATTTACCCGGTTGGGAGCCGGAAAGTAGTTGGTATCTTCCCCCCTGAAATCAACAGATATGGACCAACTCAGACTCGGACCGGGTACGCGGCTCCAGCACACCCAGTACGGCCCCGGCGTGATCGTGGGCCTGCGCTTCGCAACCTACCTGATCTCCTTTTTGAACCACGGGATGAAGGAGATTGACAAGGACGATCCCCACCTGGAAGAGATCCTGCCCGAACAGGTCAGTGAAGAAATTGAAACCCATAGCGAGATGGAGCGCTCGCTGCTGAAAATTCTGCGGCTCTGGGGAGGACCACTGGAAACCGTACCCCTGGGAGAGCGCTGGCAGGGCGGCACCCTGCTGCTGCAGCCCGCCGACAGGAGCCTCAAGCCCAAAGAGCTTCCCCTGGAAGATTTCTTTCACAAGATCGTCCTGCTCCGGGACCGCCTGCGCGTGCTGGAGCAGCAGATCAACAGCCATAAAAAACTCACGGAGGAAGAGAAGGTCGGCCTGCAGCAATACATTACCCGTTGCTACGGGTCCCTCACTACCTTTAATGTCCTGTTCCGCCAGAAGGAACACTGGTTTGTCGGAGAAAAAGGCAGTGCTGATTAACTCCTTTCCTGTCAAATGTTTCCGCCATGAATTCATTTTGCTCCCCGGGAATCGTACGCCCGGTCCCGGTCCTTTCCCTGGTCCTTGCGCTGACTATGCTGGCTTCAGGCCTGAACCGTGCTTCCGGACAGCGGGTACCGGACACGACCCGTTTTACCTCCTTCGACGGCATCCGGATCCATTATGAGGTAGCCGGCCTGGGCCGGCCGGTCATCCTGGTACACGGCTTTATCGTCAACAGCCAGTCCTGGAAAAAGACGGCGCTCTACCGGGACCTGCTGCAGGCCGGATACCAGGTCATCCTGGTCGACCTGCGGGGCAATGGCCAGTCGGACAAGCCCCATGATTCCTCGGCCTACGCGCACGATGCCGAAGCGCGTGATATCATGACCCTGGCCAGCCGGCTGCACCTGAAAAGATATGCGGCGGTAGGCTACTCACGCGGATCGATCATTGTGTCGAGGTTACTGGTCCTGGACCGGCGCGTGAAACGGGCCGTCCTGGGGGGTATGGGAGCAGATTTCACCAACCCGCAGTGGCCGCGCCGCCTGCAGTTTTACCGGGCCCTGCGCGGGGACAGTGTGCCTGAACTGGCTTCCATGGTCCGGTACGTCGACGAGCAGCACCTGGACCGGCAGGCCCTTGCCTGCCAGCAGCAGGAACAACCTTCCACCAGCCGGGAGGAACTGGCCCGCATCCGGGTACCCGTCCTGCTGGTCTGCGGGGACCAGGATACGGACAACGGGTCGGCCCGGGAACTGGCTGCCCTGATCCCGGGGTCTTTGTTCCGCCAAACTCCCGGGGTGCATAATACGGCAAACGGGACGCCCGAGTTTTCCCGGGAAGTGATAACCTTCCTGGCAAAAAAATAAGGCGACCCCTTTCGGAATCGCCTTGTGCTTCTATCACCAACCAACTACGGTGTACCCGCCTTTTTATGCGGGCCGGTATGGATACCGAAAATGGCGTACAAGGGGCAGAAACTGACCAGGCTCGTAAGTATCAAAATGGCTCCGATGGCAAGCACCACCACACCGCCGGCACCTGTCAGGATGTTGCCGAAATATAGATATCCCAGGACGATCCCCAGTACGATGCGGATCACTCGGTCTGCCGCTCCCAGATTCTTTTTCATGTTTGTCGGTTTATTTATCGATTGTCAAACTTGTCAACCACCCAGACCATTCCGGTCAGCATGGCCATGACAACCAGGCCAGTTACCAGCGCCTTTCCGATTTCCTGCCAAACTCGTTTCATATTTCCTGCTCTGGCCGCGCGCCGCGGTTCGGGTCTGCGTCTTTACCCTGACCACGGGCGCGTGCCGGATTCGTTTATCTGTTTTTTCTTCTGTTCTGGATCCTGGTATAAATGACGCTGTAAAAGTATTCCCGTTCCACGAGCCGGATAGTGACTTTGATCACCCCGCGTCATGATTTTCATAACCGAAAATTTACGGGTAACCCCGCAGGGCAATAACCAGGTATCCCGCAACTTGCCTATATTTATATCCAGCCGGAATCCCCGGTAGAACAAAGATCCGGCCCCGCTTTTATCACACTCGTGCCGGCGCCGTTAGCAAACGTCCGCCCGCCGCAGCCAAAACACCTTGCATGTCCGTAAATCAGCCCGCTCCCCGCGTTGGTCGCCTTTTCTGCCCGCTAAGCCAGCGCCTTTCCCTGGTGATACTGGTGTGGCTCCTGGTTAGCCGGCCGGGCCCGGCGATCTGCCAGTCCCCGCGAACCGACATGCCGCCGTCCTCCCCCCTGTTACAGAACCCCGAAGAACGAACGGGCCGGAACCTGGACGGAAAATGGGAGATCCTACCGGATCCGTTCGATGCAGGAACCGGGTGGAAGCCCTTTTATAAAGACCAGCAGCCGGTAGGCAAATCCGACTTTTACGAATACCGGTTTACCGATGCCCTGACCCTGAACGTACCCGGAGACTGGAATTCCCAGGACCCCACCCTGCTATACTATGAAGGAACGGTCTGGTACAAACGAACCTTCACCTGCCATCCGCGGCCGGACCACAGGCTATTCCTGTATTTTGGAGGGGCCAATTACCAGACCGAGGTCTATTGTAACGGGCAACCGGCCGGCAGTCACGAGGGAGGCTTTACGCCCTTTCAGGCGGAGGTGACCAACCTGGTCCGCGAAGGCTCCAATACCGTCATCGTACGGGTCAACAACCGGCGCCGGGCCGACGGCATTCCCGCCATGAATTTTGACTGGTGGAATTACGGGGGGATCACCCGGGATGTATACCTGCTGGAAACGCCCCGTTCCTACGTGGCCGATTATTTTCTGCAGCTTCCCAAAGGCGGAGGTCCCTGGCTGGATGGCTGGGTGCAGCTGGCCGGCGACGACATCACCCTGCCCGTCACCGTTTCCATTCCGGAACTCCGGATCCGGTATGCTGGCAGGCCGGATCAGACCGGCAGGGTCCGGGTGCACATTCCGGCCAGGCCGGAGCGCTGGTCACCCGGCCACCCCAAACGGTACCAGGTTCTTTTCAGCAACGGCGCCGACAGTATCGCTGACGAGATCGGATTCCGGACCATTGAGACAAAAGGCCATGAGATCCTGCTGAACGGAAAACCGGTCTTTCTGAAAGGCGTGAATATCCACGAACAGATCCCTCAACGGGCCGGGCGCGCCTGGTCGGAAAGCGATGCCCGCCAATTACTGGGCTGGGCCCGGGACCTCGGCTGCAATTTTGTACGGCTTACCCATTATCCCCATAACGAACATATGATCCGGCTGGCCGACCAGATGGGCATCCTGCTCTGGGAGGAGATCCCGCTCTGGCAGGGCATCGCCTTTTCCGACCCCGCCATCCTACAGAAGGCCGATACGATGCTTGGTGAGATGATCCTGCGTGACAAGAACCGGGCAGCCATCATCCTGTGGAGCCTGTCCAATGAAACCACGCCCGGCCCGGACCGCAACCGGACCCTGGCCGGCATGGCCCGCTATGCCAGGTCCCTGGATTCCACGCGGCTGATCACCTCCGCCTTCAACCACGTACGGTACCGGGACAGCAGCGTGACCATTGATGACCCGCTGGGCGCTGATCTCGATGTGCTGGCCGTCAACGAATACCTGGGCTGGTATTCTCCCTGGCCGGCGGCCCCGCAGGCCATGACCTGGAAATCAGTTTATGACAAACCGCTGATCATGTCGGAGTTTGGTGCCGAGGCCCTGTACGGCCACCACGGCTCCCCCGACACAGCCAGTTCCTGGAGCGAGGAGTACCAGGAGCGGTTGTACCGTGACCAGGTGGCCATGTTCCGGAACATACCGTTCCTGCGCGGCACGACCCCCTGGGTGCTGGCCGACTTCCGTTCCCCTTCGCGCCTGCACCCCGTGTACCAGCAGGGCTGGAACCGCAAGGGCCTGCTGGGCAGCAACGGCCTGCGCAAAAAGGCCTGGTATATCATGCAGGCCTATTACGCCAGCCTTCCGGATATTCCCTAACCCATCGTAATGCAATCCATGGAACATAAGAATTACGGCGCCCCTGCCTGGCTGACTACCCCGCTGCTCCTTCGGCTGACGAAGGCTGTGTGCGTGGGTGCCATCGGGCTGCTGGCCGCCTTGATTGCCTTTGGCAACCTGACGGATTACGGAAGCAATTACGCCTTCGTATCCCACGTCCTGGCCATGGACACGACCTTCCCCGCCAGCCAGGTTCATTACCGAAGCATTCATAGCCCCTGGGTCTATCATACCGCCTACGGCGTAATCATCCTGGCAGAAGCTGCCATGGCCGGCTGCTGCCTGCGTGGCAGCTGGGACCTGGTGCGCGCCCTGCGTGCGGGTGCCGCGGCCTTTCACCAGGCCAAGCGCTGGGGCGTAGCCGGCATTCTCCTGGGTATCCTGATCTGGTTCGTGGGCTTCGAAGTGATCGGCGGGGAATGGTTCGCCATGTGGCAGAGTGCGAGCTGGAACGGCCTGGGCGCAGCCGAACGCGTCCTGAGCTTCCTGATGCTGACGCTCATCCTGCTGCACCTGCCTGAATCCGATAACCAACCTTCAAACTAGCCACCCGATCTATATGGAAGTACATCATCATCCCCATATCGAAAAGAAAGGATTTAAGGAATACCTGCTGGAAGGGCTCATGATTTTCCTGGCCGTTACGCTGGGATTTTTTGCCGAAGGGCTCCGGGAGCATCTCAATGACCAGGAAAAGGTCAAGGATTATGTGCGGACCCTGGCAGACGACCTGCGCCAGGATACCACGGAATCCCGCCGCATAAGCAGCCTGTTGTTCCGTAACATCCATGGCCAGGATTCGCTGCTGGACCTGCTTGGGCATTACCGGGGAGGGGACAGCATGCGCCGTAAGGCCTACCTGTATTTTCTGCAGTACACTACCCTGCTTCCGGAAGTCAGCTACAGCCAGCGGGCGATCACCCAACTGATGAATGCGGGTAACCTGCGGCTGATCCGCAACAGCATGGTAGCCGACAGTATCATGAATTATTATAATTCCTACGTCGAGAATGCCAAATCAGAACAGGAATACCTCAAACAGCAGTTTACCAAGACCCTGGAAATTTCCGGAACGGTCTTCGATTTTAAATACCTGCGTACGCCGCTGAATGAATCCTACCGATTCAGTTCGCATACTGATTTTACCCGCGATACACTGCGCCTGGTCAGCGAGGAACCCGCCCTGCTCAAACGCTATACCGACCAGGTGATTCTTCTTCAAAACATTACCGGTGGTTACACCTATTTTGTTCATCAGACCCAGCAGGCAGCCGTCCGGCTCCTTGGGATCCTGCAGAAGGTCTATTCGCTGAAGGAATGACCCGCCGGACAGTGCCGGCTACTTTATCCCTTCGGGTCCTGGTGGGTCTTCCGCCGGAACGATCCCCTAAAACCATTTTTTGTTCCTGATGGCTTATGCCTATCTTTATAAGGACCAGATCCCCCCTCATCTCTTCATCTTAATACCACTATTGATGACTGCCTCTTCAGTTTCCGGAGACGGAAAGGGTATGGCAACCCCGACTCCTTCCAGGATCATGCAGATCGGCATGGGATTCTGGGCTTCCAAAGCCCTGCTTACCGCCGTCCAATTCGACCTGTTCACCCGGCTTGCCCCCAACCCCCTGTCTGCCCGCGAGATCCGGGAAGAACTGGGATTGCGTTGTTCCGAGCGGCATGTCTTTGACTGGCTGGACAGCCTGGTCACGCTGGGCCTCCTGCAACGGACCGGCTTGTGGTCAACGGCGCGGTATGCCAATGCGGAGGACACGGACCTGTTCCTGGATAAAAACAAGCGCAGTTATATGGGAGGCATCCTGGAAATGGCAAACAGCCGGCTTTACCGGTTCTGGAATGACCTCGGGGAAGGGCTGAAAACCGGCCAGCCCCAGAACGAAAGCAAAGGCAGTCCCCAGGGTAATATGGCATTCTTTCACGAACTCTACCAGGACCCGCAAAGACTCCAGGAGTTCATGGATGCCATGGGGGGCATTCAGGCGGGCAATTTCATGGTCCTGGTCAACAGCTTCGATTTCGGCAGGTTCGCCACCATGCTGGATGTCGGCGGCGCGGATGCTTCGCTGAGCATCCAGGTGTGCCGGCGCTTCCCCGCCATCCGGTCCGTTTCCTTCGACCTGCCACCGGTTGCTCCCCTCGCCGCCAGAAACATTGCGGCCGCCCAGTTGTCCGACCGGATCAGCGCTGCCGGCGGAGATTTTATGAAGGATCCCTGGCCCAAAGCCGACCTGGTCACCATGGGTAATATTCTCCACGGGCTGGATGAGGCAGGCAAACAGCAGCTCGTTTCAACGGCCTATAACAGCCTCGCCGATGGCGGCGCACTCCTTGCCATCGAAAATATCATTGACAATGACCGCCGGCAGAATCTTTTCGGCCTGCTCATGAGCCTGAATATGCTGATAGAGAACGGGGACGCTTTTGACTATACCATGAATGATTTCGAGCGGTGGACAAAAGCCGCCGGGTTCAGGCGGACAGAACGGATCCCCCTTGCCGGTCCCACCAGTGCGGCCGTAGCCTACAAATAGCTCCTGTAAAACAACCGGCCCTTACCGCGTCGACCTACCCGCCATTCCCCGAATGGTACTTCTCCAGGTACCCGAAAACCCGGCCTGTCATGCGGGATCAGCCCGGTTTGCCGCCTGGCGCGGTAAGAACCCAGCGCTTCGGGTCCGCATGCAGGGGGCCTGGGCAAACACTGGCTCCCTGCTCCCGCCCGTCCGCTCCTTCCCTGAATCTATGCTTCCTCCCGGGTCCGGTCTGGGGACAGGGTATTTCCATGCTAATCCAAACCCTCCGGAGCCCTGTATCCGCGATGGTGCCGGTTGCGGGAAGCGCCCGCCGAGGAAACGGATCATAGGCTTTATGGCCATCCCTTACCACCCTATCTTTTCGCACCGAACCCTGATTACCGGTTACGAGGAATTCCTCCCGGTTTATGGCTAAACAGGCTAGACACCTCGTTCACCATATCCATCTTAATGGTGATCAATCCCTGTTCCGGGTCCCTTACAAAACGCCTACACCCACCTGCTCGCCCCGTCTTCCCCGGTAATATACCATCAGCCGCGTTGCGTAATGGCTCTACATTCCGGGATAATGCGTTGTTTTCGCTCCGCATCCGCTGGCTGATCGGATATCGCGCATGTGATAAACCGCTAAATAGGCCGTAAAGGATATAATCAAAATATACCTCCCCAAACCAGCAGCGTCCCTGTCATCCTACCAAACCCCGGTCATAACAATCCATCCATAGACGGCAATATGCGCCTGGATCGTTTCCGCTCTTTCGCAGGACACTACTCCCGATGGTGGCAAACCTGCACGCTTCTCCGTATTATTTGGCTTGCTTATTAAGCCATTCAACTGCCTTACTTAAAGCAGCATCCTTACCTTGTATTACATCCCCAATGGTTTCATGTATTTCCACATCGGGGCTGATACCTCTTCCCACGAATTCGGTACCGTCGGGCATCAGGTCTCTTTTGGAACAGACAAATCCCATTCCTCCGCCAGGCAAGGAATAACCCAGCGGATTACCCGTACTTCCGCCGGTTTTTTCTCCGATGATGACGCCTCGTTTCATGCATTTAAATGCGGCCGTGAAATCTTCCGCCGCAGAATAGGTGAGGGCGTCTGTTAAAACCACGACCGGCTTTCGGTAGGTGCCGTTTTTATAGGGTTTCCACCAGAACTGATCTCGTTCCATCTCCATGGCAGCGTTACCCCATGACCGTTGCGCCGGGTTGTATTTCCTGAAAATGCTTTGATTCGTGGCAAAGGCCGTATCTGTTAACCTTCCCAGTATTTCATATCCGTTGTTGCTGTTGCCTCCACGGTTATTTCGAATATCTATGACCAGGCCCCTGGAAGCAGATAGTACTGAAAACAAACTGTCAAATTGTTCGGGTATTTTACTGCTACCGAAACTTTTAATGGACACATAGGCTATGCTGTCTGCCAGCCAGGCGAAACGGATAGGTGAAGTTTCCCGTAAATCCAGCGTTCTGGCTACAACCTGGTGATATAAGATCCCCCCATTATCCCGCAAGGTAAGTTTCACCCTGCTGTTGACGGCACCACGCAACAACTCATAGCTGTAAATGC
This sequence comes from Chitinophagaceae bacterium, assembly GCA_035549175.1. Classification (GTDB taxonomy): domain Bacteria; phylum Bacteroidota; class Bacteroidia; order Chitinophagales; family Chitinophagaceae; genus DASTSN01. Next base: position 38,297 of record DASZRL010000115.1, on the reverse strand, counting down.
GTGCCACGCTATCCTGCGGAGTTGAAAACTTAATGAAGGGAGCAATATGCTTTGTAATATAGTGTTGAACCGGTACCCCGTCGATAGCCACAATTTCGTTACCTGGTTTAATCGTTGATGACAGCTTCCTGGCGTCCAGTACCAGCGTGATGATTGCTTTGCCATCCATACATGTCACCTGCAACGGTACCGTAAACGTTGTTTTTTCGAAAAGGGGTAAGGGCTCCATAATGCGGCTATGCCCGTCTCTCAACAACTGGTTGAACTGTTTCAGAACCCGGTAGTAATCGCCGAGGGTTTTGGTGGCTTCAACTTTGGGAATAAATGCCAGGTAAGCTGAATCCCAATCAAGGGCCGGAACCAAATCAAAATTGGCAAAACCAAATTTTGCTTCACTCCATACTTTGCTTAGCCCTGCTATTTTTTCAGCTCTTGATACATGCAGGTCGGTTGAGCTGCTGAAATTGAAGGCAGATAAAAGTTTACCGTACCGAATTTCATAAAAAACAGAATCAAAAACCGGTTGAGCATGTATCCGGTTGGCTGCCATGACAATCGTGATAACCAGCATGGTTCTTAGTTTCATACGTACCTTTTTTTCCGTTTTAGAATGCTTCTCCGATATTCACATACACGTTGCATTGTCCGTTTCCATATCCCAGGTCAATACGCAAATTTACCTTATGCTGCCTGCTGATGGATCTTCTGAATCCAAAGCCCGCCGCATGGTGCAGGTCTTTGCCGTTCATTTCATCCCAGTCACGGCCGACTTTTCCGGCACCGGCAAACAACACAAGGCCCCAGTTGCGCCACAGGTGCCTTCGGTACTCAGCCTGCAGGGCCAATAAATCCTTATCCCGGAAGCGACCCGCATAAAAGCCTCTCATCATATTACTACCGCCTAAATAGGATAATTGTGTAAAGGGCACTTCACCTTCTTTCATTTCAGCCATTGCCTGCCAGGCCAGCACAGCACCTGAACCCAGTTCATGGTATTTTCTGACGTCGGCATCAAAGGCAAAATACTTGTTTCCCGATCCGAAAAGACCCTGGTTCCAGGTAGCATCTATCAGCACATACCAGCCCGTTGTGCTGTTGATGCTGTTATCCCTTGAATCATGCAGGAGTTCCACACCCAAACCTGATTGAACACTTCCTTTCCCACCGGTTAGTGTATCCAGTCCGTGTGAAGCTGCATTTAGCTGGTATATATTGTAATAGTTTGCATAATTATAGTGCATGCCGGCATAGGTGTTTTTCTGGATCCGTTTAAGCAGGGAGATATCCGCTTTTACCACATTATAATGGATGGTCACGGCATTTTCCTTGGTCGTTGCATTGCCCAGGCCATAAAATTTTTCTGGAAACTTGTTGAATACCAGACCTGCCTTTACAAGGTAGCCGTTTCCGGCAGTATAATGTAACAGGTTGGCTTCATTGATAAACTGCCGGTTAAATGTATATAAAGCGACGGCCCGGATCTGCGAAAGTCCGGCTCCTGCTGTGGTTTTATAGCAGTGCATGGCAGTTACACCCAGTGCAACGCTGGTTTCAGGGTCGTAAGAAACAGCAGGGAATAAAATGGTGTTGGATAGTTCTGCCGTTTGGCTCTGGCCTTTGCCTGCCGTATCCCTGTCAGCCGGCTGCGCCCGGGCAAAAAATGGCAGTACTGTCATTACGCAGATACCTGCTGCAACAATTGAAATACCTGATTTGCGTTTTTTTGCGTGCCCCCGAATGCCAATGAGCACAGCCAGTAAAATCAACAGCAACAAGACGGGTAACCAATCCCCTGTTTCCACATACATAGCGGGTAATCGTTTTGCCGGAACATCCGCCAGCATCAGCCTGGAAGGATGGCTGTAGTAATTATTGGCATATACCAATTGACCGGTTGGTGTTACCATTTCCGTTACGCCATGGGACGTGGGCCGAACCAAGGTAAACCCGTTTTCCAGCGCCCGGTAGCGGGTTATTTTACCCCTCAGTTCCGCAATCGCGTCCCAGTCGTTTGAGGGAGCAAACAACAGGTCGGCCCGGGCCGCACCTGCCTTTCGGGCATAGGTTATAAAATCGGTATCAAAACAAATGACGGCCGCTACCTTACCATAAGGTGTATTACACGTAGGAATAATTCCGTTACCGGTCACCATTAAATCCTTCTCCAAACCGAGCGGAAAATGTTTAAGATATTCAAATGCTACGCCGCCATCAGGTTGTATCAGGGTAATTTTGTTTTCCACAGGTTTTATAGCGGTTGGAGTAAACACTTCGGCGGCAATACCGATATAAACATTCCATTTCCGGGCCATTTTCTTCACCGAATCCAGTAAAGCGCTTTCATCCTTTTTCATCACAACCACGTTGCCTTCCGCACAAAAAATAATTTTTGCTCCGGCAGCCGCTGCACGTTCGGTCTGTTGCAATACGTCAAGATTCGATAATTCAAATGCCTGGTGATAGTATGCCTCGTCATCGGGTGTTACCGCCGTTTGTTTCTGCGTTACTAAATGCTTGTATATTTTATTTACCGGCCAGGTGCGCAGGCTGTCATTAGCCAATACCACCGCCACGCGGACCTTCGAGCCTGGCTGATAGCCAGTAATGCGTATTAATCCGGCAACGGCCACCAGTACCATGACCAACCCATACCAACGGATCAAAGATTTGGACATTGGATTGTTACGTAATCCGTTTTCGAGGATATAAACCAGTATGGAAGAAAATAAGGCAACCAATAGCGATATCGTCCAGATACCCCCGTAAGCCGCCATATTATTAAATGGCTGCCAGCCCGCCAGTAAACTTGCCTGGGAACCCCAAATGCCAAACGGACTGTTAGCCGACCCGATGAACTCAAGGAATACTTTGGCACAGGGATATACGGCAATCAGCCATAACTGGTTCTTCCCGTTTTTAAACAGCCAGGCATCCAGTAAGATGGGTAACAGTCCGACGAAGGTTGATACCGTCATTACCACTACAAATGCACTTGTCGAGCTGAACATGTGTGAGGCGATGCCCCTAAAGGCCGTAAGCATGGCGGCCACACTGCCTGCCAGTAGTAATAGGAATCCCGTCAACAGGTTGGTATGCCTAACATACCGGATGGCAAAAACGGGAAAAAGAACCAACAGGAAAGGCAACTGGAAAATTCTTCCCAACAAAAGGCTTGCCATGGCACAGATGAACAGCCGGCTGATTTTTTTGGTAGAGTGCACTTTTTGCATCATAGATGGATTTTCTGTTTGAAAAATCTATAAGGCAAACCTAGCTTTCGGAATCCGGGGGATCCAAATTAATGGGCTGAATACCAATATTTTGGGGTGAAATGCAGGCTTTGGGATGAATGGCAAACCGGCTGGGATGACCTGCAAAGCGGCCTTAGTGTAAATTTTGCAATAACTGCTGCATTTGCTGGCCTTTGGACCGGGAAACCGGAATTATTTCGGGGTTATTTCGCAATTGTAAGCGATAGCCCTGCGCATTACCTTCTATATTAATTACCTTATCCAGGTTTACAATATAGGACCGGTGGCAGCGAAACAGGGATGGAAAGTATCGGGCCGTTTCCTCGGCTTTGGCCAGGGTACCCCGGAGTAACTTCCTGTTTATTTTCCCTTCTTCCTGCCAAATCACCTCGAAATAATTGTCCTGGGAAGTGATATAATCGATTTGCCAGGGGTGGAGTTCAAGTCGCTCATTTTGATTCGGGCCGGAAAAAACGATTTTGCCTGCTTCCGGTTGAACAGGATCCGTTTTGTGATGCCCATGTAATGCATTGTTCCACACTTCTGCCTGGCGTGTATTTTGACGCAGAAGATAATTCTGCTTTATCAGGACGATCATTACAATGGGAATGACGGAAGACAACAGCACATACAATTCAATTGTAAGTAAACTGAGCAGGTTTTGCGGAAAGGCATCAATGGCAACTGCATATATAAAACAGGTGATGCCTGTCATTAATAATTGAATACATGTCCATAGAATCTGTGCGGTTACCGTCCATTTTTTTTCAGAAAAGGTTGCGGGCAGGAGGCGATATGCTGCAAAATCGTTTAATGAAAGGGTAAACCAGATGATGAGCCCATAGCCCATAATAAGGTAGCTCCGTTCGTAACTGTATACATGTAAACCAAAGGGGCGGAAGAGCAACAAAAAGACGGTTACGAAGAGCGAGAAAAAGATATTACGCCTGTGCGTATCGGCATATTCGGTAAAAGGATATGGCTGGTGAATGTTGATTTTCATGCCTGGGGGCAATTATGCGGTAAAATACATGTATTGAAAGAAATTTGTTGAGAAATTCCGCAACGAGTGATTTCCTACACGGAAGAGTCATTGCGGAGTCATTGAATTTCCTGCGGAGGGATTGAAAACAGGCCCTGGCATTACGGCGGGAAAAAGATTGAATGGCCGCCGCCAAAGGCGGGTACGGATTTATCCAACCTGCAATAATGCCTCGATCCGCCAAGGGGGTTTTGGTCCACCCTCCCGGCACCGTGGCATCTGAGCGATTAGGCTAACAAACGACAGATTCAACGGTTTATCTTTCCGGAAGGCGTCTAGGCTGATAAATAAATCCGAGATAAAGGAACGACCAAAGGAAATTCGGCACGCCTGCAGCAGGTTCTGGTACAAAACGAAAGCGGGAATACCTACCCGAAAGTCCATTTTCCCGCTTATGCTGACCCGGCCGAAATCCGTTACTTTGCATGACCGCTTCAAAACGCCCCCCATGAACCCCAAACGCCTGCTGTCCCTGGTATCCCTGCTATGGATTTGTTTCTCCTCCGCCGCACAGACGGAACCCGCCACCTCCGTGTATGATCCGAACCAGTTGTTTGCCCAGGACCTGTATACGCAGAATGGGAATGCCTACCGGGCCGCCAATGGAAGCCCCGGGCCCGCCTACTGGCAAAACCGGGCGGATTACCGGCTGCATGCCACGATCGACACCCTGACTGACCTGCTTTCAGGATCCGAGACCATCCACTATGTAAACAACAGTCCCGGACCGCTCACTTCACTCTGGCTGGAACTGGGCCAGAATACCTACCGCGAGGATGCCCGGTCCCATTTCTATACCTCGTCCCTTCGCCCGCTGAAATGGACCAGCCCGGGTAATAGCGGCGGCTACCGGTTCGACAGCATCAGCCTGGAGTATCAGGGCAGGCGCTGCAAGGCCGATTATATCATCACGGATACCCGGATGCAGATCCGCCTGCCGGAATCGCTGGCTTCCCAAGGCAGCCTCCTCATTCATATTGCCTATCAATACGTGGTACCCGGGGCCTTTGGCGGCAGGACGGACGTGTTCCCGACAAAAAATGGAAAAATCTATGAAATAGCCCAGTGGTATCCCCGGATGTGCGTGTACGATGACCTGCATGGCTGGGACGTACTGCCATTTTTAGGCAGCGGTGAATTTTATTGCGAATACGGGGACTTCGATTACGCTGTGACCGTTCCCGCCGGCATGATCGTGGCGGGCAGCGGTCTGCTGGTGAATGAAAAGGAGGTGCTGTCCCCGGTTCAGGCGGCGCGCCTCGCGGCCGCCCGCAAAAGTGACAGCACCATCCTGATCCGGTCAGCAGACGAGATCCGGCAGGAGGTCCCGGGCAGGGGTTCCCGCCACCTGGTCACCTGGCATTTTAAGATGGCCAATACCCGGGATGTGGCCTTCGGGGCCTCCAGGGCCTACCTGTGGGATGCCGCACGGGTGAACCTGCCCGGCGGAAAAAAGGCATTGGCCATGTCGGTGTATCCCGTGGAGAGTGCCGGTCGGGACGCCTGGGGAAGGGCTACCGAGTACCTGAGAAAGTCCATCGAGTATTTTTCGGAAAAATGGTTCGTTTATCCGTACCCCGTAGCGGTCAATGAAGCGGGGATAGCGGATGGCATGGAATACCCCGGCATTGTATTTGACGGCATCCAGGACAAGGGAAATGACCTGTACTGGGTAACCGCCCATGAAATAGGCCACAACTGGTTTCCCATGATCGTGGGCAGCAACGAACGGCGCTACGCCTGGATGGATGAAGGCTTCAACACCTTCATAGACATCTACGCGGCCGAGGCGTTCAACCACGGTGAATACGCGCCCAAACGGGACGGGGAATATGCCCCGGGAAAGGGCAACCCCGCGGAGGAAATCATTCCCCTGCTGAAAGATGCCGCGGCGCCCTCCATGATGGCCCGGGCGGATAGGCTGACCGAGTCATACCGGCATCCGCTGGTGTATTTCAAGCCCGCCTTTGGCCTGGTCCTGCTACGGGAAAATATCCTGGGGGAGGACCGGTTTGATTATGCCTTCCGCCAATACATCAGGCGATGGGCCTACAAACATCCGTCGCCCGAGGATTTTTTCCGGGCGATGGAAAATGGAGCGGGGGAAGACCTTTCCTGGTTCTGGAAGGAATGGTTCCTCAACAACTGGCAGTTTGATGCAGCCATCCGTTCGGTCTCTTATATCGGCCGGGACCCGAAAAACGGGGTAGCCATTGAACTGGTCAACCTGCAAAAAATGGCCCTGCCTTTTCACCTCCAGGTCGTCCTGCAGGACGGAAGCCGGGAGCTGATCCAGGTTCCGGTGGAAACCTGGCTGCAGGGTAATACGCACACGATCCTGCTGGAGACGCGTCAGCCGGTTCAGTCCGTAACGATTGACCCGGAAAACCAGTTGCCGGACAGCAACCGGGCCAACAATACCTGGAAAGGATAAGGCCGAACGGCCCTGGCTGTCTGCGCAGGGTCACGGAAAATCAGCCGACATGTTCATGAATAATTTCCCTATATGGAAGTCCACCACCATCCCAAAGTAGAAAAGAAGGGATTCCGGGAATACCTCCTGGAATTTCTCATGATCTTCCTGGCCGTCACCTTAGGTTTTTTTGCGGAAACCTTCCGGGAAAACCTTACCGAGCACTCGCGGGCCAGGGTATTTGCCGCCTCCCTGCTCAGGGACCTGGAGGCCGACACCGCCCAGCTCGATGCGTACCGGACATACTACCGGTATGCCGCCGATAATGCCGATACCCTGATCGGGCTGCTCAGCCGGGCCGAACCCCGGGAGATCCCCAGCGGCAAACTCTACTGGTACGGCCTCTGGGGCGGGGCCCGCCGCTATTTTATTCCCAATGACGCCACCTTTCAGCAAATGAAAAGTTCCGGTACCCTGCGCTATCTTACAGGAACTGTGGCCGGGGGAGTCGCCCGGTACGACCGCCTTTGCCGGCAAATGCAGGAAAATGACCTTATGCAGAATACGGTGTATACCGAGGTCAGGAAGTCGAGGTCGCGGATTTTTGATTTCCGCTATAATGATATAGCCAACAACATAGTGCAGGCCAATGCGGTGGCCTTTGACCAGCGTAGAATCGACAGTTTTATGGCTACCAATCCGCCCCTGCTGAGTTACGACCGGACCCAGTTCAATGAATACGTGGAACTGGTGCGCTCCCGGTTTATGCGATCCCATGTCACGCAGGCGGACTCCCTGATCCGCCAGGCCACGGAATTAATCAACGAACTGAAAAAAGCCTATGACCCCGCGTAAGACCCATCCCTGTTTCCTGGCCATCCTGTGGCTGGCCTTGTTCTTTCCCGCCCGGCCCTATGCCCAGGTGTATGCACCGGGCGAGATCGCCCGCTGGCAGGCCGAGGCCAGGCAGGTGACCATCATCCGGGACCACTATGGCATTCCGCACATCTATGGAAAAACCGACGCCGATGCCGTATTCGGCCTGCTGTATGCCCAGTGTGAGGACGATTTTCCCCGCGTGGAAATGAACTACGTCGAAAAGCTGGGCCGGATGGCCGAGATCAAGGGGGCCGGCTCCGTCTGGGACGATTTGCTCAATCGGCTGGTGATCGATACCGCGGCTTCCATCCGCGATTATCACCGGGCGCCCGTCTGGCTGAAAAAGCTTTGTGATGCCTTTGCCGATGGCGTCAACTATTATTTGTATACGCACCCGCAGGTGCGGCCGGCGCTGCTTACGCACTTCGAGCCCTGGTACCCCATGATGTGGACCGATGGCAGCATCGGGGCTATCAGCACGGCCGATATCAGCCTGGGCGAACTCCGGAACTTTTACTCGGGCGAAGCGCCGGTCGCCCTGCTTCCCGGCAGGCAGGAGGAACGCGTCACCGGTTCCAACGGATTTGCCCTGGCCCCCCGGATTACCGCGTCCGGCCATGCGATCCTGTACATCAATCCCCATGTCACCTTCTATTTCCGGCCGGAGGTCCACATGGTAAGCGACGAAGGGCTTAATGCCTACGGCGCCGTGACCTGGGGCCAGTTCTTCATCTACCAGGGCTTTAATGAATACTGCGGCTGGATGCACACGTCAAGTTATGCGGATGCGGCCGACTCCTATGTGGAAAAGATCCGGCCCCGGGGCAAGGGTTACGTCTATGCCTATGCCGGGCACCTGCGGCCGGTCATGGAAAAAAGGATCACCCTGCATTACCGCACGGACGGGGGCATGGAAAGCCGCGTCATACGGGCCCTTTTCACCCACCACGGGCCGGTGATGGCCAGGCGCAACGGGGCTTACCTCAGCCTGCGCGCCGACAACAGGCTGGCCAGCGGCCTTATCCAATGCTGGCATCGCACCAAGGCCCATGGCCTCGCTGACTTCCGGAAAACCCTGGCGCTATACGGCAATATCTCCAACAATACGGTCTTTGCAGACCGGGACGGCAATATCGCCTACTGGCATGGCAACCGGATCCCCCGGCGTGATCCCCGCTACGACTGGAGCCGGCCGGTGGATGGAAGCGTGAAGGCCACTGAATGGCAGGGCCTGCATAGCGTGGAGGAGACCGTCCACCTGATCAACCCGCCCAACGGCTGGCTGCAGAACTGCAATTCCACGCCGTTTACCTGCGCTGGAGCCAACAGCCCCAGGCGCGCTGACTACCCCCGGTATATGGCGCCGGACGGCGAGAATTTCCGGGGCCTCAATGCGGTGCGCGTTCTTTCGGAATCATCCGGGTATACCCTCGACCAGGTCATCCAGGCCGGCTATGACCGGCGCCTGGCCGCCTTTGAAGTATTGGTTCCGGCCCTGGTCCGCGGCTTCGATGAACAGGTTAAACCCACCGATACCCTGTATGCCTGGCTGGCCGGCCCGGTAGCGGTGTTACGAAACTGGGACACGCGCTGCGGGGAAGCCTCCATCGCGACCACGCTGGCCGTGGAATGGGGACAACGCCTGTTGCCCGCGATCTTCCGCACACCCGTGGTGGAGGACGAGGAAGACGACCAGGTTGCCCGTTTCCGGCACTACGCGCAAACCGCCCCAGCCCGTGAATTACTGGATTCCCTGCTGGCCACCACCCGGGATCTGCAAGGCCGCTTTGGGCGCTGGCAGGTTCCCTGGGGGGAGATCAACCGGTTCCAGCGGATTTCCGGTGATATGGCAAACCACTTTGATGACCGGCAGCCCAGCCTGCCCGTTGGCTTTGCCTCCTCCACCTGGGGAATGCTGCCTTCCTATACCAGCCGGACCTACCCGGGTACCCAAAAGCGCTACGGGGTGAACGGGAACAGCTTCATCTGCGTGGTGGAGTTCGGCAGGACGGTGCGGGCCAAGTCGTTGCTGGCGGGTGGGGAAAGCGGGGATCCTCACTCGCCCCACTTCTTCGACCAGGGCAGCCTGTACAGCCAGGGGCAGTTCAAGGACGTCCTGTTTTACAAACCCGATGTGCTGGCCCACGCGGAGCGTACCTACCATCCGGGTGAGTGAACGGCCGCAGCCGGGAAACCGGGCCGGTCAGGTTAATCCTTTACGCGGACATACCTTTCCGTGTTGACCCGGTCCACGCCGGCGCCGGCCACCTTTTCCACGCCCTGCTGCACGAGGGTGTCGCCCCGCAGGGAGACCCGGAAGGTAAAATCATTGCCTTCCCACTCACGGGCGCTGCAGTATTCCAGGTGTTCCGTGTAGGTGCTGTCCCTGAGGTCATAGCGGCCCCCGCCGGCCACAAATACCGCGGAGTCCTTCCCCTTGGTCAGGTCATGCTGAAGAAAGGCAAAATGATCCCCGTTGATGATCTTGATGAAGGATACCCCCCGGGTATAGTCCGTCACCGTGGTCTGGCCCTTTTCCACCAGGGTCCCGGTCAGCAGACGCCAGGTACCCAGCATCGGGTTGGGCCGGGAGGCCGGTTGCGGGCTGCTGTCGCGGGTCTGGGTTCCGCAGGAAACGATCAGGACGCTGACTAAAGAAAGGCAGAGGAACCGAAAAGTGGGCATGGAGTTGACTTTTGGGGGTGATTGAATCAGGTATCTGTTTGCCGGCTTCACACAATAGTATGAACAAAAACGGCAGGCTGGCACAAATCATGGGCGGGCGGGGTCGTCCGCCTTCCTGCCCCCCGTACGGAGAACCTTCCCCAAGCAGACGCTGTTTGGGTTTTGCCTGTATTTTCCGAAACGGGATATGCGGGTATACCCCCGCTCTTCATAAAGGCAGACAGCCTCCGGCTGATTGCGGCCGGTCTCCAGCAGGACCGTATGATATTTTTCCCTTCCGGCCAGGGATTCCAGGGCCTGCAGGATGGCGGTGGCGATCCGGTGTCTTCGGAAAGCCGGCTTCACATACATCCTTTTGAGTTCCACCACGCCGGGTTCATACACCTGATAGCCCCCGCAGGCCACTGCTTCCTGCCCGCAATACGCGACGATGACCACCGGGAGGTATTCGATCCGGTTCAGTTCAGCCTGGGCATCGGCGGTGTCACCGTCCCGGATATACAGCTCCTGTTCCAGTTCGGCGGCCAGCCGCCGGAAATCGGGATCCATGGAGTCGGTGGAAAACAGCGAAGGGTTACACATATAACAGGCCGGGGACAGCTCGGGTTCCTGCCCGCCCGGCAATTTACCAGGTTCTGCCAGTTCCAGATTCGGGTAGCGGATACCGCGGCCGGCAGGTGGCGGAGTTCACAGCCCGGACCGCCCTGCCCCATCCGTTTCGCGCATGAACATCCCCGGGGTCCGGCCGCTTCATTTCAACCGCTCCAGTACCCCCTTGCGCTTCACGATGTTCTTGTAATCCCACTGTATCCGGCGGGCCTTTTCCAGCCAGCGCTTCAGATCCGCCAGGCTGATTTCACCGGCGGAACCATAGACAATCGCGGCCGCTTTGAACTGGCCCTCCGGGGACAGGGCCTCCTCGTCAAAGGATTGCCCGCTCCAGAACATAAGCTGGATTCCGCTCTTCAGCTTGCTGTACCCGACCAACGGGTTTTCGTCCAGGAACCAGACCGGGTGCCCATGCCAGATCTTATGGTCTCCATCCGGCAGGTCATGGGCTATTTCCCGGGCCAGCAGGTGGGCTATTTTTTTCTCTTCGCCGGAGAGCGCGTTGTGGTACTCCTGGATTGTATGCATAACGGGCCTTTTTGGATCGGGACAGAAATTCCGGTGTGGCGGAGCACGGGCCACCGTCAGGTGACCATGCCAAAAACCATAAAGCGCCCGAATGCCTGCCGGGCAGGTATACACCCGGGCACCCCTTTGCCGCACCGCCTGCCTTCCTGCGACTGCCAGGTCACTCCCCGCAAATTACCCGCGGTACCGGCCTAATCCGTCCGGCTGAGCCGGATGGTTTTGCGGAACACATTGCCGGACCGGGTAATCCCCTCCACCGTCACCTCATAGTGCGTGGACGGATCCGCCGCAAAGAAACTGACCTGGGCATGGCCCTGCGCATCGGACACCAGCCGGCCGTTCCAGTAAATGGTGGTCCGGAAATCGGGGGCGGGGTTATTGCGGGCAGCCGCGTTGTCATAGGCCGGCATATAAAATGACCGGGCACGGTAGTAGCCCTGCGGGTACACTACTTCGATACCCCGTCGGTCCTCCCCATGATACTGCACGCTGCTGCGACGGGTATTGATCAGGATGGCCCCGTGGCCGCCCCGCACCCCGTAGATGGCGGCGTCAGGGCCCTTCAGTACTTCAATAAAATCGATCGTGTTGGGATCGATCGAATTCAGGATGGTCTCCACGCCGCCCCGGGCAAACCCGGGCAGGCCGCTGGTGTCGGGCTGCATGGGAACCCCGTCGATGACCACGATCGGCTCGGAAGTGGCATCACTCACAAAATCGTCCGGCCCGCCGATGCGGACATACCCGTTTATCAGGATAACCCCCGGAATGGTCAGCAGGGCGTTTTTCAGGTTGCCCGATCCGAACTGGCGCAGGGCGTCGGATGTGATGATGCTGGACGTCGGGCTGACCCGACGCGTCACATCAAAATTGGACATCACCCGCCTGCGCCGGTTGACGATCACTACTTCCCGGAGGATTTTGGCGTTGCGGAATCCGGCCACCGAGTCATAGGCCTGCCGGGTCGGGTTGGCGGCCAGGGCCCGGATAACGGGCTGGCCGGGAAGCAGGGGCTCCTCTGCGGGTGAAAGGGACAGGTCGGGTTCCTGCGGGGCATCCATCCTGATCTGGAGATCCTCATTGAACCCCGCCTTATTGGCCACCTGCAGGATGAACTGGGTACTGTCGGTAAAATCAATGCCGGGGAAGGAAAAGGATCCCTGGCGGTCTGTCGTATCCGTGAGCAGCAACCCCGACCCCTTGCTGTGGAACAGGGTAACCACATAACCGGGGGCAGGCGACCCGCTCCGGGTCAGGACCTGGCCGGTGATCTGCAGGCTGGAATCCGGACGCGGGCGCTGGCCGGGGCCCCGGTCCAGCAATACGTCCTCCCAGTTATAGCGGCTCCAGCCATGGGTCAGCATGACCAGGTCCAGGTCGTCCTGGGCGCCGGGCTGGCTGTCATCGAAATAGTAGCCGGGATCCTCAATGCGGCCATGCAGGTCGGAGCACAGCAGCAGGTTGCTCAGGATATTGTCGCCGCCGGGCAGGTCCGGCACGGCATCCGCATCCGTGACCGCCACGGAGAAGGCGGCCGGGGAAGCCCGGGTAAGGCTGTCCAGCGTGGTGAAATCCAGGGTGATCTTTTCCCGGGCCCGGTAATTGTCCTTGTCCGGCCGGATGGAAACGGAAGCCTGCGGCCGGCTGACAAATACCAGCCGCTCGCTGACCGGCCGGTTGTCTTCCGTGAACAGCGTAAACCGTACAATGCCCTGCGGAACATCCTTCAGCGGCACATACACTTCATACATGTCATTACCCTGAGCTGAGAACACGAGTTTTTCGCGGGCCATGCCCAGGATCCGGGTTACCTTGTTTTTTCCGTAGAGCGAGTCCCCCAGAGCTACGCGAAGTACCAGGCCGTCCCGGTTGCGCTGGGTTACCGAGAGCTGGTAGGCAAAGGGATCAAAGGGTGGCAGGGGGTACTGGTATTCCCGGTCCTTCCACTGGACGACGGCCGTATACCGGCGGTATTTGTCGGGAAAGAAGCTGAAAAGGCCCATGCCGGCATGCCGGGCCTTAAATGCCACGACCCGGTCGTTGCGGTCGGTCTTCAGGTACCCGGTCACGGGGACACCCCGGCCCTGCGCGTCCGTGGCACGGAAGGCGACCGTGCTGGCCGATCCGTTGATAACCTGCCCGCCCTCCGGAAGAAACCGGACATCCAGGCCTGTACCGGTATCGGGCAGGGTAAAATATTCACCGTAGCGCTTGTATTGCAGCCTGACCAGGGAACCCGGGGCAAATCCGTCTACCGGAACCTGCACGGTTCCGTCCACGGTGGTGGTCAGCCCCAGCGTCTTCACCGGGTCCTGGCCCCTGTACAGCGTGATCTGCACGGGACCCAGCCCGACCGGTGTCTGGTGGGGGTCCGTGAGCCGGAACCGGACCGAATCCGGCAGCGTGGCGCCGGGGCGGTACAGGTATACCGGGCTGACCGTGATTTTCTCCGCGGCATTGGACACAAGCAGGGGCCGGGTGAAGACGGGCACGCCCCCGGTCTGCAGTTGGTTCTGCGTGGCGGCACGCAGGAAATAGATGCCTGATGCCAGTGAATCCGGGAGCGGGATGCTGCCGAAGGGTTGCAGCATCAGGGTATTGAGGATCAGCTGCCCGATCACCGAGTCCCGCCGGTCGATCAGCTGGATGTAGACTTTCTTGCTGATATTGCTGATCCGGTTGGTATTGGCATCGACATTGTACAGGCTGAACCAGACAGGCTCACCGGCCTGGTAAAAGGATTTGTCGGTCTGGATATACAGTTTTTCCTGCGGGCGGGCCTGGAAAAATCGGACCAGGTGGCTGAACAGGTCCGTGACAGCCTTCTCCTGCTGGGCGGATGCTGATAACACCCATCCGGTAAGGCAAAGCGCGAGCAGGGACGCGGCAGGTCGGTTCATGGGAGAAGGCAATTGTGTCTGGGAATTTACAACAATATCGCAAAGGCTACCCCCTGATTTTGATGACCGGCAGCCTCAATAGGCCAGCAGCTGGTCCACCTGGGCGGCCAGCCTGGCGCGGGCGAGGAAACGGGCTTCGAGCTGCGTATTGAAGGGAACCGGGGTGTCCAGTGAGGCACAGCGCATGACCGGGGCATCCAGCCAGTCAAAGCAATGCTGTGCGATCCAGGCTGCAATTTCTCCCCCGAGGCCGCCGGTGAGCGTGTCCTCGTGCAGTATCAGGACGCGGCCCGTACGCCGGACCGCCTGCTGGATCGCCGCGTAATCCAGCGGCAGCAGGGTACGCAGGTCCAGGATGTCGATGGAGATCTCGGGATGTTCGGCCGCATAATCTTCGGCCCAGTGGACTCCGGCTCCGTAGGTGATGATGGCGATTTCCTCCCCCGCACGGACGTGGCGGGCGCGGCCGATCTCCACTTCATAGTATTCCTGGGGCACCGGGCCCGAGACACTCCGGTAAAGCGCTTTATGCTCAAAATATAGGACCGGGTTGGGGTCGTTGATGGCGGCGATGAGCAGACCCTTGGCATCCCGGGGTGTGGCGGGATAAACCACCTTGAGGCCGGGAACATGGGTAAACCAGGCTTCTGTGCTCTGGCTGTGGAAGGGACCGGCGCCCACCCCCCCGCCGGTGGGCATGCGCACCACCACGTCGGCCGGCTGGCCCCAGCGGTAGTGGATCTTGGCGAGGTTATTGACGATCTGGTTGAAACCCATCGTGACAAAGTCGGCAAACTGCATTTCCACCATGCTCTTGAACCCTTCCAGGCTCAGCCCCAGGGAGGCGCCCAGAATGGCGCTTTCGCACAGCGGGGTATTGCGCACCCGCTGCCTGCCGAACTCCGCCGCAAAACCTTCGGTAATCTTGAAGGCGCCCCCGTACTCGGCAATATCCTGACCCATCAGGATGAGGTGGGCGTGCTGACGCATGGATTGATCCAGCCCTTCGCGGATGGCGTCGATCAGCCGCAACTCCCGGGCCGGGCTGCCGGAAGCGGGGGCCTCCTCTGCTCCGAGCCGGAAGCTCACCGACGTAGCGGCCGGGGGATGGTAGACATCGGCCTGTTCCGTTTCGTCCCCCCCCGTGACCGGTGCGGACTCGCCGGCGAGGGCCAGTTCTTTTTCGATCTGGGCCTGGAAGTCCTCCCGGATCCGCGCCACGTCAGCTTCACGAAGTACCTGCTGGTCCAGCAGGAAACGCTCGTAGTTGGCAATGGGATCATTCAGCTTCCAGATCTCGAACAGTTTGGGGGGCACGTATTTGGTGCCGCTGGCCTCCTCGTGGCCCCGCATCCGGAAGGTCATGCACTCCACCAGGTAGGGCTTCCGGTTGCGGATGCAGTAATCCCGCACCCCCCGGATTGTATCATATACCGTAAGCACATTGTTGCCGTCAATCTGCACCCCTTCCATGCCATATCCCTTGGCGCGGTCCACCAGGCTGATGCACCGGTATTGCTCACTTACAGGGGTGCTGAGGCCATAGCCGTTATTTTCGATGAGAAATATCACCGGCAGGTCCCATACGGCCGCCACGTTGAGGGCTTCGTGGAAGTCCCCTTCACTGGTACCGCCTTCGCCGGTAAAGGCCAGGGCTACGTGTTCCTCGCCGCGAAGCTGGTGGGCCAGGGCCACGCCGTCGGCGATGGCAAGCTGGGGCCCCAGGTGGGAAATCATCCCGCAGATATGGTGCTCGCGGCTTCCGAAGTGAAAGCTGCGTTCACGCCCCTTGCTGTACCCGTCGGGGCTGCCCTGCCACTGGCGGAACAGTTTATGCAGCGGCATGTTGCGCGAGGTAAATACCCCCAGGTTGCGGTGCAGGGGCATGATCCACTCGTCGGGCTCCAGGGCCAGGGTGGCGCCCACGGCGATGGCTTCCTGGCCGATTCCGCTGAACCATTTGGAAATCCGGCCCTGCCGTAACAGGACGAGCATCTTTTCCTCGATCAGGCGCGGCCAGAGCAGCTGACCATAGAGTGTGATCAGCCAATCATCCGTATGGGTCTTGCGGTCAAACTGCATGCAGCGAATTTCCACCATTCACACCGAAATAACAAGGAGAATCCCCTTACCGCCAGGCGGCAGGGGATCGGCAAGCCGGTTCCGGTCAGAACACGATCAGTTCATAAAAGGCTTCGGGCTGCAGGTAGCGGCGGGCCAGTTCCCGCAGCTCTTCGGCGGGCAGGGTTTTGATCACCCGGATGGTCTCGTAGAAATAGGATTCATCCAGGCCGTTGAGGATAATATTCTTCCAGCGGGACAGGATCTGGAAGGGGCCGTCCAGGTCGCCCAGGATCAGGCCGATCATGTAGTTACGCACCAGGCTCAGCTCCTCGTCGTCGACGGGTTCCCCGCGCAGGTTCTCCATTTCTTTGTACACTTCCGCCACGGTGGCTTCGCAGACTTCCCTGCCGGCCTCCGTACTGATCAGCCAGGCACTTTGCTGCAGATTATTCTGCAGGTAACTGTGGATGCCGTAGGTATACCCCTTTTCCTCGCGGATGTTGGTCATGAGCCGGGATCCGAAAAATCCCCCAAACAGGGTATTCAGCACCTGGACCTTGATAAAGTCGGGGTGGTGGCGGTTGGGGAAGGGTCGACCCAGGCGGATGGCGCCCTGGACGCCGGCCGGATCGTTGGTGATGCGATAGCTGCGCTGGGCGGCCGGCTGCACCGGGATCGGTTCGGGCTGAACCGGACGGGTAGGCAGGTCCCCGAAATAGCGGTTCAGCTGCTCCTCGAAATCATCCGGGAGCCGCCCCGCGGCAAAAATCAGGAAGCGGCCCTGCTGGTAATACTGCCGGTAAAAGGCCAGGAGCTGTTCACGCTCCAGGGCGTCAAAGTCCTCGTGGCGGCTGAACCGCCCATAGGGGTGCTGCTCACCGAAAAGGCAGGCATCCAGCTGCCGGCTGGCCACAAAATCACTTTTTTTCAGGTTGACGCTGAGCCGCTGCTTCATGTTCTGGCGGTAAATGTCCAGTTCCTCGCCCGGAAAGACCGAGTCCGTCAGCAGTTCCCGCACCACGGGCAGCAGCTCCTGCACGTGCCTGGAAAGACTGTGCAGGGTCAGGGTGGCCGTCTCGCTCTGGCAGCTGCGGTTCAGGTAAGCGCCGTAATACTCGAAGTGCTCATTGATGGCAAAGGCGCTGCGGGTGGCGGTCCCGTTTTTCAGCAGGAAGTTGGTGGTGGCCGCCACCAGGTTGCGGGGCTCAAACCAGTTGCCCGCATAAAACACCCACTCCACCATCAGCACCTCTTCGGCGCCCGCATTGACCAGGTAGACCTCCACCCCGTTTTTCAGGCGCAGGGGCTGGCAGGCCTTGAGCTGAAGCTGAAAATCCACCGCATCGACAATCGGCGGAGCTATTTTTCGGTTAACCATGCTTGGCAGTCTTTGGGGCCGACCGGAGGTCAGCCGGCATAGTAATACAGTGTATTGCTGTTGTTTTCATCAAAGATCACCCGGCTCTCCTCCAGGAGGTCTTCCGGGGTGACGGCCTGATACTTTTCCAGTTCGTGGTTC
Source organism: Chitinophagaceae bacterium (assembly GCA_035549175.1). GTDB lineage: Bacteria > Bacteroidota > Bacteroidia > Chitinophagales > Chitinophagaceae > DASTSN01. The sequence goes on along the minus strand of DASZRL010000115.1, from coordinate 20,407 downwards.
ATCAGGCCGGCGTCCCCCATCAGTTCATAGATCGCCAGGCTGTTGGCCCGGTTCAGCACGCTCATATCCTCAAAGGCGATCATGCTTTCGGTCTTGTTTTTCACCTTCTGGAGTTCGTTTTCCGGCACGGGTTCCCGTTTCATGCGGTCCAGAACCTCCTCCAGCGCCTGCTCGGCGGTCTCCATCGACACGCCCCGGACGAGCTTGCCTTCAAACAGGACCAGGCCCGGGTCCATCGTGCCGTGGTGGTAGCATTCCAGGCTGCTGAACAGTTTCTTCTCTTTCACCAGCTCCTGGTAGAGCCGGGAGGAACCCCCGCCGCTCAGGATGTCGGTGATCAGGTCGGTGACATAGTACCTGGGGTCCAGGCGTCCCGCCATGTGCCATGTCTTGTACAGGGAGTCCAGGGGCACGTCGGCATGCACTTCGGCACGGCGCGGAGCCGTCTGGGGCGGTTCCGCGGGCAGGTTGCGCTCGTATCTTTCGCCGGACGGGATGTCGCCGAACCACTTCTCCGCCAGCTGGCGCACGCGGTCGGTCGTCACATTGCCTGCCACTACCAGGATCGCGCTGACCGGCCGGTAATGCCTGAAGAAAAAGGCCTTGACGTCTTCCAGGCGGGCCTGCTCGATATGGGCGAGCTCCTGGCCGATGGTCATCCACCGGTACGGGTGGACGCGGTAGGACAGGGCGCGCAGGCGCAGGCCGGCATCGCCGTAGGGCTTGTTGAGATAGTGTTCCTTGAACTCCTCGCATACCACCTTTCGCTGCACGTCCAGGCTCTTTTCACTGAAGGCCAGCGAGAGCATGCGGTCGCTCTCCAGCCAGAAGGCGGTCTCCAGGTTTTCGGCGGGCAGCTGGATATAATAGTTGGTCAGGTCGTTGGTGGTAAAGGCGTTGTTTTCGCCGCCGGCCATCTGCAGGGGCTCGTCGTAGTTAGGGATATTGACCGAACCGCCGAACATCAGGTGCTCGAACAGGTGGGCGAAGCCGGTGCGGGACGGATCCTCGTCCCGGGCTCCGACGTCGTACAGGACATTGACGACGGCCATCGGCGTGGAGCTGTCCGGGTGGACCAGTACACGCAACCCGTTGGGCAGCACGAATTTTTCAAATTGAATCATACCGTTCCAAACACTTTCAGGATGACAAAAGTTTGTAAAAGTACGGGAATTGCCGGTACGGGGGCGCCGGCCTAGAAGATCGACCTGACCTTGAACTCGATCGTACGCAGTTCCCCGTTTCGCCGGATGACCAGCTTGATCCGCTGGCCGGCGACCTGCAGGGCGGCCTTGTACTGGCTCAGGTTCTGGTTGAACAGGTTGTTGATCGCGATGACCACGTCCCCCTCCTTGAGCCCGGCCTTCTCCGCCGGGGAACCCTGGGCTACATCCCCGATGAGGATCTTGCCCCCCACATAATACAGTTCCAGCCCCGAATAGGAATAGTCAAACGGGTCCCGGAAATGGCTGTTCGGCATCAGGTAAATGTCTTTTTTCTCGTAATTCAGGATCACGTTGAAGCGGCGCAGCAGGTCGTTGCCCAGGATGCCGCCCAGGTAAGGATAGGACGTCACGTTATAGGTGTCCTCGAAGATATAGATCGGAACCCGCCGGAATCGGTACGGCCCGATCTTCACCTCGCGGATCACCGTGGTGGCCATTTCCACCCGGCCGCCCAGCCCCTCGGCCTGCTTGGCATACAGGTGGGCCTTGCGGCCCAGCACCGAGCTGTCCCGGACAAAGTCCGTGGTGAGCATCAGGCAGAGCCCGGCCCCCATGTCAAAGAGAAAGCGGGAGTTGATGTTGCGGGTGTCCCGTATCCGGGCGGCCTGGACCGGCAGGGTGGTGATCACCGGGCGCAGCAGGTAGCCTCCCCGGGGGTATTTGAAGGGGCCCCGGGAATAAAACGAAATGATGGAGCTGTCGTAGTCCAGGCGGATGATGTAGCGGCTCAGCACGGAATAGCCGATGATCCCGTCGATGGGTTCCCCGTAGACGCTGGTCAGGATCGCGTAGTCGTTGATGTGGAAGTTCAGGCTGTCGATGGTAAGTCCCGGCAGGTGCAGCACCTGGTCGTATACGAAGCTGACCGTGCGCATGCCCGCGATGCCCCGGATCGTCTTGTCCGAGGGTACTTTTTTGACGTGGTACCGTTCGGCCACGGAGGAGTCCAGGGATATCCCGCCGCTGCCGGTATCAAAGACGAAGTTGAGGGAGTCGGTATGGTCGGCGAATGTGCCCCGGATCAGGATCACGCCGCCGGTCAGCATCCGGAAGGGAAAGCGGGTGATCAGGCGGGAATTCGGTTCGGTGAACTCCTCCTGGGCGGCCGTGCCCAGGCCGGAAAACAGGCAGGAAAGGACCAGCAGCAGGACGGGCAGGCTTCGTTTCATGCAATGGACAGGTTTATGGTTACTGACCGGACCGACCTATTCATCGCACTGCATGAGGCGGCGGTGGCCCCGGCCCGGGATTAAATGTAATAAAGCCCCGGCCGACCGCCAAGCCGTTCAGGGGTTATTCCGCCCGGTCGCCCTACCTTTGCCCGTGAAATGTACCGATATGGCGCTTGACGATCTTTACCAGAAGGCCCTGGACCGGGTATTCCTGGAGGCCGGGGAAGGCATGGAACTCTTTGAACGGGCTCCCCTGGCCGAGCTGATGTATGTGGCCAACGAACTGCGCAAACTACAGGTGCCCCATGGCAAGGTGACCTGGCAGATTGACCGCAATGTGAATACCACCAACGTATGCATCGCCAACTGTAAATTCTGCAATTTCTACCGCATTCCGGGCCATCCCGAGGCCTATATCACGGATATGTCCGTCTACCGGCGCAAGATCCGGGAGACCCTGCGCTTCGGCGGCGACCAGCTGCTGCTGCAGGGAGGCCATCACCCCGACCTGGGCCTGGATTTCTACACGCGGACCTTCCGGGAGATCAAGGCCGAGTTCCCCGACATCCGCCTGCACGCTTTGGGCCCCCCCGAGGTAGCCCATATCACCAAGCTGGAGAAATCCACCCACCGCGAGGTCCTCATGGCGCTGCGTGAAGCGGGGCTGGACAGCCTGCCCGGCGCCGGGGCCGAGATCCTGGTGGACCGGGTGCGCCGGCTGATCTCCAAGGGCAAATGCAGCGCCCAGGAATGGCTGGACATCATGCATGAAGCCCACCTGCTCGGCATCACCACGTCAGCCACGATGATGTTCGGCCACGTGGAAACGCTGGCGGAGCGCTTCGAGCACCTGATCCGCCTGCGGGAGGTGCAGGAACTCCGTCCCGAAGGTGCCAACGGGTTCCTGGCCTTCATTCCCTGGACCTTCCAGGACGTGGATACCCTGCTGGCCTCCATCCGGGGCGTACATAACCTCACCACGGCTGAGGAATACCTGCGCATGATCGCCATCAGCCGCATCATGCTGCCCAATATCCGTAACATCCAGGCCAGCTGGCTTACCGTCGGCAAGCAGACCGCCCAGCTCAGCCTGCACGGAGGCGCCAATGATTTCGGATCGATCATGATCGAGGAGAACGTGGTCAGCGCCGCCGGCGCACCCCACCGCTTCACCTACCGAACCATCCAGGAGGCCATCCGCGAGGCGGGCTTCGAGCCGCAGCTGCGCAACCAGCTTTACCAGTGGCGGGATATTCCGGCCGCCATCGAAGAGCAGGTAATCAATTATTAGAACCCCGGGGGCTCATTTCTTCAGCAGCCGGTTGTTCACGATCTTTTCCAGGACCTGGTCGCGCAGGTATTTGCTGACCGGGACCCGGTGGCTGCCGATGTGCAGGGTGTTCCCTTCGATGGCCGTCACCTGGCCGGTATTCACCACGTAAGACTTGTGGGTCTGCACGAACAGGCCGGGTGGCAGGCTTTCCTGGAGTGATTTCAGGGTGGCGTGGGTGATCATCTTTCTGCGGGCGGTATGAATGGCCACGTAATTTTCCAGGGATTCCGCGTAGAGGATATCGGCAAAAAGGACCTTTTCCAGTTTGTTGTCCGCCCGGATGAACAGATAATCCGCCTGCGGCGCCGAGCGCTGGCCCAGGAAGAACTCGTAGGCCTTGTTGGCGGCCTTCAGGAACCGTTCGAAGGAAACCGGTTTTACCAGGTAGTCCAGCACGTCCAGCTCAAACCCCTGCAGGGCATACTGTTCAAAGGCGGTGGTGAAGATCACCCGGGGCGGGTTGGGAAAGCTTTTCAGGAACTCGATCCCGGACAGGTAGGGCATCTCAATATCCAGGAAAAGGAGGTCCGCCGGCTGTTGTTTGAGCAGGGCGTTCAGCTGCAGGGCGTTTTCGCACTGGCCGGTGACACGCAGAAAGCCGGTGCGCTCCGCGTACCCCAGCAGGCCCTTGCGGGCCAGGGGCTCGTCTTCGGTGATGATGCAGGTGATTTCGGGGTGGGCCATCAGGACAGGATTAAACTGAGTTCAGCAATATAGCGGTCCTCCCGGAACTGCGCCGAAAAGCGGTGTCGGCCGGGGTACAGCAGGGCCAGGCGGCGGCGCAGGTTTTCCAGGCCGATCCCGCCCCGGCGTTCCACCGGCCAGTCCGCCGGCAGGGAGTTTTCGATGCGGAAGGAAAGGCCGTCCCTCTCCTTTTTCAGGCTAATATCCATGCGGTAGTCGCCGCCCACGTACTTGAACGCATTTTCCACGAGCGGGAGGAAAAGCAGGGGGTAGACCTGCTGCCCGTCCAGGCCGGGGTCGAAGCAGACCCGCAGTACCAGTTTTTCCGAGGAGCGGATCTGCTGCAGGTCGATGAAGTTACGCAGGTAATGGACCTCGCTGGAAACGGGGACCGTCTGCTGCTGGTCATACAGCTGGTAGCGCAGCAGTTCCGAAAATTTTTCCACGGTCCGTTTGGCTCCCGCCACATCCTCGTCCATCTGGAAATAAATCGTATTGAGGGCATTGAACAGGAAATGGGGGTGGTACTGGGCCTTCAGGAACTTGAGTTCCGTCTGCAGCTGGTCATTGGTCATTTTTTCAAGCTGCAGGCGGTTCTGCACATAGGCCTGCAGGAAACCGTGGCTGCGTGCCACGCCGTAATAGATCAGCGCATAAAGCAGCGGGATGGTGTTGATGTCGACCAGGTCATACCACTGGAGCCCGTCGTCCGTGAAGGCGGCCATGGGGGTCAGGATGGCGTTCTGGATCACCTGGTTGACCAGGAATACGCCCAGCAGCTCCCGGGCGATGCGGCCCGCCGTAAAGTCCGACTGCCCGGTACGGTCATAGTAGGCGAGCAGCCGGCCGAACACCCAGAGCAGGAAATAGCCCATCACCATGCTGGTCGAAATCTCCAGCAGGTTGAGCGTCCAGGGGCGGTGCCAGAACTTCATGCCGGTGGTGCTGTCCAGCAGCAGGCGGATCGTGAAGTAGACCAGCAGCCCGTAAAGCGGCGGGAAGACGTATTTCCAGAAGGCCTTCATGCGAAACGGTTGAAAGTTACGGAATTTCGCTGGCCGGCTCAGGAGGCAGCCGGGATCTCCGCCATCCGGCTCCGGCCGGCGGGCATGGCCGGCTCCTTGCGCCGGCGCGGCTCCCGGTCCGGTGGCTTCATGCCGAACAGGAAACGCATGACCCGGTACGGGCGGATGAACAGGTGGTAGAGGCCCAGGCTCAAAAGGAAAGTGGCCAGTACGGTGAAGCCATACTTGAGCGCGATCCCATCGGGTGCCTGCACCACGTAATACGTCAGGATGACGATCACGGTCTGGTGCAGGATGTAGAAGGGATAGACGGCCTGGTTCAGGTAGGCCAGGTGCCGGCTGGGACGGTTCAGGTACCGTTTGCCATACCCGATGGCGGTGAGCACCCAGGCCCAGGCGCAGAACGCCGACAGGGCCATGGTCGCATAGCTGCGCCAGTCGGAGGCATAGTTCCGCAGGAAGACCCAGGGCTCCAGGTGGTTCCAGCGCAGGTAGTTGATAGCCACCAGGCTCACCAGGGCCATCGCCAGGGAATCCCGCCGGTTGCGTTCCAGGCTGTCCATGAACCGCGGGTGGGCGACACAGAGGAACCCGGCCAGCAGAAACAGCAGCCAGTAGGGCAGGAAGGCGTAGTCGTGGACCAGGTCATTGGTCTCGGGATATTTCAGGGCCAGCAGGCCATAAACCAGGATGCCGGGGAGCGCCATCAGGTAGATCCGGCGTCCTTTAGCCAGGAAATCCAGCCGCTGCAGGAACCGCCTGCCGCGGGCCGAGATAAGCCAGACGAACAGCGGGGCGCAGAGCAGGTCATATAGCAGCAGGTAGGCGATGAACCAGAGGTGGTGCCAGCTCATGTTACCCTGCGGATAGGCTCCTGTCGTGAAGATGCTGGGATAAAAAGACCAGAAATTCCCATGAAATCCCTCCGTCAGCCGTTCCATGTAGACCTGGGGCGGTACCAGGACCAGCATGCCCAGCAGCAGGGGAATGAACAGCCGGCGGAACCGCAGGCCGATGAAGCCGCCACCCGTCCGGTTCTGCAGCATGTAATAGCTGACCGTTCCGGAAATAAAAAAAAGCAGCGGCATGCGGAACCGGTGGAGAAAGGCATTGCATTCCAGCAGGATATGGCTGGTTTCCCTGTTTTTGATGTGCCAGCCCCATTCGGCCACATAGGGCATGGCGGAGTGGAAGAACAGGACGCCCAGGATGGCCAGGATGCGGAGCCAGTCCAGGTAGGCTTGTCTTGAAGTGGATACACCGGGCATAGAATAATTTTTTACAAACCTAGCCGGGCGGGCTGCCCCGTAAAAATTACTTTGACCACCGGGCGGTTTGCGGTGACCAGTAGACCGGTACGGACCGGGAAGACTGACCACTTCCTGCCACCGGGCATGCCCCGGCTCACCTTTCCAGACCGGCTTGCTGGTTGGAATCTTTCCCGTTGTATTTGATTTGCCCGGATCGGCAGGTCCCGGGACCTGGGTAAGGGAGATAGCATAACGAAGTGCCAGGGGATGCTTTCCACCAGGCCGGGTTGAAAGAATGAACGATTCCTCCGTTATGGCACAGGTGTGCCCTGCTTGCAGCCTGGCCGTAACGCGGAAGAGACCGTTTTCGCAGACACCGGACCGGTGCCGACAAGAAAACGGGGAGCCTGGTAAGGCTCCCCGTGCAATATAATGGAATGGCGGCCCGCTGTCCTACTTGGGATACTTTTCCACCTTGTTCTTGATGGCAGGCACCGTGCGCAGGTAAGCATAAATGGCCTTGAGGTCGTCGTCCTTCATGCCCGCGTAGAGGGTGAGGGGCATCATCGTGTTTTCCTTACCGGGGTTGAAGTTGTATCCCTTTTCGTCACGGTAAGGCAGGAATTTGTTCAGGAAGCGCTCCTCGGTCCAGCTGCCGATCCCGGTGGCGGAATCCGGGGTGATATTGGCGGAATTCACCGTAAAAGATGCCGTATGGAAGGTGTTACCCCCGGCAAACTGGCGGGCGAAGTCCGACTGGCCCTTGGCGAATGGGGTATGGCAGGCGCCGCAGTTGGCCACCGTGACGAGGTACTGGCCATACTTGACCTGGTCACCGACCGGGACGGGCGGATTCTGGTCCACGGACTTCTGCAGGTTGGGGGGATACGCCATACTGATGGGGATCATCAGCTGGCGCTTGGGAACCACGTTCTTGATGGGTTTGAGGGTGCGGATATAGGCAATGATGCTCAGCAGGTCTTCCTTGGCCATCCGGTTAAAGTTCGGGTATGGCATAAGCGGGAAAAGCGTGTCGCCCTGCTTGTTGATCCCCTGCGTAATGGCCCGCAGGATCTCATCGTCCGTCCAGTTGCCGATGCCGGTCTCCGGATCGGGGGTGATGTTGCGCGCATAGACCACGCCGGGAATGGCGGCCAGGAGTTTGTTGTCAAATTGCTCGCCGCCCATGCCTTCGGTACCGGGTACGATGGGGCCGGCATATTTGCTGAAGTCACGCTTGCTGTGGCAATCCAGGCAGGCCGCCACATGGTTGACGAGGTATTCACCGCGGGCCAGTACTTTCTGGACCGAATCCTCGCGGGCTTTTTTGGCCTCCGCTTCCTTCTGGGAGGCATTTTCTGAAGGGTTACCGCAGGAAAGCAGGTAGCTGCTTGCGGCAGCGGCCAGCAGGACGCAGACCGCGTACAATTTTCTCATGTTGGTTGGTTGTTTAGGTGGTTTGGGAATAGGGGAACTCCACCAAGTTTGGCAAAAAAAACAACAAACGCAAGTATTGGCGGGCGATTTTCAGGACATGCCCAGCACGTTCAGGTCCCGGTCCAGGGCCACCAGGGCCGGTTCGAAGCCCGGGGCAATCCGTCCCAGGCGCTGGTCCAGGCGTACCACCCGGGCCGGGTACAGGCTGCACATCCGCAGGGCCTCTTCCAGAGGTATCTCCGTCATTTCCACGAGATTGCGGACGGCCCGGTTCAGGGTCAGGGCGGAGCCGGAGAGGATGCCGGCGGATTCGTACTTGTCGCCGACCAGCTGGTGCGGGTAGGGTCCCTCCTCGGTCTGGGTGACGGCATCCGTGATAACGAATAAGCGCTCTCCCAGCATTTTCTTGGCGATGCGGATGGCAGGGAAGTCCACGTGATGGCCGTCGGGGATAATGGAAGCCATGACGGAGGGATGGTTGAACACGGCGCCCACCAGCCCCGGCGCGCGGTGCTGCAGGGGGCTCATGGCATTATACAGGTGCGTAGCTGCCGGAATGCCCAGGTGAAATCCCTCCATGGCCTCCTGGTAACTGGCATTGCTGTGGCCGGCGGAAAGGATGATACCCCGGGAAAGCAGGTACCGGATGACCTCGGGGCTGCAAACCTCCGGGGCCAGGGTGATGATCCGGATGACGTCCTGCCCGTAATCCAAAAGATCCTTTACTTCATCCAGGGAGGGGGCATGGATGAACCGTTCCAGGTGAGCCCCTTTGCGCACCGGATTGATCCAGGGCCCTTCCACGTGCAGGCCCAGCACGCCCGTTCCGCCTGCTTTCCAGTAGGCCCGGATGGCGTCAATGCTGCGGCGGAACACCGCGGCATCGTTGGTCGCCACCGTCGGCATGCAGTATTTGGCGCCGCCGCTGCGGCAATACTGCTCCAGGCGCGCCAGCGAGTCCGGTTCGGGGTAAACGGCCAGCAGTTTGCCGTAAGCCCCGTAGATCTGCAGGTCCAGAAAGGCGGGAGCCAGGATCCCATCGGGAAAGTCCCTGCGCGGAACAGCCGGATCCACTGATCCGGTGGGCAGGATCTGAAGAATGCGTTGGCGGTCATACAGGACCGTGTGGTTGTCCAGCCAGCGGTCACCGGTGAAGACGCGGCCGGCAGAGAGGGCCTGGACGTCAGGCAGGGAAGCGTTCATGCAAACAAATGTACTGATCCGGGTCAATTTCTTTGCGTAAATTACGTGTATGAATACGCTTCGCGCCAACCCGTTTTCTCCCCGAACCCTTTTCAGGTATCCGGTATGGCTGCTCCTCCTGCTGGCGGCGTGCCGGCCGGCCGGCCAGGACGCCGCCACCCGGCGGCTGGAGGCCCGCGTGGACAGCCTGGAAAAAAAACTGGCCAACACCTACCGGCCGGGATTCGGGGAATTCATGTCCTCCATCCAGGTCCACCATGCCAAGCTCTGGTTCGCCGGCATGCACGGTAACTGGGACCTGGCAGATTTTGAGATCCACGAAATCATGGAGAACCTGGATGACATCAAGGCCTACCAGTCCGATCGGCCCGAGTCCCGCTCCCTGTTCATGCTCGACCCGGCGCTGGATACCCTGAACGCCTCCATCAGGGCGAAGGACCCGGTCCGGTTCCGCCGCGCGTTCGAGCTGCTGACCACGAGTTGCAATAACTGCCACAAGGAGGTGAACTACTCCTTCAACGAGGTCAGGATCCCGGACAGCCCGCCCTTTTCCAACCAGTCTTTCCGGCCCGTGCCCTGATTGACCCGCCCGGTTCAGGCCCCTACCGGGATAAAACAGCACAAACCACCCGGCCGTAGGTAATTTTTTGTAGTTTACGAATTGAAACGGCGATTGCTTATGAACCAAAACAACTTGTTCCGCTGGTCCATCGTGGCTGCGCTGGCGGGCTTTATTTTCGGCTTTGACACGGTAGTTATTTCGGGGGCCAACCTTCCCATCAAGGAGCTCTGGCATACGACCCCCTGGTTTCACGGATTTTTCATCATGTCGATGGCCCTCTGGGGCACGGTGCTGGGCGCCATGTTCGGCGGCCGGCCCACCGAACGGTACGGGCGCAGAAAGGTGCTGCTCTGGATCGGGATCCTGTTCAGCATTTCCGCGCTGGGTTCCGCCCTGGCGCCGGGGCCTTACCTGTTTTCCTTCTTCCGCTTTATCGGCGGCGTGGGCATCGGGGTTTCCTCGGTGGCCGCCCCCACGTATATTTCGGAAATCTCCACGCCCCGCACGCGCGGCCGGCTGGGCGGCATGTACCAGTTCAACATCGTGTTCGGCATCCTGGTCGCCTATTTTTCCAATTACCTGCTCAAGGGCGTGGGCGGCGCCAATGACTGGCGCTGGATGCTGGGCGTGATGGCCATCCCTTCCCTGGTTTACACCGGGATGGTGCTGGGCGTTCCCGAAAGCCCGCGCTGGCTCATTTCCATCCGCGGGGAACTGGACAAGGCGCGGGATATCCTCCGCCAGATCGGTGTCGAGGACGCCGACCAGGAAGTGCAGACCATCCTGGCTGCGAACGCGGCGGTAGCCAAGGGCGGCAAAGAGCCCTTCTTCAGCCGGAAATACAGGGCCGTGCTCTGGCTGGCCTTTTTCGTGGCCTTTTTCAACCAGTGGTCGGGCATCAACTTCATCCTGTATTACGCGCCTGAGATCCTGCAGAGCGCCGGGCTGGCGGCCAAGGATTCCCTGTTCAACTCCATCGCCATCGGCGGGACCAACCTGGTATTCACCTTCGTGGGCCTGTACCTGATTGACCGCATCGGACGCCGGCGGCTGCTGCTGATCGGCGCCCTGGGCTATATTGTCAGCCTGGCCTCGGTGGCCTGGTGCTTCCAGACCCATGCCGGAGCCGGCCTGCTGCTCCTGTTCCTGCTGCTGTTCATCGCCTCCCACGCCATCGGGCAGGGCGCGGTGATCTGGGTATTTATCTCGGAGATTTTCCCCAACAACGTGCGCGCGCTCGGGCAATCCTTCGGAGCCAGCGTGCATTGGGTATGCGCTGCCGTAATCACGCTCATCACGCCCTTTTTCCTGGATAAGGACTCCGGCATTTTCGGCAAAAACCCCGGTCCTATCTTCGCTTTTTTCGCCGTCATGATGGGCCTGCAGCTGGTCTGGATCCTGACCAGGGTCCCCGAAACCAAAGGCGTCTCGCTGGAGGAACTGGAAAAGAAACTGATCGCCCACGACTGATCCGGCCCGCGGTCGGCGCGATCCCGCATTACAAACCTGAAAACTGCCTGTTATGCAATCAACGCTCTGGGGCATTGACCTGGGTGGCACCAAGATCGAAGGCGCCATCCTCCCCTCCCTGAAGGATCCCAACCCGCTGGTGCGCACGCGCGTGGACACCGAGGCCCAGCAGGGCTATCCTCATATCCTGGACCAGATCGCCCGGCTCGTCGCCCAAATGAAAGAGCAATCGGGCCAGGCGCCCCGGGCCATCGGGCTGGGGACCCCCGGCGTGCTGGATCCCATCCTGGGCACCATGAAGAACTCCAACAGCACCGCCCTGAACGGTCAGCCCCTGAAAAAAGACCTGGAACAGCGGCTTGGCATTCCCGTTATCATGGCCAATGACGCCAACTGCTTCGCCCTGGCGGAGACCCACTGGGGCGTCGTGAAGCAGAAGGCCCCAGACGCGCAGATGGTCTTCGGCATCATCCTGGGTACGGGGGTGGGCGGGGGCATCGTGCATAACGGCCATGTGTGGTCCGGAAAGCATGGCATCGGCGGGGAGTGGGGGCATAATTTCCTGGACGAGAGCGGCGGACCCTGTTACTGCGGCAAAACCGGCTGCGTGGAGACGGTGATCTCGGGACCCGGTACCGAACGCTTTTACCAGCAGCTGAGCGGCCAGCGCCTGCGGCTCAAGGACATCGTCGCCCGCCACCGGGCGGGAAGCGATCCGGACGCCACCCGGACCATCGAACGGCTCTGCTTTTTCTTCGGCAAGGCCGCCTCCGTCATCACCAACCTGCTGGATCCGGACGTGATCGTGGTGGGCGGCGGCGTGGGCAATATCGACGAACTCTACACGGAAGGCATCGAGTCCCTGCGCAGCCAGATCTTCAACAACCGCCTGGACGTACCGGTGCTCAAACCCATGCTGGGCGACAGCGCCGGCGTATTCGGGGCGGCCGCCCTGGTGGCTTCCTGACTACCGGTCAGAACCGGATGACGGCAAAGCCCGCGCGCCGCAGGCTGCTGTACGGCACGGCCACCTCGTTGGGCGCGATCCAGCGCGCCTGCTGGAAGGCCAGCGTGTTCCGCAGATTCCAGAAAACGATTCCCTCCTGTTCCAGTTCATGGCCCAGGCTGTCCAGCACGGTCGTACTCGCAAAGGCCTGATTACTTCGCAGCGAACGGTTGTACAAAAAGAAGGTCCTCCCTCCCAGCGGTACGGCCAGGTAGGAAAGACGGGCGCTGTTCATTTCCGTGGTCTGCTCCTGGTTGATCAGCCCGCTCCAGCTGCTGTCTTCGGGTCCTGCCGGAAAATAAAACACGCTCAGGTCGCCCCGCTGGTAGCGGTTGCGGGGACCTGCCAGGCTGGTGAACCGGGTGTATTCATTGCGGTCTAGGCGAACGCCGGGCGGTACCGGATCGGCGCTGATAATCCGGTTCTGGTACAATAGCGTGGTATCGGGGAGGGTATCCCGGCTTTCCCGGTCCGTGAAGACCGACGCATAGTCTTTCCCGTATTCCTTCAATAACAGAAATCCCCGGCCGGGCACGGGAAGAAAATCTTCCTCGACCAGGTTCTGGTTCCTGACCTGGGCCGCGCGCAGGGTGTTGAAGCGGTAAGCGCTGTCAAACAGGATCGTGTCCCGGTCCAGCGAGCAGCGGGCCACATCCACGCTTTTGACCGCCGCGTAGCGGTAGCGGGAAAGGATGCCCGTCATCCACTCCCGGTGATCTTCATCCAGGCTGAGGGTTACCTGCTCCACTGCCTCCGAGGGGGAAAGGCGGATCGGCTGCCAGGCCAGGGCCGTGTCGCCCGGCGTAAACCGCAGCAGCAGGTAATTGCGGTTGCGGCGGCCCGGGGTCAGCATGGCCCAGCGGCCGTCCCCGGCCAGTTTAAGGGGACTGTTGTCAAAGGCCTCCAGCGGGCCGCTGAAAAACTCATACTGCACATAGGGCTGGGTGATAAGCGGGTTACGGTATACGGCGCGTGACAGCAGGTTCCAGTCCTGGTCAAACAGCAAGGCGTACAGGCGCGGGGCCGAGTCCGTCACGGCCTGGAATGCCAGCAGCAGCTGACGCTCCCGGTTGGCGGAGCGGGCCAGCAAAAAATTATTACCGCTTTCGCGGAAGGGGAAGCTGACCAGGGGGGCGCCATCCGACTGCAGGGTGCCATCCGGCAGGTAGCTGCGCAGCAGCACCCGCGTGGAATCCCCGGCGGCCGCCAGGACCAGCAGGTCGAACCGGTGGTCGCCGCAGACCCAATATTCCTTGAGCAGGGTGTCGGCCAGGGGCAGGGAGGGCACTTCGGCCACCGGGCTCATGGCCTGGTTGAAAATTTCAAATACCGGCCGGGCGTCGCTGCGCCAGGGCGGGGCCGGAAGGGGCACTTCGTGCTGGGCCCGTGTTTTCTGAACCCAGTAATACGCGCCGGAGCGCCCCAAAAATTCAAAACGGGCCTCCTGCCGGTCCTCCAGAAAGGGAGAATACCGCACCTGCTGGCCGCCCGAAACCAGGGGCCCAATCAGCCAGGCCAGCCAGCACCACCGCCGCAGCAGGCGTCCCGCGATCCGCACACGCATACCAAGCGTTTTACCTTACCGTAAGTTACCGCAATTTTTTGGGAACGGATGCGGCCGCGAGTCCGTATCTTGGAAGGAAAACCCATCAAACCAGGACCCATGATACGCCTCCTATTTGTCCTGCTGCTGGCGGGCTGCGCCCTCTCCGCGGCGGGCCAGCAGCCGGCTGACCAGGGCTATTACCAGGAGCCCTACCGGCCCCAGCTGCACTTTTCACCCGCCCGCAACTGGACCAACGACCCCAACGGGCTGGTCTACCTGGACGGGGAATACCACCTGTTTTACCAATATAACCCGTACGGGGACACCTGGGGTCACATGAGCTGGGGCCATGCCGTCAGCCGCGACCTGATTGCCTGGACCCACCTGCCCTTGGCCATCCCCGAGGACAGCAGCCATATGATCTTTTCGGGGAGCTGCGTGGTGGACAGCCGCAACAGTTCCGGCTTTGCCCAAAAGCCCGGTCAGGTGCCGATGGTGGCAGTGTACACGGCGCACCTCATCCCGGACAAATCCAGGCCGGACGACTACCGGCAGAGCCAGCACATCGCCTACAGTCTCGACCATGGAAGGACCTGGCAGAAATATGCGGGTAACCCCGTGCTGGACCTTAACAAAAAGGACTTCCGGGATCCGAAGGTATTCTGGTACGAGGCCGGCAAACAATGGGTGATGGCCGTGGTACTGCCCCATGAGCATATCGTGCAGTTTTATGGTTCCCCCAACCTGCGCCGCTGGACCCTGCTGGGTTCCTTCGGACCGGCTGGTGATACGGGCGATATCTGGGAGTGCCCGGACCTGCTGCAGGTTCCCGTAGCGGGTCATCCCGGCCGTACCAAATGGGTGCTGCTTACCTCCACGCAGACCTCCATGCAATACTTTGTCGGCGATTTCGACGGCCACAGCTTCCACAATGAGAACCCCGGCAGCCTTATCCTGCGTCCCGATTACGGGCCGGATTTTTATGCCGCCATCACCTTTAATCACCTGCCGGCCGGCCAGGCTCCCGTACTGCTCGGATGGGCCAACAACTGGCAATATGCGCAGGCCATCCCTACGAAGCCCTGGCGCAGTGCCATGTCCCTGCCCCGCCAGCTACACCTCCAACAATTCGGGGATACCTGGATGCTGCTGGAGCAACCCGTTGCCGCCCTGGAAAAATACCGCAGGGGGCCGGCTGCCGCGTGGAATAACCTGGCGGTGGACCCCGGCACGGTCCGGGAACTCCCTTTCCATGGCCAGGTGCTGGAGCTGGACCTGCAGCTGGACCCGGGAACCACGGACTCCTGCGGATTACGGCTGGCGGCCGGACCGGACCACTATATTTCCATTGGTTATGCACGGGCCACCCGCTCCCTCTACGTGGACCGCTCCCGCAGCGGCAACACCCGCTTTCATGACCGCGTGTCCGCCTGGCTGCGGGCCGCCGCGCCCCTTCCGGGGACCCGCGATAGCCTGCGGCTGCACATCGTGCTGGACAAAAGCATCCTGGAAGTTTACGGGGATGCGGGAGAGGTCGCCCTGACCACCCAGCTCTTTACCGACGCGGGAAACGACGGGGTAGCCTTGTTTGCCACCGGCGGCCGGGCCCGCTTCGCGCGCCTGAGGGCCTGGCACCTGCGCTCCGCCTGGACGCGTTGAACCGGGCGCAGGTTGCGTTTAGGGGTATTGCCTTACCTTCGCAGCACATAAAATATCAGGACGTTATGAAGTTCCGCAATTTCAAAATGGTCGATTACGTCGTGTACGGCCGGGGCTGTTTTAACCAGCTTGACGAGATACTGGCTCCGCGCCGCCGGGACGGAAAACCCATGATTTTCCTGCTGGACCACTATTTTGAAAACAAGCCGCTGGCCGGCCGCATCCCGCTGCGCGGCAACGACCGCATCGTGCTGGCGGATGTAACCCAGGAACCCAAGACCAGCCAGGTGGACCGGCTCGCCGCCCAGCTGAAGGACGAGTTCGGTACCATCAGCGGCATCATCGGCATCGGCGGGGGCAGCACCATGGACCTGGCCAAGGCGGTGTCCCTGATGATGACCAACCCGGGCTCTTC
Source organism: Chitinophagaceae bacterium (assembly GCA_035549175.1). Classification (GTDB taxonomy): domain Bacteria; phylum Bacteroidota; class Bacteroidia; order Chitinophagales; family Chitinophagaceae; genus DASTSN01. The sequence continues at coordinate 4,419 of DASZRL010000115.1, read as the reverse complement.
GGCCGATTACCAGGGCTGGGACCTGGTCAGGCAGCCTGGCGTCTACAAGGCCGGCATCCCCACCCTCAGCGGCACCGGCGCCGAAGTGAGCCGTACCTGCGTCCTGACGGGACCCACCCGCAAGCTCGGCATGAACTCGGACTTTACCCCCTTCGACCAGATCGTGCTGGACCCGGAACTGACCGCCGGTGCGCCCGTCAACCAGCGTTTCTACACCGGCATGGACTGCTATATCCACTGCATCGAAAGCCTGCAGGGCACCTACCTCAATGAGTTCAGCAAGAGCTATGGCGAAAAGGCCCTCGAGCTCTGCCAGTATGTTTTCCTGCAAAAGGACGGCTGGGACGAGGAGTCCGACGATAAACTGATGATGGCCTCCTACGCCGGCGGCATGAGCATTGCCTACAGCCAGGTGGGCGTGGCACACGCCGTCAGCTACGGCCTCAGCTACCTGCTGGGCACCAAGCATGGGATCGGCAACTGCATCGTCATGAACCACCTGGAGGAATATTACCCCGAGGGAGTCCGCGAGTTCCGCCGCATGGTGGAGAAAAATGGCGTGGAAATCCCCCAGGGGATCTGCCGCGGGCTCAGCGAGGAACAGTTCGATACCATGATCAACGTGTCCCTGGGTATGAAGCCCCTCTGGGAAAACGCGCTGGGCCGGGATTGGGAAAAGAGCATGACCCGCGACAAGCTCCGGGCCCTGTACGATAAGCTCTGAATTCAGCCAGCCGTTTATTGCCGATCGCTCCGCCACCCCGGAGCATTTTTTTTGCCGGATGCCTGAATTTTCTGACTTGTCCGCCGCGAAGTACCTTTAAGGCATGGTCCGAAACAGAGTCCTGCGCTACCTGTCACTGCCCGCCCTGTTTGGCGTTTCCCGCACCAAGGAAATCCTGGCGATCAACCCCACGGTGATGCCGCACCGGGAGGAAGCGGCCCAGGTTAACGTCTACGTCTACGATTATGACGCCGCAGGCATGGATATGGTCCACCTCACCCGGGTGGAGGACTGTTTTGCCTTCCGAAACTCCCACCGCATCAGCTGGATCAATATCGACGGACTGCGCAAGGCGGATGTGGAGGCAGTGGCCGGGCATTTCGGTATCCACCCCTTGCTGGTGGAGGATATCCTGAGCATCAACCAGCGTCCCAAGATGGACGAGGTGGAAGGCATCCTGTTCTGCCTGCTCAATATGCTTTACTATAACGACCAGCAGCAGACCGTGGAACAGGAGCAGATCAGCATCGCGCTGGGCCGGGATTTCGTGATCAGTTTCCAGGAGGATGCCACCCGCGATGTATTCGATCCGCTGCGCCACCGCCTCAATATGGCGGCCAGCAAGATCCGGCAGCGGTCGGCGGATTACCTGTGTTACACCATGCTGGACCTGATCGTTGACAATTATTACGTGGTCATGGAAAAACTGGGTGAGCGCGTGGAGTCCCTGGAGGAGGAAGTCGTGCGGAGCACCAACACGCGGACCATGGCCCGGGTGAACCAGCTGCGCAAGGAACTGATCGTGCTGAAGCGCAATATCGCGCCGGTGCGCGATCTGCTGGCCGGCATTATCCGCAGTGAAAGCGAACTGCTTGACGACCGCACTACCAAGTATTTCAAGGACGTCCATGACCATATCACCCAGGCCTACGACCTGCTGGAAAACTACCGTGACATGATGATGAGCATGCAGGACCTCTATATCAATAACGTGAACCTGCGGATGAACGAGGTCATGAAGGTCATGGCCATCGTCACCTGCCTGCTCGCCCCCGCCACGGTCATCGGTGGCATATTCGGCATGAACTTCCGGGATGTCCCCCTGCTGGAAAACCACTGGGGATTCTGGATCGCCATGGCGCTCATGCTGGTCATTCCCGTCTGGATGCTGTTTGTATTCCGCCGCCGGGGCTGGTTCTGAACCGCCCTTTGCTGAATAAAGCGGTGGCGTGGGCCAGAGACCGGGCCGGCCGGTTTCCCGGGAACCGGCATGAACCTTTTATTTGCGCCTGAATACAGGAACCGTGCTGCAGGGTTCCCCGTAGAGGATACTGCGCACCTTTGGCAGCAGCAGGCGGGTGATCTCCGCATAGGCGTAGGCATCGATGGGCTTGTCGCCGCAGCCTTTTACCACAACCCGCTGGTCCGCGTATTCCTCGGGCCGGATGCGGCCGATCTTTTCCAGGAAAACCTGACGGAACAGCTGCGCCGCATCGCCGGCCAGCACGAAGCGGGCCACCGGCTGCAGGTAGGCTGTGACCAGCATATAGGCCCACAAGGGAATGATCGCGTCGGCACTGCAGGTTACGGCTACATATTTATCCCGGTAGACCGTCCAGTCAACCTGGCGCAGCTGCTCGCGGAACGCCTTCTCTTTCAGCACAAGACCCATGAACAGGTAGTCCTTCAGGTCAAAAACCGCCATTTCTTCCTGGTCCGGATAATACGCCTCCAGGTCGATGGTGATCAGTCCGCTTTCCGCCACGCGATTTATAAGGGTCTCACTCATGATGTTGCCCGGTTGGTTCGGCAAAGGTAACACGATCCCCCGGAATCCGCAGGGTATGGAAATTGCAGAGGCCACCCGGTTGGATGGCCTCTGAACTATCTTGCCTCTGGAGAGGTGCTTAATAGAATTTGGCGCGGTTATCCTTAATGCTGGCAGCCTTCAGCAGGATCTGGGTAGGATAGCCCATGCGCTGCTGCAGGTTCTGGGCCAGCTGGATCCGCTGCTGCTCGATGTCCGCGTTGGCCACCGGGGTGGCGGTCACGCTTTCCACGCGCAGGGCGAATACCCCGTCGGTACCCTCGATGGGATCGGGTACCACCTTGCCCGTGTTGGCTGCGTTGAAGGCGGCGCCGATGACCCGCGGTTCATACCCGAAACTGGCACTCCCGTTCATTCGCAGGCTGTCCAGGCTTTGCAGGGACTGGCCGGTTGCGGTGGCCACGGATTCCAGGGTGCTGACCTTACCGATCTTCTGCATGAGCTGGGCGGCCTTCTTCTGTTTGCTGAGGATGGATTCAACCAGGGGGCGGGCTTTGGCTACGGACTGTACGCCGGCCGGGTTGATGTCGGTAACCGTGCATACCACATAGTTGCTGCCGGCCAGGAAAGGCTGGAGCACATCTCCCTTGCTGGCGGCAAAGATCGCTTTCACCAGCTGGCGGTTTGCCAGGTTCTGGCTGATCGAAAAGTCGTTGGGTCGCAGGTCGGTAGCGAGGAACTTGTTCACGCCCAGGGGCTTGAGCACCTTTTCGAAATTGGCATCAAAACTCTGGCGGTCGCGGCTGTCGCCGGCGAACTGGCTGGCGCGGTTGCTGACGCTGTCGTCGGTGGTGCTGCTGGCGTAAATCGGTTTGGAGATATAGGCAATTTTGTAGGCCGGCTCGCTACCCTTCTGGGTCAGGATCTCGATGTAGTGATACCCGAAATCCGTCTTGACCACGCCTTTATCGCCGACATGGTGACCGAATATGAAATCATTGAAGGGAGCCACCATCTGGCCTGTGGGGATCTTGTCATAGACGCCGCCCTTCTCCTTGCTGCCCGGGTCATCGGAGAATTTCAGGCAGAGGCTGTCGAAATTGGCTCCGCCCCTGATGGCCGTGGCCAGGCTGTCGGCCAGCTTCTTGGCCGTGCTGTCGTCACGGACCGGAACGAACTGACCCTGCTGGTTCTGCTGCTGGGTCGCGATCAGGATATGGCGGACCTTGACCGTATCGGGCCAGGTCTGGATGTCCATCATGCGGGCCAGGGCGTAGTGGTCGGCGTCCAGGTACGGTCCGTATATGCCGCCCACCGGCGTGGCCAGGATGGAATCCTTCAGCGGCTGGCGGATGGCGGACTTGCTGATATGGCCATCATAATAGGTCACATCGGTACCTACTTTGGCCAGGTAGGTCTCCATATTGGAGGCGGGCGTGGCGGCGAACTCAGTCTTCAGGGACGCCAGTTTATCGCGGACGGCGGCGCTGTCGGCCCCGTTGGGTCCCGCATTGAAGACTACGTATTCAATATTCCGGGTTTCTTCGTCCTGGCGGAACTGATCCTTGTGCTTGCTGATATAGGCGGCAATCTCCGCATCACTGACCCGCGCACTGCTGTCGGGTACGGTGCTGTACGGCACCTTGACGTACGATATCCTGGCCAGCTGGCTGTTCTCGGTGTTCTGCTTTTCCACGAACCATTTGGGAATATTGATGGAATTTACCAGCAGGGAGCTGTATTTTTCCATCATGCGGTTGTATTCCAGGTTGGTCAGGTAGTTACTAAGCTGCTGGCGGTCGCTTTCTGCCTTGCTGCGCTTCCAGGCGGCCATGAACTGGCGGGCTCCGGCCTGGTCATAGGCGCCCGTCTTGGGATCGGTGAAGCGCTGCTTGAGGTCCTGGGGCGGGTTATTCCCGAAAAGGAT
>DASZRL010000114.1:0-32331 GCA_035549175.1 Chitinophagaceae bacterium | reverse complement strand
GGGTGGGCGGGGTAAGGGACGACGGGTATTTCATAGATATCGGGGTACCGCAGGATTACCGGCAGGCGCAGGCGGACCTGGCCCGCCCCCCGCTGGACCTGGCCCGGGTGGACAAAGGCTGGACCCTGCTGCTCGACCGCGACGGGGTTATCAACCGGGAAATTCAGGGCGGTTACGTGCGCAACTGGGAGGAATTTGCCTTCCTGGAAGGAGCCCGGGACGCGATCCGGCTGCTTGCCGGGCGGGCGGGACGCCTCCTGGTGGTCAGTAACCAGCGGGGGATCGGCAAGGGCCTGATGACCGACCAGGATCTCTCGGCCATTCATGCGCGGATGGTCCACCAAATCAGGGAGGCCGGCGGCCGTATCGACGGGATCTATTACTGCAGCAGCCTTGATGACCGGCACCCGGACCGTAAGCCCAATCCCGGCATGGCCTTCCGGGCCCGCCATGATTTTCCCGGCATGGACCTGTCCAGAACCATTATGGTGGGCAATAAGCCGAGCGATATGCTCTTTGGCCGGAATGCCGGCGTGTACACGGTCTTTATCCGGACGACCAACCCGGATCACCCGGTCGACCATGCCGACATTGACCTGGCCTTTGACTCCCTGCTCAGCTTTGCAAAAGCTTTGTGAAATTTCCATGCGGCGGAAAATTGTTCTGCGGACGGCACACTTATTACGGACGGTGGGCGTTAAGGTTCCAGCCCGCGGAGTCCGACAGCCTGAATACCGGACGGGCTCCGTAATTTTACCTAGTTATGGCAACCAAGTTCCCCCTGAAACATTCAGCCAGGTTAATCCTGGTGCTGGCCGTCCTCCTGGTGCTGGATCCGGGTCCCGGTCTTGCCCAGTCCCTGACGGCCGCGGACCGGCGCCGGCTGGAGCAAACGGAAGACAGCCTCAAAGTGCTGGCCAAGACCCTTATCGTCGACAGCCTGGAAGCCTCGCGGATGCGCGCAGACAGCCAGTTTATCCGCACCCTGGTCCGGGCCCTGCAGGTCAGGAACTCGTTCAGTTATCCCTTTGATTCCGTACTGGGAGTTTCCCACCTCTATGCCCCGGACAGCACGTTCCGGATATTTTCCTGGAACCTGTCCTATGACGATTATTATTCCCGGCAGCGGGGAGCGATCCAGCTGCGGACCCGGGACGGTTCACTCCGGCTGCTGCCGCTGCGGGATGTTTCTGAATTCACGGCGAGCCCCATGGATTCCGTTCGTACGCGCAATAACTGGATTGGCGCGGTCTATTACCGGATCATCGAAACCCAGTTTAACGGGAAAAGATTCTATACCCTGTTCGGCTACGACGAAAACAGCGCCATGACCAACAAGAAATGGATCGAGGTCATGCATTTTAATGACCAGCAGGAGCCGGTGTTCGGAGGGCCTTATTTCAGCTTTGCCCAGGATAGCCTCCCCCGACCGACCCAGTACCGGTTCAGCATCGAATACAAAAAGGCGGCCAGCACGACAATGAATTACAACGGCGACCTGAACATGATCCTGTACGATCACCTGATCTCAGAGACCAATGAGCCTGAAAAGCGATTTACCTACGTTCCCGACGGAGATTATGAAGGTTTCCGGTGGGAAAACGGGAAATGGATGCATGTGGACAAGGTTTTCACCTACAAGTTGCAGGACGGGCAGGCGCCGGTAGGCGATCCGCTGCTGGACCCGAAGGGCAACCGGGATGAAAAGAAGCTGCAGGATAAATCCGACAGGAACCGCCAGCACCAGTAGGCCGGATGGGCTGCCTGCCGGCTCCCTCCCCGGGTACAGAAAGGATTACTCATCCAGTTTGAGAACCGCCAGAAATGCCTCCTGGGGTACCTCGACGCTGCCGATCTGCCGCATGCGTTTCTTACCTTCCTTCTGTTTTTCCAGGAGCTTGCGTTTGCGGCTGATATCCCCTCCGTAACATTTTGCGGTCACATCCTTGCGCAGGGCGCTGATGCTCTCCCGGGCGATGATCTTGGCGCCGATGGCGGCCTGGATGGCGATCTGGAACTGCTGACGGGGCAGCAGCTCCTTCAGCTTTTCGCATAGCTTGCGCCCGAAGTCCTGGGCACGGCTGCGGTGGATCAGGGCGCTGAGGGCATCCACCTTATCCCCGTTGAGCAGGATGTCCATTTTGACGATATCGCTGTCGCGGTAGCCGATCGGGTGGTAATCGAAAGAGGCATACCCCCTAGTCTGGGATTTGAGCTTGTCGTAAAAATCAAATACGATCTCGGTCAGCGGCATTTCGAAGATCAGTTCCACGCGGGTCTGGGTCAGGTAACTCTGGTTGACCAGGATCCCCCGTTTACCCAGGCAGAGCGTCATGATATTGCCGATGTATTCCGGCTTGGAGATAATCTGCGCCTTGATAAAGGGCTCCTCGATGCGATCGGTTTTGACCGGATCCGGGAATTCGGTGGGATTGTTGACCGTTACTTTTTTGCCACTCGTGGTGTAGGCGATGAAACTTACGTTGGGAACCGTGGTGATCACAGTCTGGTTGAATTCCCGCTCCAGCCGCTCCTGGATGATCTCCATATGAAGCATGCCCAAAAATCCGCACCGGAATCCGAATCCCAGCGCCTGGGAGGTCTCCAGCTCGTAGGTCAGCGAAGCATCATTGAGCTGCAGCTTGTCCATGCATTCGCGCAGTTCCTCGAAGTCGTCGGTATTCACCGGGAATATGCCGGCAAAGACCATGGGCTTTACCTCCTCGAAGCCCTTGATGGCCACCGGGGAGGGGTTGGAGGCCAGGGTGATGGTGTCCCCCACCTTCACTTCCTTGGCGTTCTTTATGCCGGTAATGATATACCCCACGTCTCCGCAGCTTACCTCCGGCTTTTCGGTCATTTTGAGTTTCAGGATACCCACCTCATCGGCCTCGTATTCCTGGTCGGTGCTGACGAACTTTACCTTGTCTCCCTTGCGGATTGACCCGTTGAGGATCCGGTAATAGACGATAATGCCGCGGAAACTATTGAAAACGCTGTCAAAGATCAGGGCCTGCAGGGGGGCCTGGGGATCACCCTGGGGCGGAGGGATCCGCTCCACGATCGCTTCCAGGATAGCTTCCACCCCCACCCCGGTCCGGCCGCTGGCCAGCAGGATCTCTTCCGGTTTGCAGCCGATCAGCTCAATGATCTGGTCCTTGACCTCCTCGATCATGGCCCCGTCCATATCGATCTTATTGATCACCGGGATAATCTCCAGGTCGTTGTCAATGGCCAGGTACAGGTTGCTGATGGTCTGCGCCTGGATACCCTGGGTCGCATCCACCAGCAGCAGGGCGCCTTCACAGGCCGCCAGGGCCCGGCTGACCTCATAGCTGAAGTCGACGTGGCCGGGCGTATCGATCAGGTTGAGAATGTATTCCTGCCCGTCCCGGTGCCGGTAGTTGATCTGGATGGCATGGCTCTTGATGGTGATCCCCTTTTCGCGTTCCAGGTCCATGTCGTCCAGGACCTGGTCCATCATGTCCCGTTCGCTGATGGTGTTGGTCGTCTGCAGCAACCGGTCTGCCAGGGTGCTCTTGCCATGGTCAATATGGGCGATAATACAGAAATTGCGGATATGCTTCATGTTCGTAACCCCTCTATTTAACGTATTCATGCGGCACTTCTGGCCGCATGAGCATCCGTTTCGGGCGCTGCAAAGTTACTCCATTTTTGGCTTACTGTAACAGGCGAAATACCCCTGCCGGTCAGGCTCAGCAATCTTCCCCGCTGCAGCCAGCCTGGGTGGTCTCCGATTGCAGGGTGATGTGCTGGATGTTCTGGTGCTGTAAGGCATGGCGAAGGCGCTCCCGTACCGCCTGCATCTGCTGCATCGTGCTGTTGTCGTCCACAACCAGGTGGGCCGTCAGGGCATTTTCGGTCGTGCTGATGGCCCAGATATGCATATGGTGGAGGTCCCGCACCCCCGGCACCTGCAGGGCAATGTTACGTATCTCCTGCAGATCGATGCCTGGCGGCACCCCGTCCAGCGATAACCGCAGGCTGTGCCGCAGCAGGTTCCAGGTGCTCAGCAGGATGACTAGGGCGATCAGCACGCTGAAGGCAGGGTCCAGCCAGTACCACCCTGTATAGCGGATCAGGATGCCTGCCAGGACCAGGCCCAGGGAGACCAGCGCATCCGACAACAGGTGCAGGTAGGCACTCCTGATATTCAGGTCTTTGTCCTTTTGGCGAAGAAAAAGCAGGGCCGTCCCGGCATTAATGAGGATACCGATTCCTGCTACCAGGGCAATGGTGATACCGGGCAGGGGTTCCGGGTTGAAGAACCGGTGGATGGCCTCATAGCCGATGGCGCCAATCGAGACCAGCAGGACCACCGCATTGAAAAGGGCGGTCAGGATGGAGGTTTTCCGGTAGCCGTAGGTATATTGTTCATTGGCTTTGACCTTCAGCAGCCGGAAGGCGAGCAGGGACAGGGCCAGGGCCCCCACATCGGCCAGGTTATGGCCGGCATCGCTGAGCAGGGACAGGGAATGAATGGATAATCCGACAAGGACCTCGATCACCACGAAAAGGAAATTCAGGAGGATGCCGACGACGAAGGCCGTCCCGACCTGCTGGAGTTCCACGGGCCCGTGATGATGGTGGTGATGCCCGTGGTCTTCGTGATGCTGGTGATGATGATGTCCCATCGTAGGTCCCGGTTCAGGCTTTTTTCCAGCCATCCTTCAGGGTGACTGTCCTGTTAAAAATGTACCGCCCTTCGGCTGAATCACGGTCCAGGCAGTAATATCCCTTGCGCAGGAACTGGAAACGGTCCTCCAGGGTCGCCTTCAGCAGGCATGGTTCAGCAAATCCTTTCACGATCCGCAGCGAATCGGGGTTGATATAGTCCTTGAAATCGCCTTCTTCCGAGGAAGGATCTTCCACCCGGAACAGGCGGTCGTATTCCCGCACTTCCACTTCAATGGCATCCGCCGCATTCACCCAGTGGAGCGTGCCTTTCACGTGAACACCGCTGGTATCCGATCCGCTGCGGCTGTCAGGCAGGTAGCTGCACCGGATCTCCCGGATGGTTCCGTCGGGTGCCTTGTCCACACTGTCACAACGGATGATATAGGCACTCTTGAGCCGTACCAGCTGGCCCGGTGCCAGCCGGAAATATTTCTTGGGCGGATTTTCCATGAAGTCGTCCCTTTCAATGAGGAGCTCGCCGCTGAAGGTAATTTCCCGGTGGCCGGCCTGCGGATCCTCGGGATTGTTTTCGGAGGGGAGTAATTCCTGACCCTTGTCATAATTGGTGATAACCAGGCGGACCGGGTCGAAGACGACCATGCGCCGCTGGGCGATCCGGTTGAGGTGCTCCCGCACACAGAACTCCAGCAGGCCCACATCCACCATGTTTTCCCGTTTAGCCACACCGATCCGGTCACAGAAGTCCCGGATGCTCTCAGGAGTATACCCGCGGCGGCGAAGGCCGCTGATGGTTGGCATACGCGGATCGTCCCAGCCCGATACATAACCTTCGTTCACCAGTTGCAGCAGTTTCCGTTTGCTGGTCACGGTATAGTTGATGTTGCGGCGCGCGAATTCGTACTGGTGGGAAGGATAAATATCCAGCTCCCGGATCAGCCAGTCGTATAATTCCCGGTGCGGCACAAACTCCAGGGTGCAGATGGAATGGGTTACCTGTTCCAGAGAATCGCTCTGGCCATGGGCCATGTCATACATGGGGTAAATGCACCACTTGTCCCCGGTGCGGTGGTGATGGGCGTGTTTGATCCGGTAAAGCACCGGATCGCGCAGGAGCATATTGGGATGCGCCATGTCGATCCGGGCCCGCAGGGTGCGGCTTCCATCAGGAAATTCCCCGTTTTTCATACGTTCGAACAGGTCCAGGTTCTCCTCCACGCTGCGTTGCCGGTAAGGGCTGTCCTTGCCCGGAACAGTCGGGGTGCCCTTCATGTCCGCCATTTCCTCGCTGGTACTGTCATCCACGTACGCCAGCCCCTTTTTAATCAGCCGGACCGCGTATTCGTATAGCGTATCAAAATAATCGCTGGCGTATAATTCGTGTTCCCAGGTAAAGCCCATCCAGCGGATATCCTCCTTGATGCTTTCCACATACTCTGTATCCTCCGTCACCGGGTTGGTGTCGTCAAACCGCAGGTTGGTATAGCCGGGGTATTTCTGGGTGAGTCCGAAGTTCAGGCAGATACTGCTGGCATGCCCGATATGCAGGTAGCCGTTCGGCTCAGGCGGAAATCGGGTGATAATGCGCTGGTACTTACCGTTTTTAAGGTCCTCTTCAATAATTTCCTCCAGGAAATTCAGGCTGCGTTCTTCTGTTTTGATGTCTTCGCTCATAGATCCCTAACAATGAAGGGCAAAGATACAAAATGTGCGGCCGTTGCCGTATCCCGGATATTTGGCATTGATCCCGGAAGCATCACCCGGTTACGCGTTGATGGTGATCCACCGCTGAAAGGTCCAGTGGTGCCCAAACGGGTCTTCGAGGGTACCCTGTCGCAGGCCATACGCATAATCCCGGATGGGGCTTAATACCCTGGCTCCGGCCGCCACGGCCTGGTCCAGCAGCGTATCCGGATCCGCGACAAACAAACCCAACTCTACGCAGGTGCCGCGCAGGGAAAAGGGGGTCTTTTCCCTGCCATGGGGCATCTCTTCATGAAGGTGGAAGATGGCTCCCTGTACCGCCATCTCGGCGACGTGGAGGCCGCCGGTATCATTCAGGAAGGTTCGCAGCGTGCCCGCGCTGAGTCCCTGTTCGTAAAAGTTGCGGGCAGCGGCCACATCGTCCACAAAGAGGACCGGAGCGAACGAACTACCCGGATGCGCCATGGAAGGAGAATGGTTCATAAGCGATGGGGACACCGGCCCTTCTGCCAGGTCGGATCAGTTCCCTGAAGGTACAAAAACGGTCGTTGCCACCGGGCACAATCCTGATGCCGGAGGGGACCGGCTACCTGACCGCCTGCCCCAAAAGCCGGCTCCGCCCTTTTGGAAACCATATTTCAAAATTATTGGTGCCGGCCACCCAACGCTTTGTGAAAACCGGTTATCCCAATAAGTTAGCATGAAACTAAACTGCCAGCCGGTGAGCCCCGTCACGGCCATACTTTTCTGCAACAACGATACCAGCCAGCTCTCCCGGCAAATTGCCGGTCTGTACTGGTGCCACGAAATCATCCTGGTACCTGCAGCAGGTTTTGTGACCCCAGGCACCCTGACGGCCTTGGCTCCCGGTATCCGGGTTATTGCGGATACCGGGGGAAATGCAGCCCGGCGAAAGCGGTACTGCATCGACCAGGCCACCCATGACTGGGTCCTCCTGCTGGAGGAAAATGAATGGGTTTCGGGGGAACTGGCCTTTGAAATCCGGATGTCGGCAGGCCGGGAGGAGGACGTACACGGATACCTGGTCAGGCGACAGGACTATTTTATGGGCAGGGCCCTTCGTCCCCTTCCCTTCCGGAGCCCCGGACAATTACGGCTGTTTCACCGCAAATGGATCACCATCAACCCATATTGCCCGGAAGGGCACATTACCCTGTATGGGCAGTTCCGCCAGCTCAGTCAACCCCTGGAATCCCGGGAATTAGCTGACCTGGGCCAATATACAGACCGGATAAACAGGGAATCGGGCCAACAGGCCTTGCTGGATACCGGCCGGCCTGGCCATCCCCGCACCCTTCCACCCGTTTATACCGTAATTTGGCGCTTCCTGAAATGCTTTTTCTCCCTGGACCACCTGGTAAACGGGCGGGCGGGGTTCTACCGCGCCTGGCTCAGGCATTCCGGCCGGCTCCTCTATCACCTGAAACGCTACCAATTCAGCCAGACTCCCCAGGGGCAGGACCCGCGGGATCCGGATCAAACCCATCCTCCGGGAGAGGCTAATCGACTGATCCGTTCGATACCCCTTGCCTTTTCTGAAAACTAACCGATCTTTCCGCCGCATGAAGCCTACCTCCGCCCCACCGCTGTCCCGGATACCGTGGCTTTCCTCCGGCCCCGCCATACCCTCCCGGACAGCTACCCATTTGCTCCTGTTTGCCGCGGTGGCCATGACCTTTACCGGAATGTTTGACACGATACTCGGCCCTGACGGAGCCCTGTATGCCCAGCTTTCCAAGGAAATGGTCCTGCGCGGGGATTACGTCCGGCTTATTTTCCAGGGAAAAGACTGGCTGGACAAACCCCATTTCCCGTTCTGGATGGCGGCCCTCTCCTTCCGGATTTTCGGGTTTACCACCTGGGCCTACAAACTCCCGGCCATCCTCTTCCTTCTGATGGGCGCACGGTATACGTATTTGCTGGGAAGCAGGCTCTATGATCGCCGTATCGGCCTGTGGTCGGCTATAATCCTGCTTACTTCCGAACACATTATCCTGTCCAACAATGACGTCCGCGCCGAACCCTACCTGACCGGCCTGGTAGTTGCAGCTGTCTATCACCTGTATCGCAGCCTGGAGGCCCGCTTCCGGGGGCATGTGGTCGCGGCCAGTGCCTTTACGGCGGCAGCTATCATGACCAAAGGGCTATTTGTCCTCGTTCCGATCGGAGGTGCGATCGCTGGGGGATTGGTTCTGGGAGGCCGGGCCAGGGAGCTATTCCGGGGCCGGTGGGTGCTGTTTCTCCTGCTGACCTGCCTGTTTATTACGCCGGAACTCTACTGCCTCTGGGCCCAGTTCGACAGCCATCCCGAAAAGCTTGTCTTCGGCCAGACCCACGTATCAGGCATCCGGTTTTTTTTCTGGGATAGCCAGTTCGGCCGTTTCCTGAATACCGGCCCGATCCGGGGAAAGGGTAGTCCGCTGTTTTTTTTCCACACCCTGCTATGGGCCTTTGCCCCCTGGTCCCTTTTGTGCTATGCCGCAGTGGTGCGGGTTCTTCAACGGGTAAGGCGAGCCGGGAGCAGGGCCGTGCCCGAATGGTTTACCTGGAGCGGGGCCGCCCTGGGATTTATCATGTTTTCCCTGTCGCGGTTCCAGCTTCCTCACTATACCAATATCCTGTTCCCTTTCTTTGCCATCCTTACGGCCCATTATCTGTTCACTACGTACTCCCGGCCAACCATCCGGCGCATGGCCCGGGTGCAGCGGATTACCGGCCTCCTGCTGCTGTTGCTTGCCGCTTCGCTGGCCATCCTTTTCCGCGGATCGGGATGGGTTTGGTGGGCCCTGCTGCTTGGAATCCTTGGTGCCGGGCTGATCGGGCATGGGACACAGCGTACCCAAGCCGCTTCCCCGGAAACCATCGGCCGGCAATCCGGCTGGGTGGTTCTTGCCGTCAATTTGTATCTGATCCTGGGATTTTATCCCACCCTGCTGACCTACCAGGCGGGCAGTGAGGCAGCCAAATGGCTTAACCGCCATGAGCCCGGCCGGGAAGTGGCGGCCTTCACCGATCCCATACAACCAGACCTGGCCTTTTACCTACATGCCCCGGTCAGGGACCTGGACACCTTATCTTTGAGGCGCGGCGCCTGGGGCGGGGCATCGATAGTCTACCTGCCTGAACACATGCGCAGCCAGCTCCGGGACACCGGGACTGTGCTGGCTACTTTTGGCAACTACCCGGTAAGCCGGTTATCGCTTCCTTTCTTACAGCCCGCCAGGCGCAACCAACAAGTGGAGCCCTATGTCCTTGTCAAAACCAACTGAACTTATACCTGCTTTACCGGGCAAGCCCGGTGCCTGGATCACCCGTCACCACCGGGTCCTATTTTTCGGAGGATGGCTGCTGCTGGCCCTGCTGCAGGCCCGTTATACGGAACTGCTGGACGACGAGGCCTATTACTGGGTTTACAGCCGGTTTCCTGCCTGGGGTTATTTCGATCACCCCCCGATGATCGCCCTGATGATCCGGGCGGGTTATTTTTTCTTTCACAATGAACTGGGAGTCCGGCTGGGGGCTGCCCTGCTGAATCTCGGAACCCTGCTCATCCTGGAACACCTTACGGGAAAGGCACGGCCCTTTCTCTTCTATGGAATTGCGGCCAGCCTGGCCGTTCTGCAACTGGCGGGGATATTTGCCGTACCAGACAGTCCGCTGATCTTTTTCACCGCCTGCTTTTTCTGGGCGTACCGCCGCTTCGACCAGCAGGCTGACTGGCCGGCCCTGCTGGCCCTCTGCCTGGCCAGCCTCTGCCTGCTTTACAGCAAGTATCACGGCGTGCTGGTGATCTTTTTTACCCTGCTATCCAACCTGCGCCTCCTACGGGATTACCGCATCTACCTGGCCGGCCTGCTCGTCCTGGCCGGACTGGCTCCGCACCTGTACTGGCAATACCTGCATGGCTGGCCCAGCCTGCAATACCACTTGGTCGAGCGGAATGCCTCCATCTACCAATTCAGTTTTACTACCGAGTATATCCTGGGTCAACTGCTCATCGCAGGTCCGCTGGCGGGAGGTCTGCTCATCCCGGCCGCCCTGCTGCAGAAACCGGCGGACCCAACCCAACGCGCCATGTATTGGACGCTGACGGGCATTTATCTTTTTTTCCTGGCAGCCACCCTGCGCGGCCGGGTTGAACCCAACTGGACGGCCCCGCTGGTAGTCCCCCTGGTCGTCCTCAGCTACGATTTCCTCCAGTCCCGCCGCAACTGGCGGCGCATACTCTATCCGTTGCTGGCTGCCACCCTGGTCCTCACCCTGGCAGCCCGGATCCTGATGGTCGCTGACCTGGTACCCCTGCCCTTTATCCGGGAACGGTTCCATAGCTGGAAGCAGGAGGGCCCGGCCCTGCTGGGAGCCAGCCGGGGACTCCCGGTGGTCTTCGAGGATTCCTATCAACAGGCCTCGCGCTACTGGTTTTATACCGGTATACCCGGTTACGGCATAACAGGATACCGGGAACGCCGTACTAATTTTGACTTCTGGCCCGTGGAGGATTCTCTGCTGGGCCGGCCGGTATGCCTGATGACCCGGGGAGCGCACGCCGGTTTTTCCGATTCCGTCGAAACCCTGCTCGGCGAGGTCTGGTACCGCTATGACACTTCGTTTGCCTCCTTCGCAAGAGTCCGGCTGGCCTGTCAACCACGCCGGCTGGTCGTACGTGCCGGAGATACGACGGGCCTGGTCCTGCAGGCCACCCTGCCGCAGGCTCATGCCGCATTCCTGCAAAGCCACCCCACCAGAATGCCGGTCCTGCGTGCGGGCCTGTTCGGAAAATCCGGCTGGATCAAAGACCTGGGTTACCCGGGCACCCTTTCATGGCAGGGCGAGCCCGTCCATTGGTCTTTTAAGCCGGACCTGGTACCGGGCCACTATTTCCTGGTCCTGGCCCTCGCCGGCGACGATGGCCTGGTTACCCATAACAGCCTGCGGATCCCCCTGGAGGTCACCCCGTAGGAAGTCTTCCGGGCGGAGCATCCTTTAGCCCGGCTCGGCTCAGGCCCTTTCGATCCGGCAGATGTAGCAACAGGCTTCCGCACTGCGGGCATGCAGGTACGCAATATCATCCCGGCCGGCAAATAACTCTTCGATGAGATCCTCCACGTCCGCATCACCTACCAACTGGGTATGAACCATTTGCTGGTCCCGGTCATACCCGATCAGGGTAAGCGGAAAATGGTCCCGGTCCGCCTTGATCTGCGGAGGAAAGCGGTGGACATCCCGGTACTCCTCAACGTCATCGGAGAAAATGAACACCGGCCCGGGCTGGTTAAAGGCATTATCCACGGCAAACGGGCTATGGCTGAAAAGGAGGCGGCGATCCTGGCCGGGGCGGAAAGGCCGCAGGGAGACACGGCAGGGACCATGGCCCGTAGCCAGCTGCTCCATAACAGCGTGGCCGAAGGCATCGACCCGCTCCCGGCGGATGCGATTGGCGTACGCCCGCGACAGGGGAACGATCCGGAATGCACACATACAAGTATTTTTTAGTGGTAAAATCCTCCGGCAAAGCCGGCTTAATTATCGATGGGAAGCCAGGCGGGCAGACTCCCACCCGATCATGGCCGCCTTGCGGGCCTCCCCCCAGTGATAGGAGCCGAACAGACCCGTGGACCGGATCACCCGGTGGCAGGGTATCAGAAAGGCCACGGGGTTGGCGGCAACAGCATTGCCTGCAGCCCGGGAAGCTCCCGGTGCGCCGGCTGCCGCGGCCAGTGCCCGGTAGGATACCAGCGTACCAAAGGGAACCCGCAGCAGCGCCTGCCAGACTTTCAGTTGAAACGAACTGCCCCGCAGGTGCAGCCTGATCCGGCGAATATCGCTCCAGTCCTGGCTGAAAACGGACAGGGCGTCCGCCTGCAACGGATCCTGCTGCGGCAGCAGCGTTGCCCGGGGGAACTGCTCCTGCACCTCGCGGAGGGCTTCCTGCCGGTTATCCGCAAAGGCCAGGTGACAGATTCCCTTGCCGGTGGAAACGACCAGGGCTTCCCCGAAAGGTGTGGGGGCAAACCGGTAAGCCAGTTGCAGGGCCTTGCCGCCCTGGCGGTATTCGCCCGGCGTCATGCCCTCCACCCCGATAAACAGATCATGCAGCCGACCCGTGCCGGAAAGGCCCGTTTCGAAACTGGTCTGCGCCAGGGTGAGATTATCCCGCAGCAGGGACTTGGCATGCTCCAGGCTGATATACTGCAGAAACTTTTTGGGGGTTACGCCCGCCCATTGCTGGAACAGGCGCTGAAAGTGAAACGGGCTCAGGTGTACTTCCCGCGCCACCTCTTCCAGTTCCGGCTGACTCCGGTAATGGTCCCGCAGATACAGGATGGCCTGTTCTATTCGGTTGAAATCTTGCATGGACCGAAGGTAGGTAACCTGCCAGGGCCGTAAAACCCGATTCTTGCGGAATTTATCGCAGACCACCCGGTCACCCCGCCACTGGTGGAAATTGTAGGTCAGGTAGCAGAAAACAATGTTACATTTGTTTTATGCGCCGGTCCCTCGAGATAATTGGCAGTAGTTTCCGCATGGCCCTTCAGGAACTGTGGAAGAATAAACTGCGCACCTTCCTGTCCCTTTTCGGCATCACGGTCGGCATTTTCTGTATTATCGGAGTGCTCGCCACCGTCAACAGCCTGGAAAACAATATCCAGAACGAGATTAAATCCCTGGGTAACAATACCATTTATATCGACAAATGGGACTACAGCGCGGGGGGCGGACCGGATTATCCCTGGTGGAAGTTTGTAAAAAGACCGGTGCCCCGGTTTTCGGACGTCAAACAGATCAAGGAACGTACCCCCAGCGCCAAATTTGTGGCATTCAATATGAGCACCCAGGACAATATTGAATACCAGGGCAGCACCCTGTCCGGCGTAAATCTTTATGGCACGAGCGAAGAGTTCCGGGAGATCCAGCCCGTGGATATCGCCTTCGGCCGGGCAATCACCGATGCGGAATACAACCAGGGGGCCAATACGGTGCTGATCGGAAACGAGGTTGCCGAAAAACTTTTCGGCTCGCCCGAACGGGCCATCGGCAAGTCGGTCCTGACCCGTAACAAGAATCTCCAGGTGGTGGGGGTCATCAAAAAGCAGGGAAGCACGATGATCGGGGGCTGGCAGTTTGACAAGAGCATCCTGATGCCCTATAAGTTTGCCAGGACGATCATCGACGAGCGTCGCGCCGACCCGGTTATCCTGGTCCAGGGACAGGACAACCTTTCCAGCAAGGCCCTCAAGGACGAACTCGAAGGCACGATGCGGGCCGTCCGCAAACTCAGCCCTACCGAGGAAGACAATTTTGCCCTCAATGACATCAATGATTTCAGCGATGCCATCAGCCAGGCCTTTGTCAGCATCAATGTAGGGGGCTGGGCCATCGCCACCCTGTCCCTCATCGTGGGGATGTTTGGTGTCGCCAATATCATGTTTGTTTCGGTTCGGGAGCGGACCGGGCAGATCGGCCTGAAAAAGGCGCTGGGCGCCAAGCGCCGCGTCATCCTGACGGAGTTCCTGCTGGAATCCGCCTTTCTCTGCATCATCGGCGGCCTGATCGGCTTGACGCTGGTCTTTGTACTGACCCAGATTCTTTCGGGAGCGCTGAATTTCCCGGTATTTATTTCCGTCAATAACCTCGCCCTGGCAATCGGCATCTGTATTGCCGTGGGTATTCTGGCCGGCTTCATCCCGGCCCGCCAGGCCTCCCGGCTCGATCCGGTTGTCGCCATCCGGAGCTAGGCCACTAAACCGCCCTAACCCTGCCGGAAAAATTGCCTTGTTTTTTGGTAACCCTACACGTCTGTGCCCATGCCGCCCATGGCAATCGCACTATCAGGTACTGCCTTATATAGAAAAACGAACGGGCAGCTTATTAATAGGGCTTAGCCGAGGCGCGTCCTTTTTATTTACCTCTTTGCTAACCCAATTCCCGGGCCTATTTTGTCCAGTCCTAACCCCATGGTGTCATTCAGGGATGGTAACCATTCCCTGGGAACCTGGACTGGAGATTAGTATTGGAGATAGACCGCGATGGCAAACCGGGCAGCGAATCAGGTTGTCAGGTTTACCTGGCTATACCCTGTAAAAAACCCGCAACCACAAGGAGGTAGTCCCGGCTTTATTCCTAGATACGATCACCCGGGTTGTGTTTCCCGGCCTGCTTCCTGAAATCAACTAGGGGAACGCCAGCAAAAAAGCCTGATTCGATAATCCTACTCCCCGCTAAAGAACACAAAGGAAATCCTGTTTGATACCCCATCTGCAGGGCATTAGCCTTTCTTCTTTTTCCCTGCCATATACCTGTCGGGAATTGAAATGGCGTAACCTATCGATCACCGGCGCAAAAATATCCCTCTACCCTACTGGCCTGCGCCGCTTTTCCCGGACGCAGGAACAACCCGTATCCTATTTCAAAAAATCATTCAGGTAATCGACTATTGTTTTGGTTTGCATCATCAGGCTTACATGTCCCTGTGAAGGAACGATAGCCAATTGCGATGCCGGCATAGGGGCTAAATCAGCGGAAATGCCACCTCCCAGCAACTGATAGGTTTTCATAAGCTCAATCTTATCCGTTCCGTCATTGTCTCCGGCTATAATCAGTACCGGCGCGGTAATTTTTGCTATATTGGAGTCCCCCAGGTTGAAAGGCACGCCGGCAAATGCTATCATCTGGCTTAAAAATTTATTCCAATGGGTTTTGTCAGGCGCCACAGCATCGTACTCGGTTTTCAGCGGGGTGTTATCAAGTATATCCGGATTAAATTTTTTAAACGCACTATTTACGATTGGCAACCAACCTTCCGATTTATAGGTAGATGAGATGATTACCAGTTTGCGCAATCACCGGGGGCTTTGCACGGCGAACTGGTAGGCTACAGACCCCCCCATGCTATAACCAGCCACATCAGCTTGGTCAATTTTAAGAAAATCCATCACCCCTTCCACATCATGTGCTAACGCGGCAATAGACAGCTTTCTGTCCGAATAGGGCGTATGCCCATGTCCCTGCATTTCAATGGCAATCACTTTTCTTGTCTTGGATAATTCAGGTATGATCTGTCCCCAATTCAGGTTTATAGTATAGAAGGCTCCATGCAATAAAATGAGGGGCTTGCCTTCCCCATACACCTCATAATAAACCGTTATTCCATTAACCGGCACATAGCCGCTTTCAAGGGGCTTATTCGTTTGTGCAGGTAGATGAAATACAAAAAATAAATGCACAGTAATCAGTGCCAACACGTTTGGAATGTAGCCCCCTTTAATTCCTTTTTTCATGATTTACCCTTTTTAATACCCCTTCCAGGGCGTTTAATGTCGCTGTATAACCTTCCCGGAAACCCAACTCCAGCATCTTGTCCATTCTCTCTAGCGATTCGTTGTGAATCGTAATGCTCACCTGGGTTATGCCATTTTTTTCACTAAACGTCAAATCCCAATGGGAGCCCGGCAAAAAGGGGTTTTCATCCTTGTCCGCAAAGAAGCTCAAATACGTAAAGTGGGTCTGGGGTGTTATGGAGGTATACTGTTGAAGCGACCAGCTTTCCTGGCCCTCCGGGCTTACCATGGCATAGAACCTTTCCCCACCTACCCGGAAATTCATGCGCTTTGTCTTGGATTGGTAGGGTGCGGGAGCCACCCACTGATCAAGCAATTCGGCCTGGGTAAATGCATCCCAGACCAAGGAAAGCTTAGCGTCAAACGATCTGGTTATATATATTGTTTGGGCTGCTTTGTCAACCGTAAAATCAAATGGCAACGGGTTCATTATTTATTTTTTTAATATTGGAAAATACTGGATCTGCTTGATTGAACCGGGTTTCCCAGATCGTTCGGAATTGCTCTATCCGCGCATCTATTTTTTATATTTTTTCCATTTCAGGTGCGTAATGGATTTCTTTTCCTCTCTGTTGCTGTTTGACTGGTTCACACTCCGTTAAAATGCGCTAGTCTTAACACCGCTTGCCGCGTAACGCGGAGGTTTCTGCAAGGGCATTAGGGGGCATTGCCTGGAAGGCAGGCCTTTGATGACGACTCGTCTGGTTGGGTCTGCAACTGCCTGCAATACGTCCCGTCGTAAGTTAGCTGTCTTTGCATTATGAAACTATTCGGTTGCTAATATATGCGCAACTTTTCGGTTTCGCAAATATGTTTTCCTTTTTGGCAGAATCCCGAATAGGCTGCCGGAATTTCCTCCTGGCAGGGCGCCCATAAAACGGCACATACCAATCGAATAGGAGAACAGATACCTTTTAAATCCATTTTTTAGCTCACACCCGGCGAAATGGTGCCGCCCTCACCTGTCAGGATGGTCCATGCGATTGACCCAGCAGGGTGCCGCTGGACGCAGGAATGCGGAGAATCAATCCACCCCTCGTGCAGGCTATGCGGTTCCCATGGCGGTACAACCTGGCAAGGAGTGGATCCTGCTGATATACCGTTTGGTTTAGAGCCGGCAGGTATGCAAATAGGCAGCTTGCCAAAGGGAATGTCTCCCAGCGTATATCTTCCTGTTTTTTTATCCTTGGCATCGGGTAAGCGAAAAATGTAGAAAAGGGGATTATATACGGCCAAGTATATAGTTATCTTATTTTTGCCTCGCTATTTTAACCATTCAGCAGGGTGCCTACTACGATCCTGGCCATAGAATCCAGTTGTGACGAGACCTCGGCCGCCGTTTGCCGGGACGGGCGGATTCTTTCCAATTTCATAGCCACTCAGCAGATCCATGAACGCTATGGCGGCGTGGTTCCTGAACTCGCCTCCCGGGCGCATATGCAGAAGATCGTTCCGGTAGTGGACGTCGCGCTCCGGGAAGCCGGCGTACCGCTCAGCCAGGTAGATGCCATCGGCTTCACCCAGGCCCCGGGACTGATCGGTTCGCTGCTGGTCGGCACCCAGTTTGCCAAGTCCCTGGCCCTGGCCCTGGATAAACCCCTGATTGCGGTTCACCATATGCAGGCCCACGTGCTGGCCAACCTGATCCCCGATCGAAAACCGGCTTTTCCCTTCCTTTGCCTTACCGTGAGCGGAGGGCATACCCAGATCGTGCGGTGCGATTCCCCGACCTCCCTGACCGTGCTGGGGGAGACCATAGACGATGCGGCGGGTGAAGCCTTTGATAAATCAGCCAAACTACTGGGTCTCCCCTATCCGGGTGGTCCCTTGGTTGACCGCTATGCGAGCCAGGGTAATCCCAAACGATTTCACTTCCCGGAGCCCCAGGTGCCGGGGCTGGATTTCAGTTTCAGCGGGCTGAAGACCTCGATCCTGTATTTCCTGCAGAACGCCGGCACAAGCCTGGTTTACCGCGCCGAGTCCCTGGCTACGGAAGAGGAACGCATAGCATTTATCGAAGCCAACCTCCCCGATCTATGTGCTTCCATCCAGCACCGCATTATTTCTATCCTGCTCAATAAACTGAAAAAGGCCGCCATCCAGACCGGCATCCGCGACCTGTGCATTGCCGGAGGCGTATCTGCCAACAGTGGCCTCAGAAAGGCTTTCGAAGACCTGGGCCGCAGGGAACACTGGAACACCTATATTCCCGACTTTGCCTATTGCACCGACAATGCCGGCATGATCGCCATCACGGCCTATTATAAATACCTGGCCGGGCAGCTGGCCGACCTGTCGGTCACGGCCTCCGCCCGGGCCGACTGGTAATACAAGCGACATGGCGTCCCAACCGATCACTACGTTCCTGAACCAGGCAGCCAAAAACAGAGTGCGGGGATCTTGCGCGGCCCCCAGGGGGGCATGCCGGAACCGGCGGTATCAGGTAGCCCGAAACAGACTTCGGCTTCGAACCGGCCTCCAGGGCGCCACCACCCCGGTAGGACCGCTTCCCATGGCCCAGGAAGGCCTTGCCGGTTCCCGGCGCCGGCCCCTGAAAAAGGGTTACAGGTATTTTCCATCCCGGGCAGCGGACCCCGCCCGGGGAACGCGGGTAATACCCCTGCTCATTCCGTCAGCCCACTACCCCACCCGGGTCCGGCAGGCCAAAACCAGCGCTGCCCATGGCTAATTCGTATTTCCGCTTCAAACAATTTACCGTCCACCAGGACCGCTGCGCGATGAAAGTCGCTACCGACAGCTGCCTGTTTGGCGCCTGGGCGGCGGCCCGCGTCAGCCAGTCCTCCCCGGCCGGACCGGCACACGTCCTGGATATCGGCACAGGCACCGGCCTGTTAGCCCTCATGCTGGCCCAGCAGGCGGCTGCCCGGATCGATGCGGTGGAACTGGACCCGCAGGCGGCAGCTCAGGCAGCCGAAAATATCGCTGCCTCTCCCTGGAAGGACCTGATCCGGGTGATCCCCGGGGACATCCGGATGATGACAGGGCACAGGGCTTATGAAGTCATATTGAGCAACCCGCCCTTCTATGAAAACCAGTTAAGTTCCCCGGACCCCCGCCGCCGGATTGCCCACCATGGCGAAGGCCTCTTGCTCGGTGAATTACTGTCCCTGACCGGCCGGCTGCTTACGGCCGAAGGTTCCCTGTTCCTGCTGCTGCCATACCGGCGCCGCCAGGAAGCCGAACAGGCCCTGCAGGAAAAGGGATTCTGGATGCAGGAACTGGTCCTGGTCAGGCAGTCGCCCAACCATGATTATTTCCGGATACTGCTTCAAGCAGGCAGAAACCACCGCTCCCCTCATATCAGTGAACTCACCATCCGGGATGACCTGGGAAGCTACACCCCCGCCTTCACTGACTTACTGAAGCCCTATTACCTCAACCTGTAGCACGGGGGGAGGCAGGCGCAGGCGGACGGCAATACGCCGGAGTAGCCTGGATAATAAATGAATTGCGCTCCTATTTCCCGGCCGCATAATCGGCCAGGTATTCAAAATAAGGCGTGAGTTTACCCGCTTTCACGATGGTAGCCCGGTCCAGCATGGGCGAACCATTGCCCGTCAGGTCCTCCAGAACATACTTGATCAGCTGCTCCCCGAAATACCGGGAGGCATCCCGCGGCAGTTCATTGGGCAGATTGCCCACCGCAATGATATCAATGGAGCCAGGAAGATAGGGGGCGGTTTTCTGAAAGCTCTGGCGGTCTACCCCGTAGACCGGATCCTCGATGGTCTGATCCCCGAGGTTGATGGGCACCGAACCGCCTGCGTCATCGGTAATATCCGCAATGGTCTGAATGATGAAATCATCCCGCCGGATCGCTTCCTTTTCAAACAAACGGGGCATCTGGGCATCCCAGTAGATTCCGTTCATCAGGATATCGGTCTGCGCGCAGTAAGGGAGAAAGTTGCAGGCGTAATGCTGCGGCGCCCGGTGAAAATCTTCCCGGTTGTATCCCCCGGTCCCCTGGTGGGTGTACAGATCGGGGCCTTTCAACTGGGTATATACCGGGTAGGCAAACCGACGGGTCAGGTATTCATCCGGTTCCACTTCGTGGATACCAAGCAGGTTCATGATTTCCAGGATCCCGTGGGCGACCCGGCCGCTGCCGGTGACCGCGATTTTCACATTGGGCAGGCGCAGTCCAAAATAAGCATGAATCAGCTCGCGGAAGCTGCGTTGCTTATAGACCCGGTCCAGTTGGTAGAGGCCGGTGCGGTGACCATAGGCCATAATCCCGTTGTGGGCACCGACCACGCCGGCAAAAAAGCCAAAGCCGATGATCCGCTGGCCATCCTCATGTTCCAGGCATTCGTAGTCTATCAGGGTGATCCCTTTGTCCAGGATGGTTCGCAACAGGCCCTGGTTATAAGGTTGCTTTTTCTTGGTATGGGAGAAGAACAGGTAGGTTTTCCCGGCTACCAGTTCCTGCACAGGCACTTCCTTTATTCCCAGCAGGATATCACAATCCCCGACGTCCTGGCGCACCTCGATTCCCGCGGACTGATATTCCTTGTCCGTAAAGCACCGGCTGGCGGAAGACTGCACCACGATCCGCACGTCCGGGGCGTTGCGGTGGATCCATTTACACTGGGCCGGGGTCAGGGCGACCCGGTTATCAGCGGGGGTTTTTCCTTCCTTGATAAGTCCAATCCTGATCATAATCGTATCTTTGCATGGCAGGGCCTGCGGCAAAGCTAGCGGTAAAAAACCAGAGCCCCAGCCCCTGCCGCAAAAACGCAGTCGCATGACCTTACTTAAAAAATGCTGGTCCCTGGTGCGCAACATTCTTTTCCCCAAGAAGAGTTGCTGCAAATAACCTGCGTATTACTGTCCCAATTCGAAAAAATTTATCCCGACGCGGCCATGATGGATTTAAATTGAATCCTGTAATATTGCACTCCCGGATCTAGAAGCCCGGATGGCGGAACTGGTAGACGCGTCAGACTCAAAATCTGGTATCCGCAAGGATGTGCAGGTTCGATTCCTGTTCCGGGCACGTTATCGGAAAAAAGGCAATTCTATCATTGCCTTTTTTCATGGGGATAAAACCAGTCTTCCATCCTGACAGTCCCACCTGCCGGAGCTCCAGATCCCAAGGATTCTTGCACCACACGATGGCAGCGGCATTTGGGTTCACGAAAGGTGGGCCTATGGCGTAAAGGAACTTCAAATAGCTGAATATCATAAATTTGAAGGACCTTGTGCCTAAATACATCGAACGCTCTTTCAGATGCCTGGACGGGTCTTAGCCGGTGGAATCTTAGCCTGAGGGAAATGTGTCGCGGCACCTCAGAACATTACGATGAGACCTTTACGTTATTCCCGGCCGAAAGGCAACCTCCTGAGCCGACTCCCGTCAAGGGGGGGGGCAATGAGTTGGAAACCATTTCTGCCTATTGGATAAGTTGGTAAATGTCCGTACGGATTTCTGAGGCTTCCTTCACCAGAGAAGGATCATTCAAGTACACTTCAAAAGGCGCCCCCAGGGGTTTTCGGTGGTTTTCTTTCAACCAGTCTGCGACCTGCCTGTAGGCCTGGCCAACCCGGTCATAAGGTCCCCACATATGCGCAATGATCACTTCCCCGCCAGGCTGAACCCGGGACTGTATTCGCCTGGTCAGCGGGCCGGCTTCGCCATTCGGCTCGACTGCGATATCAATGGACCAGGGCGGCTGCCCCGTGTAGTACCAGGCTAAGAATTTCCGGGGCATCAATTTATTTGCCTTCAGGTATAGCATCAACTCCCCAAAATCCTTCCGGAAAATTTCTGTAATCGCCGCGGTGGATTGGGCCGAATCGTGGATATACAGTATTTCCATGTCGGAAAATTCGGTCTGTTCCAATTGAACTCTGACAACCGGTATGGTATCCTTAAACATGATTTGCCCGTTAGTGGTGACCGAACCAGGTGCTGTCTGCCTACCTAAGCTGAAAATGGCAATCCCTCCCACCAGGTACCCGGAAATAGACCCCGACCATCCCATATAGAAATGATAAAATTAAATTAGGTATTACCCAGGGGCCGGAAAATGACCAGCATCATTTCAGCTAATGACCGGTATGTTTCAGCATCCCCCCCCCCCCGCCTCGCCGGCACCGTCCCGGCGATACCAGGGAACACGGCATGTTCCGTGGCTAATGTTTTGGACACCCGGCCCGGCGCCACCCGCCTTCCAGCGGCGGATCCTGTTACAGCCACACTTTGAGGGGCCTGTCCTGACCGGAACTTCCTGAGATGGGAGTCAGGCGATCATTTTCTCAGGACAAACAGCCGCATGGTATTCAGCAGGACGATCACGCTGCTGACCTGGTGAATCAGCGCACTACCCAGCAGGGAAATCACCCCGGCCACGCAAAGGGCGGCCGCTACCAGGTGAATGGCTGAGGCCAGGTATAAGTCCCACCGGATGATCTGAAGCACCTTCCGGGACAGGATTATCAGGTAGGGCAATACCTCAATATGGTCATTCATCAGCACTACCCGTGCGGAATTCAGGGTAATGTCTGTACCCTTTAAACCCATGGCTATCCCCACATTCGCTTCCGAAATGGCGGGCGCATCATTAATTCCGTCCCCGATCATGGCAACCCGCTCCCCGCTGGCCTTAAATCCTCGGATCATGTTTAACTTATCCTGCGGCAGGGTCTCTGCATAATACCGGGTCAGCCCCAGTTCCCGGGCTACTTTTTCGGCGACCGCTTTCTGGTCCCCTGTAATCATGGTCAGTTCCATGCCCATTTTCCGCAGGGAAGCCAGGGTGTCCCCGATTTGATCCCGAAGCAAATCAGTCAGGAAAACGATTCCGGCGGGACGCCCGTCCACCAGGACATAAACAGGGGCATCCCCGGTCTGCGCAAGCTCATTGACCAGCTGCGCGGTTTCCGCCGGAATCTGCATGCCGCCTTCCCGGACCAGCTGGGCACTGCCGATCAGGACGCTTCTCCCCTGGCAGGTGCCCTGCAGGCCCATTCCTTTAATAATTTGGATGTCCTGAGCGGGCGGTACTTCCAGGTGCCAGGCATCCGCCTTCCGCGCAAACGCCCGGGACAGAGGATGTTCCGAATAGTTCTCTACACTGGCAGCCAGAGCCAAAAGTTTTTTCTCATCCAGGGCTCCATCCAGGATCAGGATCCGGGTAATCTCCGGGGTTCCCCGGGTAAGCGTGCCGGTTTTATCGAAAACAATCGAATTGATGCGGGTGATATTTTCCAGAGCCTCTCCCGTCTTGACCAGGATCCCTTTTTTGGCCAGGATACTGATACCGATTGTGGTAGCGACAGGAACAATCATGGCGAATACGACCGGCACCAGCGCGATCCAGAAGGCAAGCGCCTGCAGCAGGTTCCGGGTTACCAGATACAGGGCAATCCCCCCCACCAGGGCCAGGCCGGCATTTACCAGGGCAAACCGTTCCGTAAACCGGCTGAGCTGGGAGCCATGGCGCTGGGCCTCCTCAACCAGTTTGTGAATTTGTGCCAGGGTGGAGTTTTCACTGGTACTGACCACCTGCATCTCAAATGTACTCGCCTGGTTGATGGAACCAGCCACCAGACGCGTTCCCCGACCCTTGGTGATCAGCCTGGATTCGCCGGTGATGACAGATTCATCCAGCACGGCCTCCTCGCTCAGCAGGATTCCATCCACCGGCACCCTGGCACCCGCCTTAACAACCAGCACATCCCCCATGCGGATATCCTGGATATGAACCTTTGTGATTACATCGGTCTTCCGGAAGGCCATATCCGGAAGCGACCGGGAAATATTCCGGACAGCTTGTTCAACGCGCCAGAGTATAAATTCCTTAAACAGGCTGCCGCCAAGTATAAGTAGCGTAAAGACATCAGCCAGCAGGAACTGCCGCATGTAGAGCAGGATGCCTATGGTGATGAGAACCGGAATACCCAGGTTGATCTTTCCCTGCCGTAAGGACTGCATGACGTCCAGGGCAAGGGGTGCCAGGCCTGCCGCAGCGCCTGAAAGGTAAACCGATGCCTGCCAGGTTACGGGAACCAAGTGCAATAAACTGACCGGGACTGCCATCCCGGACAGGATAGCTGCGGGCAGCAGCAAGCCTTTTATCTTCCGCATCGTCCCTGAATGTAATCAAAAAGCAGGATGTGACGGCTGTTCTCCCGCCAGCCTGACCGGTAATCGTCAGGTCGCCCTAGTAACCCCGATGATTCGATCCGAGGGCAGTTTAGTCTCCTGCTTGTTGCCTTGCAGGAATTCGCCTGCCCTTTCAGCCGGTTCCTGAACCGGCAGGTCATCGGGAGTATCCGGAATATCCGGAGGAGCGTGAACGGACTCACGGGAAAAGAAAAGGAGCGGATGCGATCCGCTCCCCAAACACAAGGAAGGTTTAAGGTTAACAGTCCCCTTTCACTATTATAACATGTTTACCTGCTGGCAAAGCTACTTTGCAAAGACATTCCATTGCCCCGTATTTATACGGGGTAACACCGGGGTATTAATACGGACCGTTCAAATTTTGAATAGCCCATTGCGGATCGCATACACCACGATCCCTGCACTATTGTGTACTTCCATTTTGAGCTGGATATTTTCCCGGTGTCCTTCCACGGTCCGGGTGCTGATTTCCAGGCGGGCCGCAATTTCCTTGTTGGACAGCCCTTCGCAAACCAGTTGGATGATCTGCCGTTCGCGTTCTGAGAATACAGGCTTCCTTCCCTTTCTCCCCGGCAGGTACCGGCTTGCTGCGATCAGCCGGGTCAGTTTCTCAGAGGTGGTCCGGCAATAATAGGTTCGGTGTTCGTGCACGGCGTGGATCGCCTCAATAATCTCCTGCTTACCTGCGTTTTTTACCAGGTAGCCCCGGGCGCCTGCTTCCAGCATATCGATGACC
Organism: Chitinophagaceae bacterium; assembly: GCA_035549175.1. Classification (GTDB taxonomy): domain Bacteria; phylum Bacteroidota; class Bacteroidia; order Chitinophagales; family Chitinophagaceae; genus DASTSN01. Next base: position 7,727 of record DASZRL010000114.1, on the reverse strand, counting down.
AGGCTGTCCTCGCTGAACATGGTAAGGGCAATGACGCCGGTCTGGGGAAAGCGTTCCTGGATGATCCGGGTACAGGCAATGCCGTCCTGGCGGGGCATCTGGATATCGGTGATGACCACATCGGGATGCAGTTCGTCAACCAGGTCAATCAGTTCCAGGCCGTCCGCAGCTTCTCCGACGATCTCGATGTCGGTTGCCCGGCGAAGCATGGTCCGGAATCCCTCGCGGAGCAGTTGGTGATCGTCGGCGATAACGACCCGGATTCGTCCAGCTTGGTTTGTTTTTGTCATTTCAGTATGGTTCGGTTAATACCCCCCCAATTCACAGGGGCCATTCAAACAGATAATGGGTCCCCCGCCCGGGAAAGGTATCCAGGTACATGTGGCCACCCAGGATTTCGGTTCGGGTCAGGAGGTTTCTGAGACCCATCCCCTTCAATTCAGCCTGCCGGGAACGCTGGTCGAAACCCTGGCCGTTATCACGGGCCTCCAGCACGAGTTTACCCCTGATTTCGCGGAGGTCCAGTTCCAGGAGCGTGGAACGGGCATGCTTCAAGGTGTTCTGGATCAGTTCCTGGACAATCCGGTACAGGTGAATGGATTTCTCCTGCGGCAGGTCCCTGACCACCCCAAATGTAAACTGAATGGTGAGATTGTCCGTTCCGCTGATCCGCCGGACGGATTCGCCGATGGCCACCACCAGGCCCTTGCGCAGCAGGCTTTCCGGCAACAGGTCATTGGAAATTTCACGCATCCGCTGCAGGATTCCATCCAGGTGGTCATTGATCCCCTTCATAATCAGTTCGTCCTCGGCTGACTGGGGGTCCAGGCCATTGAGCTTATACCGCGCAGCCAGCAGCAAGGGGCCGATCTCATCATGCAGGTCGGAGGCAATCCGGGCACGCTCCCGCTCCAGGGTGGTAACCTCCGCCAGGATGCGCGCCTTATGCAGCTGCTGGTAACGACGCTGCTGCCTGATCAGGCTGACCAGGAAATAGGCCAGGATCAGGCCGACTACCACACTGACGATCAGGACGGCAGCGTAAATCGAAGCTTGGTGGGAATCCATAGTATTGCCAGGGCGAAAATACAATTGACCAGGAAGTTGATCCAGGCCAGGATCAGGTACACGTTGATCCTGAATTCACGTCCTGTGTTCAACCCATACACCCAGAAGGTCTCAATGATCGCCTTATACGTGAAATATACGATGAATCCCAGGCAGATCAGGAAAACCGGATTTTTCAGCATCGCACCCCGTTCCCGCAGGATCAGGCGGTTGATCTGGTGTACGCTCATCAGCACGATGATCAGGGAATACAGGATCCGGAACCAGCTGCTGAAACTGCGGATGGAAAAAAAATAGAAATTCTCTAACCCCCAGCCAGCGATCAGGATCGCAACCAGGAGATAGAACATCCGGGGGACCCTTTCAAAATTACCCCAGCGCCGGAACTGCCAGGTGATCATCAACGATTCGACCAGGACATAGATATTGCTGTTTATCGCGTTGGAGTGACCGTTTTCAGCGACCCACACGCTAAGCAATTCATTGGCCAGGCCAATCCACACCAGGATCAGGAAGGGCCGGAAGCTAGGGTCAATTTTCCGGTAACGGACGATACCGGCTATCGCAGGAAGCAGGATGCTAAAGCTCGTAATGAGCATGATCGTATAGTTCATCAGGTTAAAATTACGTATTCAGGGGACTGGACGCCGGGCAAATATCCGGGCACCTGATCCCATCCTCGATAATATAGGGTTCCGTGGAGGCCTGGCCTGCGCCAGCCGAGGCGGGGATGATGTCCTGGTCCTGGTCGTTCACCCCGACCGCGATCAGGCGGATTTTCAGGTCCGGGTCCATGCCCAGGTAAATGCGGACCGCGACACAGCCCGGCTCACCAAGAAGGGAAGCAAAGGCCTGCTGATCAAATTTTTCACAGATGGGAAGGATGTCCTTGCCGGCATAGAGGGGTGACACAATCTGCCCCATTTCATTGCGATAGCGGGTAGTCATGTCGATGGCTTGCTGGAGAGAAATGAAATTACTCATACAGTTGGTTTTTAAGGTAATCAATGCAACCGCAAATTCGGAGATCGGGCGCGGCGGTAAACGGGTATTAATACGGGGCTAGGGTCGGGTAATTGCCGAAGGGCCGGCCGGCCGGTAATGGCTACTTTCACGCCATGTCAGCCCAACAGATTTCCATTGACTGGACTGCCTTTGAAATCCGCAAACTCAATGCGGGAGAGGATCCGCACCTGGTTAACTGCCCTGAATTCTGGGAAGCCGATTACCTGGTTTCCCATATCCACGCGGCCCTGCCCGGGATGCCCCGAGGTGTGATCCGGGCCGCGGTAAGCCTGACCTGCGTGGAATGCAGGGGCCCCTGCGTGCGGGAAATCTTCCTGGAGAAGGTGCTTACCCTGCTAGGCTATTAATGGGTACAAGCACTCCGTGCAACCAGGTGGCCAACCCGGTCCTGCCCGAGCCAGTCTGAAGGAGCAGGCGTACCGATACGCCGGGCGGAATACGGCCACAAAGCGGTAATTTTGCAGCCATCCGGACCGGGTATCCGGCTCCCTAACCGCAAGAAGTCACGATGAACGAAAAGCTGCAGCAACTGGCCCGCCAACTGGAAGGTGAATTTTATTTCGACACGACCATGCGTACCCTGTATGCCACCGATGCCTCGGCCTACCGGGAAATGCCCCTGGCGGTCGCCCTGCCCAGGACCGTGGAAGATATCCGCCTGCTGATCGCTTTCGCCCGCCGGGAAAAGACATCCCTGATCCCCCGGACAGCGGGGACCTCCCTGGCCGGGCAGGTCGTGGGCAGCGGGATCGTGGTGGACCTGTCCAAGTATTTTACCCGGATACTGGAAATCAACGAAAAAGAACGCTGGGTACGGGTGCAGCCCGGCGTGATTCGGGATGAACTGAATGCCTTTCTCAAGCCATACGGGTTTTTATTCGGCCCTGAAACATCCACCGCCAACCGGGCCATGATCGGAGGTATGGTGGGAAACAACTCCTGCGGCTCCAATTCCGTGGTTTATCGCAGTACCCGGGAGCACCTGCTGGAGGTCAGGGCCCTGCTCAGTGACGGTACCGAGGCGACCTTTGGCCCCCTGGACCTGGATGCGTTCCATGCCAAATGCGAAGGGCCCGGTTTGGAGGGCAGCATCTACCGGACGACGCGAAGCCTGTTGAGTAATTTTGAAAACCAGCAGGAGATCCGCCGGGAGTTTCCCAAAAAAAGCGTGGAACGCCGCAACACGGGATATGCCCTGGACCTATTGGTGGAAACCGCCCCCTTCACTGCCGGCGGGGACCCCTTTAATTTCTGTAAGCTGATCGCCGGATCGGAAGGCACGCTGGCCTTCCTCACCGAAATCAAGCTCAATATCGTACCGCTGCCCCCCCGGGAGAGCGGATTGTTATGCGTACATTTCCACAGCATCGACGAATCCCTGCGGGCGAACCTGATTGCCATGCAGTACCATCCAAGTGCCAGCGAATTGATCGATCATTATATCCTGGAGTGCACCAAGGATAATATCGAGCAGCGAAAGAACCGCTTTTTTGTACAGGGCGACCCGGGAGCGATCCTGGTTGTGGAATTCCACCGCCCTACCCGCGAGGAGATTCGTGAAGTGGCTGCCCATGTGGAGGCCGACATGCGCGCGGCCGGCCTGGGATACCATTTTCCCCTGTTGTTTGGCGAGGATACCAAAAAGATCTGGTCCCTGCGGAAGGCTGGCCTGGGATTGCTGGGCAATATGCCGGGGGATGAAAAGGCCGTTCCGGTCATCGAGGACACGGCTGTGGATGTACAGGATCTGCCGGCCTATATCCGGGACTTTAACGAGATCCTTAAAAAATATAACCTGTATTCCGTCCATTATGCTCATGCAGGCAGCGGAGAGATCCACCTGCGGCCTATTCTGAACCTGAAGACGGAAGAAGGCAACCGGCTGTTCCGCACCATTGCCGGGGAGATAGCCACCCTGGTTAAAAAATACCAGGGATCCCTGAGCGGGGAGCATGGTGACGGCCGCCTGCGCGGGGAATTCATTCCCCAGATGGTCGGCCGCAGGAATTACGAACTTATGAAACAGATCAAGCAGGCCTGGGACCCCGACCATATTTTCAATCCCAACAAGATCGTCGACACCCCGCCGATGAACACGATGCTGCGGTATACCCCCGGCCAGCAAACACCCGCGTTCCAGACCATCTTCCGCTTTCACCGGCAGGATATCCTACAGCATGCCGAGCAGTGTAACGGTTCGGGTGACTGCCGCAAGACTCACCTTTCCGGCGGCACCATGTGCCCCTCCTATATGGCTACGCGCAGTGAGAAAGACACGACCCGTGCACGGGCCAATATCCTGCGGGAATTCCTCACCCATTCAAACAAAGCCAACCGCTTCGACCATCCCGAGATCTATGAGGTCATGGATCTCTGCCTGAGCTGCAAGGGGTGCAAATCCGAATGCCCCTCCAATGTGGACGTGGCCAAACTCAAAGCGGAGTTTCTGCAACACTATTATGATGCCAACGGGGTGCCTTTCCGGGCGAGGCTGATCGCCGGCTTCACCCGTTCAGCCCGGCTGGGCTCCCTGCTGCCGGGCATGTACAACTTCCTGGTGACCAACCCGCTGACGGGGTCGCTGATCAAGCGGATTTCCGGTTTTGCCACCCGGCGAAGCATGCCTACGCTATACCGCACCACCCTGCGCAGCTGGTTCCGCCGTCACCGAAGAAAAAATCCCGCCACGGGCAAGCGCCGCGTGTACCTGTTCTGCGATGAATTCACCAATTACCAGGATACAGAGGTCGGGATCAAGGCCATCCTGCTGCTGGAAAAACTGGGCTACGAGGTCCTCCTCCCTGACCACCTGGAGAGCGGGCGTACCTGGTTGTCCAAGGGCCTGCTGCGTCGCGCCAAACAAATCGCCAACCGCAACATAAGCATCCTGGCCCCCCTGATCAGCGAGGAGGCGCCGCTGGTGGGCATAGAACCCTCCGCCATACTCTGTTTCCGGGATGAATACGTGGACCTGGCGGATGATAACCAGTACGAAACCGCCCGCCGGCTAGCCCGCCATGTGTTTACCCTCGAGGAATTCCTGGCTGCCGAAGCCGAGAAAGGACATATCCGGGGTGACCAGTTCACCGGCGAACCCCGTACGATCCTTCTCCATGGTCATTGCCAGCAGAAGGCGCTTTCCTCGCTGGCACCCACCGTAAAACTGCTTTCCCTGCCTGCCCAGTACCAGGTACAAACCATACCTTCCGGCTGCTGCGGTATGGCGGGTTCCTTTGGCTACGAAAAGGAACACTACGACCTGTCCATGAAAATCGGGGAACTCGTTCTGTTTCCATCCATCCGCAAGCAGGGTGAGGATACATGGGTAGCGGCTCCCGGCACCAGCTGCCGCCACCAGATCAAGGACGGTACCGGCCGCACCGCGCTCCATCCCGTGGAGATACTTTACGCTTCGCTGCGGTCCTGATTAACCGGTGTACTGCCTGCCGCACACAAACGATTGCGTCAGGAAATTTCCGGGATTCATCTTACTGAATCGTTACGGGATTGTTATCAATTTCCGGTTTACACAAATTTTATTTTTCAGTAATCATTCATTCATTTTCCGGTAAACGCTGCATAATACAGCCGGGAGAGTTTTGTGCCCTGATCGTCCTCTAACAATTAAAAACTAATTGCATTATGATGAAGAGCCTATCCCGCAACAGGCAGCTCCTGCTGACCCTGACCCTTTTGCTGCTCACGGCCGCCGGGGCCCTGGCGCAGCGGGTAGTCAGCGGCAGAGTGCTGGACCTGGATTCGAAACAACCTCTGCAAGGTGTCAGTGTTGTCAACAAGACCACCGGCAAACAAACCATGACGGATGCCGACGGAAGCTTCAGCATCCAGGCCGGGGACAACGACCTTATCAATTTCAGTAATATCGGTTACGCATCCCGTCAGTACAAGGGGGCTGAGGCCGGCGGCATCATCTCCCTGGCCGTGGAACAAAAGAACCTTTCCGAAGTCGTCGTTACAGCGCTCGGGGTGAAAAAGGAGGTCAAGCGCCTGGGCTATGCCATCCAGGAAGTAAAGGGTGAGGACCTCGTGAAGGCCCGCGACCAGAACCCCATCTCCGGCCTGACCGGCAAGGTGGCCGGTCTGTCGGTCGGCCCCTCCGCGGAACTGCTCCGCAAGCCGACGGTTCTGCTGCGCGGCAACGAAATCACCCTGTACGTGGTAGACGGGATCCCTATCAGCTCCGACACCTGGAACATCAGTCCGGATGACATTGAATCCTATACGGTGCTGAAAGGCCCCACCGCAGCTGCCCTGTACGGCAGCCGGGCCCAGTACGGCGCCATCCTGATTACCACCAAGAAGGGAAGCAAGGCCCGCAAAGGCTTCACGGTAGAGCTCAACTCCACCAATTCCATCGACAAGGGTTTTCTGGCCTTCCCCCGGGTCCAGGACGAATACGGTCCCGGTGAAAACGAGCTGTATGCCTTCGGGGACGGAAAAGGCGGTGGCCTGAATGACAATGACTATGATGTATGGGGCCCCAAGTTCAACGGTCAGCCGATTCCGCAGTGGGACGGGGAATATGATCCCAACCAGAACTATACTACTACCTTCCCGGGAGGGTATACCTGGACCGGCCATATCAAACCCACGCCCTGGATTGCCCGCGGGAAAAACAACCTGGGCCGTTTCCTGCGTACGGGTTTCCAGACGACCAACAACCTCGCGCTCAGCGCCAACGGGGACAACTACAACCTGCGGTTCTCGCTGTCCCATTCCTACCAGCAGAGCATTATTCCCAACATGGAACTGAACATCACTGATTTCAATATGTATGGTTCCTACAATCCCAGCAAGCGCCTGAAGATCGAGGCCAACCTGAACTTCAACCGGCAGTACACGCCCAATTTCCCGGATGTGGACTACGGCCCCAACAGCCTGATCTATAACATTGCGGTCTGGACTGGTGCCGATTGGGATGTGACTTCCCCCCTCATCAAGGGAGAATGGCAGCCTGGTAAGGTAGGTACCCAGAGCGTCTTCGCTGAATACCAGCGTTACCATAACCCCTGGTTCATGGTCAACGAATGGCTCCGGGGACATTACAAGAATGATATCTATGGCTATGTGTCCGCCAACTACAAGATCAATGACAACCTGAACCTCACTAGCCGCACGCAGATTACAACCTACAACCTGCTGCGTACCGAAAAAATGCCCTTTTCGGCGCACCCATACGGTCGGGAAGGTAACAAGGGCGACTACCGGGAGGACCATCGCAACCTGTTCGAGAACAACACCGAAATCCTGCTGAACTATAATTATTATGCGTTCAACAAGTTTCTGAACCTGTCGGGGCTGGCAGGAGGGAATATCCGTTCCTTTAGCTACAACTCCAATTTCACGTCCACCGATTACCTGAACGTGCCCGGGGTGTATAGCTTCAGCAACTCGCTGAACCCCGTCCAGGCCAGCAGCTTTGCTTCCGACATGCGGGTGCTGAGCGCCTACTTCGCCCTGGACGCCTCCCTGGACAAGTATGCCACCCTGTCGGTGACCGGACGGGTGGACAAGTCCTCTGCCCTGCCTTCTCAAAATAACAGCTATTTCTATCCCAGCGTATCCTTAGCCTCGGTGATCTCCGATTACGTCAAGCTGCCCAAGCCGATCTC
>DASZRL010000113.1:0-18721 GCA_035549175.1 Chitinophagaceae bacterium | reverse complement strand
GAGGCAAGCCCATTGAAGGAGCTGAAATGATTGAACACATATTGTTTGGCCTGCGGGGATGGCTGGAAGTCCGGGGACGATACCGTTCTCCCGCTGCCGGCGGCAGGAGCCGGCCGGCCCGGCTGCGCCAGGGAAGGCAACGCGGCCAGGAGGGCCCAGCACAAACAAAGGCATCTTGGTTTCACAGCGTGTGGGGCAAGTCTTTCCCAAATATAACTCCCGGGAGACCAATCCGCACAAAAGGGCTGCTGAACTGGTCCCGGAGGGGATGGGCTGCAGATTCGGGGGCATGGATTGCGCGCCGGTGGCCGGACCCGCCAGCGGTTCATCCCCTGAAAGTGGCAATTTATACCGGACCGGATTGCCCGGCAGGGCCTGCTGATGGATTTTTGCTACGCCTTGTTAACCGTTAAACCTTTATCAACCATGAAGAAAATTTTTCTGTCTGCCATTACCCTGGCCGCCCTTTTCAGTTCCTGTAAAAAAGATCACGACAACTCCGGCCTTTTCAACGGACCTGTCGTCAGTTACCAGGGAGGTAAGGCCTGGACCTGGGTCCAGACCGATGCCGATAATAAACCCCTTCGGGTCGGCATCTCCATCGACGACCAGGCCATGGCACACCTGGATCCCGGTACCAGTGAATCGGGCGAAGACGCAGATGCCATCTCGCTGGCCTTTGATTCCCATGCCAGCCTGACGCCCTTTCAGCACGCCCTGGTGGAATGGAACCCCCACGGTCATGAACCGGCCGGTATTTATGACAAACCCCACTTCGATTTTCATTTTTATATGACCAGTGAGGCGGACCGGCTGGCCATCCCGGCCTATGAACAGAACAGCGCGGCTTTCGACCATTTTCCGCCTGCCGGTTATATGCCGGATGTGTACCAGGCCATTCCGGGCGGAGTGCCCCAGATGGGTACCCACTGGGTGGATGTGAACACGCCGGAACTGCACGGGCAGCCGTTTACGCAGACCTTCCTGTATGGCAGCTATAACGGGGCGGTGACCTTTTACGAGCCCATGATCACCAAGGCCTTCCTGTATACCAGCGCCAATTTCCGGCGGGATATCCCCGTTCCGGCCAAATTCGCCAGGGCCGGGTATTACCCGACCCGGATGCAGGTTCAGAAAACCGGCGGCGCCACCCAGGTTATCCTGGAGGGATTCGTATACCGCCAGGCGTCCTGAACCGGCAGGCCGGGAGGCATTCGGCCTCCCCTTCCTGCCCGGGCAGGGAAGTAACCTTGACCGGCAGGCTGCTATTCGCAACTATTTTTTAAACAACCCCAATAAACCAACATGGCACGCTTTAACATTTTCAACCAGATCCATAAGGCCCTTCGTGCACTCCTGTACGACACGGCCCTTACCCTTCAGCAAACCAGTTTTGAACAGGAGGCCCAGGCAGCCCTGGCCCTGGAAAAAGTCCGGGATGTCGCCGAACATTTCGACAAACATGCGGAGCACGAGGATCATTTCATCCTGCCCGCTATCCTGCAGTACGAACCCTCCGTCGCCGATGCCTTTGAAAAGGAGCATGTGGAGGACCACGCCCTGGGGCACAAGCTGCGGGGCATGCTGGTCGCCTTCGACCATGCTGTGACCGCAGAAGAAAAAATCCAGGCCGGCCGCGATATCACCACGGCGTTCATTCATTTTATGACTTTCAACCTGGAGCATATGGCCAAGGAAGAAGTCGTATTGAATGGACTGCTCTGGCGCTATTACAGCGATGCAGACCTGCTCGCCCTGAACCAGCGCATCGTGCAGTCCATTCCGCCCCAGGAAGCCAATCGGGTGCAGCCCTGGATGATGCGGGGCCTGAATAACACCGAGATCATACAATGGCTGCGGGCCGTGGAAAGGGCCGCCCCGGAATTTGTGTTCAACGCCCTGTTCGCCGTGGCCGAGCAGGAACTGCCGGCACACCGGTTCCGCCAGATTATGGAAGGCTACACCGATGGCGTGATGGTGGCGTAACCATTCTGTCTGCCAACTATCCATCCATCCGGTATCCCTTCGCTTCCCGGCGAAGGGATACCGGTATTACGTTTCAATCTTTTATTATGCGTTCTTTCCGAAGAGCCGCAGCCTTTACCGCAATCGGATCCGGACTGGTCGGGCTGGTTTGTCTCTGGCTGGGCGTCGTAGCGTCCGGCTACAGTGACGACCTGTTCTATGATCCGGGCGTGATCCTGGACGCACCACGGACCAGCAGCCTGGCGGCCCGCTGGAGTATGCTGGCCGACCTGTTTGGGTATTACCTTTTGGTCCTGCCCCTGGTCTTCTACGTGCATGGCTGGCTGAGGAGCCGGACGCCCAGCGCGCCCCTGCTGACCTTTTGCGGGGCTGCCTACGTGCTGCTCGGGGTGCTGGGTGCCGCCATTCTTTCGGTAATAATGCCGTCCCTGATGGATCAGTACCCGCTGCGGGGCAATACAGAGCAAATGACGCTCCGTTACCTGATGCGCCTTATCAATGACCTGGTGTACGGGGGTATCTGGAACCTGGGTAGCCTGCTGTTTGGCAGCGCCTGGTGGCTGGGCCTGGGTTTTCACCTGCAGAAAAAGACCAAAGTCCTGGGGCAGGTGACTGTCCTGCTTGGCCTGCTTACCGCGCTGGTCGTACTGACCGGGATGATCGGATGGCAGCAGCTGAGCGAACTGGCTACCAATATTTACCTGGTCCTTGCGCTGATCTGGGCGGTCTGGATGGGAATCGCGATCCTGGGGGAGCAGGTTTGCCCGGAAGGCAGCCGCCCGGTGCGATAAGCCCGGTTACAGGTTCCGGCAGCAAGCCCCGTATCCCATCCCCGACCAGGCCCTGGTGGCAGGAGCTATCCCCGTGTATTAGCCCCGAAATACCTGCGATGTTCAAACCCTTCATTAAAGTGACCTTTTTGTTTGCCAGGATGTTCTTTCGGACCCATGCATCAGTTAAATATTTCATTTCAGTGGAGGTCGGTAAATGCCACTCCTCCTTATCCGACTCAAGTACCTGCACCAACGCTGACGCAGTAAAAAATTTTTGAGGCCGTGATGAAAACTCCCCCGTATCTGGAGCGGCTCATTTCCGGCCGCAGCTGGCTCATGGCGCAGGCGGCGGGTATGGCCGGGGAAAGGTCGAAGAGTTTATACAGGCTGATCCATACGCAGAAGCGGGCCTGTTGCACCGGGATGGCTGGGTGAACGGGCCGCCCATCTTTTTTTCCAGGCACTCGAACGCCTTGGCATCACGCTGGGAATAGGCCTGGTTATCCCGGAACCTGTTCAGCCGGCGGAAGCGGCGCCATCCAGCGGTATCCGGGCCGTAATCGTCGTGCCTTGCCCCGGGAGGCTGAAGAGTTCATAGCTGCCCCTGAGCATGGAGCAGCGCTCTTTCATGCCCAGCAGGCCCAGGGTTTTTTTGCGCCGGATGGTTTCGGGGTTAAACCCTTTGCCATCGTCCTGGACCCGGAGCGTCAGCTCCCCCTGCCCGGCCTGCAATTCCACCGTGACCCGGCTGGCGCCGGCATGGCGGGCCACATTGGTGAGCGATTCCTGGAAGATGCGGAACAGGCCGGTCTTGACCGGGTTGGCCAGCGGCAGGTCGGCACCCGATTCCCGGAACTCGGTCCTGATACCCGTCCTGGCTTCAAATTCATGGAGGTGCCAGTCCATGGCAGCGACCAGTCCGAGGTCGTCCAGCAGGCTGGGCCGCAGTTCGGAAGCAATCCGCCGAACGGTCTTGACCGTTTCGTCAATCAGCTGGGTGAGTCCTTCAAGTTTCCGGCGCGTTTCCTGGCTGCCGGCCCGGAGGTGATTGTTGAGCCAGGATACATCCATCTTCAGGACGGTCAGGTACTGGCCGAGTTCATCGTGGATTTCCCGGGCCATGTGGGCACGCTCCTCTTCCCGGATATCCTGGAGGTGTTCGGTAAGCTGCCGGATCTCAGCCAGGGAATCCCGGATCTGCTGCTCGGCCAGTTTACGCTCCGTGATATCGAGCAGGGTGCCGATGATGGCCGGCTTGCCCGCATACTGGAAGCGGCTTCCGAAAATTTCCAGGAACAGCCGGGAGCCATCCTTGTGGATCCCGCTGACCTCATAATGGATACTGTCTACCTCCCCTTCTATCCGGGCCCGGATATTCTCAGCCACCAACTCGCGGTCGTCGGGATTGATGATGGTGTCAATCCGGAAGTTCTGCATCAGATCCTGCGGCGTATAGCCAAAGATCTCGGCGAAACGGGGATTGACATAGGCATACCGTCCTTCCTGCAGAATATAAATGCCGACCAGGGACCGCTCGGCCAGGCTCCGGAACATGGATTCAGCTTCCCGAAGCTCTTTTTCAAATTTTTTCTTTTCGGAAATGTCCCGGAATATGATGCTGCTTCGCTTTTCTCCCGCGGCATTGGTAAAGGTCGTGGTGGTCAGTTCCCCGGTGAACCGGGAGCCGTCCTTGCGGATAAAGGTCAATTCACCGGCGGCCCTGCCCAGGAGTTCCCGTTGCCGGATCAGGTAGGGCAGGTTGGGATCGGTGGCGTCGACCAGCCCGAAACGGCCGGACTGGCAGATTTCTGCCTCCGTCATACCGAGGATCTGGCAGGCGGCCGGATTGGCAGCCAGGACCCTTCCATCGGGTATCGTGAGTAGTATGCCGTCCATGCTGGTCTCAAAGAAGGCGCGGTATTTGGCTTCACTTTCACGCAGGGCCGCCTCGGATTCCTTTCGCGCGCTGATGTCAATGATACTGCCGCGGATCAGTACCTGGCTCGTGTCGGGGAGCCGGACCAGCCAGACCTCGCAGGGAATGGACCGCCCTTCCGCATCCTGGTGCATCCATTCGAATACGGGCTTGCCTCCCCGGATCGCTTCCTGGATCTTTTCGCTGGCCGCTTCCCCGGAAGGCCGGCCGTCGGGCTGGTAGGGCGGGCTGAGCTGGATAGGGCCCGACCGGAGCATGTCTTCCCGGGACATCTTAAACAGTTTCAGGGCACTTTCGCTGACGCTGACAAACTGTTTTTTTTCCACGTCAAAGACGACCAGCGCCTCCGGGGCATTTTCGACCAGGGCCTTATAGCGTTCCTCGTTCTTGCGGATCACCCGGGTTTTCTGGATGACCTGGTGCTCCAGTTCTTCATTGAATTTTCGCAGCTGTTCACTATAGCGTTGCCGGTTGGTGATATCCCGGTAGGTGAAGAAAAAACCATAAATCAAAAGAAATACCAGGACCCCGGAGATGATGCTGACAAAGGCCACGGTCCTCCTGGTGAGCGCCACGCTGTGGTCATAGGACGTACTCAGGGTATCCCGGCTCTGGGCTTCCTGGCTCGCGGCGACGGACCGGAAGCGGGCCACCAGGCGCTCCAGGCTGTCCTGAGGCAGGCTGCCGGACAGGGCCCGGGCCAGCAGTCCCGATAAGACCTGGTAGGTACCCGCATAGGCTTTGCGGGTCTCACCCAGCCGGACCAGGTTAACAGAATCCTTTCGGAGGTCAGCCAGCAAGCTATCCAGGTGAGACGAAGGGCGGCTCGCCCCATCAGCAAGCGTGGTTTCCAGTTCCTGCAGGTTCATAATGGCAGGCTGAAGCCGTTGCAGCACCTCACGCGCCTTCAGGATGTTGGCAAAAGAATCTTTCTGGTCCTGCAGCGTGGAAAAGAGGTTCCACACGACAAGCAGGACAACCAGAATGCCGATACCGTAACCAATAAGCAGGTTTCTAATGGAGTACACAGTAACGGGATTTAAGCGGGCACGATAAAGGTTAACCAGGCAGGGCAAGGCGCTAAAAATATCATTGTCATGAATTTACATATTTATTTTGTTACCAGAAAACCTGGCGGAGTATTCCGGGGGATGACCCGGCGGCTCCCGGGCGGTTTTCCCAGGAGCCGCCCGCGCTCGCCTACAGCCCGTTATCCTGTATCTTTATCGCCAGGCAATGGCCCGGCATTATCACCGGTTTTTGGAGGAAGAATACCTCCGCCCGGCCCCCGCAATCAAGGCCTGATGCCTGGCCTACAACGAGATGAAACGCAGTATAATCAGTACTATTATCTGCTTGTTGACTTATTGGGTTTCCGGCCAGGGGACCCGCCAGGTCGGTCAGGTTCGCGATGCGGCCTCCGGGCAACCTGTCGCAGGGGCCACCATCCGGTTAGAACCCGGGGGCTGGTCCACCAGTTCCAACGATGCGGGGACTTTCCTCCTTCCTCCTGACAGGGGAGATACCCTGGTCATCTCCTGCATCGGTTACGGGAGCCGGCGGCTGTCTCTGGCCGATTTCCACGCGGACCGGGGTCTGGTGGAACTTACCCCCAGCCCGGTATACCTGCGTGAAGTGGTCCTGGGCAACGACCAGGCAGGACCTGAGCGTCAGGTCAGCCGGCTGGATATTGCCACCCGTAACCTCAGCAATTCCCAGGAGGCCCTGCAGATCATCCCGGGGGTATTTATCGGGCAGCACCAGGGAGGCGGCAAGGCGGAACAGATTTTCCTGCGCGGTTTCGATTGCGACCATGGCACCGATATCGCCCTGTATGCCGATGGCATCCCGGTCAACATGGTCTCCCATGCCCATGGCCAGGGATATGCCGACCTGCATTTCATCATTCCGGAAACCGTGGAAGCGATCGATTACCGCAAGGGACCTTATTTTGCGGACCGGGGTGACTTTGCCACGGCAGGCTTCGCCGATTATGTGACCCTGGATCAGCTGCGGCAGAACCAGGTCAAGGCGGAAGGAGGTATGTTCCACACCTTCCGCGGTCTGGTTCTCCTGGATCTGCTGGGAAGGCAGCGTGCTGCACCTCAGCCCTCTTCCTGGTACGTGGCTTCGGAATACCGGTACAGTGACGGCTATTTTGACCACCCCCAGGGTTTTAACCGGTTCAATCTGTTCTCCAAGTTTACAACCCGGATCAGCAGGGCTACCCGGATGAAGGTCTCCGTATCGGGGATGGGAAGCCGCTGGCATGCCTCGGGCCAGATCCCCGACCGGGCCGTCGCTGAGGGCCGTGTCGGGTATTTCGGGGCGCTTGATCCGCGCGAAGGCGGCCGGACGTTCCGGATCAACCTGAATACGGAATTCCTTACCGCCCTGCACCCAGGCAGTTACCTGAAAAATCAGGTCTATTATACGTCCTACGGGTTTGACCTGCATTCCAATTTTACCTTTTTCCTGGTCGATTCCGTGAACGGGGATGAGATCCGGCAGCAGGAATCGCGCAGCCTGCTGGGTTACCGGGGCAGCTATCACCGGGCCGGCCGGCTAGGCGGCTGGTCCCTGATAAGCGATGCGGGCCTGGACGCGCGCCTGGACCTGGTAGGGAACAGCGCCTTGTCGCATACACGGGATGGTTATATCCTGCTGAACCGCCTAACCTGGGGTGCTATCACCGAGTCCTCGGTTTCCCCCTATTTCACCGAAACCCTGCGGTCCGGCCCCCGTTTCACGTTGCAGGCGGGGTTCCGGTGGGATGGATTTTATCATCAATACCGGAACAAATGGCCGGCCGACAGCCTTTTCTCCGGACCAGGCACCTATACGGCCCGGGCTGCCACGGCCAGTCCCAAGCTTCGATTCACTTACCAGGCCGCGCGGAACCTGCAGGTTTACCTGGCAGCCGGCCGGGGTTTTCACTCCAACGATACACGGGTCGTGACAGCCCGGCAGGGACGCCAGGTGCTGCCTGCGGCTTATGGTACCGACCTGGGTGCGGCCCTCAAGCCCGCGCCGAACCTGCTGGTCAATGTGGCCCTTTGGTACCTGTATCTGCAGCAGGAATATGTATATGGCGGGGACGGTGGTACCGTCGAATTCAGTGGACGAACCCGCCGGCTGGGCTGGGACGGATCGGTTCGTTACCAGCCCCTGCCCAGCTGGATCGTGGACCTGGACATAAATTATGCCCACGGCCGTTCCCTGGATGATCCGAAAGGCAAGAATCAGATCCCCCTCGCGCCCGTCTGGAGCAGCACCGGTGGAATTACCTATACCCCGGAAAAGGGAATCCGGGGCAGCCTTCGTTACCGGTGCCTGGGGAAACGACCGGCCAACCCGGATGCTAGCCTGCAGGCCCAGGGGTACTTTATTACCGACGCGGTATTGTCTTACAGCTGGCGCTGCTGGGAGACGACGCTGACCGTGCGCAACCTGCTGAATACAAAATGGAAGGAGACCCAGTTTGCCACACTGACCCGCCTCTCCGGTGAGGCGCAACCCGTCGAGGATATCTGCTTCACCCCCGGTACCCCGCTGTCCTGCCAGCTGGGCCTTACCCTCCGGTTTTAATCCCATACCCGCCTCTTTCCAGGCCAACTCAGCTGGCCGGGCCCCGGCAATCATACGAATGGATGATACAGGTCAGCCCTTCCGGGGCAGGGTAAGCGGAACTTCGAACCTATGTCCGGACGGATGGCAACCTCAGCCGTTCCGGGGAGGGCGAAGACACGAATATGGCCAGAGCATGGTTCGGTATATTACTTGTTTTCCTGCTGCGGGGCCCGGGGGTAACAGCCCAGGTGCCCGGCAGGCTGGACACCACGCTGTCCTGGAGCCTGGAACAGTGCCTGGCCTATGCCCGCGATAATAACCTTCAGCTTCAGGCCCTGCGTCTCTCCCGGGAGTCAGCCCGCCAGGATCTGGCCCAGGCGGAGAGGAACCGCCTTCCCCTGGTGTATGGATCCACGTCGCAAACCCTCGTAAACAGCCGCAATGCCAATCCCGTGGTGGGTGGCTTTCAGACCCAGGCAAAATTTTCAAGCAGCTACGGCCTCAATTCCTCCCTGGTCCTCTATAACGGCGGGTACCTGCGTCGCAATATCGAAGCGGGCCGTCTTACGGTGCAGGAGGCGGGTCTGGCCGTCGAGGAGGCGGACAACAATCTCACGCTCGGGATCACCCAGGCCTTCCTCAATATCCTGCTGGCCCGCGAGAACATCACCTATTTTGAAGCGATCCTGTCGACTTCGCAGGAGCAGCTCCGGCAAGGCCAGCAGCGCTACGATGCCGGCAGTATTTCCCGGAAGGATCTGCTGCAGCTGCAATCCCAGCAGGCTGCCGATGCGTACAGCCTGGTCAATGCCCGGACGGCCTACCAGCTGGGACTGGCCAGCCTGCGCCAGTTGCTGCAACTGCCGCCTTCCTGCCAGCTGACCGTGGTAGTCCCTGAGCGGATCGAACCTGAAGAACTGGTGCCTTCCCTGGAGGCAACGCAGCAGATGGCCCAGGAACACCGTCCGGAGATCCGGTATGGCGACCTGGCCATCCGCCTGGCAGAGACCGAAGTGGCTATGACGCGGGCGGGCCGGCTGCCCACCGTGAACCTGGGGGCGGGTTTGTCCTCCGGGTACTCAGATAATCAGTCCTCCAAGTATCTCTCACAGCTGGGTAATAATTTCTATCAGACCCTGGGGCTGAGCGCCAGTGTACCCATATTCAGCCGCAACCTGAACAGGACCAACCTGGCCAAGGCGCGCATCGTGCTGGAGCAGGCCCGACTCGCCCTGGAAAGCAGCCGGGTCACCCTGAACCAGGAAGTCGAGCAGGCCTACCTGACCCTGCAGAATGCCCAGGCAGAGTACGTGGCGGCCGGGGCCCAGCTACAGGCGGCTGAAGCCACGTACCAGATCACCAACGAACAATTGAAGGCCGGCGCTATCAGCCTGGTGGAGGTGCTGCTGCAAAAAAACAGTTATGTCCAGGCCATGCAGGCTTACCTGCTGGCCAAGTACCAGGCGGTACTCTACAGTATGATCTACCAGTTTTATGCGGGCCAACCGATCCGTTTCTAACTACAAAAGCTTGCAGGCATGAAAAAATACAAATGGATAATCTGGATCGTGGTACTGCTGCTGGCCGGGCTTGGCACCTGGTACTGGAAATTCCGGCCGGCCCGCGTCCACACGGTACTCCTGACCGAACACCCGGCCTACGGCAACCTGGCCAACCTGGTGACGGCGACCGGGACGGTGCAGCCGGTGGATACCGTCGCGGTCGGAACGCAGGTTTCCGGGACGATACAAAAGGTATTCGTGGATTTTAATTCCCAGGTCAGGAAGGGTCAGCTCCTTGCCCAACTGGACAAATCCATCCTGCAGGCCGTGGTCAATCAGATATCGGCCAACCTGGCTGCTGCCCGGGCCAACGCGGTTTACCAGGCCAGTAATTATGCCCGCCAGCAGCATCTCTTCGAAGTGGGTGCCATCAGTCAGGCAGACTGGGAGACCGCCCGGTACCAGCACCAGAGCTCGCAGGAAGCCGTTCACAGCCTGGAAGCCCAGCTCAGTTCGGCCCGAAAAAGCCTGTCCTACGCCGATATTTATTCTCCCATTAACGGAACGGTCCTGTCGCGGAGTGTCAGCGAAGGTCAGACCGTGGCGGCCAGCCTGGCCACGCCCACCCTGTTCAGCATCGCCCGGGACCTGACCCATATGCAGGTCCAGGCGGCCATTGACGAAGCCGATATCGGGAACGTGAAGACCGGGCAGCGCGTGCAGTTTACCGTCGATGCCTTCCCGGCGGACACTTTTGCCGGAACGGTCAAGGAAATCCGGCTTCGCTCCGCCGTATCGGCCAACGTGGTAACCTATACGACCATCATCGAAGCGCCCAATACTTCGATGAAACTGAAGCCCGGTATGACGGCGAGCATTACGGTCTATACCAGCGAGGTCAAACAGGTATTGTTGGTACCCCTCAGGGCGACCCTTTTTCAGCCGGATTCCGTGCTGGCCGCAGAATTCCTCCTGGAACAGAACCGGAAGGCCGAGAAACCACCGGGAGCCCCCGATTCCGTGGGTAAGCGGAAAGGGCAGGTAGCCTACGTCTGGCTGCGGCAGGGTGACCGGCTGGTTCACAAGCGCTTCCTGGCCGGCCTGAGCGACGACCTCCATGTGCAGGTACTGGACGGCCTGGTGCCGGATGACCTCCTGGTGACGGGATACCAGCGGACTACGGCTAGCAAGGCGACCACCGCCAAGAGTCCGTTTTTACCCAGCCGGCCGCGCGGCACCCCGGGCGGTGGCGGTGGCGGCAGGCCGGGCCGCTGACCCGTCCGCTGTACCGGGTACCCGTACATTATTCTATTCAAAAGCAGGCAGCATGGCAGACAAAATTTTGGAGATCATTGACCTGAAAAGGGAATTCAAGACGGGGCCTGAAACGGTGCGGGCTCTGCGAGGCATTTCCTTTTCGGTCGCTTCCGGGGAGTTTGTGTCCATCATGGGCGCCAGCGGCTCCGGAAAGTCCACACTGCTCAATATCCTGGGATGCCTGGATAAGCCTACTGCCGGTGATTATATCCTGGATCAGGTAAACGTGAAGGATCTTTCGCGCAATGAACTGGCCCGGCTGCGTAACCGTAAAATCGGCTTTGTATTCCAGTCCTATAACCTGCTGGCCCGGACCTCTACCCTGGAGAATGTGGAACTGCCGCTCCTCTACAACCCGGAGGTGTCGGCGCGGGACCGTCACGGCAAGGCCCGCCAGGTGCTGGAAGCCGTCGGCCTGGGGGACCGGCTGCGGCATTTGTCCAATGAACTATCCGGCGGTCAGCAGCAGCGCGTAGCCATCGCGCGGGCCCTGATCAACGACCCGGTGATGATTCTCGCCGATGAACCGACAGGTAACCTGGACACGCGCAGTTCCTACAGCATCATGTCCCTGATGCAGGATCTTAATGCCCGGGGGGTTACCATTTTGTGCGTTACCCACGAACCCGATATCGCCGTCTTTACCGGCCGCACAATCGTACTGCGGGACGGCCGCGTGATCCGCGACGAGAAAAACCCCCGGGTAAAATCTGCCCGGGAAGCCCTGGCAGCCCTGCCGGCCAATGATGAATACCAAAATCAATCCGCATGACCCTGTATAACCTCCTGAGACTGGCCTGGCGGGCGTTGTTGCGCAATAAAATGCGGGCCATGCTCACCATGCTGGGGATCATTATCGGGGTGGCGGCCGTCATCACGATGGTATCCATTGGCCAGGGATCCCGGCAAAGCATTCGCAGCCAGCTCTCCGGCATGGGGTCCAATATGATCACGGTCCGCCCTTACAGCAGCCAGACCGTGGGTGGTGGGGCCATGCTGGGTGCGGCGGGTCTGCAGACCCTGAAACTGCCGGATATTGATGCCATCCGCAAGTCGGTGGTTCATATCACGGCGGTGTCGCCAGCCGTCAGTACAGCCGGGCAGGCTATCCACGCGTCCAGGAACTGGCCCACCTCCATGCAGGGAGTCAATCCGGCCTACCTGGGGATCCGGGCCTGGTCACTCCGGGATGGCGCCAATTTTACCGACAATGACGTCCGTTCGGCCGATAAGGTCTGCCTGCTGGGTAAGACGGTAGTGGATAACCTGTTCGAATCCGACGAGAATCCCATCGGCAAGATCATTCGCTTCCGAAGTATCCCGATGCGGGTCATCGGCGTACTCGCGGAAAAAGGGGAAAATGCGTTTGGCCAGGACCAGGACGACGTCATCCTGGCACCCTACACGACCGTCCAGAAGCGCATGCTGGCGATCGATTATATTCAGTCCATTCTGGCCTCCGCCACAGACGAGACCAGTTCCCCCCTGGCCACGGAAGAAATTACCGAGGCACTGCGTCGGGCCCACAAGCTGAAAAACGGGGAGGAAAACGATTTCATGGTGCGCACCCAGGCCGAGCTGATCAGTACCATCAGTTCAACCAGCGAACTGCTCACCGTCCTGCTGGCCGCGATAGCCGGCATCTCCCTGCTGGTAGGGGGAATCGGAATCATGAATATCATGTATGTGTCCGTCACGGAACGGACCCGTGAAATCGGACTGCGCATGTCGATCGGGGCCCGCGGCCGGGATATCCTCATGCAGTTTCTGACCGAAGCCTTTATGATCAGCATTACCGGCGGGGTGATCGGCGTGATCCTGGGTATCAGCGCCTCCCGGCTGGTCACGCTGTTGCTGTCCTGGCCCACGCTGGTCACCCAGTATTCGGTGCTGCTTTCCTTTGCCGTCTGTGCGCTCACCGGTATTTTCTTCGGCTATTATCCGGCGCAAAAGGCTTCCCGGCTCAACCCGATCGAGGCGCTTCGTTATGAATGAAGAACGGCCCGAGGCCGCGCTCGGCCGGGCCGGGTCGGGTTGCTGTAGCGTATTACCCGCGTCTGGCGGAATCCGGTTCTGTATTGGCGCCGGGGTTACCTTCCGGTTCTATTTCCCTTACCACCGCCTTGGGCAGGGGTCCCGGCCCGGGCCCCCGCCGGACTTTACCGGGCGGAGATATTTCGGGCAGGGGGGCGGATCGGGCAATTTTTTAAAAATAGCGAAGTAATCCCCGCGCATGCGCGGCGCGGTAACGGGCATACCAGGCGCAGGGAAGGTACATGGCCGCCACCACGGCTATCCATACCAGATAGACCGCCCCGAGGGGGATCCCGGATATTATATTGCGGGGCCTTCCGAAACTGCCTGTCGCGAATTCCCAGCGGCCGGGTGCAATACCCTGGGCCAGGAGCAGCACCAGGAGCAGGGTATGGATCAGGTAAAAATGGACGACGAAATAGAACAGCGGCGCCCGGCCATAGGTACACAGCACCCGGGTAACGCGGTGCTGCTGGTATTCGGCGAGGGCCAGCAGCAGGAACATGCAGCCCAGGGTTACCAGGCAGAAGCAAAGGGACGGAGGATACTTGGCCACGTTCAGGAAGGAAAGGAAACTGTAAATCCCCGACTTCTGTACCGACCAGGGGACGGGATCCCCGTAAAAATTGCTCCATCGCAGCAGCCCGAAGGCCACCAGGGCCAGGAGGCCCGTCCGGGTAAACCGGCGGGCACGGACTTCCGGCGGCTTTGCGAACCAGGGTCCGGTGCCAAATCCCAGCAGCAGGATGCCCAGCCAGGGAACAGGAGGATAGGCCATGACCAGGGCCGTGGAGGAACCCAGCGGATAGGCGCCCAGGCTGAACAGGAAATTAAGGACGGGTCTGACCGGGGAGCCCACCGAGGCGGGGACCAGCGAGACCAGGTCGTGAAGGCCCAAAATGACCAGGCCCAGGATTGCGATCCGGCGAGGACTCCAATTCAATAGGAGGGACAGGATCAAAAAGCCCGTACCGATCGTGGCGATGACTTCAAAGAGGAAGGTGTGAAAGCTGGGATCGAAAAACAGGGCCCAGTTGACCAGGGTGAACTCGACCAGGAGCAAAACCAGCCCCCGGCGGGCCAGGAAGCTGCGGTAGACCTTCCGGTCGCCCCTGCGCTGCAGGGTCAGGTAGGCAGAAGTCCCTGCCAGGAAGACAAATATCGGGGCACACAGATACGTAATCCACCGGGTGAAGAACAGCAGGGGGGTGGTAGTGGCCAGGTTAGTGGGGCTGTCGCTGAGGGAGGATTGATGCATCA
Organism: Chitinophagaceae bacterium; assembly: GCA_035549175.1. GTDB lineage: Bacteria > Bacteroidota > Bacteroidia > Chitinophagales > Chitinophagaceae > DASTSN01. The sequence continues at coordinate 4,343 of DASZRL010000113.1, read as the reverse complement.
GGTCCCGGACATGGTCAAGGGCCATGATGATCATGACAAAGCCCCGGACGGCGTCAATACTGGTGATCCGTTTCATGTGGTTGGTGCGAGTAGAAGGAGTACTCCTATTAAAGGTAAGCGGATCGGGGTACAATGCACGCGGGTAATCCGCCCATGGCGCACGCTCTCCCGGGATATAGTGGTTTCCAGCTGCTATCCTTACCGGTTTCTGGCCATCCAAGGCTCCGGATATGTCCGGCAGGCTGCCCTTAAACGGGTAGGGCTTACCAGACCGAGGTTTTGCCGCAAAAAAAAACGTGTTGGCAGCAAAACGGAACGGGCTGCAGACGCCCCCGTCTAGCTTTGCCCAATAACCGGGATGACACCTCGGCCCGAGGTGCCCGATACGATCGAATAACCCCCAAAACACAAGTACATGGCACGTCTTTTCAAACTAACGTATCCCTCTCCGATCCGGGTCTGGCATTGGCTTACGTTCCTGCTGATGACCGTCTCGGTGCTGACGGTCCTGTTGAACGGCACCCTGCTGACAGCTCCCCCCCGGGACCAGGCCGCCGGGCCGGGACAGAACCCGGTGCAGGCTCAGCTGCCGGCCCCGGGACAACAGCCGGATCCGGCCGCTTCTACACCGCAGGTCCTCGGTCAATCCCCGGTGCCGCAGCGCGGACAGGAAAACAAGGGAGATCGGCCGGGATTCGATCCTTCCAGGCTGGATCCCCAAACCCGTGTATTTTTTAGCCTGCGGCATTCAGTCTGGGATATCCACAAGATCGCCGGGTTCGGGCTCTGCCTGCTCCTGGTTTTCCGCATCGTGGTGGAAGTGACCCGCAACCCGGAAGACAGGCTCCTGAGCCGGATCAACCAGGCGGTAAACATACCCACGGCGTCCCGGCAGGATCGCCAGGACCGCCGGCATTTTATCTGGGTAAAGCGGGGCTACCTGATCTTTTACGCCCTGTTGGCTGTCATGGGGCTTACCGGCCTGATCATGGCCTTTGATGAGGTCAGCTTCCTGCGCCCCATTGAGCGACCGGTTCACCAGGTACACAGCATCGGACAATACCTGGTCTACACCTACCTGGTGGCCCACCTGGTGGGCGTAATCCGGGCAGAACTGACACGCCACCGGGGTATGGTCTCTGCCATGATCCACGGAGGGTCGGAGCTGTCCTCCTGATAATGATGTAACTTGGAAAGAATGAATACAGCCAAAGGAGTCGGATCAGCCCGGCGTGAATGGATCACCTACGCCATGCACGTACTTATCTGGCTGATCGTATTTCTGATTCCCTATATATTCAGCGCCAATGAGGAATGGGCGCACCGCCAGCTGGATCCGGACCGGGCAGACTTCCTGTACCTGAATACGGCCATGAATTTTTTCTGGGTGGGTATCTTCTACCTGAATGCCGGGATCCTGTTGCCCAGGCTGATCTACCAGCGCAAAACCGGCTGGTATGTGCTGTCTCTGGCGGGCCTCTTCGGGCTGGTGCTGCTGGGGGACAGCCTGCTTTTCCGGCTGCTGATACGCCGGCACGCGTTCAGCGGGTTTCATTCCGTGGAGCATAATTTTCTTCCGTTCGTTTTCACCCTGGCAGTCAGTGCGGCCTATAAAGCCATCCTGGACAAGAACCGGGCGGACATCCGGGCCCGGGACCTGCAAAGCGAAAACCTGAAAACCGAACTGTCCTTCCTGCGCTCCCAGGTGAGCCCGCATTTCCTGTTCAATGTGCTGAATAACCTGGTGGCCCTGGTCCGGCTGAAAAGTGACGAACTGGAGCCCACCGTGATGAAACTATCCTCCCTGATGCAGTATATGCTGTATGATACGGATGAGGAGCGGGTGCTGCTGAAAAGCGAGGTGGAATACCTAAAGGATTATATCGATCTGCAACGGCTTCGGTTTGGCCCGGAACTCCGGCTTTCCGTGGATCTGGACGTGCGTGAGGACTGGCATGCGATCGAGCCGATGCTGCTCATCCCATTCGTGGAGAATGCCTTCAAACACGGCCAGGTGCCGGGCGGGCATCCCCAGATTACTATCCGGTTGCAGGCGGTAAATCACCGGCTGGATTTCAGTGTCAGTAACCGATATGTACCGGGCGATGGAACCAAGGACAGGACGCCGGGTATCGGCCTGCAGAATGTGCGCAGAAGGCTGGAGCTCCTGTACCCCGGCCGGCACCAGTTGTTCCTTGATAACCGCGATGGCTGGTTTACCGCCCGCCTGCAACTCGAATTGAAAGAATGATGACCTGTATCGCCATAGATGATGAGCCCCTGGCGCTGAAGTTACTGGAGGATAATATTGCCAAAGCGCCATTCCTGCGCCTGGTGGCCAGCTGCCGGGATGCCTTTGAGGCCCTGAAGGTATTGCAGGAACAGCCCGTCGACCTGGTCTTTGTCGATATCCAGATGCCGGGACTCACCGGCCTGCAGTTTATTGCCAGCCTCCCCCGGAAACCCCAGGTGATCCTTATTACCGCCTACAGGCAGTATGCCCTGGAGGGCTTTGACCTGGATGTGGTGGATTACCTGGTCAAGCCGGTTCCCCTGGAACGGTTTCTGAGAGCCTGTAACCGGGCCCGGGAAATTCATGAGCTCCAGGCGGCCCGCCAGCAGGGGCCTGCTCCCGTCCAGCCGGACTACTTTTTCCTGCCCGCAGATTACAGTCAGGTTAAGATCCAGTTCCGGGATATCCTGTATATGGAGGGGCTGCGCGATTATGTGAAGATATACCTCAAAAGCAGCCCCAAGCCCCTTTTGTTCCGGGCCAGCCTGAAGTCCATCGAACCGGAACTACCAGCCGGGAAGTTCATCCGGATTCATAAATCCTATATCGTCGCCGTAGAAAGCATCACGGCTATCCGGAAGAAGAGTGTATTTATCGGTAGCCTGGAACTGCCCGTCGGGGACGCGTTCAGCCAGGCCATTGACCGGCTGCTCCGCCCCAATGGCTGAGCCCTGTCGCGACCCCCATTTTGGGGGCCGTGACGGTGCTATCAGCCTCTGGAGGTTGTACAACCTGCTGACCTGAGCCAATAAAAGCTCCTACATCGACCAGTTTCTTGACCATTCGGTCAATGCCTTCCAGTTCGTGGAGGCCCTCAAATCGGCCCTGGCTGCCGGTACTGAAAACTTGTTTCTTTACTAACCAAGGGCCTGGTGCAAACCAGGCTCTTTCAATCTTCTTTTATGCCACGTAAACAAGCCTGGCTGGCCGAGACCCAGCTATCGTATAAACCAACCCAAACACTGATCCACCAACCCAGCATCAGATGCTCCGAGGATGCTTACCAGCTGTTCCTGGCCAGCTGGAACCCCGACACCCTGGAACTTTATGAACAGTTCAAGGTTATGCTGCTTTCACGGGCCAATAACGTCCTGGGAATCGTTTCCATCTCCTCAGGGGGTGTAAGTGATACCGAAGTAGACCCCAAGCTGGTCTTTGCAGCCGCACTCAAGGCCAATGCCTCCAGTCTGGTGCTTTGCCACAACCATCCCTCCGGTAACCCCGAGCCCAGTGTCAGTGATCTAGAGCTGACTCAGAGGCTGGACCAGGCCGCTCATCTGCTGGACCTGAAGCTACTGGACCACCTGATCCTCACGCGGCAGGGCTACTACTCGATGGCCGATGAAGGCAGGCTCTAAACCAGTCGGTCAGTCTAGCTGGCTGGCCGACCTTGGTTCCCTACCCGTAAAAACACGTAAGGAAAATCTCTTATATCATTTTTTTTCGAAATGCAACTTGACATTAAATTTTTAAAATCCTATATTTAATAACCAATTGTTTCCTATTTAATCCCTCAACAAGGCCTGACAGTAGCAGATGCACTCAACACAGCATCCCTGTGACCGAGGAGCACGAAGTGTGCAGGTAAATTTATAAGGACGCAATCAACAATACAAAAAGCGCAATATAGTTTAATTAAAATCCAATTACTTAATAATCTGCTATAGTTGACGGAGTTGAGTCAATTATAGTGTTGCACGCAGGTTTATGAGAACATTCCTATTAATAATTCTGCCAGGACTATTTGTTGTTAATGTGAGTGGACAAGCTTCATTTTCACCATTTGCCAGCAAACTAAAGACACAAAAAAGCAATAGTTTGACAGAACTCATTTGTTCATGCTCGACAATGACAGTCCAATTTCCTTTAAAACGCAAGGTGACTGTTTCGGAGCAAAATAATTTTGCAATCGTGGACAGTCAGACAATACAAATTGTTCTATTAAGGTTCAGTGGCTTTAAAAAGTACGCGAACAAACAAAGTATGTCTGACGAAAAACAGCTTCTTAATACATATTCAAAGTATGAGCTGGAGTACTTTAAAAATGAAT
>DASZRL010000112.1:0-17238 GCA_035549175.1 Chitinophagaceae bacterium | reverse complement strand
GCGCGCAAAGCCAACCTGGGTTCCTTCCCGGTACAAGCCAAAACACAGGGAATGGTCCAGGCTGCGCGCCACCAGGTCCCTGGAAATTCCGGCCGCCCAATAGGATTGACGGGCAAGAAAATCATGCACCAGGTCCACGTCGATCCGGGTCCTGTCGGTGGAGACCAGGTAACCATTGATCGAACGATTTAAACGACTTTACAGGGAGGCCATCCTGGATGCCTACCTGTTCCTGGAACTCACGGATGTGCGTTAATTAACGGATGAATGGATCGAAGAGTAAAACACAAAACGTCCGCATGAAGGGCTTGAAAACATGACACCATTCGAATGGAATCAAACGGTCACAAAAGATGAAAATCTTCGGCGAGTAGCTGTCTGAAATACGGGGTACCTACAAGGCTTAGAAAAGGGTAATCATAGGGTAAACATTTTCTTCATTTTACTGCATTCAATTGCGTCTTGTTTCCTTTTACAATTCCTCTAACCGATTCGATTGGAGGAAATTAGCCGAAATAGAGTGTAATATACGGAAAATCAATTAGCCCTGTCGGGACTAGCGGTAACTGCCGTATTCCTCATCGGTAACCGGGCGTAACCACGCGACAACCCCCAACTGGGTATTGGTGCTGATGGCAATATGGGTCATGGCACTGTCCGGGGTTGCGCCGTGCCAGTGCTCCACATCCGCCGGAATCAGGATCGTATCCCCTTTTTTGATTAGCCGGATAGCCTTTCCCTTTTCCTGGTAATAGCCGGTACCCCCGGTGACCAGGAGGATCTGCCCGCCCGGGTGGGTATGCCAGTAGTTGCGAGCCCCGGGTTCAAAGGTGACATTGCCGATCAGGCAATGAAAGGCCGGGTCACTTGCCAGGGTATGGACCCAGGCCTGCCCCGTGAAGTAATCCGTTGGGGCGCTGGCACCCCGGGGGAAAACGAGGTCGTAGGTTTCTGGTGGACGCATATTGGTCTGTTTATTGTTAACGAACGGGGGATCTCGGGGATCCCCGGGTTTTTTACGTACCGGGTTGGGCCGGCGTCCCCTCAGCCGTTCAGCCGACTCCGGGTTGCGCACACCCTGCCTCTGCATTCCGGGTGCAACTCCGCGGATCGCCTGCAGATCTCCGGCCAGAGCCCGGGGGAACCTACCCCGCTATTTTCCAGGTGCGGGTTGCGTTTGGTCGTACCGGGTACGGGGACGATCCAGGACTCCCGGGTAAACCGGGCAGGCAGGCTTCGGAAATCCGATGGGACAAAGGTAGCGCCTGCATCTGTATTTGGTGCTGCCAAGGAGCCCGATACTCGTGAATCAAGAGGTGGTAAGGATATCGCCAGGTATTATAATCCCTGCAATACGGGTCCGAGGATTTGGACCGGAACTTTTACATGTCGTTTGACGAAAAGATATCGTCTGCCTTTCCATCAGGATCCGGGCAATCCATAACAGCTAGTGAAAATGAGCATATCTGAAAAAGTGAAAAAAGGATGGTAATTCGCTGTCTATACGAGGGTAAAATCGTTTCTGAAGGATTGGTCGTGGCTTTGCCAGGATAATGAAAACAGATCCGGGAAATCGGCCTTCCTCAGGCCCTATCCGGTGAGAATCAAAACCTGGGGGTAGTTGTCAGGGGCGATAAGGGAGGGCATTCGAAACGCTCCTCGATCTGATATCACCAAAGAACAACGGAACAGGTAATGGGAGGCGCTTATGCCAACTGATTAGGCAGAACGTCTTTTGATTGAGCGGTTATACCATGACGGTGATAGACGGAGGTTCGGATAGGATGGGAAAGCCAGCGCGATGTATAGTAAAATACCCAGGGGGATCCTGGGTGTCTGGGTATACTGTATTTCGGTTCATATGGCGGAGCCTGCGATGAATTATCCTCTGAAAAAGGTTAATCGGGAATGAATTAACTCCAAGTACATGATTGGTTTGGTTGCGTAGCAGTAGGTCGTACTTTTGATCAGTACGATAGGAAGAGTCCATTCACCGGCGGCGATGCGATAGGGCGGAAACCGATGCGATGGATGAATCGCCGAAAGGCATCATACCCTATTTTATCTCCGTATTACCTGAATAAAGATGCTGGAGAAAAAATTAGAGATAACGAATTAAACGAAGCGAACACAAGTCCTTCATATAACCCATATCGCCCGAAATGCGCTATCCTTTTACCGGAAAAAATACAAGCCGTTCCTAGCAGTATGGTTTATCGGCTGATACCATGCTGGTGATTCCCGGATATGCGATCCATGGATATCGCAATTTGAAGGCAGGTAGCTCTTTCCTGTGCCAAATGGTTTATTGTTCCGGCTGGTTAAAGGCTGCAAGGAATTCTGGAATTTGATTGACTGCGCCGGGAACGGATTTTCCGGTCAAAAGCTGGGACAGATCCATAAAAAAATAAGCCGTATCCGGTATACCTGGACTGATTCCGATCAGACCTATGCGTCTTCCATGACCGGGAAACTACAGCCAAGTCTGCACAACGTCTGCCATATACCCGGGACGGGGAAGATTAACAATAGGAGGTTATACTTCGCCCAGCGGTCGAAGCCGTTTAAGACAAATTGGAGCAGGCATTTATTCTATACTGACCTGTTTTCATTCCAATGGAGGTGTTTTTCGATCAGTCGGGTGACTGGCCTGGCAATTCAAAGGGGCCCCGACCCAGGCATTATGCCGGGGGGGTTATATAATACCCACCAGAAAAGGATGGTCACCATCCTGCTGCCGAATTACGGCGAGTATTTGGGAGGGCGGTTTTTGGCAAATGAGTCCATGCCTGTTGATGCGGATCCTGTCATGGAATCCGAGATTGAGGGAATTTCAACCTAGCAGAAGCTTTTAAGCACGGCACAGTCGGTCGGCGTGAAGTAATGAGCCATGCGGAGGGTGCCTGGACAGATAACCTTAGTTCTTTCCTTACCGAAGTATCGCCCAAAGCAGGATATTTTAGGTAACTTCAGAGGCGCTTACCCTGATGACGAAAAGCCCGGGGTACAGCCGCGGTTTTCAAACGAATATTTCGAACCAGGAACCTGTAGATGGATGAGGGGTGGTACCGTATCAGGCAGGAAAATGAGACCCGCTGGTATACGGAAGGACAGGTTCTGATACAAATAGAGATCAATAGTCCATTATGGAATTTTCACCGTTTAATCCGGTTGTCAGACTTTGCCTGCAGGGGATGGACCTGGAAGAAAAGGGCAACCTTCAGGAAGCGGCCACCCTGTTTTTCAAAGGATGGAATGAGGCGACCAATGACTTTGAAAAATTTCTTACAGCGCATTATATTGCCCGGCAACAAAAGCTGGTTTCCGATAGATTGCATTGGCTGGAAACTACCCTGGAGTTTGCCGCAAAAGTGAACGACAGTGCGGTTCAGAGTGCTTTTCCGGCTCTGTATTTGAACCTGGCCCAATGCTATGAAGAATTGCAGGATCATGGCCAGGCCAGGAAGCATACTGAACTGGCAAATTCCCTAACCAGCCTTCCTCGTGACCAGGGACCCTTTTTTCATGGAACAAAAGCGGTTTTACAGACGGGTGATTTGCTGACGGCTGGGGGTACCTCCAATTATAAGGACAATGTAAAAATGAATCATATTTATTTTACGGCCCTGGTTAATGGGGCCGGACTCGCCGCGGCTTTGGCAAAGGGCGAAGGAAGAGAACGCGTGTATAGGGTTGAGCCGACAGGACAGTTTGAAAATGATCCGAACCTGACTAATAAGAAATTTCCGGGAAATCCGACCAGGTCATATCGTTCCAAGTTCCCCCTGCGAGTGGTTGGCGAAATAGCTGATTGGGCCCGGCAGACCCCCGAAGACCTTCAAAAATTCCGTACAAAGCTGGCCCACGGTAACGGGGAAATAATTAATTAGCTATACACCCAGCATCGTAACTCCGCATAAATAATCGTTGCTCCCGTAATGGGTAAGGTGGCTATCCTAATTTGATATGGCTCCGGGTATGTCGGCAGGTAAAGGTCTTCATGAAGGCGCCGAAACAAAAGCTGTTTTTCCCGGTGAAGGATACCGATGAGTAAGCAGGTCTATGGTAGATGGAGCAAACGAGGACCATGGTCCCGGTTGAACGAACGATTTTAATCAAAAAAGGGTTGATGTAAAAATAGAAAGCAGGTCAAATGGTACATGCCGCGATTGGCACCGGTACAGGAAACGGGAAAAGCAGGCAGGAGGGTTGAAGCCGAATAAATGGGAAATTGTATTTTATGACTCAAAGCGGAATGGAATATGATCAGACGGGGAATTACCAGCCAATAGAACGACAGCTGAGTGGTATGCCGCTGCGGGCATGGAGGAAAACCGCCTGGCTGCCAGGATTTACTTAATGGTTTCAGAGGTGACATTATACGCACCGGCTTTTACATATTTCGGTAGCGTTTTAATTCGTTTTTTGTTTGTGGTAGTGGCGATGCAGTCTGTCAGGATATGTACCTTATAGCCTTTTCGGACAGCGCCTTTGGCAGTGGAAAAAACACAAGCCTCGGCCTTGAGGCCACCCAGGTACAGCTCTGTGACCGATTTGGATTTTAAAAAGGCGTTTAATTCCGGGTTGGAAAAAGCGTTTTCCTTATTTTTCGGGAAATAGTTTTCCGATATTATTTTCAAACGATGGTCCTGTTTTGTACCTGCCGTTCCCTTGATAGCCGCAAAATGCCTGAATACATTCAGGAAATCGTGTTTAGAGAATTCATTGCCGATGTAAACGATTTCATACGATGAGGGATCAAGTTTAGTTATCAAGCTGTTTAAATTATCGATCATTTGCTTCACCTGAACGGCATCCATGGGCATCCTCGCGTTATCGCCGGTAAAGTCGTCCTGAATGTCCAGAATCAAGAGAGCTTTTTTGGTGACAGGTTGTCCTGACAAGGATGTTGATATGGTAGCCATAGTAATAAGAAGAATTAAAACGTTGCGGATCATTTCCAGACGCTTTGAAATCGGATTCAAAACTAAACGGGTTGCAGATAATCTTTTTTAACAATTGTTAAAAAGTTACCTCTGGCTTCTAATTCTGCTTAATGTGACCTGGGTAATACCCAGATAGGATGCGATATCGCCTAAGGGAACGCGCTGTAAAATATCCGGGTTGTTTTGTAGTAAATGATCATATCTCATTTTTGCCGAATGAAACTGTAAGGAAAATAGCCTTTCTTCCATAAGGATAAATGCTTCAATGGCAATTAACCGGCCGACTCTTTCAATATCCGGGTAGTCGGAAAAGAGTTTTTGCAGGGTAAGATAGGGGATGGCCGATAGGGTAGAGGATTCGATAGCCTGAATGATTTTAGTACTTGGTTTTTGTCCAAAGAGGCTGCTGATACTACTGACAATCTTATTTTCAGTCGCGAAATAGTCAATAATTTGATTGTCTTTCAGGAAATAGTATTGCTTAAGCAGCCCCTTCTCAACGAAATACAGGTTATTACAGATCTGACCCTGCCGCAGAAGGATCTGATTCTTTTCTAGCTCGAAGGTCACTATACAATCTTTCAGCTTTTCAACACTGTTGGCTGAGAGCCTGGAATAGGAATCCAGATATTTGATGAATGCGTTCATTCAATCATTACTTTCTAAAGCGGCACCTTGTAATGATCCCTTATACACGGTACCATAGTTTTTTTCAATGGCCGTCATCCCATAACTGGGAGGGAATAGGATAGCCTACCCGGGGGGTCCCTCGGGTTAAAGGGTCCTTGCGGCCTTTTCATCCCTTACGAATTCTAAAATATCGCCGGGTTGGCAGTCCAGGGCTTTGCAAATGGAATCTAATGTGCTAAAGCGAATGGCTTTGGCCTTTCCTGTTTTCAGGATCGAAAGATTGGATAAGGTCAAATCAACCCTCTCAGAAAGTTCCTTCAGAGAAATTTTGCGCTTTGCCATCACTACATCCAGGTTTACAATGATTGGCATGGCTTAAACCGTTAAATCGTTTTCGTTTTGAATTTCTATACCCTTTTTAAAAATGGTGGCAATTATATAGATTACAGCTGCCATCAAAATGAAGGCCTGGCTGTCTGCCCAAAACGGGTTAAGGTTGTCGGTTGAGAAACCGTAATGGCCTAAATTTTCGGCCGACTGTCTGGCCAGGTAACTTAGAAGGCCGATGGATAGCGTGAAGTAACTGATTTGGGAAATCTGTCTGGAAACAAAGCTGTTGAACGGCTTAGACAAGTTTATTTTACTTACCAGTCTCACAACTATATAAAATAGCATGGCTTTTAAAATCGAGATAAACAGAATGAAGCCGTACATACCAAAGAAAGCCAGTTTGCTTCGTTCATACATCTCACGTAAGTCCAGTTTTTGATACAGGTTTTTGACAAAGTCCGGGTTGTAGATAGTAAAAATAAAATTGACGACTAAGCCGCCTGCTTCAATGCACAAGCCCACAAAGATGAACCAGGAAATGATTTTCAGGCCTGTGAATATGAGGTTGTTTGTCTGTGACATACGTATCAGATTATGCCCTAAAATAATAAATAATTATTGAAAAACAATAATAAATATATGAATAGCATAAAATTTGTTATGCTAGGGGTGGACCTGCATTGGTTTTTTTAGCCCCCTTCTCGACTGCATGTAAGCGTAAAAAACGGGTTCCATTTTTCAGCCTCATTGGGGCAGGATATGATTTTTGTTTCCCGCCGGGGTAAAAAATGTCCCAGCTATGTATAGTACCTGAAGTTTTTTGAAAAATTTAGGCAGATGAGAAAGGATTTAGAGTGTAGCATACAAAAAACGCTATACTCGACCTCGAACGTTAAAAATGCCTTGAAAGAACAACTCAAAGTCTCACAGAACTCCCGTCCCTGTGGGCTTCCAGCTATTACTACGGAAAGAGAAAGCTTCAATATCGGATGTTTCCTGAAGGAATTTTCCTTAATAGGAAAAATGGCCAAACTCGAACCCCAAAAATTAATCTGCTATTTTCTGTAATTGCAGGACTGAAGCGGAATACAGAGGAAAAAGAAACCGGAATTTCTGAAATCATTTTCAAAAATTCCGGTTTGGTAGCCTCGACAGGAATCGAACCTGTATCTGGAGCTTCGGAAACTCTTATACTATCCATTGTACTACGAGGCCCAACGATGCTGACTGAAAACAACTGTTTGATAATCAATTATTTGATCAGTCCGTGCGCATTGCTGGCAAAAATTTTTACCGCAATGGCCAGCAAAACTACGCCAAAAAATTTACGTATCGCAATCAAACCGGCGGGTCCCAGAAAATTTTCCAGGTACTGCAGGGATTTCAGGACGATATAAACGATTACCAGGTTGATCAAGATAGCAGCCAGCAGTGTGATCTCACCATAGTTGGCTTTGAGGGACATGATGGTGGTCAGGGTACCCGAGCCGGCAATCAACGGGAAGGCAATAGGCACGAGGGTAGCAGCCTTGACATCTTTCTCGCTCTTGAAAAACTCCAGGCCCAGTACCATTTCCAGACCCAGGATAAAGATGACGATGGAGCCTCCCACGGCAAAAGACTTTACGTCCAGTCCCAGCATGTTGAGAAAACTTTCCCCCAGGTAAAGGAACAAAATCATAAGCAGGCCCGATATGATGGTGGCTTTTCCCTCGTGGATCCCGCCCATCTTCCCTTTCAGGGTAATCAGGATCGGTATGGAACCGATGATATCGATGACGGCAAACAGCGTAAAGGTGACAGTAACCAGATCACTCAGGTGCAGGGACATGCAGCGGTTTTTTTACAAAGGTAATGGTGGCCGCCTATTCCAGCCAGCCACCATTACCGGTTCCTTTGGAAGAATCTGGTTCCCGGCGGATATGGTCCCGGACCCAGGCCAGGCAGGTGGAGCAAAGGCAGTCGGCATACTGCCGTTCCAGAAAGTCCTGCTGATGGGGTGAGAGGGGAGCCAAAAAACAATGGCATTCGGTGATGTTTCCAGGCTTGCACACAAAGCGCCCGCCACACCGGGCACACAATTTTTTTTCATGCAGGCTCATAATCCTACCAATGAAAGGTTATTCCCAGATCCGCATTGAACCGGCGGGTATTGTAGCCCAGGAAATCAACATACCGCTGATCGGTCAGGTTGCGCAGGTCGGTGAACAGTCTCCAGTGTTTGGAAGGCCGGTATTCCAGGTACAGGTCCAGGGTATAATATCCATCCAGCACTACGGGGGCGCTTCCATAGACAAATTCGTCGCGCCGGCTGACAGCGTGCAGTTGGGTGCTCAGGTAAACCTGGCGGAGCGCCTGCCAGCCCACCATCAGGTTGTAGGCGTGGCGGGGGATCCGGTACAGGTTGTAATAGGTCGTGTCCTTACCCAGGGGGAACCCGGTGCCGTCATAGGGGGACCGGGTTTTCCCATCCGTATAGGTATAGTTGCCGGTTACCTGCCAGGAACCCTGGTGCCAGGAGGCTTCCAGCTCCATGCCGTGATTCTGTTGACGGCTGATATTGCGGTACTGGGCCTGGTAGGTGGCGGGGTCGGTTAGGATGTACTGGATGGTATGGCGGCTGTCCCGGTAAAACCCCACGGCGCGTACACGCCATCCTCCTGAACCGAAATACTCAATCCCTCCTTCGCTGACCGAGGAAACCTCCGGCCGCAGGGCGGCATTCCCGATCGAGGGGTCATACAGCTGGTACAGGGTGGGTGTCTTGTAGGCTGAGTAGAGGTTCAGAAAAATCTTGAACCGCTTGCCGGCGAGGTAGGAGGGGCTGAATGTGTAGGTAAAATTATCCCCGTAAGTTGAATGATGGTTCCAGCGCCCGCCGGCCTCCAGGGAGAGCCCGCCGTCGTGGTAGACCAGGGATCCGTAGGGGCTGAGCTGCCAAAGTCCGGCACGCAGGTCCGGCGGCGCATAAGGACCGAAGCTGCCCGTGGAAAAGTAGGTCTGGAAGGTATTTGTATACCGGTAATCTGCGCCCCCCAGTAGTTCCCAGTGGTTCAGGCGCCAGTTGGCATAGGCTTCCCCGAACTGTGTACGCCCGATATAGCTGCTCCGGGAATAACTCGCATAGGGGTTTGCGACATATCCGGAATCATCCAGGTAATCCCGGCTGACATAATGGAACAGGTAATTGACATGGAGGCTGCCCAGGGGATAGGTATAGACCAGGCTGGTCCCGGTCTGCAGGTCCCGGTTGTCCGCCCGGTAATCCCGGTCGTCGGTAAATGCTCCTGCGTCCAGGCCGGCCCGGTAGTAACTGTACCGTCCCATGACTTTCAGCTGGACCCGTTTGGTAACCTGCCACTGGGTCTGACCACCGGCGGCATGCTCATGCATCCCATCCCGGTCAAACTGGCCGGACCCGCTGCTGTCGGTGGCGGCCGAAAAGCCGGCCGTCCCGTAATGCGCGTATTGCAGGGAATAGGCGAAACGGCTGCTTCCCCCGCGCAGGCCCACGGTTTGGCGGAACGATTGGTAGCTGCCTGCCGTCAGGCTGGCATCCGCGTGGAAACCTCCGGGGCTTGCCTTGCGGGTGATAATATTGATTACACCGGCTACGGCATCGGAACCGTACAGCGTGGACTGGCCCCCCTTGAGGATTTCGATGCGTTCTACCTGGCTCAGGTCAATCAGGTTGAGATCAAAATAGTTATTGTTCACCGAGGGGTCGGTAACCGGCAGGCCATCGACCAGGATCAGGGTGTTGCCGGCGGATGCGCCGCGAATGCTGGCCGTCAGGTTGGTGCCGGGGCTGTTGTTAGCTCCCAGGATCGTGGTGCCCGCGACCGTGTTGAGGATCTCGCCGAGGGTGCGTCCCCCGCTTTGTTCCAGTTGCTGGCGGGTGATGACGGTGAGTACCTTGCCGGTCTCCCGTTGTTTCTGGGGATACTTGTTGGCTGTGATGACTACCTCGTCGAGTGTGCGCGCGGTGGAGTCCGGGGATTGCTGGGCCTGCAGGTAGCTGCCGGTCAGGACAGCAGCCACCGCGAAAAGTCTCTTTTTCATGTCGGGTAAAAAAGGGTTTTGCGTGACTGCTTTCAGGAAAATAACGGAAGGAAAAATAAAATGCCCGGAGGCTTTTAGTTTTCATGCCTTTCACCCGAAAGCTGAATGTGGTTGACTGACCCGGCAGGTCTTCTGGCTCAAAGCATCGGTAACAGCCTTCCCGTTGTTAAACAGTGGCGTGAAGATTACCGTATTTACCCTGCTTCCCGGGCGGGAGGCAGGAACTTTATTACAGCTACGGGGATAGCGACGGGATGACCGGATGAGCCGGGGCACCGTACTTCCCTTTTAACCCCGGCCGGCGGCCGGGGACCTGGTCGTTGCAAAAGTAAGGGATAGGAGGGAGGGTGAACCACCAACTTGTTCACAACCGGCATCAGGGCAGGTGGAAAGAAAGTCCGGCGTAATAGGTAACCCCGGCGGCTGCGTTATAATACCTTCCGCCTGCCGCATTGATGTCATTTCCCAGGCTGTAGTTCACATTAAACAGGTTGTCCACGCCGATAAACAAATCCAGCTGGGTTTTCCTGGCCAGGGATTTTTTCCATCCCAGTTTGGCGCCCACCAGGTTATACGAACTGGCATAGCTTGTGTTTGCGTCATTCAGGGCGATCGGGTCACTGTAGAAATAGGTGATGCTGAGATAGGCTCCGAGCCGCGTCGCCGCATCCAGGCCCGCGGCCACCGTATTGGGGGCCACGCTGGGAAGTTTATTCCCGGAGTAATCGCTGGCTCCCTGCTTGAAATCGTGGTACCGGAACCGGTACAGCGTATGGCTGATCCATACCGTACCGCCGGTGAAAAAGGCATCCGGTCGCTGGAAAATCCGGTAACTGGCCTGTGATTCCAGTCCGTCCTGGCGCGTGGAACCGGCGTTGGCAAAATAGTCGGCATTGCTCAGGTCCTTGCGCTGGACGATGGCATGCTGAAGCTGGTAGTGAAAGGCGTTGATTTCAATATACAGGCGTTGATTCAGCCAGCTGCTCTTCAGGCCGGCTTCGTAGTCCAGGCCTTCCTCGGCCTGCAGGTCCGTGCTGATGACGCTGGTAGAGGGAAGTATCTCCTGTACGGTGGGCGGTGAAAAACCTTTGGAGAGGCTGCCGTAGATCCAGATGGACCGGGTGATCCGCTTGGAGAGGGCCAGGCGGGGAGCCCATTGGTTATCGAAACGGCGGTTCACCGGGATGAACCCCGGCACCGAAAGCCGGGTAATGCCGGTGAAGAAGCGGTTGACACTGACACCGGCAGTCAGGTCCCAGTCCCGCGGGAGTCGGAGGTCTGCCTGGGCAAAGGCCGACCAGGTCCAGGTATTGATGTCGTCGTCGGTAAGCAGGGAATCGGGGTTGCCGTTCTTGTTCTGGAAGGTCTTGGTGTTGAAAAAACCTTTCTGGGCTTCGCCCCCGAACAATACCTGCAGCTTCGCCTGGTGGAGCTGCTTTTGCCACTCAAAGAGGGTCCGGCCGCCGAAATGCGGTTCCATGCGCCGCTCGTAGTTGCGGAAAGTCGGATTCCTGATCTGGGAAAAGGCGCCGTACAGGGTGGTGGTATTGCTCAGGTTTTCGGAGATCCGGTAACGGTCCGTCACCCCGGCCAGGAACGTCTTCTGGTAAATGGCAGCCTGAACCTGGTCGGCGCTCGGAAAACCGCCCGCTGCCGGGCGCGCCGCCCGTGGATTGGCCTTGTATTCCGTCAGATTAAGGGCACCGGGCGTCTGGTAATACATATCTCCGTATAACAGGGAAGCCGTTATCTGCTGCTTTTCGCCGGCCTGGAGACTGGTCTGCCAGGTGGCCACATCGCGGCGCAGGCTGGTATGGTTGCGGTAACCTTCGCTGCCCTGGTGGGAATAACTCACGATATTGCGGCGGTCATCGGCACCGAACCGGCCCTGTAGGTTCAGGGAGTTCAGCCCGTAACTGCCTCCCAGGAAATGCAGGTCCAGGCCCTGGCTCCAGGTGGAAGGCTGGCTGTTGATCAGCATGACGCCCCCGGTACCGGCCCCGTACAGGCTGCCGCCCGGCCCCTTGATGACCTCAATGGACTGGAAATTGTAAAACCCCAGCTGGTTCAGGTAGGTGTTGCCTCCCGGATCGGTCAGGGGGATACCATCCCAGTAGATCTTTATGTTGCGGACGCCAAAAGGAGAACGCAGGGTACTGCCGCGCACATTCAGCCGGTAACTGCCCGGAGACCGTTCCTCCATGCGCACGCCCGGGGTGCTGTTCAGCGCCGGCAGGATGCTGGCCGCACTGAACCGGTCCAGCTGGGATGGTCCGATAACGTTAACGGCAACGGAGGCCTGGCTGAGTTGGCGGTTCTGCCCGTAGGCGCGGACAATCACTTCGGAGAGGCGTTGGGCGGTATCGGAAGGGGATGCCTGATCCTGGGAAAAACAGGCCCCGGAACCGAAAAGGGTCACGGCCAGCAGCAGGGGCGATTTCAACATAGAATGGGTTAGACGTTGGTACGGTGAAGGTAGCACGTTTTTTCCCTATCTTCATCGCATGGCTTCAAAAAACAAGCTGGGCCTCTTCTCCCTGACGATGATCGTGATCGGCCTGGTGATCGGAATGGGTATTTTCCGTACGTCCAAAGATGCTGCCAGTGCAGCCCTTACGCCCACCCTCTTTTTTGCCGCCTGGATCATAGGCGGGCTGGTTGCCTTCTGCGGGGCGCTGACCTACGCCGAGATCGGGAGCCGCTACCCGGTGACCGGAGGATATTACAAAGTCTTTTCCTATGCGTACCACCCGTCGATCGCGTTTGCCATCAACTGCATCATCCTCATCTCCAATGCGGCGTCCCTGTCCGGGGTGGCACTGATCGGCAGCGAATATATTTCCCCGCTGATCTGGCCGGGCGGCGCGTCCGATTTCATGAAGGCCCTGGTCGCCATGGCCGCCATCATTGTCTTTTACGGCGTCAACCTGCGGGGCCTGCGCATGAGTTCCCAAACTCAGAACTTTCTCATGCTGATTAAAATCGGCATGCTGGTGATCATCATCGCTTCCGTATTCTTTCCCCAGTATTATCACCACGGTTCCCAGCCTGCGGCCAGCCTGGCCGGCCACTCTTTTGGTGCGGTCCTGCTTTCTTTCGGCGTAGCCCTGAAGGCGACCTCCTTCACGTATGGGGGATACCAGCAAACGATCAATTTCGGGGAGGAGGTGGAAAACCCGCGGCGGACCATTCCGCGGGGAATATTTACCGGCATCTTCGTCATCGTTTCACTCTACCTGGCAGTAAGCTACGCCTATTACCGGGTGATCGGATTTGAGGAGCTCAAGACCACCAGCGGGATTGCCGCCATCATTGCCGAAAAGATGTTCGGCCCGGCAGGCCGGTACGCTTCTTCCATCCTGCTTTTTATCGCGGTGCTGGCCTATGTGAACGTACTGCTGCTGAGTAATCCGCGTGTCATGTACGCCATGAGCGAGGATGGCATTCTGCCCGCGGCCTTCCGGCGAAAGGAAGAGAAAAAGGATGTCCTGACGGTAAGCCTCACGGTGTTTGCGGCCGTATGCGTGGTGGTGCTGTTTTTTGCCAACCAGTTCAATCAGATCCTGAGCTTTACCATTTTCCTGGACTCCATCGGCATGGCCACCTCGGCGGCCACTATTTTTATACTTCGCCGCAGGACCCGTCACCTGGACGGCACGGGGATCTATTCCATGCGCCTGTATCCGCTGCTGCCGGTCGTATTCATTCTGACCTATATTTTTGTGGGGACGGTCATCGCGATCACGGATCCGATGTATGCCATTATCGGGACGGCGGTATTTGCTGCCTTCCTGCTGCTGTACTTTGCCACCCGGCGCCTGAGAAAACAAACCAGCTGACATGGACCTTTCTTATATAATCAACGAACTGGGGGAGGACCGGGAGCATTATTTTAATGCCGTCTCCGCCCCGATTATACAGACCAGCAATTTCACCTTTCGGAAGGTGGCAGACCTGGCTCGTGCCTTTGAGGATGAAATGGGCGGTTACCTGTACAGCCGCGGGCTGAACCCCACGGTGGAGATCCTGCGCCGCAAACTGGCAGCCCTGGACGGGGCGGAGGACTGCCTGGTATTTAACAGCGGGGCGGCCGCCATTTTTGCCGGCGTCCTTGCCAATGTAAAGGCAGGCGATCATATCGTATCCGTGCGCAATCCGTATACCTGGGCTCAAAGAATGTTTGAGGTGGTTTTACCCCGGTTCGGGGTACAGACTACCTATATTGACGGCACCCGCGTATCGCATTGGGAGGAGGCCACGCGGCCTACCACCCGCCTATACTACCTGGAATCGCCCAACAGCTGGGATTTTGCCCTGCAGGACGTGGCCGCCGTAGCCTCCCTGGCCCGCTCGCGCGGCATTACTACCTTCATGGACAACAGCTACTGTACCCCCCTGTACCAGGATGTGATCGGGATGGGTATCGACCTGGCCATGCAGACCGCCACCAAGTATATCGGCGGGCATAGTGACACCCTGGGAGGCGTTTTGAGCGGCTCCCGGGCCATGATCAAGCAGATTTTTGATTCCGAATACCTCAATATCGGCAGCGGGATACAGCCTTTCAACGCCTGGTTGCTGATCCGGGGCCTGCGTACCCTGCCGGCCCGGCTGGATCGCATCAGCCGGACTACCCGGGAGGTAGTGGCTTTCCTGAAGCAGCATCCCGCGATTGAACGCGTGATTTTCCCCCTGGATGAGGATTTTCCCCAGTACGAACTGGCATGCCGCCAGATGAAGGGTGCCTGCGGCCTGCTCACCCTGGTATTGCGGGCCACGAGCCGTGACCAGGTGGTCCGGTTCTGCGAGTCCCTGCAGCATATCCTGATGGCCGTAAGCTGGGGAGGTCACGAAAGCCTGGCCATCCCGAAATGTGCCGGCATACCTGAGGGTGAATTTGACCCGGCGAACCCGGAGCACCGCTATGTCCGGATTTATACCGGGCTGGAGGACCCGGATTACCTGATCCGGGACCTGGAACAGGCCCTGGGGCGTTATAAGTAATATAAATATCTTTCCATTCGTCAATTTTCAGTTCCCGGGCTCCCCAATTCTATTACATTTGTCGGATTATGAGCCGGTATCTTAAACCTTTCCTATTCCTGCTTATAGGAGTAAAGCTGTCTGCCCAGGAAAAATGGGACCTCCGAAAATGCGTGGATTATGCCGTAGAGCACAATATCTCTGTCAAGCAGGCGGACCTGCAGGCCCGTTTTTCGGCCCTGAGCCTGCAGCAATCCAAACTGTCCCAATACCCCAACCTCAACCTGAGCTCCAATGTCGGCTTCAGTTCCGGGCGGAACCAGGATCCCACAAGCTTCAGCCTGATCACAACCGGTTACTGGTCCAATAGTTACGTCCTCCAGTCCGGCGTCGAACTCTTCAACTGGTTCAGCAAGAAAAATACCGTGGCCGGGAACCAGCTGGATCTGCAGGCGTCCCACGCAGGGGTGGACAAGGCCAAAAATGATATTTCCCTGAATGTGGCGGTCGCCTACCTGCAGGTTCTGCTGGCCCGCGAGCAGGCCTCCCTGAGTCGCATCCAGGTCAGCCAGGACCAGAAGCAGCTGGAGAGTACCCGGCTCCAGGTGGATGCAGGCAAGCTGCCTGAATTGAATGCGGCCCAGCTGGAGTCCCAGTTGGCTACCGACAGTGCCAACCTGGTTACCAGCGAGGCCAACGCCGCCCAGTTGTTGCTGCAGCTCAAGGCGCTGTTATACCTGGACGCTGCCCTCCCGTTCGACATTGATGCGCCGCCGGTTGACCGGATCCCGGTGCTCAGCCTGGCTGAATTGCAACCGGAAACCGTGTATGCCCTGGCCCTGGTCAACCTGCCGCAGCAGCGGGTGGACGACCTGAAGATCAAGTCTTCCCAAAAACTGGTGGACGCGGCCCGGGGGGCCATGTATCCCTCGGTTTCCCTGTTCGGAAGCCTGGGAACCACCTATAATAATAAGGCGCAGGAAGCCAAAGGGAAGGCAACCATCAATCCGCCCCTGGGCAAGGTGACAGTGGGGGGGACCGATTACCAGGTATATCCCTTGCAGCCGTACGACATTTATACCTATGGATCCATTAACTATTTTGACCAGCTCAACCAGAACTTCCGCCAGTCGGTGGGCCTGAGCATCAGCGTTCCTCTTTTCAATAATGGCAACGCCCGGGTGGCCTGGGAGCGTTCCAAGCTGAACCTCCGTCAGTGGCAACTCACCCGCGACCAGGACAACCAGACCCTGAAGCAGGATATTTATAAGGCCTATAATGACGCCCTGGCTGCCATGGAGAAGTTCAATGCCAATAAGAAGGCTGTCCAGACGGCCCAGGTAGCCTTTGATTATGCGCAGAAGCGGTATGATCTGGGATTACTGTCAATTTACGAACTGATTACCAGCCAGACGAGCCTGCTGCAGGCCAAATCAAACCTGTTGTATTCCCAGTATGATTATGTCTTTAAAATGAAGCTGCTGGAGTTTTATAAAGGCCAGGGCTTGCAGCTTTGAGGGTAAAACGCCAGGCATATAAACAAAACGAACCTGTAATACTGCAAACATGAACAAGACTGTTAAATGGATCCTGATTATCCTGGCGCTTGTCGTCGCGGTGCTCATCACCGTGAAACTGGTTGCCGGCACCGGCAATACCGGTGAAAAAGTCACCACCGAAAAGGTAGCCCGCCGGACCATCATTGAAACGGTGAATGCTAGTGGCCAGATTTACCCGGAGGTCGAAGTGAAGATCAGCCCGGATATTTCCGGGGAGATTACCGAGCTGAATGTTCAGGAAGGAGATAGTGTCAAAAAGGGCCAGGTGCTCGCCCGGATTTATGCCGATATCTATGCCACCCAGCGGGACCAGGCAGCAGCTGCCGTCAACCAATCCCAGGCATTGGAGGCTAACAGTAATGCCCAGCTGGATGCGCTCAAGGCAACGCTGGACCAGGCACGTAAAACCTACGACCGCCAGAAACAACTGCTCCAGGACAAGGTGATTTCCAAGGCGGAATTTGAGCAGGCCGAGAGTACCTGGCTGACCGCCCAGGCCAATTACCAGGCTGCCGTGCAGAGCGTGAAGGGGAACCAGGCGAATATCCGGAGCGCCCAGGCCAACCTGGCCAGGGCCAACAAGGACCTGAGCCGGACCACCCTGGTCTCGCCGATGAACGGGGTGATCTCCTCGCTGTCTGTGAAAAAAGGGGAACGCGTGGCAGGCAACAGCTTTAATGTCGGTACGGAAATGATGCGTGTCGCCGATATGAGCGTACTGGAGGTAC
>DASZRL010000111.1:0-37479 GCA_035549175.1 Chitinophagaceae bacterium | reverse complement strand
GATATCCCTACCAGTAGCCAACGTGCTTTTGTCATATATACTATTTTAGTTGTTTACATGCCGTATGGCCAGCCCGTGGCCCGGTGAACCAGTGTCCAGACCTCCCCCCAAAGGCAAACACAGCCTGGAAAATGGTAATCTCCGCCTAACCGGCCGGAGGTGACCGGTAAATTCTGACCGGCATTAGCTATTACCCTGGTGCGTCCGCCAGTGCATCGGTATTAAATCCGGTAACCATGAGCCAGGTAGCCAGGCTCATCTGGTAGAAAAAAACCGGGGTGGCAAGCAGGGCGCCTGCCAAAGACAAGGGTCTGACGATTCCGGATATCTCCAGAACCGCGGCAAGAATTATCAGGCAGGCACCAGTAATGCCCAGCCGAGAAAGCCGCCTGGGAACCAGTCCGGACCGGTAAAAGATGGCACTCCCGCAAAGGGTATTCATTCCCAGCATGAAGTGGTGTCCCAACAGGAAGGTACCTTCCTGCATGGCGTGGAAGCCTTCCGCCACCGCCTGGTAGGAGGCTGCATCCGCCGGGTTAGTGGCCAAAAACGCCTGGCCGATCCGCAGCAGGGCCAGCACGCCCAGCAGCCCAACCAGGATTACGCAGGCTTCCAGGACACGAAAGCAGAGGTACCCCAGTGCCAGGGGCTCATTCCATTTACGCAGGTAGGGATATAGCAGCATGCCGGTTCCCGCCACGCAACCGGTAAGGACCAGTTCCAGTAAAGCTCCGCAGAGAATCTGGCGGCCGTGGTATGCTCCTCCCTGGAGATCGACCGGATGGCGTAAAACCGGGTCAACAAGTTTCAGGGCGATGATGGAGGTCGCGGCCGCCGCTATAAAAAGTATACCGGCCAGCCGGGCATGAATCCTGTGACCTCGTGTATCCGAAGGCAGATGGATGATTGGCATGATGGCTGATTGACACGCAAACCTACTGGCTGTCCTTCCGCCATTAATTAAATTAAGCTAATAAATAGGGGCGGGCGATCCACCAGGTCCCGTGCAAGAATTTACACCCTGCCGTTGGCCATCAAATTGGGGTTGGCCTGTATGACGAACTGATACACCCGGCTACACCTGACCTGCCTGCAGGTACACCAGCCGGCGGTGATAATGGATCTGGCCGGGGTGGTAGGCCAGATGGGTGACCAGGTGAACCAGCATAAATTCTGAGAGGTGGCCCGGCCCCTTACCACCACCGGGTATTCCTTTTGCAGGTCGGATTCCCGGAGTCGGTCCCATGTCTGGCTGATCATATCGATGGTATCCTTGATTCCCCGTAGCAGGTCCCTGCGG
The DNA here is from genome assembly GCA_035549175.1 of Chitinophagaceae bacterium. Taxonomy (GTDB): domain Bacteria; phylum Bacteroidota; class Bacteroidia; order Chitinophagales; family Chitinophagaceae; genus DASTSN01. The sequence goes on along the minus strand of DASZRL010000111.1, from coordinate 36,179 downwards.
GGAACGTTCTTCAAGGAAAATTCCTGGTCCCGGTTTCAGATATAGCCGGTCTTTCTGAGTTCCTTTCCCAAGTAGGTGTTCAGATTCCCGATCAGGTGAAGACACAGATTGCCCCCGGAGTTGGCAATACCTGGCTCCACCTTCCAGATACCGGCTTCCGTATTATAACTTTCCATTTCTCTGCGGAGCCTTCCACGGTCCCGGTTGAATACTTCGTGAAGGGTTGGCAGCAGCATAGGTCTACCCGTTTTGATTTATCGCAGGGTTCCTTCCAGCACGATGACGGCTTCGCCGTATATCAGGACCTTATCCCGGCGCAGTTCCGTTACCATGGATCCGGTCCGGAAGGAAGACTGGAAGGCGCGTAAGGTATTTTTATGGAGTATTTCAGCCCAATATCTGGTCAGAAAGGTCTGGACGCCGCCCGTCACAGGATCTTCGTTGGTGCCGGCCCAGGGCCAGAAATACCTGTACTCAAAATCATAGTTAGGGTTGCGGGACCGGGCCGTCAACAGAACGCCGTTGATACCTGAATGGCTGTTCACCAGGGCCTGAAAATCCGGTTGTAACCGGGCAAGCCGCGCCGGATCCTCCATCTCAAGCAGGATAATCCCGTTGCGGGGACTGAGCCGGGCACACACTAGCTGGTCTATCCCCAGGGCCGCCGTCAGGGCTGGAGGAACCACCACATCCTGCGTATCATATACCGGAAATTCCATAACGATACGCCTTTCCTTCCTGGCGATGGGCAGCCTGACATGTTCCCGGTTTTGAAAGGTGATCGTTTCCACGGCCCTGTTCTCGAAGATCACTTTGGCGGCCGCCAGGGTGGCATGGCCACAAAGGGGGATCTCCTTTTTGGGTGTAAAAAACCGGATCGAATAGGTATCGCCCTCCAGGTGCCTTACAAAGGCGGTCTCCGAAAAACCAATCTCAAAGGCAATCTTCTGCATCCTGTCCTCTTGCGGGTCCGCATCGCTTTCCGGAAAGCAAACGGCGGCCGGATTGCCCTTGAATTTTTCCGTGGTAAAGGAGTCGACAAAATAGACTTTCATCCGAATAGGATCTTTAATCCGTTGGAATGGATCAGCCATAACCCGGTGCTGCGGGGTATCCCTCGGTTAGGCCGGCTGTAAGGGCCGGCAAAAATCCTGCATGGGACCGGGCGGCCGGGCATGCCACCGGACCACGAATGTACAATTTGCGCGACGAGGGGAAAATCCTTTGTCGCAGCGGGCAGGAACCGCCGGACGATCCGCGGTTCAGTCTATATTTTATCCGGGTGATCCCTCATTGCAGAAGAATCAATACATTTATCAGGATGAACCTGACCGCCTGCGCAGCCGGGTAACCCACCGGGTCCGCTGCCAGGTACTCTTCTCGCTACCAAACAGATTGCCATGATGGAAAAGAAAAAAGCCCCGGCAGGCACCGGCGGGATCAGCCGGTCGCAGTTCCTGAAGACCTCCGCCCTGGCCACCGGTTTTTACATTGTCCCCCGTCATGTGCTGGGACGGGGTTTTGTGGCGCCCAGCGACAAATTATATATCGCCTGCATCGGGTGTGGCGGGGAAGGGCAGAACGACATCCACCACTATGCCACGGCACCCAAAAAGAATGCCGTCGTCGCCTACCTCTGTGACGTGGACGAGCGCATGGCCGCTCCGCGGCGAAAAGAGTTTCCCAATGCGCCCTTCTACCAGGACTGGCGTGAACTGTTCGATAAGGAAAATAAACACTTTGACGCGGTATCGGTAGCGATCCCCGACCACAACCACGCCATCGTCGGATTCAGTGCCATGCAACTGCGAAAGCACCTGTACCTGCAAAAGCCGCTGACCCATGATATCTATGAGGCCCGGGTACTGACCCAGGCTGCCTCCCGGTATAAAGTGGTCACCCAGATGGGCGACCAGGGTGCCTCCGGGGACGGCATGCGCATCATGCGGGAATGGCTGGAGGCCGGATTGCTAGGCGACATACAGAAAGTCTACAACTGGACCAACCGCCCCGTGTGGCCCCAGGGCATACCCTGGCCTAACCGCAAACCGCCCGTGCCCCGGGAACTCAACTGGGACCTGTGGCTGGGTACCGCCGAGTATGTGGACTATATCGACAACCTGGTTCCGTTTAACTGGCGGGGTTGGTGGCGCTTCGGGACGGGGGCCCTGGGTGACATGGCCTGCCACATCATGGGGCCGGCCTTCAAATTACTGGGCCTCGGCTACCCGACGGAGGTGACCTGCGACGCGGTTACCACCTACTCGGGCATTTTCCAGGAAGCCGACTATCCGGAAAGCATCCCGGCCGCCAGCAGGCTTCGCTACACCTTCGAGCGCAAGGACGGCACCAACGTTTACCTCTACTGGATGGACGGCGGCCTGGTTCCGGACCGCCCTGAGGAAATAGGCGACGGAAATGAGGGACTCGAGCTCGCCTCCATGGACGATTACGAAGGCGGTTCCCTGTTTATCGGTACCAAGGGAAAAATGTCCTGCGGATGGGGCGGCCTGTACCCGCGCCTTTTGCCCTTGTCGCGGAACCGGGAAATCCAGGTGCCGCCCCGGTACCCGCGCGTGGAAGGCGGAGCTGACGGCCACTGGTGGCAATGGGTGGACGCCTGCCTTGCCGGTTACGGCCAGATGGAAGTGGACTCCCCTTTTGAAACCTATGCCGGGCCACTTACTGAAACGGTCCTGATGGGGAATCTGCTGCTCCGCTGCTTCAACCTGCGGGAATCCGTCAAGGTCCATGACCCGGTTTATGGCGAGCGGGTCGAATATGCAACGCCGGGTCGTTACATCAAGTATAAATGGGACGGGGAAAACATGCGCGTGACCAATTTTGAGCCTGCCAACCAGTTCATTAAACGGGAATACCGCAAAGGCTGGGGGGAGCTCAAATTATAACAAATCGGCAGAAGCCGCGCGACGTCTTGAATGTCAATGCATCACGCAACGGAGGGCCGATTGATCCGGGCTAATTTTTTATTCGGGTGACCGTTTGCAGGTTTCATTTGGGCCTGAACCTGTATATTTGCAAACCTCCAGACAGGTCGGATGGTGCGGTAAGAAGTTGAGGCAGCAAATCCGTATGGTGGATTGGTTTTTAGCCTGATGGTAAACTTTTTATAAGGGAAAACCGGATAAATCCGGTTCCTGTGCAACCAAAACTGACTGTCTGTGAGGTAGATTCACGGACAGTTTTTATTTGATCGATAGCCTATAGAAGAATATAGTGACCGACAGGAGAATTTTTTAGCTCAGGATGGTAATTGTGGTTCACGCGAAAATTGGTAGCAATGAAGAAAAAGCTAAAAGGATTTTACCTTATCGTTTCGTCCCTTTTTATTTCCCTGCTGCATTTGCCTTTTGCCTTTGCGAAAACGGCGCATTTCAAAAGCTGGCTTAATGCGCCCCCGGGCAAGGATTCCGTCCAGTTGCCGGCCGAGGGCCATTCGGGCGGTTCGTTTTTTTCCCCGCTCCGGTCGGTATACGACAGCCTGCACCTGGACCTGGCCGGGCTGAGCCGACAGGCATTTGATCTGGCACAGCGCGGTTTTGAGCAGATACGTAACCAGGGGTCCCTGGTCAACGACTCGGTACTTTCCATCATCGATTTCAGTCAGCCCAGCACCCGCAAACGCCTGTATGTAATTGACCTGAAGCATTACCGCCTGCTGTTTAATACCCTGGTTGCGCACGGACGCAATTCCGGCAAGGAAATGGCCCGCTTTTTTTCCAACCGGCCGGCCTCCTACAAGAGCAGCCTGGGTTTCTATGTAACGAGAGACACCTACGAAGGCAATAACGGATATTCCCTGAGGCTGGAGGGACTGGAAAAGGGCATTAACGACAATGCCGAACGCCGGGCCATTGTCATCCACGGCGCCGGTTACGTCGACGAGTCCTATATCGGCTCCCAGGGGTATATCGGCCGCAGCGAAGGATGCCCCGCCATACCGGAACGGGTGGTAACGCCCCTGATCAATACGATCAAACAAGGCTCCTGCCTGTTCATTTACAATCCCGATCCGCAGTACCTGCACCATTCCCAGTTGGTGAACGGCTAATCACAGTTGTTTAAAACTGCGTGGCCATTGTAGGATACCCAATCCTTATTTTTGAGGATTAATTGACAGGTATGCTTAAAATCGGAGTTTTTGGCACGGGACATCTGGGCAAGTTTCATCTGAACAACTGGAAGGAGATTCCCGGCACGGAACTGGTCGGCTTTTATGACCCCCATGACGATACGGCCCGCGAGGTTTCTGAAAAATACCAGCTGCCGCGGTTCCTCGATCCCGAAACCCTGATGGGCGCCTGTGACGCCGTGGATATCGTGGCCCCTACCACGCACCATTATGAACTGTGTGAGCAGGCCATCAAGGCCGGACGCCACGTATTTGTGGAAAAGCCCCTTGCCAACACGATGGTGGAAGCGCGCCGGCTGGTCAACCTGGTCCGGGAATCCGATGTCAAATTGCAGGTGGGCCACGTGGAGCGGTTCAACCCGGCCTTCCTGGCCGTACGCGACATACCCCTGCATCCCCTGTTCATTGAAGTGCACCGCCTGGCCCAGTTCAACCCCCGCGGCACGGAAGTCAGCGTGATCCTGGACCTCATGATCCATGACATCGACATTATTCTCAGCATAGTCAAAAGCGACGTCAAATCGATTTCCGCCAGCGGCGTGGCCGTGATGACCGAGACGCCGGACATTGCCAACGTGCGCATCGAGTTCCACAACGGCTGTGTAGCCAACCTGACCAGCAGCCGGATATCCATGAAGAAGATGCGCAAAATGCGGCTCTTCCAGAAGGATGCATATATCGGCATTGATTTCCTGAACAAGAAAACGGAGATTATCAAGCTGAAGGAGCCCCAGGACTCCAACGTATTCGCCTTTGATATCGAAACGCCGGGCGGCAAAAAGACCATTGCCATCACCAGCCCCGTCATCCCCGAGGTGAATGCCATCAAGCGGGAGCTCGAGGAGTTCAAAAATGCCATCCTGAACAATACCCGGACTGCCGTCACGGAAATCGACGGCATGATGGCCATGGACGTCGCCCACCAGATCCTGGGCAAGATCGCCAACAACAATCTCGCGCGCGGATGAATCCCTCCCGGCCGATAGCAGTTGCCTGGTACGTGGTGGCGGACTTGATCACGTCCGTCTTGGCCTGGATCACCTTTCTGGAGATCCGGCGGTCGCTGCTGGGCCTGGCCGGGCCGGGCGGCGAAGGGTTCCCGGGGATTCCCGGCCTGTGGCCGGGCATTCTGCTGGTTCCCCTGGGCTGGCTGGCCCTGTTCACCCTGGCAGGCTCCTACGGTCCCCTCTACCGGAAATCGCGCCTTGCCGAACTCACTTCAACCTTCCTGGCCTGTCTGGCCGGTTCGCTGATCCTGTTCTTTGTGCTGATCCTGCACGATACGGACCGGACCGTTCCGTATTACTACCAGGCCTTCCTCGGCCTGTTCCTGGCGCAATTTATCCTTACGTTCCTGGGCAGGGCCCTGCTGCTCAATGCCGTCAAGCGCCAGATCCTGCGTGGGTCTGTACGCTTCAACACCCTGATGGTGGGCAGCCAGCTGGGCGCACAGCGGATTTTCCGGGATACGGACAGAAGCCTGCTGAACAGCGGGTACCGGTATGTCGGCTACCTGCCCACCCCGCTGGCGCCCGATGCCGGGGAGTCGGATTTCCTGCCCCGGCTGGGCGATCTGGATGCCCTGGAACAGGTGATCGAACAGCACCAGATCCGGATGGTCGTGCTGGCCCTGGAGCGGTCGGAATACGACCTGCTCGAGGACCTGGTTAGCCGGCTCAGCGAAAAGGATGTGGAGATCAAGATCCGGCCCAATACCCTGGATATCCTGGCGGGTTCCGTCAAGACGGATAATGTCCTGGGCGCCGTACTGATCGATCTGCCGACCTCCCTGCTACCGGAATGGCAGCAGAATACCAAGCGGCTGATCGATGTCGCCGTGGCCCTCTGCGGCCTGGTGCTGCTCGCTCCCCTGATGGCATACGTGGCCATCCGCGTCCGGCTCAGTTCAAAGGGTCCCGTGTTCTATTCCCAGACGCGCGTAGGCTACAAGGGAAAACCTTTCCAGATCCACAAGTTCCGCTCCATGGAAGTGAACGCCGAGCCAAACGGCCCTGCCCTCTCCTCGCACGATGATCCCCGTATTACGTCATGGGGAAAGGTCATGCGCAAATGGCGCCTGGATGAGCTGCCCCAGCTCTGGAACATCCTGAGGGGCGAAATGAGCCTGGTAGGTCCCCGCCCCGAGCGGCGTTACTATGTGGACCGCCTGATCGCACGCTTTCCGTATTATAAGTACCTGCTTAAGGTGAAGCCCGGGCTGACCAGCTGGGGCATGGTGCAGTTCGGTTACGCGGAAAATGAAGAGGAAATGATCGAGCGCTGCCGGTTTGACCTCGTTTACCTGGAAAATATCTCGCTGCTGCTGGACTTCAAAATCATGATCCATACGCTGCGCATCATCCTGCTGGGCAAGGGAAAGTAGGCAGTTCACCACCCCGCATACCTCCGGGAGCCGGCTTGTCCGTGCAGATTTTACACAGTATTTTTGAAAAAAGCGAATCCTGGTGAAAAAACTCGCCTCCCTGGCCTGGCTAACCCTGCTGCTGAACATATCCGTTGCCCAAGACGGCGGGTACTGGCAGCAGCAGGTGGATTACCGCATCGAGGTGACGCTCGATGATAAAACCAACAGCCTGGACGCGTTCGAGCAGATTACCTACACCAACCATTCCCCCGACACACTGCGCTTCATCTGGTTTCACTGCTGGCCCAATGCCTACAAGAATGACCGCACCGCCTTCAGTGACCAGTTACTGGAAAACGGGAATACCCGTTTTTATTTTGCCAAGCCGGAGCAGCGCGGGTATATCAACCGGCTTGATTTCAGGGTGGACGGCCACACGGCCCGGACCGAGGATCACCCGCAGTATATTGATATCATCAAACTGATCCTGCCCGAACCGTTACCCCCCGGTGGCCGGATCCAGATCAGCACGCCCTTTCACGTCAAGCTCCCCTTCAACTTCTCCCGCGGCGGGTATGCCGGTTCCTCCTTCCAGGTCACCCAATGGTACCCCAAGCCGGCCGTTTACGACCGTACCGGCTGGCATCCCATGCCTTATCTGGACCAGGGCGAGTTCTACAGCGAGTTCGGGCGGTTCGATGTGCGTATCACCGTACCGGCCAATTATGTCGTCGCCGCCACCGGCGAATTGCAGGATACCGCCGAAAAGGTCTGGCTTGCCGGCCGCCGTACCTTTCACTGGACCCCGGTGGTCCGGCGTGTCCGCCTGAAAGGTGGCGGAACCAAACGGATTAGGCAGGACTACCCCACTTCCGCGGCACAAACCAAAACCCTGCGGTTTCTCCAGGAAGGCGTGCACGACTTTTCCTGGTTTGCCGACAAGCGGTATATCGTGGATATCGATACCTGCCGGCTCCCCTCCGGCCGGACGGTCCAGGTGTACAGTTTTTACACGCCTGGACAGGCGGACCTCTGGAAGAACAGCACCCGGTATGCCAAGGAGGCCATCCGGTTTTATTCCGGCCAGGTGGGTGAATACCCCTTCGCGACGGTCAGCGTCGTGCAGGGGCCCGAGAGTTTCGGTGGTGGCATGGAATACCCGACCATTACGGTGATTTCCCCTGTCAGCCATGCCCGGCAGCTGGAACAGCTCATTGTGCACGAAGTGGGGCATAACTGGTTTTACAGCCTGCTGGCCACCGACGAACGGACCCATGCGTGGATGGATGAAGGCATCAATTCCTTTTTTGAACAGAAATACTTCGGGGAAAAATACCAGGACACCCTGCAGCCGGAATCCCTCCTGCTGCAGACCAAGGCCGTGACCCGCACGGATCAACCCATCGAACTGCCTTCCGACCGGTTCAGTCCTTCCAATTACGAGCTGGTGGTCTATTACAAGACGGCGGCCTGGATGCACTGGCTGCAATCCGTGACCGGCGAAAAGGGATTCCAGGAGGGCATCCGGCAGTATTTTACCCGGTGGCAGTTCCGCCATCCCGGTCCCGCCGATTTCCGTATGGTCATGGAAAGGGCAGCCGGCCGTAACCTGGACAGCGTATTTACCTGGCTGGATAAGCCGGGGCTGCTCCCCTCCGGCCGGCCCCGGGGCAGCGCGACGGGACTTGTCTTCCAGCCTACCCACCTGGACCGGCTGGTGCGGGGGGCCGGATCACCCTACCGGGAGCTGGTCACCCTGAGCCCGCTGATTGGCTATAACGCCTACGACCGCTGGATGGTCGGCGGCCTGGTGACCAATTATAAACTGCCCCCTTCGGCCTTCCAGTGGTTACTGGCCCCCCTTTATGCCACCGGGTCCAGCGGCCTGGCGGGCCTGGGCAAACTGAGTTATACCTGGTATCCTTCCGGTGCCTTCCGCAAGGCCACCCTGTTGCTGAACGGCTCGCGGTTCGCCGATGACCGGTTTACCGATTCGGCGGGACATACCACCTTCCTTCATTTTTTCAAGGTGGTGCCCGGCCTGCGGCTCACGCTGCGGGAAACCGATCCGCGCAGCACACGTTACCGGTTCCTGCAATTCAAGACCTACGTGCTGGGCGAAGACAACCTGCAGTTCGGGCGGGATACCCTGATCAGCGGAGCAGATACCCTGGTCCGTAACACTTACCGGACGACCCGAAAGCAGACCGTCCTGAACCAGTTCCGCCTGGTCTGGGAAAACAACCGGGCGCTTTACCCCTACCAGGCGGAACTGCAACTCGAACAATCGCGTGATTTCATCCGCGCTGCCGTTACGGGCCATTACTTTTTCAACTATGCCGACCAGGGTGGGCTGGGCCTGCGCCTGTTTGCCGGCAAGTTCATGTACCTGGGCGGCCGCACGCCTGCCAGGGAATTCCGGACGGACCGCTACCACCTGAACATGACCGGGGCTAACGGTAGCGAGGATTATACCTACAGCGATTATTTCCTGGGGCGCAACCAGTTTGACGGATTACCCAGCCAGCAGATCATGATGCGCGACGGGGGATTCAAGATCCGCACGGACCTGCTTTCTGAAAAGGTGGGCAAGACGGACGACTGGCTGGTCTCGGCCAACTTCACCTCCACGCTCCCCGGAAAACTCAATCCCTTCGGCTGGCTGCCGGGGCAGGGACCCCTGCGCCTTTTTGCCGATATCGGTACCTATGCCGGCGCCTGGAGCAAGGACGCCGGTACGGACCATTTCCTTTATGATGCCGGCTTCCAGGTTTCCCTGCTGAAGGAAACGGTCAATATATACCTGCCCTTATTCTACAGCCGGGTCTACCGTGATTATGTCAAAACAGTACTGCCATCCCGGGGGCGTATCTGGCATACCATTTCGTTCAGTATGGACCTTGCCCGTTTCAGCCTGCGCAAAATCGACCGTAACCTGTCGCTTTGATGAGCACCCCGGCCCCGATACAATACCTGACCCGCGGGCAGCTTGACCCGGCAAAATGGGACGCCTGCATCCAGGCTGCCTCCAATAGCCTGATTTACGGTTACAGCAGTTACCTCGACCTGATGGCTGGTCAGTGGGATGCCCTGGTCCTGGGAGACTACCGGGCCGTCATGCCCCTGCCCTGGCGAAAAAAATGGGGTATCCGTTATCTGTATCAACCCGCCTTCACGCAGCAACTCGGCGTATTTTCCAGGCTGCCCCTGAGCGGTGAACTGGTTCGGGCCTTTCTGGAGGCCATCCCCGGCCGGTTCCGCTTCGCGGAAATCTTCCTGTACTACGCGTGCGGCCTGGATGGACTGCCCCGTCACGTTAACCTGCTGGTACCTCTGCAGGAACCCTATGAGACGATCAGCGGGCGCTATACGAGGGACCTGCGCAAAAACCTGCGCCATGCCCATGCCGCCCGGCTGGTCTATCTCCGGGACACGGACCCGGCCCTCATCTGGCAGGGTTACCGGCACCGCACGGGCCCGCGCGTGCCGCACGTCACGCAAAAGGACTACGAAAACTTTGAGAAACTGTGCCGCCGGGCGGCAGACCTGGGTGAACTACGGGTCCGCAGTGTGCAGGATGAGCAGGGATTGCTCTGCGGTTCCCTGTTTCTGGTCAAGGGTGGGCGTATCTACCTCATGGAATCCTTTACCGGGCCGCGGGCCCGGAAAAAAGCAGCCAATCATTTCTTACTGGACCAGGTCATACGGGAGTTCGCGGGTTCGGACCTCCTGCTGGATTTTGAAGGATCGGATATCCCCGGTATCGCGGCTTTCAAGCGGAACTTCGGCCCGGTGGATCAGCCCTATTACTTCTATCGCTGCAACCGGCTGCCGCGCCTGGTCCGCTGGATCAAGGGCAGCTGACCGGGAAGAATCCCGGCTTCAAGCGTTACGGGGCCTGCTGCGTGCCGAAGCCGGCTTCCCGCTCTTCCAGGATTTTCTCAGCTACCAGCAGATCGATCGGGGTGGTGATCTTGATATTGGACCGTTCTCCCTCCACCAGGTAAATCGGGGCACCGGTGGCCTCCAGCACGGTGGCTTCATCGGTAAAGCGCTCCTGGTAGGGTTGTACAAAGGCCGCGCGCAGCGGACCCGCCGCGAAAGCCTGGGGGGTCTGCACCAGCCTAACCCGGTTGCGGTCCGCCGGCTGGTTTCTCCCATCGGTCTGTATACGCACCGTATCCACCGGGGCAATGGCCGGAACCGCATTTCCCCGGCTGGCTGCCATATCCCCGCAGCGCCGGATCAGGTCCGCCGTCACCAGGCACCGCACCGCATCGTGCACGAACACCAGGGCGTTATCCGGAACCAGCTGCAGCCCCTGCCGGACGGAGTGGAAGCGGGTCTCTCCCCCGGTGGTAATCCGGGCCTCACTGGCCGGGAAGTCGGCCAGGACCTCCCGTCCCCGGGACTCCAGGCCCGCCGGCAGGACCAGCACCAGGCGGATGGCCGGGTAGGCTTCGACAAAGGCACGCAGGGTATGCCAGAGCACCGTCCTTCCCTTCAGTGGCAGGAACTGCTTGGGGGTCTGGGATCCCATCCGGGTTCCGCGTCCCCCGGCGACGATGACAGCATACATATCCATGACCGGCATGATTGGCTGGCCGCAAAAATCCGAAAATTCGGGATGTGGTATGGAAAAAACAAACCGGACCGGGTTGCCCTAGCGGTAAATGGCCACCTCACTGTGGCCGAGACTGTTGCGGTATCCGCGATACATGCCGGCGCTGTTGAACAGCAGGGCCGCGTTTCCCCGGGCATCCACGCCGATCATGCCCCCTTCCCCGCCGATCGCCACGAGCTTTTTATTCACCACCTCGTCCATGGCTTCCGCGAGCGTCATCCCCTTATATTCCATCAGGCAGCTGACATCGTAGGCTGCTACGGTCCGGATGAACATCTCGCCATGCCCCGTACAACTGATGGCACAGGTCCGGTTGTTCGCATACGTGCCGCAACCGATCAGGGGACTGTCCCCGATCCGGCCGTATTTTTTATTGGTCATGCCCCCGGTGCTGGTAGCGCCTGCCAGGTTTCCGTCCTGGTCGCAGGCGACCGCGCCCACGGTACCGAATTTCTTGTCCCGGAGCAGCTCTTCGAGCCGCTGGTGGGTATGATCCAGCGAATAGGTATCCGAGTCCCGGATGGCCTTCCACTGGTCATAGCGGAACTGGCTGAAAAAGTATTCATCCGGTTCCAGCTTGATGCCCTGCTTGATCGCGAAGTCATTGGCTCCCTTTCCGCTCAGGAAAACATGGTTGCTGTTGCGCATCACTTCCATTGCCAGCTCGATCGGGTTGCGCACGTTGCGCACCCCCGTTACCGCACCGGCGTCCAGGGTCCTGCCATCCATGATGGCGGCGTCCATTTCCTGGACGCCCTTTTTGGTAAAGACCGAACCCCGGCCGGCATTGAAAAGGACATTGTCTTCCAGCACGACAAGGGCCGCCTTGACCGCGTTCACCGCGGTGCCCCCTTCTTCCAGCACGGCGAACCCGGCATTGAGTGCCGTGTGTAACCCGTCCAGGTAGGCGGCTTCCAGTTCAGGCGTCATGTCCTCCTTGAGGATGGTGCCAGCTCCTCCGTGAATGGCCAGCGTAAATGGTGCCATGATTGCTATCCCGGCTTTGATTATGCAGCCGAAATTACTCCGTTTTGTATCGAAGATTTTCCAAGTTTTTTGCGGGAAGTTTGAATGAATTCCGGTGGGCGGAAAGATTCTTTGAATGCTGTATATACCGGCCACGGGGGTGCGCCAACCCGGCATCAGCAGAGCAGCAGGTCACATTCCTGGCGGAGCCGGTTTCTGTCCACGGCCACCGTGCCGACCTCCTCGCAGACCAGGCCCCCGGCGATATTGGCGATTTCGGCCATGAGGTGCACATTGCCCGTCGCCGCATAGACCAGGGAGGCCACAGCGATGACGGTATCCCCCGCGCCCGACACATCGGCGATATGCCGCAGGTGGGATGGTATGATCGCCGAGCGGTCCCCCTGCTGGTAAAAGACCCCTTTTTCGGAAAGGGTTATAAAAGAGATGGCATGGTGCAGCAGGCGGTGCAGTTCCCGGTGAATGCCCTGCAGCTGTTCCCTATCCACCGTGTCCACCAGCAGGTTGAGACCTTCCTTGACCTCCTTGAGATTGGGCTTGAAAATATCCACCCCCCGGTAGGTAAAAAAGTGCCGGCGCTTCGGATCGACGGCAGTCAGGATGCCGGCCGCCGAGGCCAGCCGGATGGTCTCACGTATAATGGTCTCCGTTAGTACCCCTTTGTTGTAATCCTCGAAAATGATCACGTCCGGGTGCTCGGCTTCGATAAAGCGGCGTATCCGGTCCATCAGGGCGGTTTCCTCGGCCGGGTTCAGATCCGTGGTGATTTCCGCGTCCAGCCTGAGCATCTGCTGGTTGCGGCTGATGATACGGGTCTTGTTGGTGGTGATGCGATCCGCGCTGTCCAGCAGGTAACCGGTCCGGATTCCCTTCTCATCAAACAGGGCCCGCAGGTTACTGCCCTCGCTGTCACGGCCGGTAACGGACAGGATATGGACCTGGGCGCCCAGGGAAAGGCAGTTCAGCGCCACGTTGCCGGCGCCCCCGATGCGGTGGTCCCGGCGGGTCAGGGAAACGACAGGCACCGGCGCCTCCGGGGAGATCCGCTCCACCTGGCCCCACATATAGGTATCCAGCATGACATCGCCGATTACGCCTACCCGCAGGGAGGAAAGGGCCGCGAAAACTTGGTTGAGGTCCAGCATGGCGCAAAAGTCGGAATTATTTTTTTTGGGTGGCCAGCGCCAGGAAATACAGGGGGATGCCGGCCAGCACGATCCCCAGGCCCTTAAGGGTATAGGAAGGCTTGAACAGCAGCAGGAACACGCAGAAGGTCAGGCCCAGCAGGATGTAAATGGCCGGCAGCACGGGGTATCCGAAGGCCCGGTAAGGCCGCGGGGCGCCGGGGCGCGTGCGCCGCAGGATGAAAATCCCCAGGATGGTCAGAACGTAGAAAACGACCACCACAAAGGAAATCATATCCAGCAGGTCATTATATCCCCCGCTCAGGCAGAGCACGGAGGCAACCACCGCCTGTGCCCAGAGTGCCCACTGGGGGACGGCCTTGCGGTTCAGGGTGCCGGCCTGCCGGAAAAACAGGCCGTCCTGGGCCATGGTATAATAAACGCGGGCGCCGGCCAGGATCAGGCCATTATTGCACCCGAAGGTGGAAATCATGATCATGACGGCGATGACGATGGAGCCGTGGGGGCCAAACAGCGCGTTGGAAGCCGCTACGGCCACTCGTTCCCCTTCCGGGAAGGCGATCTGGTCAAGCGGCAGCACGTAGAGGTACATCAGGTTGGCCGTGACGTAAATGAGGGTGACGATCAGGGTGCCCAGGAACAGGCTCAGGCCGATATTGCGCTGGGGATTCTTGATCTCCCCGGCAATAAAGGTCACATTGTTCCAGGCGTCGCTGCTGAATATGGAACCCACCATGGCCGCGGCGACGGCTCCGATCAGCACGGTGCCGCTGATCGGATGCCAGGCCCCGTGGGGGATGAACTGGCCGGCGCCATCCTTGCCCAGCTGCATCGCATGAAACCCGGTCTGCCAGTTTTCGCTCCAGAAACTGTGGCCGGCCAGTAAAAAGCCCAGGGCGATGAGACCAAACAAGGACAGGAGTTTGGTGGTCGTAAACGTGGTCTGCACGATTTTGCCTCCCTGGATACCCCGGGAGTTGGTCCAGGTCAAAAAGCAGATGACGGCGATGGACAATAGCTGGGCCGCGGAGATCTTCAGGCCGAACAGGTCCAGCAGGACATGATTCTCCCCGACCTGGGGAACCAGGTAGGCCGTATACCGGCTGAAGGCCACCCCCACGGCAGCGATGGTGGCGGTCTGGATGACGGAGAAAAAACTCCAGCCATACAAAAACCCCACCAGGGGGTTGTAGGCTTCCTTCAGGTACACGTACTGGCCACCGGCCCGGGGAAACATCCCGCTGAGCTCGCCATAGCTGACGGCCGCGGTAATCGTCATGAAGCCCGTGATCAGCCATACGGCGACCAGCCAGCCGGCGCTCCCGACATGGCGCGTAATGTCCGTGCTGACGATAAAAATACCCGAACCGATCATAGAGCCGGCAACGATCATCGTGGCATCCACCAGGCCCAGCGATTGCCGGAATGAGGTCTGTTCCCCGGTCATAGCAACTGTTTAATTTTTCAAGATAAGTAATTCAGTCCATTTGCGCCAGACCGTAAAAGAAAAAGCGCCCTGCAGAGCTGGGCGCTTTCCCGGATGGAAAAAATCCGTCAGTTTTTTTTCTGCTTTTTATACATTTCGTTGAGCCCCTTCACCACATCCCCGGTGATGTTATAGGCACTGTCCTGGTAAAAAAACAGGCCGTTGTCGTAGGCGAATATATAGGCGTAGGTGCCGTTGCGGTTATATTCCTTCAGGAAGGCCTCGATCTTCTTTTTCATGTCGGTATTCAGACGCATGTAGAGGCTCTGGTATTCCTGGTCCAGCTCCTGCTTACGGCTCTGCATTTTCTGCTGCCGCTGCATCAGGTCCTGCTGCGCCATTTCACCCTGCGCCTGGGTCATGGTACTGGCCTTGCCCTGGTATTCGGAGGCCTTGTCCCGGATCTGCTGGTCCATGCGGGCCAGTTCCGTCATGCTGATTTCTTCCTTCTTGTTGAGTTCACTTTTGACATCACGAACCATTTCGCAGTTGTTCTCAATGGAATCCATTTCAAAATAGGCAATCCGGAACCCCTGCCCCGGCGCCGCGTGCGGCATACTGGCCGTGCTACCACCGGAGGATGCGGAAGCCTCGCTCTTGTGACTCGTCTTAAAGAAAAGATATACAACCGCAACCAGCAATAACACATTCAGTATCAGCAACGCATTTTTCATTTCGAATGGTTTTTTGCAAAATAATGAGGAATAGGCGGGCAAATATAAGGATTACCCCACTTTAGGAATCTGTTAACTTCCCGGCTCAAACGAACCCGGCCACCCAATAAAAAAAGGAGCAGGCTGACCTGCTCCTCCGTTCCGTTATGCCTACCCGAAGGCTTATTCCTCTTCGTCAAAGGCCAGCACTTCGCGGGTGGTTTGCAACAGCTCGTATTCTTCCTTGCTGCCGACAATCATATTTTCGAAATCACGCAGCCCGGTACCGGCCGGGATCGGGTGACCCGTGATCACGTTTTCCTTCAGACCCAGCATGTCGTCGGTCTTGCCCTGGATCGCTGCCGAGGAAAGCACCTTGGTGGTCTCCTGGAACGAAGCCGCCGAAATCCAGCTTTGCACACCCAGGGAGGCCTTGGTAATCCCCAGCAGGGTCGGCGCCGAGGTGGCGGGACGGGCATCGCGGTACTCCACCAGTTTCTTGTCATTGCGGCGCAGGACAGAGTTCTCTTCCCGCAGCTCGCGCAGACTGATGATCTGGCCGGCACGCAGCTTGGTTGACTCACCCGGATCGGTAACCACCTTCTTATCGAACACGTAGTCGTTTTCATCCACGAATTCGAACTTGTCGACCAGGTCCTCTTCGAGGAATTTGGTGTCACCCGGATCCACGATGCTGACCTTGCGCATCATCTGGCGAACGATCACTTCAATATGCTTGTCGTTGATCTTCACGCCCTGCAGGCGGTATACTTCCTGGATCTCATTGACCACGTATTCCTGAACAGCAAAGGGACCCTTGATGGCCAGGATGTCCACGGGGGCTACCTGTCCATCGCTCAGCGGGGAACCCGCCTTGATGAAGTCGCCATCCTGCGCCAGGATCTGGCGGGTCAGCGGCACCAGGTATTTTTTCTGCACGCCATCCTTGGCTTCGATGATGATCTCCCGGTTACCGCGTTTTACCGCACCCATGGTCACCACGCCGTCGATTTCCGACACGATGGCCGGGTTACCCGGGTTACGGGCCTCGAACAGTTCCGTAACGCGCGGCAGACCCCCGGTGATATCCCGCAGTTTGCCGAGCACGCGGGGGATCTTCACCAGCACCTGGCCGGCGCGGACATCATCGCCCTCGTCCAGCATGATATGGCTGCCCGTCGGCAGGTTGTACGATTTGCTTTCCTTGCCCTCCACGATGATCGAGGGGATCTTGGTCTTATCCCGGGTTTCGATCACCACCTTCTCGCGGTGGCCGGTCTGTTCGTCGGCTTCCTCCCGGAAGGTGACGCCTTCAATGACGTTCTCGAACTTCAGGGTACCGTTGATCTCGGCCACGATCACGTTGTTGAACGGATCCCAGGTACAGATCACGTCTCCCTTGCTGACCTTCTGGCCATCCTTGACAGCCAGCGTGGCGCCGTAGGGAATATTATTGGAGATCAGCAGGCGGTCGTTCTTGGCATCGATGATCCGGACCTCGCCGGTACGGCCGATGACCACCTGGATCTTGTTTCCTTCGTTGTTTTCCGTGGTTACGGTACGCAACCCGTCAAACTGGATGGTACCGTCAAACTTGGCGGTCAGCGTGGATTCGACCGCAGCCGAACCGGCCACACCACCCACGTGGAAGGTACGCAGGGTCAGCTGGGTACCGGGTTCCCCGATGGACTGGGCCGCGATGATACCGACGGCATCCCCCATCTGGGCCAGGGCCCCGGAGGCCAGGTTTTTGCCGTAGCACTTCACGCACACCCCGCGTTTGCTTTCGCAGGTCAGCACGGAACGGATTTCCACCGTTTCAATGCCGGCTTCCTCGATCCGCTTGGCGAGGGAAGCAGTGATTTCCTCCCCGGCGGAAACGATCAGTTCCTCGGTCTGGGGATTGTATACGTCGTGCAGGGAGGTGCGTCCTTCGATACGGTCGCTCAGCGGTTCAATAATGTCCTCGTTATCCTTCAGCGCGGAGGTCGCGATGCCGCGAAGGGTTCCGCAATCCTCTTCCGTAATGACGACATCCTGGGCCACATCCACCAGACGGCGGGTCAGGTAACCGGCATCGGCCGTTTTAAGGGCCGTATCGGCCAGACCTTTCCGGGCACCGTGCGTGGAGATGAAGTAATCCAATACGTTCAGACCGCCCTTGAAGTTGGAGAGGATCGGGTTTTCGATGATCTCCGAACCGGTGGAGCCGGATTTCCGGGGCTTGGCCATCAGGCCGCGCATACCGGCCAGCTGCTTGATCTGCTGCTTGGATCCCCGGGCTCCGGAGTCAAGCATCATGTACACAGAGTTGAAGCCCTGCTTGTCGCTGCTCAGCTCACGGATCAGGGTCTCGGTGATCCGCGTATCGACCCGGCTCCAGATATCCACGATCTGGTTGTACCGCTCGTTGTTGGTGATCAGACCCATATTATAGTTCTCCCAGACCTCGTCCACTTCGGCCTTTGCATTATCCAGCAGTTCCTCCTTGATTTCCGGGATGATGAGGTCATTGATATTGAAGGACAGCCCACCCTGGAATGCCATGCGGAATCCAAGCTGCTTGATATCGTCCAGGAACTTGGCGGTCTTGGGTACGTTGGTGATCTCGATGATATCCCCGATGATTTCCCGCAGGTTCTTCTTGGTCAGCAGGGCATTCACAAATCCCACTTCGACCGGTACGAACTGGTTGAAGATCACGCGGCCCACCGTGGTCTCGATGAGTTTGTGCTCCAGCAGCCCGTCGCGGTTGCGGATGTTGGCCTTCACCTTGATAAAGGCGTGCAGGTCCACTTTGCCTTCGTTGTAGGCAATGATCACTTCCTCGGCGCTGTAGAACACCATGCCTTCTCCCTTGACCTTCTCGGTCGGCGTGGTCTTCTTGCCCTTGGAAATATAGTACAGGCCCAACACCATGTCCTGCGAAGGCAGGGTAATGGGCTGGCCATTCTGCGGGTTCAGGATGTTATGGGAGGCCAGCATCAGGAGCTGGGCCTCGAGGATCGCGGCATTGCTCAGCGGGACGTGCACAGCCATCTGGTCACCGTCGAAGTCTGCGTTAAAGGCCGTACAGACCAGGGGGTGCAGCTGGATGGCCTTCCCTTCGATCAGTTTGGGCTGGAAGGCCTGGATGGACAGGCGGTGCAGCGTCGGGGCGCGGTTCAGCATGACCGGGTGGCCCTTCAGGATGTTTTCCAGGATATCCCAGACCACGGCTTCCTTCTTGTCCACCAGTTTGCGGGCCGATTTCACGGTCTTCACGATGCCGCGCTCGATAAGCTTGCGGATAATGAAGGGCTTGAACAGCTCGGCGGCCATGTCCTTGGGAAGACCGCATTCGTGCAGTTTCAGCTCCGGACCCACCACGATGACGGAACGGCCGGAGTAGTCTACCCGCTTACCGAGCAGGTTCTGGCGGAAACGTCCCTGCTTGCCCTTCAGCACATCGCTCAGCGACTTCAGGGCCCTTCCGCCCTCCGCCTTGACGGCGTTGGACTTGCGGGAATTATCAAACAGGCTGTCGACGGCCTCCTGCAGCATACGCTTCTCGTTACGCAGGATGACCTCGGGGGCCTTGATCTCCAGCAGGCGCTTCAGGCGGTTGTTGCGGATAATCACCCGGCGGTACAGGTCGTTCAGGTCGGAGGAGGCAAAGCGTCCGCCGTCCAGGGGTACCAGGGGACGGAGTTCCGGCGGAATGACCGGGATATATTGCATAACCATCCACTCGGGACGGTTGGTAATACGGGTATTGGCGTCGCGGAAGGCTTCCACCACGCTCAGCCGCTTCAGGGCATCGGCCTTTCTTTGCTGGGAGGTTTCCGTGGCGGCGGCGTTGCGCAGGTCAAAAGACAGTTGATCCAGGTCGATCCGGGCCAGCATATCATGCACGGCCTCCGCGCCCATCTTGGCAATGAACTTGTTGGGATCCTCATCCGGCAGGTATTGGTTATCCTTGGGCAGGGTGTCCAGGATCTCCAGGTATTCCTCCTCCGTCAGCAGGTCCCCGGCATTCTGTCCCTTGTCTGCGCGCAGACCAGGCTGGATGACCACGTAACGCTCATAATAAACGATGCTCTCCAGCTTCTTGGAGCTTACCCCCAGCAGGTATCCGATTTTATTGGGAAGGGATTTGAAGTACCAGATGTGCACGACGGGGACTACCAGTTTGATATGGCCCATCCGTTCGCGGCGGACCTTCTTTTCGGTGACTTCCACCCCGCAGCGATCGCAGACGATGCCCTTGTAGCGGATGCGCTTGTATTTTCCGCAGGCGCATTCATAGTCCTTTACGGGGCCGAAAATACGCTCACAGAAAAGGCCGTCCCGCTCGGGCTTGTACGTACGGTAGTTGATGGTCTCCGGCTTTAACACCTCACCATAGCTTCTTTCCAGGATATTATCCGGCGAAGCCAGACCGATGGTGATTTTGGAAAACGCGGCTTTGGGACGATTTTCTTTTTTGATAGCCATAGTACGTTACGTATTTGTCTTTTGCCTTCTCTTTCCGACCCGGCTTTCCGGGCCGGAAAGGGAGGCGTTTGATTTTTCGTGAACTCCCGCGAGCGGGGGGCTTCTTCGGCAGAACCCTTCCGCCACCGCGGCAATGCAAAGAGCGCTGGCGGACCGGCAGGCTGCCGGCGCCGGGTTATTCGAACTTCAGATCCAGGCCGAGACCGCGCAGTTCATGCACGAGTACGTTGAACGACTCGGGGATGCCGGCCCGCGGAATATTGTCACCCTTGACAATGCTCTCGTAGGTCTTGGCCCGGCCGATGATATCGTCCGACTTGATCGTGAGCAGTTCCTGCAGGATGTTGGAGGCACCATAGGCTTCCAGGGCCCACACCTCCATTTCCCCGAAACGCTGGCCTCCGAACTGGGCCTTACCACCCAGGGGTTGCTGGGTAATGAGGCTGTACGGCCCGATGCTCCGGGCGTGCATCTTGTCGTCGACCATGTGATGCAGTTTGATCATATAGATCACCCCCACCGTGGCACGCTGGTGGAACCGTTCGCCGGTCTCCCCGTCATAGAGATAGGTGTGCCCGAACCGGGGGATACCGGCCTTTTCACAGTAGGCGGCAATTTCCTCGGTAGTGGCCCCGTCAAAAATCGGGGTGGCGAACTTGATGCCCAGCTTTTCACCGGCCCATCCCAGCACCGTCTCATAGATCTGGCCGAGGTTCATCCGGCTGGGAACCCCCAGGGGGTTAAGGACGATGTCAACCGGGGTACCGTCTTCCAGGAAGGGCATATCTTCCGCCCGGACAATCTTGGCCACAATGCCCTTGTTTCCGTGGCGGCCGGCCATCTTGTCCCCGACCTTCAGCTTCCGCTTCACAGCCAGGTATACCTTGGCCAGCTTCAGCACACCGGCAGGAAGTTCATCCCCGATGGATATATTGAACTTCTCCCGCTTGTAGCGGCCCAGTTCCTCGTTGTACTTGATATTGTAGTTATGCAGCAGGGTGTTGATCAGGTCGTCGGTCTTCTTGTCCCCGGTCCATCCCAGCGGATTGATATTCTGGTAATCCAGGCCAGCCAGGTTCTTGGCGGTGAATTTAGCGCCCTTGCCGATCTGCACTTCGCCGAAATTATTGGACACGCCGGCCGAAACATGGTCTTTCAGCAGGGTGGTCAGTTTCTCCAGCAGCACTTCCAGCAGGTCCGCCTCGTTCTTCTCATGGATTTTCTCAAGCTTTTCCAGGGAGGCCTTCTCACGCACCTTCGCATTCTTGTCCTTCTTGGCACGCTGGAAAAGCTTCTTGCCGATTACAACTCCCTCCACCCCGTTGGGCGCCTTGAGGGAAGCATCCTTGGCATCCCCGGCCTTGTCGCCGAAGATGGCCCGGAGCAGTTTTTCCTCCGGCGTGGGATCACTTTCCCCCTTGGGGGTGATTTTGCCGATCAGGATATCGCCTTCCTTGATCTGGGCCCCGATGCGGATAATTCCGTACTCGTCCAGGTCCTTGGTGGCTTCCTCCGATACGTTGGGAATATCCGGGGTCAGCTCTTCCTCACCCAGTTTGGTATCGCGCACTTCCAGTTCGTACTCGGAGATATGCACGGACGTAAAGAGGTCTTCCTTGACGACGCGTTCGCTGATTACGATGGCGTCCTCGAAGTTGTATCCTTTCCAGGGCATGAAGGCCACTTTCAGGTTCTTACCCAGGGCCAGTTCCCCGTTCCGGGTAGCGTATCCTTCCGTCAGGAAATCCCCTTCCTTCACATGCTGTCCCTTCTTCACGGCCGGCTTCAGGTTGATGGAGGTCTCCTGGTTGGTCCGGATGAATTTGGTGAGCTTATATATTTTCAGGTCATCTTCAAAGCTGACCATTTTCTGGGCATCGCTGCGGTTGTACCGTACGTGGATCTCATTGGCATCCACAAATTCCACCACGCCGTCGCCTTCTGCGTGGATCTGGATCCGCGCATCCCGGGCGGCCTTGCCTTCCAGGCCCGTGCCGACCGTCGGCACGTCCGGCCGGATCAGGGGCACCGCCTGGCGCTGCATGTTGGATCCCATCAGGGCGCGGTTGGCGTCATCGTGCTCCAGGAAGGGGATCAGCGAGGCGCTCAGCCCCACAATCTGGTTGGGAGCCACGTCCATGAACTCCACCTCCTGGCGGTCCAGGATGGGGAAATCACCGGTTTCGCGGCTGACAACCTTGTCCTCCACGAAGTGACCGGTATCGTCGAGCGGTGAGTTGGCCTGGGCGATCTTGGCCGTATCTTCCTCTTCGGCGCTCAGGTAAGTAAGCTGCCGCATGTTCACCTTGCCGTTCTCCACCTTGCGGTAGGGAGTCTCGATGAATCCCATCTCGGTGATCTTGGCGTGTACGCAGAGCGTCGAGATCAGCCCGATGTTCGGACCTTCCGGCGTCTCGATCGTACACAGGCGCCCGTAGTGGGAGTAGTGCACGTCGCGCACTTCGAACCCGGCCCGCTCCCGGCTGAGACCGCCCGGCCCGAGGGCCGAAATACGCCGCTTGTGGGTGATCTCCGAAAGCGGGTTGGTCTGGTCCAGGAACTGGGAAAGCTGGGAGGTTCCGAAAAAGGAGTTGATGACCGAGGAAAGCGTCCGGGCATTGATCAGGTCGACCGGGGTAAACACTTCGTTGTCCCGGACGTTCATGCGTTCGCGGATCGTCCTGGCCATCCGGGCAAGGCCTACGCCGAACTGGGCGTACAACTGCTCGCCCACGGTACGCACGCGGCGGTTGCTCAGGTGATCGATATCGTCGATCTCGGCTTTGCCGTTGGTCAGGCGTACCAGGTATTTGATGATTTCAATGATGTCTTCCTTGGTCAGGGTCTTCTGGTCAAGCGGAGCTTCGAGGTTCAGTTTCCGGTTGATCTTGTAGCGGCCTACCTCGCCCAGGTCATAGCGCTTGTCGCTGAAGAAAAGCTTGTCGATGATCCCGCGGGCGGTTTCATTATCCGGCGCATCCGCCCCGCGCAGCTGGCGGTAGATGTGCTGAACGGCTTCCAGCTCACTGTTGGAGGTATCCTTGTTCAGGGTATTGTAGATGATGGCATAGTCGCCGCCGACGTCTTCCTTCTGGATAAACACGCTTTTCACGTCCATCTCCACGATCATGTCAATGGCCTGCTCATCCAGGATGGAATCGCGTTCCAGTACGATCTCATTGCGTTCGATGGAAACCACCTCGCCGGTATCCTCGTCGACGAAGTCTTCCACCCAGCTGCGCAGCACCCGGGCGGCCAGGCGGCGGCCTACGTATTTCTGCAGGTGCTTCTTATCGGCCGGGACCTCGTCAGCCATGCCGAAGAGTTCCAGGATATCCTTGTCCGTCTCGTAGCCGATGGAACGAAGCAGGGTCGTGACCGGGAATTTCTTCTTGCGGTCAATATAGGCGTACATCACGTTGTTGATGTCCGTCGCAAATTCCATCCAGGCTCCCTTGAAGGGAATGACCCGGGCGGAATAAATTTTGGTGCCGTTGGGGTGAATGGACTGGCCGAAGAATACGCCCGGGGAGCGATGCAGCTGGGAAACCACCACACGTTCCGCCCCGTTGATCACAAAGGTACCCCGGGGAGTCATATAGGGAATATTGCCCAGGAACACATCCTGTACGATGGTCTGGAAGTCTACGTGCTCTTCGTCATTACAGCTCAGGCGGAGTTTTGCCTTGAGGGGAACCGCATAGGTCAGACCCCGTTCCATACACTCCTCGATCGTGTATCTTGGCGGATCGATGAAGTAATCCAGGAACTCGAGCACGAAGATGTTCCGGGTATCCGTAATGGGAAAGTTTTCCTTGAACACCTTGAACAAACCTTCAATGTTGCGTTTGTCGGGGGTCGTTTCGAGCTGGAAAAATTCCCGGAAAGATTGGATCTGGATATCCAGAAGATCAGGTGCTTCAGCCAGGTGTTTGATTTTACCGAAATCAATCCTGTGGTTCAATTTAGTTGAAGACATATGCGATAAAACCGGTTTTAAAGAGTCAATAACGCAAAAATCACTCAGCGACCCTCTTTCTGAAAAGAAAAAAAGTCGCTGAAAATCAACTATTTAATCATGATTTGTGACGTCAAAATGTATTTGGCCAAGATTCAAAGGATGGCAAAGGTAAGAAATTATCGCTTATGAACAAGAATTCTTTGCCAACAAAGATTAAGCCATAAATTGCCCCGGCGCCCCGCGCCGGCCGGTTCCTGCCTCGGATTCAGCCCGGAAAGGATCCCGTCCGGGTACCCTTATTAAATGCCAAAGGTCCTTCCCGGAACCCCGGGAAGGACCTTGACAAACCGCTCGGATCGCTTAGGCGATTTCCACGTCGGCACCGGCTTCCTTCAGCTTGTTGGCGATCTCCTCGGCTTCTGCCTTGGAAACACCTTCCTTTACCGCCTTGGGAGCGCCATCCACCAGTTCCTTGGCTTCCTTGAGGCCCAGGCCGGTCAGGTCCTTGACGACCTTCACGACGTTCAGCTTGGAAGCACCACCGCTCTTCAGGATGACATTGAATGCCGTCTTTTCTTCGACCGCTGCGGCACCGCCGCCTTCGCCGCCACCGGCTACCACCACGGCTGCTGCCGCGGGTTCGATGCCGTATTCAGATTTCAGGAAATCGGCCAGCTCCTGTACTTCTTTTACAGTCAGGCCTACCAGTTGTTCTGCCAATTGTTTTACGTCTGCCATAAGTGTTGTTTTTAAAAACCGCCTTCACAGCTTTTGCTCCGGCGGAAGGATGAATAAATAGGCCTTGCGGTTACCCTCCGGCCAGGTTATGTAAGCTTTTTAATGAACCGTTCATTCGGCCGCAGCGGCGCCTTCCGCCTGCTTCTCGTGGTGGTGCAGCAGGGCAGCCAGCACGCGCTTGGCGGGGGACTGCAGCAGCCCGATCACTTCCCCGATCAGTTCGTTCTTGGTCTTGATCTGCGTGAGGGTCTTCAGCTGGTTATCCCCGCTGTATACGTCTCCGTTGATGAAGGCGGCCTTCAGGACCGGCTTTTCCCCGTTGCTTTCCTTGCGGAATGAGCTGATGATCAATGCGGGGTCCTTCGGGTTTTCGGAGAACATCAGGGCGGTTACATTATGGAGGGCATCAAAGACACCGGCATACCGCTCGGAATCCAGGGACTCCAGGGCCTTCCTGATCAGGGTGTTCTTGGCCACTTTCATTTCGACCTGCTTGTCGAAACAGGCGCGGCGCAGTTTACCCACCTGCTCCACCGTCAGGGATTCGGTATCGGTTACGTAGAAGTTGTTGTATTGAGAAAACTTGGTTTTCAGCAACTCAATCACTTCATTCTTTTGATCTTTTGTCATGACTTATCGTTTGTATCTTCCTCCCGCAGGCTGAAGATCGTTTAGCAAATGGTAATTAGTGAACAAAGCCTTTGGTGTCAATGGAAATGCCCGGGCTCATGGTGCTGGCCATGCTGACTCCCTTCAGGTAGGTACCCTTGGCGGAGGAAGGCTTGGCCTTGATTATGGCATTGAGGAGCTCCTGGCTGTTTTCGGCGATCTTTTCAGGCGTGAAGCTTACCCGCCCGATGGAGGCGTGGATGATACCCGCCTTGTCCACCTTAAAGGCAATCTTGCCGCCTTTGACTTCATTCACGGCTGCCGCTACGTCATTGCTGACGGTACCGGTCTTGGGGTTGGGCATCAGGTTCCGGGGACCCAGTACCTTACCCAGTTTACCAATCTTGGGCATGACGGAGGGGGTAGCGACGATCACATCGACGTCAACCCAGCCGCCCTCGATTTTCTGAATAAATTCATCCAGACCCACAAAGTCGGCTCCGGCTGCCTTGGCTTCGGCTTCCTTATCCGGGGTGCACAGGACCAGCACACGCTTGGTCTTACCGGTACCATGGGGCAGGGTTACCGTACCGCGGATGGCCTGGTCGGCCTTCTTGGGATCCACGCCCAGGCGGACATGCAGGTCAACCGAGGCGTCGAACTTGCAGGTAGTTACCTGCTTGACCAGGGAGGACGCCTCCTTGAGGGAATAGGCCTTGTTCGTATCTACTTTCGCTTCAGCCGTTTTTCTTTTCTTACTGATGGATGCCATTTTAATGCGTTTTAAAGGTCAATGGTTAATTTTCCCAGGGAGCTTTCCCTTCAACAGTCAAACCCATGCTACGGGCCGTACCGGCGATCATTTTCATGGCGCTTTCGACGGTGAAGCAATTCAGGTCGGGCATTTTGTCCTTGGCGATGGCCTCAACCTGCGTCCAGGTCACTTTGCCGACTTTGTTGCGGTTGCTTTCCTTGGAACCACTTTGAATTTTGGCTGCTTCCATCAGCTGAACGGCAGCAGGCGGGGTTTTGATGATAAAATCAAAACTCTTGTCAGAATAAACGGTAATGAGAACGGGAAGTACTTTGCCCATTTTGTCCTGCGTGCGGGCATTGAACTGCTTACAGAATTCCATGATGTTGATACCCTTGGAACCCAGGGCAGGACCGATCGGAGGTGCCGGGTTGGCCTGGCCACCCTTGCACTGCAGCTTCACGAAGCCAGTGATTTCTTTTGCCATGTTTACTAATTTATTGGTTCTAGCGACCTTTCCCCGCGGGTACTCGGTCTCCCAAATTCCTTAATCCCAACAGGTTGGGAGATCAAAAGAACTAATGGGGCAGCAAAGGTACACATTGAACCGGTAATTTGGCAGTTTTTTGCCAAAATTCTTCTGCCGGCCCAGGTGGGGTTGGCCCGCGGGGACCTGGGATCCGGTATCCGGGCCCGGAGGCTCCGTCAGCGAAAAAAAAAGTCCTGCCATCCGGCAGGACCCATGCGTTCAGACCCGGGGAAATTCCGCCTCGGTCAGCTGATCTTCTCCACCTGCATATAATTAAGTTCCACCGGCGTAGAGCGTCCGAATATCTTGACGGTCACCTTCAGTTTCTTCTTTTCGTCGTTCACCTCCTCGATGACCCCGTTAAAATCATTGAATGGGCCTTCGATGATCTTGATCGTTTCCCCGACAATGAAGGGCTCGATCATGCTCACGCCACCCGCTTCAGCCATTTCATCCATCTTGCCAAGCATCTTGTTCACCTCAGCCTTCCGCAGGGCAACCGGGTTTTCCTTGCCCAGGAAATGAATGACATTGGTGGTATTCTTGATGGTTTCCCGCAGGTCGTCGCCCAGCTTGCCTTCGAGGATCTCGATCATCACATACCCCGGGTAATAGTTGCGCTCCCGGACCACCTTTTTGCCATTCTGCACCTTGTATACCTTCTCCACGGGCAGGAAGACCTGCTTGACGATTTCACCCCAGCCTCCGCGCTGAATCTCCTTATCCAGGTACTCCTTCACCTTCTTTTCCTTGCCGCTCACCACCCGAAGCACGTACCATTTGGTATCCTGCTCCTTGCGCGTTTCTTGGTTGGTTGTCGTATCCATGCCTTAGAAGAGTTTATAAACAAATTTTAAAACGTTGCTGGCTGCCAGGTCCATCACCCCTACCAGGGCGGTGGTCAGCAGCGTGGCGGCCAGTACGATCATGGTCGACTGCTGGAGCTGCGCCCAGGTCGGCCAGGTCACCTTTTCCATCAATTCCTTATAGGAATCCTTGAAATAATGAACAATTTTATTCATGGCACTATTTGATTGGGTTGGGCCGATCTGCCTGACCCGGCATTACCCGGGATCCCTGCGAGGCCGGCCTGTTTCTTATTTAACCGGCACGGGCACCTGGATTCGAACCAAGATCAACGGTTTTGGAGACCGCTATTCTACCATTGAACTATGCCCGTATTTCCCTCTCCGGTCCGGAGCGGGGAAAATTTCCTAAAGAAACAAAGTACCTGAACTTTTCAGCCCAAGTACTTTGCAAATATACGAGTGCTTCCATACTCCCCCGGTTACCCGGAAGCTGGGGGGCCTTATTTGAGGATTTCAGTCACCTGGCCGGCACCTACGGTGCGACCACCCTCGCGGATAGCGAACTTAAGACCTTTTTCCATGGCGATGGGCGCGATCAGGCGAACCGTCAGGGCGGTGTTATCGCCAGGCATCACCATCTCCGTGCCGGCCGGCAGTTCCACTTCACCGGTTACGTCCGTAGTACGGAAGTAAAACTGGGGACGGTACTTATTGAAGAACGGCGTGTGACGGCCACCTTCTTCCTTGCTCAGTACGTATACTTCGCCCTTGAAATCCGTGTGGGGCGTGATGGAACCGGGCTTGCAGATTACCATACCGCGGCGGATATCCTTCTTTTCAATACCGCGCAGCAGCAGACCGGCGTTGTCGCCAGCTTCCCCTTCATCGAGGAGCTTGCGGAACATTTCCACACCGGTAACGGTGGAGGTCAGCGGCTGGGGAATCAAACCGACAATCTCAACAGGTTCACCCACTTTGACACGGCCCCGCTCGATACGGCCGGTAGCCACGGTACCGCGACCCGTGATGGAGAACACGTCTTCAACCGACATCAGGAAGGGCTGGTCAACCGGACGGGGAGGCAGCGGAATATAGCTGTCAACCGCATCCATGAGTTCTTCCACAGCCTTTACCCACTTTTCTTCGCCGGCCAGTGCGCCGGTCGCAGAGCCTTTAATGATGGGGGTGTTATCGCCATCGAAACCGTAGAAGGTAAGCAGGTCGCGGATTTCCATCTCAACCAGCTCCAGCAGTTCCGGGTCGTCCACCAGGTCCACCTTGTTCATGAATACCACCATGCGGGGAACGCCTACCTGGCGGGCCAGCAGGATGTGCTCCTTGGTCTGGGGCATCGGACCGTCAGTGGCAGCAACCACCAAGATCGCGCCGTCCATCTGGGCAGCACCGGTAATCATGTTCTTCACGTAGTCAGCGTGACCAGGACAATCCACGTGCGCATAGTGACGAGAGGCTGTCTGGTATTCTACGTGCGCCGTATTGATGGTGATACCGCGCTCTTTTTCTTCGGGAGCGGCGTCGATTTCATCATACTTCTTAGCTTCTGCCATACCCTTCTTGGCCAGAATGGTAGTGATAGCGGCAGTCAAAGTAGTTTTACCGTGGTCAATATGGCCGATGGTACCTACGTTAACGTGGGGTTTGTCCCTCTTAAAGGTCTCTTTTGACATTGTTATCGGTTTTTAGTTGCGGTTTTGCAATTATTGTTTTCTAATTTATGTAGGCATTCCCGGATCCGCTCCGGTCCTGTTACATACCTGGAATCTTCCCTTCCCAGCCAGCCCAGCCTGTTCCAAATGGAGCCGTTGATGAGAATTGAACTCACGACCTCTTCCTTACCAAGGAAGTGCTCTACCACTGAGCTACAACGGCTTATGTTAGTCATTGAAGTTAGTGGGCCAATGCCGCCCGATTCGCCTGGAATCCGGTTCATTGACTTTGCTGACTAAGCCCTGTGAGCGGGAGACGAGGCTCGAACTCGCCACCTATAGCTTGGAAGGCTATCGCTCTACCAAATGAGCTACTCCCGCGTATGTTAAAAGAACTTGGGTGGGCAAGGATGGATTCGAACCACCGAACTCCGAAGAGGACAGATTTACAGTCTGTTGCCGTTGGCCACTTGGCTACTTGCCCTGATATATTGTCAATCCCTGAGCCACTTGTCGGAATCGAACCAACGACCTACTGATTACAAATCAGTTGCTCTACCGGCTGAGCTAAAGTGGCGGTCCTTGAAAGATCTTTTAGTCTGCCACCGCGGCCGGTTGCGGCAGGCAACGAAAAATCACCCCCAAAATTTTGGGAAGGCAAAGGTAAAGGAATTTGTCAATTGAAAAATATTTTATCCAATTTTTTCTGCTGAAAATCAGAAACAAAAAAGACCTGCCGGCCGGCAGGTCTTTTTACTATGATGGAGCAGGGCTAGGCAGCCTGCTTTTCTTTTTTCCGTTTGATTTGCGCGATGAGGGATTCAAGTGCATCGTCGAATGATCCCTCAAAGGATTTGCTGGTGGTTTTTACAAAAAATTGATGCCGGGGTACGTGTACTCTGATCTCTGCGATTTTGTCCTTTATCGTATGAACCACATTGTCGAGTTTCAGAAACACATCTACTTTAAGGATGCGGTCGTGGAAGGTATTCAGTTTTTGCACTTTCTGCTGGATATAGTTGACCAGCTTGGCGTCCGCATCAAAACGAACAGTCTGAATGTTTACGTTCATAACAATCGCGATTTTAAACTGTGAAACAATATGTAAAGAACTGGGTAAAAGGGATGGTTTTTCTTACATAATGTACTGATTTTGGTGAGTAATGAAGTTACTGCACCGACCCTGCTTTTCCAAATAAAAACTGCTAAAATTCGGGAGCGGATGACCGGGATTTTCTTAGCCGCCCGGGTGGGCTTTCCGGTGGATTTCCTTCAGTTTCTCGATGCTGGTATGTGTGTAGACCTGCGTAGCCGCCAGGCTGCTGTGGCCCAGCAGTTCCTTGATCGCATTGAGGTCGGCCCCATGGCTGGACAGGTGGGTGGCAAAGGTATGCCGAAGGATGTGGGGGCTCTTCTGGGTAAGGGTTTTGACCTCCTGTAATGCACTGCGCACCAGCAGGTAGGCATATTTGGGGTAGAGCTTCCGGCCTTTTTCCGTTACCAGCAGGGTGTCTGCGGTCGTGCCGAACACCCGCCGTTTCTGGGTCCGGTAGGCCTCGATGGCCTCCAGGATCCCGGCATTAACCGGAATGATCCGTTCCTTGTTCCCTTTTCCCAGGACTTTGATTTGCAACCTGGAGGCATCTACTTGGCTTTCCCGCAGCTGGATCAGTTCACTGAGGCGCATGCCGGTAGCATAAAAAAGGTATACCAGCATGGCCCTATTCAGGGATTTCCAGTCCTCGGTATTCCGGTCCAGGCCGGCAATCAGTTCCCGGGCCGCTTCCTCGCTGACAAAAACCGGCAGCCGCCGCGACACCTTGGGCGAAATAATCTTTCCCATGGGGGATTGCGGCAGGTTCCCCTGGCGGAGATGGAATTTGAAAAAGGACTTGAGCGAGGAAATTTTCCGGTTAATGGACCGGGAGGAAAGTTCGTGTTCTTTGAGAGAGGCGAGCCAGCTGCGTACCTGGTTGTGGTCAATGGCAGCCAGTTGGCTTACCGGTCCGTACTGGGCCTGCAAAAATTCGAAAAATGCAAGCAGGTCGTCCCGGTAGGAACGGAGGGTATAGGGGGAATACCTCTTTTCAAATTGCAGGTATTCCAGGAATGCCTGAAGGCCGGTGGGTTGGGGCAGTTCCATAAAGCAGAATAGCTACAAAGCTAATAAACTTTGCAGCTATTCCTATTTATCAATGCGTTAGACCCTGCTTGCTCAGAGCTCGATTTTGCCGCTGGCGATCTTCTGCTTGTAGATCGCTTTGAGGACTTCACCCCTTCTTTTAACGGAAGGCTTGGTATAAGATTGACGCTCACGAAGTTGCAGGAGAGTCTTGGACTTCTCGAATTTCTTCTTGTATTTCTTGAGCGCCTTGTCGATGTTTTCGCAATCCTTTGAGTCGATGATTAACATAACGTATATACCCCCTTTGGAATTTTAGGAAAGCAAAGTTAGGGCAAAGTTTTCAATTAACAAGGCCCGTGGAAAAAAGGGAATAACCGTCACCCGGAGGCCCGGCCAGTCCCGGAAATCCGGCTGTGGACCGGGACGGCTCCCGGAGGGCAAATTTGGAATTTGCCCGGGGGCGCAGGAGATTTGCGGCATGTTTACCGGAATTATTGAAACCACGGGGGTTGTCAGGCAGGTGGAAACCAGCGGAACCAACCGCACGTTCTGGATCGAATCCCCGCTGTCAGACCAGCTGCGGCCTGACCAGAGCGTCAGCCATAACGGCGTCTGCCTGACGGTGGAAGAACAGGCCGGAGGCCGCCACCGGGTGACGGCCATTGCCGAAACCCTGTCCAAGACCAACCTCGGGGACTGGACCACCGGCACCGAGGTAAACCTGGAGCGGTGCCTGCAACTGGGCGACCGCCTCGACGGCCACCTGGTACAGGGCCACGTCGATACCACGGCCCGCTGCACGGAACGCCTGGAAAAGCAGGGTAGCTGGGAATTGGAATTTGAATTTCCGCGCGGCTTTAGTGAACTGATCATTGAGAAAGGATCCATCTGCGTAAACGGGATGTCCCTGACCGCTTTCGGGGTCCGGAAGAAGCATTTCCGCGTGGCCATTATTCCCTATACCTACGAGCACACCAACCTCCGGCAGCTACGGGAAGGCGAGCTGGTCAACCTGGAATTTGACATGATTGGGAAATATGTCCTGAGAAAATTACTTTTGAAAGGGAAATAACCAATCCCCTTCCGCTTGCGTTCATGGCTTCCTCTTCAACCCCCAGGCCCTACTACCCTGCCCTGGACGGCCTGCGCGGGCTGGCGATCCTGCTGGTGGTGGGCTTCCACAACTTTGATTTCATCAAATATTTCAGTTTCGGATGGCTGGGCGTTGACCTGTTCTTTGTCCTGTCGGGTTTCCTGATCACCCGCATTCTGCTGGACACCCGCATCCGGCCGAACTTTCTGAGAAATTTCTACCTGCGCCGGATCCTGCGGATTGCCCCGCTTTATTACCTGCTGCTCCTTGTCTTTTTTCTATTATTCCCCCTGCTCGGTATTTTCCGGGAGCCGCTGCGCTATTACCAGATGCACCAGGCCTGGTTTTGGGTATACCTGCAGAACTGGCTGTATATAATACACCCCATCCAGGGATCCAACCTGCTGATCCATCTCTGGTCCCTGGCCGTGGAGGAGCAGTTTTACCTGCTGTGGCCCTTTCTCCTCCTGTGGATCCGCCGGCCCCGGGTGCTGTTGCGGCTGGTGGGTGGCATGCTGGCCACCCTGTTGGCCCTGCGGATCCTGCTGTGGTTCCTGCTGCCCGGGTCCGTCTCCCATTTCAATGTGTACATCTTTACCCGGGTGGACGGCATCCTGGTGGGCTGCCTGCTTGCCCTGCTGCAATCCACGCAGTGGGATTTTATCCGTCGTCATACGGCCTGGATCGTACTGGGACTCAGCGCCATGAACTTCCTGTTCTATTTCCTGAACCGGGCCCGGATGTTTTCGTTTCCGTATTTCGCCTTTGTCGGGTATACCACCTTTGCGGTCATGTTCGGCCTGCTGGTATACGAGGCGGCCCGTGGCGAGAACCGGCTGGTCCGGCTTGTTTTCGGCCAAGGCCCCCTGCCCTTCCTGGGCAGGGTATCCTATGGATTCTATCTCTTCTTCTGGCCGGTGTTTGTCCTGCTGACGCCGCCGGCCGAATCCTGGCTCAGGGACCAACTGAACTGGGGGCCTTTTGCCAGTCACCTGGCCGCCACGCTATTGACCACCCTGCTGGGATTCTGCCTGAGTATCGCCAGTTTTTATTATTATGAAAGCCGGTTCCTGGCCATGAAGAAGTATTTTGCATAGGTACCCAGGCCAAGCAAAGCCCGACCGGTGAAAAAACTGACCATCATCATACCGTGTTACAACGAAGAAGCCTACGCCCAGCGCGTGCTCGGACGCGTACTGGAAGTACCGCTCGCCCATGGCCTGGCCAAAGAGATTCTTATCGTCAACGACGGCTCGACGGATCAGACCCAGCAGGAAATCGAGCGGTTTATCCAGGCACATCCCGGCTGCCCCGTACAATCCATCCGGCTTGACAGGAACCGCGGCAAGGGCTATTCGATACGCCGCGCCCTGTCCCAGGCGACGGGCGACCTGGTGGTTATCCAGGATGCCGACCTGGAATATGATCCGCAGGACTTCAACTCCATGCTCCAGCCGATCCTGGAAGGCCGGGCCGACGTGGTCTTTGGTTCCCGGTTCCGCGGCAGCGGCCCCCACCGGGGCCCCTTCATCCTGCATGCCATCGTGAACAAAGTGTATACCTTCCTGTCCAACCTGCTCACCCAACAGAACCTGACAGACATCCATACCTGCTACAAGATGTATCGCACCGAAGTACTCCGGGATATCCGGATCCGGGAAAACCGGTTCGGCATCGATCCGGAGATTGTAGCCAAGCTGGGACACCGAAAGGGCACGCGCATCGTGGAAATAGGCATCTCCTATTACGGGCGGACTTTTTCAGAAGGGAAAAAGATCAGCTGGAGCGACGGGATCCGGGCCTTCTACTGCATTATCCGCTACAACCTGTTTGACCGCCGTTAACCGCCCCGGGGAAAGTAGGGGGCCAGCTGGTCGGCGACAAAGCGGTTTCCCCGGAGGTTCCAGTGCTGATCGCAGGGCAGGAAATATCCCCGGTTGTCCGTGCCGGAGGGAAACCGGTCCAGCAGGTCAATGAACCCGATGTTCCAGCGAGCGCAGATCTGCCGGAGCCGGCTGGTCAGCGGCGGCGTTCCCTCCTCGGTTCGGTGCCGCTGGAAGTCCGTAATGACCGGGATGCTGCAGAGCAGGATACGCCGGTTGCCGGCCGCCTGCCGCAGCAGGCCCAGCACGTAATCCAGGCGCTGCGCCTGTTCCTCGGTATAATCATAATAATAGGAAAACACCTTTCCGGCCCCGTTGAACCGCCGGTGGTATTGTTCCCGGCTGTTTTTGATGTAATCCACGATATTGAACCAGCAGGTAAAGGCCCGCAGGAACCGGGTAAAAATCTGGGCCGGGGCATTGGAATAGACCTTATAGTGTGCGCGGTTGAAGGTGGATTTGGACAGGGAATCCTGGTGATATTCCAGAACAAAGCGATCCCCGCGGCGCACGTAATAGGGCCGATAGCGGTAATCTCCCGGGCGCAGCAGGGACAGGTCGTCATTCTCAAAATCATTGAAGGGCAGAAACCCGACCAGGACCGTGGCATGGTCAAAACTGTCCGCCAGGTTCTTGTAGACCAGGTACTCCTGGGTGGTGCCGAAATCCGCACAACAGAAGTTCAGGAACTCATGGCCGGTCCGCTTTTCCAGCAGGTCGGAGACGCGGTCCTGCACGCTGACGCCGAACCCCTCCAGAAAGGAGTCCCCCAGGACCACGACCCGGCCGGTGTCCGCCGATCTGCGCGCGCGTTCCCGGTCCCGGGCGCCGTAGCTGTTGATGTCATAATTGAGCAGTACGCACCCGTTCTGCGTTTCATAATGCTCCGGGTAATGCCACACGCCCCAGACCGGGTTGATATCCGCCACCGGGGCGGGGTACTCCGGGTTGCTGAAGACAAAATGAAACGTGGGATATTTCGCGTCGATCAATCCCGTTGCGATCATCAGCCAGCATCCCGCTTCAAGCACGAAATAGCTTATCAGCACAATGACAACCTTCAGCAGAAGGGTGCGACGTCTTCCCGGTCTTTTTCCCGCTTCCATAATCGATCGGCCCCGCCGCCGGGCGGGGCCATTGAGAGTTGTTGTTTAAAGCGTTAAATTTAGCGATTACCTTTGACGGGGACAACCTGCAGGGACCACCGGCCGGAAACACCGGGCACAGACCGGCCGGCGGTACCAGGTAGTTTGGCCGAAGCCCCCAACCCACATGCTGCAACAACTCCTTTATTTCCTGTACTGTTCCCTGGTCTGTCTCGCATGGGGATTACCGGTAGTTCAATTGGGCAAAACCGGCCAGGCTGCCAAGCCCCGGCCCGGACCCCTGGACCTGATCCTTGGTTTTTTTTGCGGCCTGGCGCTGACCAGCCTCCTGGCGGCCCTGCTCAGCCTGGTTTTCCCGCTGCGGCCTTACCTGCTGGGGGCCCTGACCCTGGTTCCGGCAGCCTGGACCGTGGCGGGCTGGGGGAAGGCGGTCCGGTCAGACGCCCCTCCGGCCAGGCATTTTACCGTTCCGGTCACCGCACTGGGGTACCTGGGCTTTTTAGGGTTGGTCGCGGCCCTGCTGTTCACCCTGGCGAGCCGCCCTCCGGTCATGGAGGATATGGACCTGTACCATCTGCAGATCATCCGCTGGAACCAGGAATTCGGTACGGTTCCGGGCCTGGCCAACCTGTACCTTCGCTACGGCTTTTATTCCAACTGGCTGTACGATGTCGCCTTTTTCGCCCTCCCGTTCCGTCAGGAGAATTTCCTGTACCTGAATCTCACGCTAGCCATCTGGTTTACGGGG
The DNA here is from genome assembly GCA_035549175.1 of Chitinophagaceae bacterium. Taxonomy (GTDB): domain Bacteria; phylum Bacteroidota; class Bacteroidia; order Chitinophagales; family Chitinophagaceae; genus DASTSN01. The sequence continues at coordinate 268 of DASZRL010000111.1, read as the reverse complement.
TTCCTCCTAAACCGGTTGCATGCCTATATGCAGCTGCCCCCTACGCGGCAGCACCGGTTTCTGGCAGGCCTCGCGCTGCTGGTGCTGCTATTCTGCCTGGCGGAATGGAAGCTGATCCGGGGCAGCAGCCGGTCCACCTCCTACGACTTTGCCGTGGCCGTTTTCGCCCTGGTGTTTCTATTGCTGGCGACAGAATCCCTGCTGCAACCGGGAAGCCGCCGCCCCGCCGCCCTGCCCGCCATGCTGCTGCTGGCGGCGGCTGCCCCTT
>DASZRL010000110.1:0-42299 GCA_035549175.1 Chitinophagaceae bacterium | reverse complement strand
CGAGTACCTTGCGCACGCCGACCTCGCGGGTCCGCTTGATGGCCGTGTAGGAAGCCAGGCCGAACAGGCCCAGGCAGGCCACAAAAATGGCGATCACCGAAAAGATACCCAGGACCGATTGCTGCCGGGCCTCGGTGCGGTACAACTGGTCGAACCGCTCATCCAGGAAATTATATTCGAACGGGTAGTCCGGAGCGGCCTGGGCATAGATCTTCCTGATCGCGGCCAGCGTAGCCGGCAGGTTTGCTGTTTTCAGCCGGATCAGGGCCAGGCGGCGGTCGTTGCCGGGCGCGATGACCAGCGGACCGATCGGCTCCTTGAGCGACACGTAATGGTAATCTTCCACCACGCCGACTATCGTGCGGCGGACACTGTCGCGGCTGACGTTCTTCAGCCATTTGCCAATCGCCTGCTGCGGGGTGTACCCGAGTTTGGCGGCGGCATTGCGGTTGATCAGGACGGCCTGCAGGGAATCGGTCCCGAAGCCGCGCGAGAAGTCCCGGCCGGCAATGATTTTGAGACCCAGGGTCCTGACAAAATCCAGGTCCGTGAACTCGGTATGGAACAGGTATTTTTCGGCCGGGTTGGCTTCGGCTTCAAAACTGTAGCTGTCATGAAAGCCTCCCGGCTCACCCGACATCATCGAAACACTCTGCACGGCCGGAACCGCCTGCAGGGCCTCCTTGAACTGGTCTCGCCTGGCGTCAATGGCCTGGTTGTCGAACCGGACGATCAGGGACTGTTCCTTACTGAATCCCAGGTCCGTGTGGCGGAGGTACTGCATCTGGCTCACCATCACGACCACGCCGATGATCAGGATGACCGAAACCCCGAACTGAAAGACCACCAGGGCCTTGCGGAAAAAGGCGCCGCCCGTTCCGACCTTCAGTTTGCCCTTCAGGGATTCAATGGGGCTGAAGGAAGCCAGCACCAGGGCGGGATAACTGCCCGCCAGCAGGCCGACCACCAGGACCACGCCAAGCAGGAACAGATAGACATAGGGGTTGGTCCAGAACGAAGGCAGCTGGTAGCCCAGGAAATGGGAATAGGCAGGCAGCAGCAGCTGCACCAGCCCGACAGCCAGCAGGCAGGACAGGACCGCGAAAAGGACGGATTCCAGGATGAACTGCCCGAGCAGCTGTCCCCGCAGGGCCCCCATCACCTTGCGCAGGCCCACCTCCTTGGACCGGTCCGTGGCGCGGGCCGTCGCCAGGTTCACGAAATTGATGCAGGCAATCACCAGGACCAGGATGGCGATGGACAGGAATACGTACACCATTTTCTTGTTGCCGTGGCGCACCTGGTCGAATCCACCCGGGGCAAAATAGATGTCGTGCAACGGCTGCAGGGTGAGTCCCATTTTAAAGCCCATCTGGGCAAAATAATCGCCCAGGTACTTGTCCATGAAGGCCTGGAAGCCGTATTTCAGCTGGTCGGGCCCGACAGCCGGGTTAAGCTGCACATAGGTAAACAGGGTGTTGTTCGGCCATTGTTCAAACAACCGGGGGGCCACCTGCCGCAACAGGTCCAGCGGGACCACCATGTCAAAGGCCAGGTGGGAGTTGGAGGGGACGTCCCGCGCGATGGCGGTCACCCGCAACTGTTGCTGTTTATTGAACTGCAGGACCCTGCCCAGGGGGTTCTCCCTGCCGAAATATTTTTTGGCCGCCGACTCGGTTAGCACGATGCTGTTGGGTTCTTTCAGGGCGGTGGCCGGGTCTCCCTGGACAAGCGGAAAACTGAAGAAGCTGAAAAAGTTCGCATCCGCCAGCAGGACATCCTTCTCGTTAAAGGAAATATCCTGGTTACTGATCAGGTCATTGTCGTGCATCACGCGCACCACCTGGCGGACCGCCTGGGGAAAATCGCTCGCCAGGGCAGGCCCGTAAGGAATCGACACATAAGGTATCTGTACCCGGTCCCCGTTCATGTCGGCCACCCGCATGACCCGGTAGATATGCCTGCCGTTGCGGTGGAAATTGTCAAAGCTGAATTCGTGGAGGATGAACAGGAAGATCATCAGGCAGCAGGAAATGCCCAGCGTAAGCCCCAGGATATTGATCAGGGAATACAGCTTCTGTTTCCTGAAATTCTTGATGGCGATCTGAATATAGTTTCTGAACATATGATTTCATTTATTCCGTCCGAAGGTTATTGACGGGGTTGGCCAGCGCGGCGCGCACCGCCTGGAAACTGATTGTTGCAAAGGCTATCGCGGCAGCCAGCAGGCCGGCTGCCAGGAACACCCATACCTGCAGGTGCACCCGGTAGGCAAAACCATGGAGCCAGCGATCCATGGCATACCACGCGATGGGGCAGGCGATCAGGGCCGACAGGGCGACCAGCCGCAGGAAATCGGCCGACAGCAGGGTGACCAGGCCCCGGGTGCTTGCGCCCAGGACTTTACGCACCCCGATTTCCTTGACGCGCTGGGAGATCGCAAAGGCAGACAAGCCCAGCAGGCCCAGGCAGGCGATCAGGATGGCCATGCCGGAAAAGGCGGTAAACAGGCTCGCCTGCCGCTGTTCAGCCAGGTACAGCCTGTCATATTGCTGATCCAGGAAATTGTATTCAAACGGCGTCTCCGGGAAAAGGCCCTTCCAGGTCCTTTCCAGGAAGGCAAGCGAAGCCGGCAGGTCCCGGCCTGCCAGCCGTACCGACATAAAATTGAAATTGATCTGCTGCGTCTTGCCGGCCAGGGCCGGCCCGGCGGACGGAGGCAGCAGCATCACCAGGGGGACGATCCGCTGATGCAGGGACTCGAAATGAAAATCCTTCATGACCCCGATGATGCGGCCCCGGATCTGGTCATACCGGAACTCCTTTCCGATGGCGTCGGCATCGCTCTTCCAGCCAACCGCCTTCACGGCGGCCTGGTTCACCACGAAATTGGAGGTGTCCGTGCCGTAGTCCCGCGAGAAAAAGCGACCGGCAGCCAGCCCGACCCCGTAGGTGGCCAGGAAGTCATAATCGCAGGTCACATACTTGACGTCGCTGGAAACAGCCTGCAGGGTGTCGCCCATCGGGACGGAGGCGCCGCTGGCATCCAGCAGCCTGCCGGTGGGGACGCGGGAGGTGCGCGTAAGGTCCACAAAGGCCGTGTTGCCCAGCAGGGCTGTGCGGAAGGCCTCAAATTTCTGCTGAATCTCCTGGTTATAGGGCAGGGTGATGACATGCTCCTTGGTATAGCCCAGGTCAGCCTGCCGGGTGTAGCGGAGCTGCTGGAAGACCACGGTCGTGGTTACGATCAGTACGATCCCGATCGTGAACTGGGTAACCACCAGGGCCTGGCGGAACGATATGCTGGAACCGCCCACCCGGAACAGGCCCTTCAGGGTCTTTATCGGCTGGAAGGACGACAGGAACAGGGCCGGGTATATGCCCGCCAGCACCCCGATGACAAAGGGGGCCAGCGCCAGGGGAACCAGCACGGCTGGCCGGAGCAGGCTCGCAAAGACCATATGCTGTCCCGCCACCCGGTTCAGCCAGGGGATGGCCAGCCAGGTAAGGCCCATCGCCAGCCAGGTGGCCAGCAGGGTCAGGAGCACGGATTCACTGAGAAACTGCAGGATCAGTTCCCTTCGCCGGGCGCCGATGACTTTGCGGATCCCGATCTCCCGGGCCCGCAGGGCCGAGCGCGCCGTGGACAGGTTCATGAAATTGATACAGGCGATCAGCAGGAGGAAGGCGGCGACCGCGGCAAAAATGTAAACCCGGCTGATATCGCCGTTGGGCTCCGCTTCGTAATCGGTATGGGAATGCAGGTGGATATCGGTGAGCGGCTGCAGCCCGAGTTCGGTCATTTTGGAAGGCTGGTACCCCTTGTACTCATCGGCCATATGCCGGTCGAGGAAGGCGGGAAAGAGTTTTTCCAGGCTCGCCGGATCATACCCCGGCGGCAGTTTCAGGTAGGTGAAAAAGGAATTGTTGCCCCAGTTGGTGCGCAGGTTCGCCGCGCCATATACCGTGGAATCCTCCAGGGTAGTGAACGACAGCAGCATGTCGGGATGCAGGTGGGCGTTTTCGGGCAGGGCCTCGTAAATCCCGGTGACCTGGCAGTTGAACAGGCCGCCCAGGCGGACGATCTTGTTCATCGGGTCTTCGCTGCCGAAATACCTGCGGGCTGCTTCAGGCGTCATCATGACGCTGAAGGGGCCCGCCAGCGACCGGCGGGCATCGCCCCGCAGGACCCGTACGGGGAAGAAGTCAAAGAAATGATCATCCGCAAAATACAGATCCTTTTGGTTCAGGACCTTATCCTGGTAGCGGACGGCAGTGGTGCCGGCATTCTCCAGGCGGGTCATGGACTGGATCTGCGGAAATTCCGCGGGAAAGTAATACCCGAAGGGAGGCGAGATGGTCGCCAGCCGCAGGGCCACCGAACCATTGGTACTGCGGAAGGTCCGGGTAACCCGGTAGATCCGCCCGGCGTCGGGATTGAACCGGTCGTAACTCAGCTCGTTGAGCAGGTACGTGGTGATCAGCAGACAGCAGGTGAGCCCCAGGGTCAGCCCAAACAGGTTGATAAAGGTGATGAACCTGTACTTGAGCAGGCTTCGTATGGCGAGTTTCAGGAAATTGCGGATCATGGTAAGCATTTAACAGCTGGACAGATCGGGGTTCGTAGCCGGCACGGACCGCTGGCCGGACAGGTAAACCTGCCCCGCGCAGCCGGGTAGTCTTCCAGGGCAGTCCGGTCGCTCCTACACCATGATGTTCTCCAGCACGGTCTGGCCGTCCAGCATCCGGATGATGCGGTGACTGTAGCGGGCATCGTGCTCGGAGTGGGTCACCATGACGATGGTGGTACCCTGCTCGTTCAGGTCGGTAAGCATCTGCATGACCTCGTTGCCGTTGCTGCTGTCCAGGTTACCGGTCGGTTCGTCGGCCAGGATCAGCTTGGGATGGTTCACCACGGCCCGGGCCACGGCGACACGCTGCTGCTGTCCCCCGGAAAGCTGCTGGGGATAGTGGTTGCGGCGATGCATGATCTGGACCTTGTCCAGCACCTCCTCCACGCGCTTTTTGCGTTCGCCCGACTTCACCCCGGTATAGATCAGGGGCAGTTCCACGTTTTCAAATACGGTCAGCTCGTCGATGAGATTAAAGCTCTGGAACACGAAGCCGATATTGCGCTTGCGCAGGTCGGCACGCTTGCGTTCATTGAACTTGGCCACTTCGATGCCATTGAACAGGAAGCTGCCGGCATCGGGATCGTCCAGCAGGCCCAGGATGTTCAGCAGGGTGGACTTGCCGCAGCCCGAAGGGCCCATGACCGCTACGAACTCGCCTTCCTTCACTTCGAAGGAAAGCTTGTTCAGCGCGACGGTCTCCACTTCTTCGGTCCGGTAAATCTTTTCGAGGTCGGTAATCTTGATCATGTTGTTCTGTTTGAGGTATTTACTGGTAAAGGCGTTAAATGTCAAATAAGAAAAGGTTTAATGGCGTCAGCCCGGATTCCGCGGCCTCCGCGGACTCCACCGGCGCCGCGGCGCGGGTGAGGGAAGGCGCAGTGACCGGCCTGGCCGGGCAGCAGGCCGCCCGCGCCCGGCACCAGGTGCCGGCCGTGCCGCTCCGGGCCGGCGTGAAGCTGGCCAGGCAGCACAGGAACAGGAAGGCGGTGAATCCGGGTTTTTTCATGGTCGTATCGTTTAATCTGAATGGCATTATTTTTTCAGGACCAGTTCCTGCATGTTCCCGTAGTTTTCGTAGCTGGAGGTGATCACCTTATCCCCCGGCTTCAGTCCGGAAAGCACCTGGTAGTATTCGGTATTCTGCAGACCGAGCTGGATATCGGTGCGGTAGGCAATGTTGCCGTTCTCCGACACCTTGAAGATCCAGTTGCCGCCGGTCTGCTGGTAAAAACCTCCTTTGGGCAGCAGCAGGGCCGTGGTCTCGTCACTGAGGGCCAGCAGGATCTGCAGCGTCTGGCCGCGGCGGACGCCCTGGGGCACTTCGCCGTCAAATTTCATGTCCACCTGGAAGCGGCCGTTGGTGACCTGGGTATACACCTTGGTGATCTTCAGCTTGTAATTCTTGTTGGCGAAGGTGAAGGTGCCGGTCAGCCCGGTGTAGACCTGGGAGATATAGTGCTCGTCCACGTCCACGCGCACCTTGAACCCGTCGAGCACATCGATCTGGCCGAGCCGCTCACCCTTGTTCTTGTTCTGGCCGATCTCGGCATCCAGGGAGGTCAGTTGTCCGTCGACCGGGGCCCGCACGATCAGGTCCCCCACTTTTTTGCGGAACAGGCTGAGCGCGCTCTGGGATCCCTCATAGGACTGCCGGGCCTGCTCCAGCTGCTGCTGGTTGGTGAGGGAATCCTGCTTGAGGATCTGCTCGGTCAGCTGCTTTTTCTTCAGGTAATAGGTATAGTCGTTTTCCGCCTTCTTGAATTCCTGCAACCCGATGGCTCCCTGCTCGTACAGGACCTTGTCCAGCCGGTAGACGCGCTCGGCTTCCCTGAGCTGGCTTTCAGCATCCGTCATCTGGTTGAGCTTGGTGACGGTATTCTGCTGGGCCGCGTTGCGGGCGATCTGCATCTGGGTCAGGGTATTGTACACGTTGGACTGCTGGGAAAGCAGGTTCAGGGCCAGGTCGGTATTGCTCAGCCGCAGGATCGGCTGGCCCTTTTTCATGAGCGCGCCGTCCTCCACGTATTTTTCTTCCACCCGGCCGCCTTCCAGGGCGTCCAGGTAAATGGTGGTGATGGGCAGCACGATGCCGTTGACCGGGATGGTAACCTGGAAGGGGCCGCTTTTCACTTCACTGATGGTAATGCGGTCGGTTTCGACATTCAGCCGGCTCTTGCCGGAGGTAAAATAAAAGCTGGCCGCCACCAGGGCTACAAGGGCCCCGATGCCCAGCATGGTAAGGATCCGCTTTTTGCTCCATTTCTTTTTTTCAATGACTCTGTCCACGGTAATTGACTTTAGATTTTTACCCAGTTATGATACGGCCCATCCCGCCTTCAGGTTACGGGCCGCGGAAACTATTTTTTTGCTTACCCGAAGGCTCTGCTACCCGGATGGGAAGAATATGCCAGAATCGGATGGACTGGTTAACAGGCACTTGCGCCCGATGAAACTACGAAGACGTTCGTTTTTGATACACCCACTGTCCGGTTTTGATACACTTTTTCCCGTCCGCTTTTCTTAAAATTTTAATTGCCATGGCTTTGTAATTGTGGTATAATTGCAGCAACCGGTTGACAAACACAGCCAAACACATGGTTTTAAAAAATGCGTCCATATTAGTCGTAGACGATGACCCCGATGTGCTGACGGCCGTCCGGCTCCTGCTCAAAACCGAGGTGCGCGACGTCGTCACGGAGAAAAACCCCGAAAACCTGCGCATGCACCTGGGCCGGGGGGCTTTCGATGTGATCCTGCTAGACATGAATTTCAACAGCAGCATCAACACCGGCAACGAAGGCATCTTCTGGCTGAATGAAATCAGGAAGATGGGGTCGGAGGCCGCCGTGATCATGATCACGGCCTACGGGGACATCGACCTGGCCGTCCGGTCCCTGAAGGAAGGGGCTTCCGATTTTGTGGTCAAGCCCTGGCATAATGAACGGCTGCTGGCGGTGATCCGCGATGGCCTCAAACGTAAATCCAACCGGGCCGCCGTACAGGCCAGCAGCGGCAAAGGCTCCCTCATCGGCCGGGAACTCATGGGCGAGTCGGAGGCCATGCAGGAAATCTTCCTGAAGATCGAAAAGATCGCCCCTACCGATGCCAACATCCTGCTGCTGGGGGAGAACGGCACCGGCAAGGACCTGGTGGCCAGGGCCATCCATGAACAATCCCTGCGGGCCGACAAACCTTTTATCAAGGTGGACGTCGGCGCCCTCACCGAGTCCCTGTTTGAAAGCGAGCTCTTCGGGCATCGCAAGGGGGCATTCACCGATGCGCGGGAGGACCGCATGGGCCGGTTCGAGGCCGCCAACGGGGGAACCCTGTTCCTGGACGAGATCGGCAATATTCCCCTGCACCTGCAGGCCAAGCTGCTCAGCGTCCTGCAGAACCGCCAGGTCATCCGGTTGGGCAGCAATGAACCCATCCCCATTGACATCCGGCTCATCTGCGCGACCAACGTGCCGCTGCAGGAACTGGCCAATGAAAACCGGTTCCGCAAGGACCTGATCTACCGGATCAATACCGTCGAGATCACCATGCCTCCCCTGCGCCGCCGGGGGCAGGACATCCTGCTGCTCGCCCGGCACTTCAGCAAGCTGTACAGCAGCAAGTACATGAAACCCAACCTGGATTTCGACCAGAAGGCCCAGGAAAAACTGCTGGCCTACCATTACCCGGGCAATGTGCGTGAACTGCAGTATACCATTGAACGCGCCGTCATCATGGCCGAGGACAGCGTACTCCAGGCCAAAGACCTGATCTTTTCCCCCATCGAGTCGGCCACGCCCCGGGAGGATGAGCCCGGCGAACTTAAACTGAGCGCGATCGAGAAGAACACGATCCTCAAAGTGATCGAAAAACATAACGGAAACATCACCAAGGCTGCCCGTGAGCTGGGGCTGACCCGGACCGCCCTGTACCGCCGACTTAGCAAATATGATATTTAAGAAATACGAATGGAGGATCCTGGCGCGGGTCGTGCTGCTGTTCATCACGCTGTCCCTCGCTTCGATGCTGCTGGTCAGCAGCCGGCATGTCTACCTGCTGATCACCGTGCCGGTCATCATCTACCAGGTGGTGGAGTTTTACCGGTTCCAGCAGAAGGCCCAGCGCGAACTCAACCAGTTCGTGGAATCCATCCACTACCGTGATTTCTCCCGGTATTTCGATGAGAAGCATGCCCCCCTGGAGATCCAGCCCCTGCGCAAGGGCTTCAATGAAATCAACTCCGCCTTCAAGCTGATCAGCAAGGAAAAGGAAACACAGTACCAGTACCTGCAGAAGATCCTGGAACTGGTCAATACCGGCATCCTATCCTACGAAGAAGGGGAAGGCACGGTGGTCTGGATGAACGAGGCCCTGAAGCGGATGATCCAGCTACCCTACCTCAAGACCATCCATTCCCTGCAAAAGCGCGATGCGGGATTGTATGAGGAAATCCTGCAGCTGAAACCCGGGGAGACCCGCATCGCCATTGCCCACCTGGAAAAAAGCCAGTTCAAGGTGCTGCTGTCGGCCACCGCCTTCCAGACGGAAGGCAAGCTCTACAAGCTGATTGCCTTCCAGAATGTGAACGAGGCCCTCGACGAAACCGAGTCACGCGCCTGGCAGAAGCTGCTCAGCGTGCTGACCCACGAGATTATGAACTCCGTGGCCCCCATCTCCTCGCTCGCCGACACCCTCAAAAACCGCCTGCAGCAGACCCGGGGATCGCTGGCCAGCGACAACGCTTCGGCCGAAGACCTGGAACTGGGCATCGAGACCATCAAGCGCCGCAGTGAAGGGCTGCTGAAATTTGCCGAGACCTACCGCAGCCTGAACAAGATCACCACGCTCAACCTGAAAAAGGTCTATGTCCGCGATATCTTCGAAAACCTGCTGCAACTGATGTCCCCCTCCCTGGAGCAGAAGTCCATCGAAGTGGAGACCATCCTCAAGGATCCCGACATGATGCTGGAAGTCGACACCAGCCTGCTGGAGCAGGTCCTGATCAACCTGATCGTCAACGCCATAGAGGCGGTCCGGGACCGGCCCGAACCGCGGATCCTGCTTTCGGCCTACCTGTCCAGCAACCGGCGCGCCGTTATCAAGGTGGCCGACAACGGGCATGGTATCGCCCCCGAACTGCTCGACAAGATTTTCATCCCGTTCTTCAGCACCAAGAAAAGCGGCAGCGGCATCGGCCTCAGCCTCTGCAAGCAGATTATGATGCTGCACCGGGGCAATATCCAGGTACAGTCCGCCGAAGGCGAAGGCACGGCCTTCCTGCTGCAGTTCTAGGCCGGGGCTATTTTTTTCCCGGTTCCGGCGGCCCCGCAAAATACTGCCGGACGATCTCCTCTTTTTCCCTGCGGACATAGTCCCGGAAGGCGGCCGCCGCGGGCGACAGGTTCTTCCCCTTCAGCCAGATCAGCTGCCAGACCGTTTTGATGGGCAACCCCCGCACCGGGATGATCTTCATGGCGCCGCTGCGCAGTTCGCTGCGGATCCCGATCAGGGGCATGATCGAATACCCCAGCCCGGCCAGCACCGCCTGTTTGACCGCCTCGTTGGTGGCCAGCTCCAGCCGCCTGCGGACGGCCAGGTGGTGACGCTGGATAAAGCGCTCCATAGTCTGCCGGGTGCCCGAGCCGCTTTCACGGAAGATCAGCGGCAGCTGCTCAAACAGGCGGCGCGGTCCCAGGCCGGCCGGCACCCGGGTTTCCCGGTTGCCCACCAGGAAGAGCTGGTTATCCAGCAGGTCCTCGGTCTCCACCGAAAGGCTTTCCGGGACGATGGATACCAGGGAGAAGTCCACTTCGTTGCGCTCCAGGCTTTCGACGACCCGCGCCTTGTTGGTAACATCCATGGACAGTTCCACGCCCGGATGAAGGCGCAGGAATCCCGACAGAAAATAGGGCATCACATATTTCCCGGTGGATACCACCGATATTTTCAGGCGGCCCGCCAGTTGCCCCTTGTAGGCCAGCGTACGGTAATTGATCGCATGCACCTCGTTGAGGATCTTTTCGGCAGCGGCCGCCACTTCCCGTCCAAAATCCGTGATGTACAGCTTCCGGCCCACCACTTCCGTGAGCGGGATCTCAAACTGGTCCTGGAAATTCCGGAGCTGGATGGAAACAGCCGGCTGCGTGAGGTGAAGCGCCTCGGCCGCCTTGGTCACGCTCTGGCTCTGCGCGATCTGCAGGAAAATCTGCAGCTGGTTCAGGGTATAGTTCATAAATTTTATTTATGGATTATATATCGAATATAAATAAAATTATATGACCAAAGCCCCGCACCTTTACGCTCCGGAAACAAAAAACCACACGCATGACAACCATCACAGTAGCAAAGGGCGACGGCATCGGCCCGGAAATCATGGATGCCACCCTGGCCATCATCCTGGCGGCCGGGGCCCAGATCCAAATCGAGGAAATCGAAGTGGGGGAAAAGGTCTACCTGGCCGGCAATACCTCCGGTATCGCCAAGGAATCCTGGGACAGCATCCGCCGCAACAAGGTGTTCCTGAAAGCCCCGATCACCACGCCCCAGGGCGGCGGGTACAAGAGCCTCAACGTAACCACCCGCAAGTTCCTGGGCCTCTACTCGAACGTACGGCCCTGCCGCAGCCTGCATCCCTTCATCAGCACCAAGCACCCCGACATGGACATCGTCATCATCCGGGAAAACGAGGAGGACCTCTATGCCGGCATCGAGCACCAGCAGACCGACGAGGTCGTCCAGTGTCTCAAGCTGATCAGCCGGCCGGGATGCGAGAAGATCGTCCGGTATGCCTTCGAGTACGCCCGCCAGTATGGCCGCCGCAAGGTGACCTGCTTCACCAAGGATAATATCATGAAACAGACCGACGGCCTGTTCCACCAGGTCTTTGACGAAATCGCCCGGGAATACCCCGATATCCAGAACGAGCACTGGATCATCGACATCGGGGCCGCCAAGATGGCCGACACGCCGGAGGCCTTCGATGTCATCGTCATGCCCAACCTGTACGGGGATGTGCTGTCGGATGTGGCGGCCCAGATCACCGGTTCAGTCGGACTGGCCGGATCGGCCAACATCGGGGAGACCTGCGCCATGTTCGAGGCCATTCATGGGTCGGCGCCGCGCCGGGCCGGGCAGAATGTAGCCAACCCCTCGGGCCTGCTGCAGGGTGCCATCCTGATGCTGAACCACATCGGCCAGACCGAGGTCGCCGAAAAGGTGCAGAATGCCTGGCTGAAGACCATCGAGGACGGTATTCACACCTACGATATCTACAAGGAAGGCGTCAGCCGTCAGAAGGTGGGCACCCGGGAGTTTGCCCAGGCCGTCATCGACCGGCTGGGCCAGCGGCCTGCCAGCCTCAAGCCGGTAAGCTACGCCCAGGGCACCGCCCTGAAGCTGCCCCGCTACCAGCGCAGAACGCCGGCCAAAAAGGAGCTGGTGGGCGTGGATGTGTTCGTGGACTGGCGCGGCAGCAGCCCCGACGAGCTGGCTACCCTGCTGAGGGCCATGGAGGATGACCAGGTAAAACTCACCATGATCACCAACCGCGGTATCAAGGTCTGGCCGGAGGGCTTTGAAGAGACTTTCTGCACCGACCACTGGCGCTGCCGCTTCAAGCCCGCGGACGGCGGCCTGCTGTCCAAAAAACAGCTGATCGGCCTGCTGAGCCGCGCCGAACAGGCGAATATTGACACCATCAAGACCGAAAACCTGTACCATTTCGACGGCAAGCCCGCCTATTCCCTGGGACAGGGGCAGTAAACCTGATTGCATCACAAACAACAACTGGTTCCATGAACACCCTGCAACTTGTCCAGGGCCGCTACACCCGGCCGGAAGCCCTGGAACTGATCACCCGGCTCGTGGACGTCAAAATACGTTACCATGAGGACCGGATCCGGTCCACCGCCAGCGAAGAGGACATCGAAATGCGGGAATCCCGGATCAGGCAGCTGCAAAACGAACTGGCCTCCCTGCGCCAGCAGCTCCTGACCGGTCCCGAATGGGTCACCCTCCAGTCCGTCCTGGAGACACACTAAAATCCACCACATGGCAAACGAAGAAACCGTGGTGCTGATCCGGGGCCGGTTCCAGCCGCAGGAGGCCCGAGACCTCCTGCTGGCCCTGATCAACCACAAGATCAATTTCCACCAGATGAAAAACTTCAGCCTGGTGGAGCGATTCGGCAAACCGGAACCCAGGTCCCAGGAACGCATCGAGGAACTCCGGAGCAGCCGGCTTCGCCTGGAGGAACTCATCCGTTCCGCCCAGCAAAAGGGCCAGACCGTGGACATTGAATCAACCATTCGCATTGAACTGGGTTCCTGACACCCGCAGCTGGTTTGCGGGACGCCGGCTCGCCATCGCCACCCGGCATAAAAAGGAACAGGCCATGGCCCCGGTCCTGGAAGAAAGGCTGGGGGTATCCTGCCTGGTGCCCGATGACCTGGATACGGACCGCTTCGGGACCTTCAGCGGGGAGATCGAACGCCGGGACGACCCCCGGACCACGGCCGGCAGAAAATGTGACCTGGCCATGGAACTGACCGGGTGCACGCTGGCCATCGCCTCGGAGGGCTCCTACGGCCCCCACCCGGCCATTCCCTGGCTGCCGGCCGGGGAGGAATGGGTGGTCCTGGTGGACCGGCAGCGGGGCTGGCGGTTCAGCGAGCGCATCCTTACCCGCCAGACCAATTTCCAGGGCCGGGAAATAACCAGCCGGGAGGACCTGGCGGCATTTGCGCAGGCAGTGGGCTTCCCGGATCACGGCATCATCCTGCGCGCGGCACCGGGCGACACCCGGGACCTGATCAAGGGGATCTGCCGCCAGGAAGACCTCGACCGGTATATGGAGGACCTGATGCGCCGGCACGGGAAAGTCTTTGCGGAGACGGATATGCGCGCCCTGTTCAACCCGACCCGCATGCAGCAGATCAGGCTGGTGACCGAATCCCTGGTTTCGCGCATCCTGCAGGGCTGCCCGCATTGCGGCCTTCCCGGGTTTGGGGTAACCGGCCATATCCCGGGCCTGCCCTGCGGCCTGTGCGGCCTGCCGACCCGCGCGGTCCTCAGCCAGGTCCTATCCTGCGACCACTGCGGCCACCGGGAAGAAAGGCCCCGGTCCGACGGCCGCACCCGGGAAGACCCGATGTACTGTGATCATTGCAATCCCTGAAGCCATGGAAAAGCCAACGGAGCATCTTACGCTGGAGCAGGCAGCCGACCTGCTTCAATCCGGGGAGGTGGTAGCCATCCCGACCGAGACCGTGTACGGGCTGGCAGCCAGTATCGCGCACGACCAGGCCATCCGCCGCGTCTTCAGCCTGAAAGGAAGACCCCTGATCAACCCCCTGATCGTGCACCTGGCCTCCGCCGCCCAGCTGAACCAGGTGGCGCGGGAGATCCCGGAAGAGGCCCGCCTGCTGGCCGGCGCCTGCTGGCCGGGCCCCCTCACCCTGGTACTTCCCAAACAACCGGGCGTTTCCCCCCTGATCACCGCGGGCGGGGACACCGTCGCCGTCCGGGTCCCGGACCATCCGCTGACCCGCCGCCTGCTGGCCCTGCTTCCCTTTCCCCTGGCGGCACCCAGCGCCAACCCCTCCAACTACATCAGCCCCACCCGGGCCGAAGACGTGCTGCGCGGCCTGCCGGAGCTGCGGGGCCGCATCCTGGACGGCGGCCCCTGCCAGCGGGGCCTCGAATCCACGGTGGTCGGGTTTCGCGGCGGCGACGTGCTGCTGTACCGCTACGGCTCGCTGTCCCGCGAGACCCTGGAATCCATCCTGGGAAAACCCCTGGTGGTTGCGACCCGGACCGGCGAGGTGCCCGCCTCACCGGGCATGCTATCCCGCCATTACTCCCCGCGCACACCCCTGCTGGTTACCCGCCGGGTGATCGACACCCTGGAGAACCTGCCGGCCGGAAACGCGGGCCTGCTCAGTTTCCGCACCCGCTACGCGCATCCGCGCCTGTCCGGCCAGGTGGTCCTGAGCCCCGCAGGCAGCCTCGAGGAAGCGGCCCGTAATCTGTTTCACAGCCTCCATTACCTGGACACCCTGGGCCTGGATCTTATTATTGCGGAGCTCCTGCCCGACGAAGGGCTCGGTTCCTCCGTCAATGACCGGCTCCTGCGCGCCGCGGCCACCTGACCCGGGGACTCCGCCGCGGCCCGACACCCCATACGTTGCCCGGCGCGTGGTTGGCATAAATAGAGTATCTTTTGGCTTCCCAAACGATTCGCTTGCAAGCCGACCTGTTTTACCGGAGTACCTGCATTCTGGCGGAAGGACCCTGCTGGCACAGCCGGCGCCGCAGCCTTTGGTGGACCGACATCGAGGGAAAGTCCCTCTATGAGTTCCCCTGGCCGGACGGGCCGGTGCGGCCCCGCCCCGTTCCCCGTCGCGTCAGCCTGCTGGTAGCCGCTGCCGACGGCCGCCTGCTGCTGGGCATGCAGGGTGGCCTGGCCCTCTACGACCCTGATACCGAAGCGCAGACCTTCCTGTGTGCGCTGGAGCCCGGCCAGCCGGCGCAGCGCACGAATGACGGCGGATGCGACGGGACGGGACGCATCTGGGTCGGCACCATGGACCGCGGATGCCGGCCGGGGGCCGGTTCCCTTTATGCCGTGGGAGCAGACCTCATCCCGCGTCCCGTGCTACGGGGCCTGACCATTCCCAACGGGATAGCCTGGTCCGCCGACCAGGCCAGGATGTATTTCATCGATACCCCGACCCGCTGCGTGCGCTCCTACCGGTATGACCCCGCGGACGGTTCCCTGGCAGACGAACAGGTGGCGGTGCGCATCGACCCGGCCCTCGGCGCACCGGACGGGATGTGCCTGGACGAAGAAGGCATGCTCTGGATCGCGCTGTGGGGCGGCTCGGCCGTAGGCCGCTTTCACCCGCAAAGCGGGACACTACTGGATCGCATACACCTGCCCGTTCCCCATGTCAGCTCCTGCGCCTTCGCGGGAGACGACCTCGATCAGCTGGTCATCACCACGGCCCGGGAGCACCTGGACGCGGCCGCGCTGCGCCGCTACCCGCTCAGCGGCAGCCTGTTCACCGCCCGTCCCGGCGTGCGTGGCCGGCCGGTGGCGCCCTTTCAACCTGAAAAGATCAACTCCGTATGAATACAGCACCCAGAAGCAGGAACTGGTTCGGCCGGGACGGCAAGGACGGGTTCATTTACCGGGCCTGGATGAAAAACCAGGGACTCCCCGATGATTCCTTTGACGGCAGACCGGTAATCGGCATCTGCAATACCTGGAGCGAGCTGACGCCCTGCAACGCCCATTTCCGCGAACTGGCCGAATCGGTGCGCCGGGGCATCCTGGAAGCCGGCGGCCTGCCCGTGGAATTCCCGGTCATGTCACTGGGAGAAACCCTGATCAAACCCACCGCCATGCTTTACCGCAACCTGGTCAGCATGGACGTGGAGGAGTCCATACGGGCCAACCCCCTGGACGGGGTGGTGCTGCTCTGCGGCTGCGACAAGACCACACCGGCCCTGGTCATGGGTGCCTGCAGCGTGGACCTGCCCACCCTGGTGGTGTCCGGGGGACCGATGCTGACCGGTCATTACCAGGGCCGCCAGATCGGAACCAGTGATGTGTGGCGCTTTTCCGACCAGTGGCGCAGCGGGCAGCTCACCCAGGAGGCCTTTCTCGGCATCGAATCGGCCATGTGCCGCAGCCGCGGCCATTGCGCCGTAATGGGCACGGCCTCCTCCATGGCCTGCATGGTGGAATCGCTGGGGCTCTCCCTGCCAGGCAACGCGGCCATTCCCGCCGCCGATTCCCGCCGCAAGACCCTGGCCCAGCTCAGCGGCCGCCGCATCGTGGAAATGGTGCGCGAGGACCTGCGCCTGTCGGCCATCCTCACCCGCGCGGCCTTTGAGAACGCGATCCGCGTAAATGCCGCCATCGGAGGCTCCACGAACTTCGTCATTCACCTGCTGGCCATCGCCGGGCGCATCGGCGTCCCCCTGGCCCTGGACGACTTTGACCGGTTGTCGCGCGACGTGCCGCTGCTCGCCAACCTGCAGCCCAGCGGACAGTATTTCATGGAGGACCTGTTTTACGCCGGCGGCCTGCCCGCCCTGCTCCGGGAACTCGACGGCCTCCTGCACGGCGGCGCCCTGACCGTCAACGGCCGGACGCTCGCGGACAACTACCGGCAGGCCGCCTGCTATAACCGCGAGGTGATCGCCACCCTGGAGCAACCCTTTAACCGGGCCACCGGGCTGGCTGTCCTGCGTGGCAACCTCTGCGAGAACGGGGCCGTCATCAAGCCGTCGGCCGCCTCCCCCCACCTGATGCAGCACCGGGGCCGGGCCCTGGTATTCGAGGACATCGAGGATTATAAAGCCCGGATTGATGACCCCGACCTCGAGGTGGATGCCTCCACGGTCCTGGTCCTGAAGAACGTGGGTCCCCGCGGGTATCCGGGTATGCCCGAAGTAGGCAATATGGGCCTGCCGCGCAAACTCCTGCAGCAAGGCCTAACCGATATGGTCCGGATCTCCGATGGCCGGATGAGCGGAACGGGATTCGGCACCGTGGTCCTGCACGCCTCCCCGGAGGCGGCGGCCGGGGGTAATTTCAGTGTGGTGCGCACCGGGGACTGGATCCGCCTGGACGTGGCGGGCCGCCGCCTAGACCTCGAAGTCAGCGAAGAAGAGCTGGCCCGGCGCAGGAGCGCGTGGACGCCGCCGGCATCACCTGCCTCGCGGGGTTATGTGAGCCTGTACGTCACCCATGTGCAGCAGGCCGACCAGGGAGCCGACCTGGACTTCCTGGCGGGAGGTTCGGGCAGCCGGGTAACGCGGGATTCCCATTGAAAGCCGCCGCCCAGCAGGCGGGTTACCGAAAAAATTCATGATACTGCTCAAACCAATACAAGACTATGGCAACAGAATTTGAAGGCCAGGTGGCCATCGTAACCGGGGCGGGACAGGGCATCGGCTTCGCCATGGCCCGGGCACTCTGCCACCGGGGAGCCCGGGTGGTACTCAACGACCTGGATGAGGAACTCACCCGCCAGGCTGCGGAGCAGATTCGCCGGGAAGGCGGAAATTGTATCGGGCTGCCGGGAGATGCCTCGGACACCGCCTTCATCCGGCAACTGGTCGAAGAGGCTGTACGCCATTTCGGCCAGCTGACGATCGCGATCGCCAATGCAGGGATTACCCTGTTTGCGGATTTCTTTGCCTACACCCCGGAGTCGTTGAGAAAAGTACTCGACCTGAACCTGGGGGGCAGCTTTTTTCTGGCCCAGGCAGCCGCCAGGCAGATGCGGGCGCAGGGCCAGGGAGGCAGGATCCTGTTCACCTCCTCGGTAGTGGGCCACCAGGCCCACAAGGACCTGGCCGCCTACGCGATGACCAAGGCCGGCCTGGAAATGCTGGCCCGCAACCTGGTGATCGAACTTTCTCCCTTCCGGATCACGGTAAATGCCGTAGCGCCGGGCGCCACGCTCACGGAACGTACCCTGCTGGACCCTGCTTATACGGAGACCTGGTCCCGGCTCACGCCGCTCGGCAAGCCCGCCACGGTAGACGATATCGCCCAGGCGGCGCTCTTCCTGGTCTCCCCGGCGGCCGGGCACATCACGGGCCAGCACCTGATCGTGGATGGCGGGTGGAGCGCCATCAGCCCCGGCCCCGCCTGACTCAGGACCAGGCATGCCGCAGGAACCGGAGCCAGTTGCCGTGCATCAGGTTGCGGATATCCGCCTCCCCGTACCCGCGCGCGCGCAGGCGTGCAGGCAGGGTGTTGAGGTCGGCGATCGTATCCAGGTCCCAGGGACACTGTTCCCTGCCAAAGGCCCCGTCGAGATCTGATCCGATACCCACATGCAGGCTGTTGCCGGCCAGCTGGCAGATATGGTCGATGTGATCGATCACCCGGTCCAGGCTGCAATCCGCTTCGCGGGGAGTAGACTTCCCGCGGACCCAGCCGGGCACCAGCATCCAGGCATCAAAGGCGGCTCCGATCACCGCGCCACGCGCAATAAGCGCTCTCAGTTGCTCATCACTGTACTGGCGATGGTGGGGTACCAGGGCCCGGCAGTTATTATGACTGGCCCATACCGGGCCGTGAAAATGGTCGAGGGCCTGCCAGAAGGCATCGTCACACAGGTGGGTGGCATCCAGGATCAGGTGCAGGCGATCCATTTCCCGCAGCAGGTCCAGCCCGGTAGGTCCCATGGCCCCCGTGGCATCCGTGCCGTTGGCATACCGGCCGGGTCCGTAATGCGCCGGTCCGATGGCCCGCAATCCATACTCCCGGGCCCGCTCCAGGTAACGGAGATCAACCAGGGAATCAGCACCTTCCAGGCTGAGGATATAGCCGACCGGCAGGGGGCGCCCCCCGGTAGCCGGGTTATCCGGCCGGTCTTCCGCGCTGTCTGCTCCCCTCCATTCCGCAAGATGCTGTTCGAGGGTGGCCAGGTCACGGACCTGCCGCATTTCGCCGGCCTCCTCCATAGCCCGGTACCAGGCCAGCTGGGCCTGTGTCTGGGCCCAGGCCTGGGCCGGGGAATACCATCCCGGCAGGTTATTGCCGGGCGCCACGTACCGGGCGATCTGTGTGGCCACTACCATCCCGATCCCCCCTTCTCGCAGGGCCGGCAGGGAAACGGTGCCCCTGCCGCGGTCCGGTTTGTCTTTTTTGTCTTTTTCCCGGTCCCGGATCGCCTGCACCGGCTGAGTCAGGTCCCGGTTCCATTCCATGGCATTCATGGCCAGGTCCAGGTGTGCGTCGATGGTAAACATAAATGGGTTGCTAGGGGTATGATTCAGGTTATTACGTTCGTTTCTCCGGCTGATTGCCTGGAAAAAGGGCCGCTCCACTCAGGTGCTGAGCTGCCGGTCACGGGCCAGCGTGCGCCAGGTGGCTGTGACCTCTCCGTTTTGTACGGCCATCGCGCGTTCGTAAAGTGCCACGGTCGGACAGATATGGTAAGGAATGCCATACAGCACATCCCCCACCCGGCAGCCATGCCCCACGGGTGCTTCCAGGACCAGGTGCTCTTCGCTCTGGCTGACCGGGCGCCAGGTCCCGGCTTCTGCTTCCGCGCCGGAACCCAGCAACCGGACGCGGCGCTCCAGTTCGTTTTCAGCCGCTACCGACTTATGGCCCAGGTCCAGGCATACCCGGTCCGGGGCGGGCAGGGAGATCACCCGCGTCAGCAGCAGGGCCGCAGGCTGGAAGGCCTGCTCGGGACAAAGCTCCGTATAGCCATGGTCCCAATACACAAAGGTTCCGGGACTGCACTCCCGGTCCGGGTGCTGCGCATGGATGGGAAAGGTGGGCGATCCGCCAGCCACCAGGCCCGGTACCGGCAGGCCACGCCCCAGCAGCTCGCGCTGCAGATCCAGTACCTGGCTGAACAGGGCTTCGCAGCGGGCCTGCCGCACCGCCAGGTCCCTGTCACGCAGGTGGCCGTCGTAGGCATGCAGGCCGGCCGGTTCCAGTCCCGGCAGGCTAGCCAGCAGCGTATACAGCTGCACGGCCTGGGAACCGGGTGCGATACCGGTACGGTTCATGCCCAGGTTCAGGTCCAGGTAGACCGGAACCCGGAGGCTGAGGGCGGAAAATTCACGGGAAAGTTCCCGGGCCGCCAGGGGATCGTCCGCCAGGCAGCTGAAGCGCGTATCCGGGTAGCGCCTGATGAGTGCGGCCAGCCGGCGGATCTTGGGGCCCACGGGCTGGTAAGCCAGCAGGACATCAGGTGCCCCGCACTGGCCAAGCAGTTCCGCTTCGGCGATCGTGGCGCACTTAAAGCGCGTGATGCCTGCCTCACGCATCATCGCGACCGGCTCCGCGGCCTTACAGGTTTTTACGTGTGGGCGCAGGCGTTGGGGACCGCCGGCCATGGCCACGGCCAGGCGGATGTTCTCGCGCACCCGGTCGGGATAGACCAGCAGGGCCGGGGAATCCACCGTGTCAGGATGACGAAGCGCATACCAGGTTGTATCCATGGGAAAAAGTTCGGGGTTTCTGAAAGGGTTTGCCGGGAATGGTGCTACTGGTTCACCGTGGAGCGGCCAGCCGGTGCCGGTATGCGGCGGCCTGGTCCGTGAAGGCCTTCAGCGGATCAGCTGATTCCTCCTCGTGACGGTTGGTTCCGCGAACCAGCTGCCGGATACAGGTACCGCCTGCAAAATAGTACCGTCCTTCAAAAGTACGGGTGAGCCGGTTATAATCCCAGGCCTCCCGGGCGGTATCGTAGCAGAACTGCCTGAACGCTTCGTAAACAAACAGCAGCCGGCCGTTCCGGAAATAATACGATTTAGTCTCAATACCCTGGGACAGCCCCAGCCAGCATTCGATTTTCACCAGCTTGCGTCCGTGGAAAGAGCCGGTGAGTTCCCCACCCCCGTCGATCGTTTCGGGTTCCAGGAATGCTTCGTTTTCCAGCTTGACCTTCCGCAGGGAACGGTCCTGGTCAATGGCACGGACCGCCGCGCGGATGGACCGCACCGAGTCCGCTTCGGGCTGGGCCTGTAGGGACCCCATGCAGACCGATAGGCAGGATACCAGCAGGAAATGGCGGGCGGTCGGGTTCATGACAGGCAGTATAGCGGGCATTATGGCCGGGCCGGCCGGCATCGCGCGATCGCGCCGAGCACGGCTTCGACGCGCCGGGTCAGCAGGTCATAGTCTGCTCCCCGGGTGATCTCTGGAGTGAACAGCTGGGAGCCGATCGCTACACAGACGACGCCGGCATCGAACCAGCGGCGCAGGTTGTCTTCCTCCAGCGTGACTCCTCCCGAAGGCATGACCCGCACCCAGGGGCAGGGACCGCGAAGGGCCTGCACAAAGGCCGGTCCGAGGACTTCAGCCGGGAAGATCTTGACCAGCGCGGCACCCAGCCCGTGAGCCTGTACCACTTCAGTAGGTGTAGCCGCTCCGGGGCACCAGAACAGTTGCTGCTTTTCGCAATAGCGGCCTACTTCGGGATTAAGCACCGGGGAAACCAGGAACCGGGCTCCCGCCTTGTAAAACTGGCGGGCCTGCTTTTCATCCAGGATGGTTCCGGCCCCCAGCACCAGGTCCGGGAGTTTTTTCTCCGCATGCCGGACCAGTTCCCGGAATACCTCCAGGGCATTGTCCGACCGGTTGGTGAATTCGATGATCCGGAGGCCGCCGGCATAGGCCGCGTCAAGCAGTTTCCTGGCCACCTCCGCATCAGCATGGTTGAAGGGAGGGATCAGGCCCTGGCCGGCAGCCAGCTGAAAAATTTCGTTTGCTTTCATATGCAAGGTTTAGTTACCGGATGACGTGACTGGTCGGGCCATGCTGCATGAACTGCTCGATCTCCGCCCGGCTGAGGAGCGTGAAATCGCCGGCCATGCTGTGTTTCAGCACCCCGCAGGCCGTGGCAAAATGAATCGTTTCGCCGGCGGGTCGCCCGCGCAGGACGGCATCCAGCAGGCCGGCCTGGAACGCGTCGCCGCTTCCGATTCGGTCCACCACCCGCGGCAGCGAATAAACCGGGGAATAATGCAGGTTGCCCTCTGCCAGCAGCGCCCCCCGGTAGATGGATTGCTGCTGGGGGTTCCATCCGCGGAAGCTCATCGCGAACACCTTCATGGCGGGCAGTCGGCGGCTCAGTTCCTCGGCACAGTGGCGGAACTGGTCCTCGGGAGTCAGGTGCCGGTCGGCCTGTATCCCGAAATACACACCCAGGGTATCGACGTCCCCGGTGACCACGGTAGCCGAGCCCAGCAGGTCCGGCATGACGGCGGCGGGAGGCGTGCCGTAGTCCCAGAGGGTACTGCGGTAATTCATATCTACGGCGATGGTCAGGTTGCGTGCGCGGGCGGCATCGAGTGCCTCCCGGCAGCGCGCCGCCGCGGAGGCCGTAAGCGCCGGGCTGATCCCGGTCCAGTAAAAAAACCGGGCGCCATCCAGGGCCCGGTCCCAGTCGAGCTGCCCCGGTTCCAGGGTAGAAAAGGAGGCCCCCTTCCGGTCGTATATCACCCGGCCGGGCCGGATCCCGTTCCCGTCCTCGGTAAAATAGATGCCGATGCGCTGGCCGCTGCGCAGCACGCAGGAGGTGTCGACCCCGTATTGCTGCAGGGATTCCAGGGCGGCCTGCCCCAGGTCATTGGCAGGCAGGGCGGACACAAAGCGCGTCCGGTGGCCCAGCTGGCTCAGCAGCACGCAGACATTCGCCTCGGCGCCGCCGAAGATCCTGCGAAACGCCGGGCTGTCCCGGAACCGACGCCCGTCCTCACAGGCCAGTCGCAGCATCAGCTCGCCGAAGGCGACTACCAGGGGCTGGGAAGGTGATTGGTTATCCATATGCTGGCCTGCCTACCGGGTTGCGGGTAGCAGGGTAAAGACCCCTTCGATCTCCACGGCCACGTTGCCGGGCAGGGAGCCCATGCCCACGGCACTGCGTACCCCCACACCCCGGTCCTCTCCCCACAGGTTTCGGTACAGTTCACTGCACCCGTTGATCACCAGCGGGTGTTTGTCATACTCCGGCGTGGAGTTGACCATGCCCAGCAGCTTGACGACCCGATCGATGCGGTCCAGGCTGCCCAGGTAGGCTTTGACCGAAGTCAGGATGGCCAGGCCCGCCTGGCGGGCGGCCGCCATACCCTCCGCCTCACTGAGGTCGCGCCCCAGCTTACCGGTAATAAAGGACCCGTCGGCCTGTACCGACACGTGACCGGACACATAGAGGTAACGGCCATCCTCCAGGCAGGGTTTGTAAATGCCCTTGGATGGAGGCAGCACGGGGAGTACGAGTCCCAGGGCGGCCAGTTTTTCTTCAATGGTTGGAGATGCCATGGATCAAACAAAAATATTTAAAATTAATACCCCGCCAAGGCCGATCACGGCGATCAGGGTCTCCATCAGGGACCAGGACCGGATCGTATCCTTCACCGACAGGTTGAAATATTCCTTGAACAGCCAGAAACCCCCATCATTGACATGGGAGAACATCAGGCTCCCGGCCCCGATGGACAGTACCATCAGGCTCGGGTCGGCATGGGTGCGGGTCAGCACCGGCAGCATGATCCCCGCCGCCGTGAGCCCGGCCACGGTCGCCGACCCGATGCAGACGCGGATGACCGAAGCGATCAGCCAGCCAAGCAGCAGCGGGTTGACCGACCAGCCCGTGAGCAGGGCCCCGATCTGGTCACTGACGCCGCTGTCCACCAGGACCTGCTTGAATGCCCCGGCCCCCGCCACGATCAGCAGGATCAGGGACACATCCTTTACCGCCTCGCCATAATAGGTCATGATGGCCGAGAGACGCTGACCGCCCCGGATCCCCAAGGTCCAGGTGGTCACCAGCAGGCAGATCAGCATGACGACGGCGGGATCGGACGCGAAGGTCAGCAGTTCCTTGCCCAGGCCGGCAGGTTTCCAGAAATAGGGAACCGCGGTGGTCAGGATCAGCAGCAGGACCGGAAGCAGCGAGGAAACAAAGCTGTTGAGGGTACCTGGCAGCTGCTCCGCCGGCAGTTGCCGCGGCTCGAAGGTCTTCAGGGGCCGGGAGGGAATTTTTTTCAGGGTCTGGGCGAACACCGGGCCGGCCAGCACCACGGCCGGCACCGCAATCACCAGCCCGTAAAGCAGGGTGTGCCCCATGTCGGCATGGAACTGCGCCACCAGGGCCGAGGGGGAAGGGTGCGGCGGCAGGAAGCCGTGGGTGACCGAGAGCGCGCTGAGCATGGGCAGTCCCACGTAAACGGCCGGCAGGCGGGTCTCGTACACTACCGAAAAGATCAGCGGAATCAGCAGGACGAACCCCACGTTATAGAACAGCGGGATACCCACGATGAACCCCGTGAGCATCATGGCCCAGACAAAATATCTTTTACCGAAGACGCGCATCAGCACCCCGGAGATCTGCTGGGCGGCCCCGCTCTCGGCCACCAGCTTGCCCAGCATCGCGCCCAGGCAAATGATGATCACCAGGTCGCCCAGCATGTCCCCCATACCCTTTTTCACCGAGGTGAGGATACCGGACAGGGGAATACCCAGGCACAGGCCTGCCAGGATCGATACGATCAGGAAGGCCAGGAAGGGGTTGAATTTGCCCCAGGTGATCAGGAGCACCAGCAGCAAAATGCTGCAAAACACAATCAGCATCGTCATGGCAGTCGTTTTTTGGGGCCGGCGGCCCGAATATACCCAAATCCCGCCGAAGCAGGCAGCAAGCCGCCTAGGGATTCCACCAGTAGGTGAACTTCAGCACCAGGGCCCGGTTTCGGACCTTGAGGGGGAAGGGATAGTAGTTGTCCGTATAGACCAGGAAGAGGTCCGAGGCCGGCCGGTACCGCCACTGCAGCCGGCTGTTCACGTTGATATTCTTCAGCTGGTTGTTGTACTGGATATAGGTAGTCAGGAACAGGGTATTGGTAAAGGTGACATCCACGCGCGGCCCGACCAGCCAAAAGTTCACGGTGCCCCAGGGCTGCGGCAGCAGGATGTGATCGTAGCTGGTACTCAGGGTAATGCTCACGTAGGGCTGGAAGCGGTACCCGAAATCGGATACCAGGCTGAGCCGCCGCCCATCGGCATAATACCCTCCGTAGCGCAGCGTAAAATCATAGGTAAACAGCTGTTGCGGCCGGGACACATAGCCCGCTCCGATGGTATTCCAGCGGTGCAGGCTGCCGGTAGCCAGGGTGTCCCGGTTGCTGTTGGTCGGGTCGAACGGAAGCAGGAGTTTGACATAGTCATGCGCCATCCAGAGATCGAACGTGCTCTGGTCGCGCATATTAACCAGGTAGTCCAGGTAGGTCTCGTTGTCGGTGGCGTGCAGCTTGGTGTTGAAATAAAGCACCGACCCCAGGACCGGGCCCTGGCTCAGCACCGGGCCGCCGCCGGGAAAGAAAAGCCGGGTGATCTTGGGATTGAGCTTGATGTAGTCGCGGCGGGGCACATACCCCGTCTCGGCAGTAAAATTGCGCCCCACGTATTCGTGCTGCCAGGCCAGGTTCCACCGTTTGCCGGCATACTGCAGGTTGGCCGCATGCACCAGGTCGCTGCCCTTCACGCCGGGGCTGAAGGACTCCAGGAACATGGCTTTGCCGGTCCACAGGTTGCCGGGAGACGCCAGGTTATATTCCACGCCGATATTGCGGTTATACAGGGAATACCTGGGCTTGGTGGTATCCCGCGACCAGTCGTAATGGATGGATTGCTTGTTGACAAACAGGAGGCGCACATTGGACCGCGCGAATACACGCCGCTGCAGGGCCACCACCGAGAAGTTCTGTGCCGGCAGCCCGGAACTGTCCACCGCCTTGGTCTGCATGTCCATCACCCCAAGCCGCCAGTTCTTGTTCAGGCTTCCGCTCAGGCGGGCTCCCAGACTGATGGGAACGCCCAGGCCGATCCGGCGGGAGAAAAACGGGCGGATGCTGGCGTACCCGAAATTGGCGAACAGGTCATTGTTTTCCAGGAAGAACTGACGCTTCTCCGGGAAAAAAAGCTCGTAGCGGTCCAGGTTGGTGACCTGCTTGTCGACTTCCACCTGGGAAAAGTCCGGATTCACGGTGAGGTCCAGGTTCATCGAGGAGGTTACCGCGATCTTGGCGTCGGCCCCGATATCCTTGCGGTAGCTCGTCGGGCTGCCGGTTTCGTAATTCCGGTTCAGGCCTCCCAGCAGGTAGGGAATCACCGAAAGGTTGAATCCGGGTTCCGGGGGCGCCTCGTCCCAGACCAGTTCCCCCGTATAGGCCAGGGAGGCCGTCGGAAACTGGCGGGGCACCGGGGCCCAGGCCGACTTCTCCGCCACCCGGATATCCAGGCGGCTGAAGTTGACGCCCCAATGGGTCACCCCCTTTTTGTACCGCATGGTCTTGAAGGGAATGGCCGCCTCAAAAATCCATTTGTCCGGGAAATTCCTTACCGCCGAAACCCACTTGTTATCCCAGTTCAGGTCGGCGGATCCGCCGTCGTACAGCATGCCGTCCCACTGGGCGCCCGCCTCGTTGGCGCCGAAGGTGAAGCCGTTGGTCTGGTTGTCAAAGGGATCCAGGAAAAAAATGAAGTTGTCGTTTTTGCCGAACACAAAGTCGCGGTGGAGGGATTCGACCATGTAACGCCCGGCCCGGGGTCGGAAACAGGTGGCGACGATATACAGGTTCTGGTCGTCATAGGTCATGCGCACCTCGGTGGGCACCCGGGAATGGCTGGTGTCCATGGGCAGGACCATATAAAAGTCCCTGGCGACCTCGGCCTGCTGCCAGGCCGGCTCATCGGCCAGGCCGTCCACCTGGATCGGGGAGGAGGCCCGGTGGATATGCAGCTGGAAGGAGGCATTTTTCTTCTGGGAATACAGGACCAGGCCCGTCAGGAACAGGCAGCTACTAAGCAGCAATTTCTTCACGGCAAGCGGTTGGTTTTACGTTGGTCGAATTAGCTGAAAGGTAGGAATTGTTGCAGGAAGATGCCCGCGGGGCAGGCAAAATGGCAAAGAATGGGCAAGAAAGGGCAAAAAACCGCCGGATGCCCGGTCTCAGCGGGACCGGTTCTCCAGGATCAGCAGGCTCGTGGCCGGGCCGGGCTTGGCGGCCAGCGGCCCCGCCAGGTGGGCCACCGGCGGAATGAGGCTGCCCAGTACCAGGTCCGTGTCCCCGTCGCCGTCCACATCCCCGGCATCCATCGAGATCCAGTGACCCGCAGCAAATTCGGGGATGGTGAAGGGCTCAAATTGAAAATCACCCCGGTTTTCCAGGTATACGAAGGATTCCTGGGGCTGGTGGCGGTAATCGGGGAAATAGGAAATGGCCGCCAGGTCCAGGTCCCCGTCCCCGTCGAAATCCCCCGCCACGGCCTTATAACACCCGTGTAGCGGGAAGAAGTACCTCCGGGAATAATGATTGGCCCCGTCGTTGAGAAAGATATATACTCCGTGATAGTTCTTCAGCAGCCCCGAAGAATAATCCGCATTGTCCCCGCAGGTGTAGAGGATATCAGGATGTCCGTCCCCGTTAAAATCGTCCAGTTCAAAATAGCTGGATCCGTATTCCGGGGGGAAAAGCAGCAGGTCGCTCTGCGCAAAGGTGCCGTGGCCCTGGTTGGTGAACAGGAACAGTCCTTCCTGGGCCTGGGCCATCAGGACAACCACGTCCGGCAACCCGTCCCCGTTCATGTCCTGCACGCAGGCCCGGATGGCACCCGGGAGGTTCCGCAGCAGGTGGGCCGTGAAGCGGCCGCCCCCCTTGTTTTCCATCCAGGAGAGCCTGCCATACCGGTTTCCAAAGGCGCAGACCAGGTAGTCGGGCCTGCCATCCTGGTTCAGGTCGGCCTCCAGCACCTGCACCGGGCGCTGCAGGCTGTCGAAGAGCACCGGCAGGGGTTGCACCCGGCCGGCCTGCGAAAGTTCGAAGCCGCGTACGCTGCCCGTGCGCTGGTCGTTGGGGTTCATGATTCCGATATGGGTGAAAATCCCGCTGCGGGGCCCGGGGCCGGCCAGGGACTGACGGAACTGCATATCCACCACGATGGCACCCAGCGGCGTGTGTCCCAGGAGATGACCCCGCCGGTCGTATACGTTCAGCGAGGAATCAAAGCCGCTGGCGGCATATACCCGGTGGTTGCCCGGATCGATCTTTACATACGTCGTGGAGGGAAAACCATGGGCGGGAACCTGTACCGGATACCCCCGGAACAGGCCGGTCTCCCGGCGGACAGGGGGTCTACCCTGCCCGCCCAGGCTATCCGGCGCATGACGCACATAATAGTCCACCAGTTTTTTCCAGTCGGCCAGGGAAAGAAAGCTGTGTGGCGGGGGCGGTCCCAGCGAACTGTCTGGGGCGTACCCGGCGTCCAGATAAGGCTCATGGTCATAGTATTTTATACCCAGGTACTGGCTCATGTTGGGCAGTACGCCGCTGATCCAGGTTTTTTTGTCCAGGGCCGCCGGGTCCGGTTTGAGGTGGCAGGCGGAGCAATATTTGGCGGCCAGCTGGTCGCCGCCCAGGCCGGTGACCAGCGGCTTTTGCTTGTTTTCTGATATCGTGCAGCCGGTAATCAGCCTGGATGCCAGGAAGACCGCGACCCAGCCCAGGCTGTTCCTGAATGTAATATTTCTTGTATGCATGCCCGTTTTGGTATTCCCGGAATCGCCAATTAGACGGCGAAAGTGGCCGCAACCTACCACACAGCCTGCCCCGGTAGCCCACAAAAGAGACCAATGCGCAACAGCCGCAGACGAACTGATAAATTATGTCGACAAAGGGGTAAAACCTAAGGTTGTGCAGGCTTGCCGGGCCCTCTGGGGGGCCATTGCTCGACAGGTCGCAAAAAAACGCCCGGGACCAGGTCGCCGGGCGCTATGCGGTAGTGAGCCGGTAGCGGCGTCAGCCGATATTGCTGCCGGTAATGTTGCGGTCAACCTCCTCCTCGACCTGGTGCTCACGCTTCAGGCGATGGAGCCGCTTGCCATAGGAGAGTTTGGTGATCAGCACGAACAGGGTGGGCACCACGAAAATGGCCAGGGTGGTGGCGGCCAGCATCCCGCCGAATACCGTCCAGCCGATGGTTTTGCGCGCCTCGGCCCCGGCGCCGGTGGCAAAGGCCAGCGGCAACACCCCGAAGATGAAGGCCAGCGAGGTCATCACGATGGGTCGGAGCCGCAGGTGGACGGCCTGCAGGGTGGCATGCACGATGTCCACGCCCCGGTCCACGCGTTCCTTGGCGAACTCCACGATCAGGATGGCGTTCTTGGCCGCCAGGCCGATCAGGGTGACCAGCCCGATCTGGGCATAAATGTTATTGGAGATATTGGGCAGCAGGGTGAGCGTCAGGATGGAGCCGAAGGCCCCGATGGGCACCGCGAACAGCACGGAGAAGGGAATGCTCCAGCTCTCGTACAGCGCCGCCAGGAACAGGAACACAAACACGATGGAAATCGCGAAGATGATGGTGGTGCTGTTGCCCGCCTTGACCTCCTCGCGGCTCAGCCCGGAAAACTCGTACCCGTACCCGCGGGGAAGGCTCTTGGCCGCCACCTCTTTGAGGGCCTCGATCGCCTGGCCGGAACTGTAGCCCGGTTTGGGGGTACCGTTGATCTCGATGGACCGGTAAATATTATAATGGGAAATCAGGGAGGGGGCTTCGATCACCCGGGTAGTCACCAGCGAGCTCAGCGGGATCATGTTGCCGGCACTGTTGCGTACATAATACTGCCCGATATCACTCAGGTCCCTGCGGTAGCCGGTATCCGCCTGGGCGACCACGCGGAAGTTCCGACCGTAGACGTTGAAGTCATTGACGTAGCTGCTCCCCAGCAGGGTCGAGAGGTTGGCATAGACATCGCTGACCGACACGCCCAGCTTCTTGGCCTTCTCGCGGTCTACGTCCGCCTCATAGCTGGGGGTATGGGTGGTGAAGAAGGTGTAGGCCATGGCGATTTCCGGGCGCTGGTTGAGCTGGGCCAGGAAATTACGCGCCACCTGCTCAAACTGCTGGATATTGTCAGTGCTGGTGGTCTGTTGCAGCTCGAAGGTGAAACCGGCCGTCGCCCCGAGCCCGTTAATGGCCGGCGGGGCAATGGCCAGCACCCGGGCTTCCTTCAGGTCAGCCATACGCCGCTGTATTTCGTTGACGACGGCCTGGAGCTGCTCGGACTTGCTGGTCCGTTCATCCCAGGGCTTCAGGGAAACGAAATTGGTCCCCACGTTCGCCTTGTTGGAAAAGCTTACCACGTTGAAGCCCGCCAGCCCCCCGACGATGCCTACCGCCGGGATCTCGCGCAGACGTTGCTGGATCGTACGCATCATGGCAATACTGCGGGTCGTGGACGTGCCCTCCGGCATCTCATAGGTAACATACAGGCGGCCGTTGTCCTCGGTAGGGATGAACCCGGTCGGCTTGGTTTTGAACAGGAAGAAAAGCCCCACGAACAGGCAGACCAGCATGACCAGGATCAGCGGGGTGGCCTTGATGCAGCGTCCTACCCCCTTGGTATAGGAGCCGGTCATGCGCCGGAACCCGCGGTTGAAGGACTCGAAGAACCGGCCCAGCAGCGAACGGTGCGCCTGCTGCTCATCGGCCGGCCGGAGCAGCAGCGTACAAAGGGCAGGCGTCAGGGACAGGGCGACAAATGCGGAAATCAGTACCGAGATGGCAATGGTGATCGCGAACTGCTGGTACAGCCGGCCGACGATCCCCGGCACGAAGCCCACCGGGATGAATACTGCCGCCAGGATCAGGGCAATGGCCACAACCGGGCCGGAGATGTCCGCCATGGCGCGCATGGTCGCCTCTTTGGGGGAAAGCCGGTCATTGTCGATGTAATGCTGGACGGCCTCGGTAACCACAATGGCATCGTCCACCACGATCCCAATGGCCAGCACGAACCCGAACAGGGTCAGGGTATTGACCGTAAAGCCCAGCGGCACAAAGAAAATGAAGGTGCCGATGATGGATACGGGGATCGCCAGCACGGGGATCAGCGTGGCCCGCCAGTTCTGCAGGAACAGGAATACCACGATGATCACCAGCAGCAGGGCGATCAGCAGGGTCTGCACCACTTCATGGATCGACACCTTTACCACGGATACCGTCTCGAAGGGAACCAGGTAGTCGACATCGCGGGGAAAACTCTTTTTCAGTTCCGCCAGGGCATTGACCATGCCGTCGTAGGTATCCAGCGCATTGGCGCCCGGCGCCTGGTAGACCAGCATGAAGGCCGCCTTATGCCCGTTCACGAAGGCGTTGTTGCCGTAATTGAACTTGGCCAGCTCCACCCGGGCCACGTCCCTGAGGTATACCAGGGAGCCATCTGCCGGGTTGCTGCGGATGATGATGTTTTCAAATTCCGGCACCTTATTGAGCCGGCTGTTGGTCAGCACGCTGTATTCAAAGGTCTGGGCACCGGGCTGGGGCATGCCGCCCACCGTTCCCGCTGCCACCTGGAGGTTCTGTTCCGAAAGGGCGTTGACCACGTCGGTTGGCGTCAGCTTCAGGGCGGCCAGCTTCTGGGGGTTGAGCCAGATGCGCATCCCGAAATCATCGCCCAGCGACAGGATATCCCCCACCCCCTTGACACGCAGCAGGGCGTCCTTGATATAAATGTTGGCATAGTTGCCCAGGAAGGTGGCGTCGTGGGTGTCGTGGGGCGAATAAATGGCCAGCACCGCCATAATGGTCGGGTTGCGCTTGCGCACAGTCAGCCCCAGGCGCTTGAGTACGTCCGGCAGGGTTGGCTGGGCGACACTCACCCGGTTCTGGACATCCAAGGCGGCAATATCGATATTGGTCCCGATGTCAAACGTCACGTTGATGCTGCTCTGGCCGCTGTTGGTGGAGGTGCTCGACAGGTACGACATCCCCGGTGTTCCGTTCACCTGGGTCTCAATCGCCGTGGTGGTGGTCTGTTCGACCGTCTGGGCATCCGCCCCGGGGAAGACGCCTGAAATGGATACCACCGGCGGGGTAATATCGGGGTACTGCGCCACGGGCAGGGTACTCATGGCGATCAGGCCCACCAACACGATGACGATCGATATTACCATGGCCGTAACCGGCCTTCTTATAAAAGTATCTGCAATCATGGTCTCATCTCATTTTGAATGAGGCGCCGCGCAGGGGCCGGCGCCGGACCGGCGGAGCCGGATTATTTGGCCTGGGCAGGAGTCCCGCCATTGGCCGCGCTGCTGTCTATGCGCACGGATACACCCTCCCGCAGGTTCTGCACACCCTGCACGGCGATGCGTTCGCCGGGCTTCAGCCCGTCGCGCACGATGATGTTGGCGCCCAGCGGCTGGCCCAGCACCAGTTTGCGCTGGCTGACCTTGCTGCTGTCGTTGACTACGTATACAAAGAATTCCCCGAGCTGTTCGGTCACTGCCTTATAGGGAATGACCACGGCCTGCACCGCGGAATTGTTCCGGACGCGCACCACGCCGGTCATACCCGGCTTGAGCTGTCCCTTGGCATTGGGGAACACCAGGCGCGTGCGGATCGTCCCGGTCTGCGGATCCACCGCGCGGTCCAGCAGGCTCAGCCGGCCGGGGTAGGGATACACGTCCGTGCCGAAGGCCAGCGTAAAGGTGGAGTCTCCCGGTTTTTCACCGCGCTCCTGGAGCTGCGTGAACCGGTAGATCTCCTGCTGGTTGACGGCGATGTCCACTGCCACGGGATTATCGGTGGAGACCGTATTCAGGACGGTCTGCCCGGCCGTAACCGGGGAGCCGAGCTTGACCTGGGAGATGCCGATGGTGCCATCGAACGGCGCCGTGATCGTGGCGTAGCGCACACTGGTCTGGACCGCGGTCACGTTGGCCTTGGCCGCATCCACCTGCCTGCGGGCTGCCTCCAGGGCCGCGTCGGCATAGTCCACCTGCTGTTTGGCGATGGCGTCCTGGCGGTCCAGCTGGTGATAGCGGTCGGCGTCCTTCTGGGCCTTGACCAGGTTGGTCTGCTGCACGCCGAGGTTGGCCAGCGCCTGCTGGTAATTAGCCTCGTATTGCTGCAGGTCGATGGTGTAGAGTTTCTGACCCTTGCGCACGCGCTCACCGTCCCGGAAGAAAATGCCGGTGATGAACCCGCTGACCTGGGGCCGCAGGTCGACCTGGTTGAGAGCGACCACGGTGGCCGGGTAGGAATCAAAATAGACTGCATCGGCCGTGGTGACGGTCTGCACGGTCACCGGGACGGCCGGGGGTGGACCCTGGGTGGCCTGTTTGCCGCCCTGGCCGCAGGAAGAAAGCAGCAGGGAGCCGGCTGCCAGACCAAAAACCACTTGTTTTGTTATCATATCGTCGTACAATTAGAGGATCAATAATGCAGCTGCCCCAGCGCCTTCTCCAGGTCAATCTTGCTGGAGAGCAATTGGAACAGGGTATTGTAATAATTGATTTTGGCGGTACGCAGGTCAGTCTCCGCATTGATGACTTCCAGGTAGGCTTTCACACCGGACTGGTATTGCAGCCGGATCACGTCGTACACTTCCTGCGCCAGGTCCAGGTTTTCCTTGACGGACTGGTAGATCGCCAGCTGGCTTTTATAGGATGCCATCGCCTGGGCATATTCCGCCTGGATACTGCTCTGCAGGCCCGACAGGCTCCAGTCCAGCCGCTTAAGCTCCCATTCGGACTGCCGGATATCGTAACGCCGCTTCCCGCCCTGGAATAGGGGAAACTGCAGGCTCAGGGCCGCATAGGAGTTCGGGTAGTTGGCATTATATAATTTGGAGAATGCATTGTTCTGGTAATTGAAATTATAGGCACCCAGCAGCGACAGGCTGGGCAGGTAGGCCCACTTGCTGTAGCGCAGGTCTTCCTGGAGGAGCTTTCTGCGGGTGGCCAGGATCTGGTATTCGATCCGCTGGGTATAATCCACCGCCTGCAGCGTATCGGCAAAGGCTTCGCGTTCCATCTGCAGGCTGTCGTAGACAATCCGGAGATCGGCAGAAACCGGGTACCCGATCAGGGTCTTCAGGTATTCGAGCTTGGCCTTCAGCAGGGCCTGCTCGCTCTGGCGGGTGGCCCGGGCGTTGTTCAGGGCGATGGTCGCCCGCTTGTAATCCGTCTTGTCGGTGATGCCGGCCTTGTACAGGCTGCTGGCATCCTGCAGGCTTCGCTCCAGCCGCGTGATGTCTTCATCGGCCACCCGGATCTGCTGCTCGGTGGTCAGCACGTCATAAAAGGCCTTGGCCGTCCCGGCGGCCACGTCAATCCGGGTGGACGTGGTATTCTGGCGGGCAGCGACCCGGACATCCGAGGCGGTGCGGGATGCCAGCAGGACATCGCGGTCGAACAGGCGCTGGGAAAGGCTGAACTGCAGCGACGAGGTGTTGTCCACCCCCAGCTTGATCGGGTTGCCCCCGATAATGGCCGTCTGCACCTTGAAATTATGCTGCAGGTTGTAGCCCATGTTCAGCTGGGGAAACCAGTCAGCCAGCTTGCTGCGGATGGTCATGTCGGTGATCTGCTCATCGATCAGCGATTGCTGCACCAGCGGCTGGTGCTTGAGCGCATACTGGATGACCTGGGGCAGGCTCGCCTCCTGCAGCAGGCTGTCCCCGCCGGCCTGCTGGGCCAGCAGGCCCTGGCTGCCTAGGCCTGCCAGGAGGCCAAGGATCGCCCGTGCCAGGCCGCGTTGAAAATATGGTTTGCGTTGCATCATATTACCAGGTTAAAGTCCCTGAACGGATAATCTGCCAGAATAATCCCTTGCCACAGGCGGGTCCGGGTAGACCCCGGAAAAATCAGACTGCTCCTGCGTATCCGGGAAACACTATCCAGCGGCAGTGTAACTAACAACCGTTTCGTATGTCCGGAATACCTGCAGCCAGGTCAATGGTGAGTACTGCATTTTCAGGGAAGGCGCAAAAGTAGGATTAAAATTATTTTTCCTGAAACCTTTCACATAAAACCGGCCGGCAAAAAAAAGAATGCCGCGCGGGCGGCATTCCGGAAATCAGGGCCTGAACCCCCGGCCGGCCCGGCCGGCCGGCAGATCCTCAGGCTTTGAGGATCGACTGCAGGTTCTGGAAACTGGTCGTAATACTGGCATAGGGATCGGCGGGCATATCGTGCTCCACGAAGAAATGCTGTAGTCCTGCCTGGTCCGCATGGGCGAATATGTGGCGGAAATCGACGATGCCCGTGCCGACGGGAACCGGTCCGCTCTTATCCTTGCTCAGGTCCTTGACATGCCATAGCGGGAACCGGCCGGGATACCGGGCGAACAGGTCGGCCGGATCGATGCCGGCCTCCGTGGCCCAGCACAGGTCGAGTTCCATTTTGATATCGGGCGAGAGCTGGGTCAGGAACTGGTCATACGGAGTCTTTCCGTCCACGGTGGCGAACTCCTCGGTATGGTTATGGTAGGCCAGGGTAATGCCGGCCTTGCGGCAGGCTTCGCCCGTGCGGTTCAGGGTGGCAATCGAGGCCTGGATATCCGCCGAGGTGCCGGTGGGGATATTGGCGCAGACCAGGTAGGGGATGCCCGCTTCCGCCACTTCGTCCACCAGTTCCTGCATGTTGTCCCGCAGGTTGCGCATCGGGGGGATCCGGATGGGCTTGCCGTCCGGTCCCTTGGGGAGTTTGGCAGTGGGCGGCAGCTTCAGGGGCGCACCCAGCACATGGTGCGATTTCCAGGCCAGGCCCAGGTCCGCAACCAGGGAAGCAAATTCCCGGGGCTTCATGCCGTAATAGCCCGGCTTGTGACTGAAGGCGGACTCGATCTCCCGGTAGCCGATGGCGGCCACCTTCTTCAGGGATCCCGCCACATCCTGGTCGATGACATTGAACAGGGTGAACAGTTGCAGGCCCACGGGCCGCCCGGCCGGCTGGCGGAGCAGGGAACCGGCCTCATGCATCAGGCTCATGCCGCCCAGTGCGAGCAGGCCCGAGTCCTGGAGAAATTTCCTCCTGGTATACATAGCTGTGGTTTTTTGTGTGAGGCGGCGCCGTCCCGGCTACCGCGGTTTTTTAATAACTCAGCCCGAATCCAAACCGGTAAAGCGGGTCCTTGGAATCATAGGGCACATCCTCCTTCTGGTTGCGGACCGCCTCCATGGAAGATGGCAGTTCAAAAGGCAGGTGGCCGCCCGGCTTGTACCTGCCGAAGATCACGTCCAGCACGGCTTCATCGCTGGCCCCGAAGTCGGCCAGCAGGCCGCGGGCTCCGGCGCTGATCTCCGGGATGACCGCCGGCCGGTCCAGGTAAATATCCACGATGGTCGGCACGGTGCGGAGAAGCTGCAGGATGCTGTCCTTCTGGGCCCCCTTGAAATCCAGGTCGCCGTGGTGAAACATCCGCGCCATGGCAATGGAAGACTCCACCGGGACCCAGGGCGTATTCAGGCGCAGGATGGCCAGGTCCGCCTGTTCGGGTTTGTCCACCACGGTGCCGTAGCGGGCCGCCACCCCGGGATCCACGTTGCGCACGTAGATCTTCAGTTTGCCGGGCTGCAGCGGGAGCACGCGGTTCTCGTTTTTCAGCAGGGTCATGGCCCGCCGCTGGGAAAGTTCGGCCGCCTGGCGGAAGGCCGGGTTGCTGAATACTTCCCGGGTTCTGGCCTCGTCGATGTAGGGGTTGTCAAAAAGACCCAGCTCGAATTTCTGGCGCAGCAGGCGGCGGACGCTCTCGTCGATGCGGGCTTCGGTGATGCGTCCCTCCCGGACCAGTTTCACCACGTATTCCGGACAG
The DNA here is from genome assembly GCA_035549175.1 of Chitinophagaceae bacterium. Lineage (GTDB taxonomy): Bacteria > Bacteroidota > Bacteroidia > Chitinophagales > Chitinophagaceae > DASTSN01. Next base: position 5,525 of record DASZRL010000110.1, on the reverse strand, counting down.
CTTTCGCCGCCGAACTGGTCCACCCCGGCATCCAGCACTTTGCTGACGCGGTCCTCCTCGCTGAGCTTTTCCACACCCCAGGCGCGGGCCGGCCAGACGACGGGTCCCAGGTGGGTATCGGTGATCAGCCCCCAGTCAGTGCAGACCACCCCGTCATAATGGTACTTGTTGCGCAGCAGGCCGGTGATGATGTCCTTGTTGAAGGAGAATCCCACGTTTTCGCTGGTCTGGTCCATCGGCACCCCGTAATAGGGCATGATGGCCGCCGTATGGGCCGCAAAGGCCGCCTCGAAAGGTATCAGGTGGTAGTTGAAGTTGTGACCCGGGTAAACCTGGCCCTTCTGGAAGGGGAAGTGCGGATCCAGGCCTTCCTTCTGGGGACCGCCCCCGGTAAAATGCTTGGTCATGGTGGCCACGCTGGCGGGCCCGAGTTTTTCTCCCTGGTAGCCCAGGATATAGGCCTTCGCCATGCGGGCGCTCAGCTGGGCGTCTTCGCCGAAGGTGCCGCTGATCCGCGGCCACCGGGGTTCGGTGGCCAGGTCCACCTGGGGGTGCAGCGCCTCGCGGATCCCGACGGCCAGGTATTCCTGGCGGGATATATCGGCGAACTGCCGGGTGAAGTCTTCATCGCCGATCGCCGCCAGGCCGATGGGTTCGCACCACTGGGTGAAGCTGTTGGCTGCCATGGCAAAAATCTGGTTGCTGAAATGGTTGCGCGGGTCCGAGGCGATGGTGATCGGGATGCCCAGGCGCGTGGAATCCTCCGCATAGCGCTGCATGGCATTGTACCAGTGTGCCAGGGCCTGCACCGTGGGGACGGCCCAGAGGTTGAAATGGTTCATTTTCTTTTCGCGCATCAGCTTCAGGGCATTGGGCGCAAAGGCGAACATCCCCGTGCCCGGCTTGTCTTCGATGCTTCCGTCCTCGTTGACGCGGGCCCCGTTGATAAACATCAGGCCGGCCTTCTCCTCCAGGGTCATCTGGCGCAGCAGGTCGGTGACCCGCGCCTCCACGGGCTGGCGGACATCCTCGTAGACGTCCAGTTTCCCGTTTTTATTGAGGTCGCGGAACCCGGCGGCGGGACGCTTCCAGGAAAGCAGCAGCAGGCCGGTCAGTCCGGCGGCAGTCAGGAGCAGGAGGATGCGCTTGGCAGGCATATCCGAAGGATTTAGGAATGGAAGAATGGGCTTTATTCCGTATTTAGTACGCAATGAAGATAAAGATTTTATGGTACCGGCCAATTAATTTATTTTGTGTAAAAACCAATTCCGCAGCGCCATGGCCGACCTACCGGATTTGCAGGAGTTTATACGGCTGGGACACAAACAGTTCCTGCCCCACCTGTCCATTGACTGCGTCCTGTTCGGTTACCACGAACGGCAGCTCAGGGTCCTGCTGCTGAAATGGAAGCAGTCTTCGACCTGGTCGTTGCCCGGGGGCTTCATCCGCCTGGAGGAACCGCTGGAAGAGGCCGTGCAGCGGATCCTGCTGGAGCGCACCGGGTTGCGCGATATGTTCTGGAAGCAGTTCGGCACCTTCGGAGACCCGGCACGCAGCAGGCGCAACCGCAGGGACATCGCCCACCTGGAATCCCTCAGCGGTCTGCGGATCCCCGGGGACCACTGGCTGCTGCGGCGGACGGTTTCCATCGGGTATTACGCCGTCACGGAATATTCCCGGGTGCAGCCACAGCCCGACGCATTTTCCGACGAGTGCCGCTGGTGGGATGTGGACAAACTGCCCCGGCTTGCCTTCGACCACAACGAGATCATCAGCGGCGCCCTGCAGGCCCTGCGTACCGAACTGTATCACCACCCCATCGGGTACAACCTGCTTCCCCGGAAGTTCACGCTGCCGGAGATCCATGACCTGTATGAGACCATCCTGGGCAAGCGCCTGGACCGCCGCAATTTCCCCAAGAAGCTCCTCTCCCTGGGACTGATCCGCAAACTCCGCGAGCAGCGCCGCATCGGTCCGCACCGCTCCCCCTACCTCTACCGTTTCGACAAGCGCCAATACGACAAGGCCCTTCGCGAAGGAGTCGTGCTTGCCTTCTGAAGGACCCTGTCCATAATCTGCCCGGTAACCGGCCTGCCGGTGCGGCGGCTTACCGGTATGGCTGTCATTTGTGAGGCCGCGCGAACGTCATTCTCCCCGGTGCAGTTCCCGGATGGGCACCTGGGGCAGCAGGACCCGGTTGACCGGCTCCACTACCTTTTCCCTGGCCAGGGTGAAGGAGGCCTGCTGGCGGATATCCTCGCTGGAGAAACCCAGCCGAACCGTGTAGGTACCGGCTTCGGCCACCCAGGCGGAGCGGGTGCTGGCAAAGGAGGCCAGGTCGGCCGGCGTCAGGATGAACCGGAGCTGCTCGGACTGGCCGGGGGCCAGGAGCCGGGTCTTGGCAAAGCCCTTGAGTTCCTCGGCCGGCTTATCCAGTTCACCGGCCGGCGCGCTCAGGTACAGCTGCACCACTTCGCGGCCGGCCACCTTTCCTGTGTTGGTCACGGTGGCCGTAACGGTCAGGGTATTGACGAAGCGGGTGGATCCCAGGTGCAGGCCGCTGAGGCGGAAGTCCGTGTAAGAAAGGCCGTACCCAAAGGGGTAGGCCGGCTTCACGCCGAAGCTGTGGTAATAGCGGTACCCCACGTAAATCCCTTCCTCGTAAGTGACCTCGGCCGGGATGATCTTGCGGCCGAAATTACCCGTGACGGCCTGGTCGGGGAATTCCTTGCCGGGGAAGTTTTTGGCGGAAGGCACATCCGGGTAATCCATGGGGAAGGTGGTGGCCAGCCGTCCGGAGGGATTGACCTTGCCGCTCAGCACATCCGCGATGGCATGGCCGGCCTCCTGGCCGGGCTGCCAGGCCAGCAGGATGGCATCCACCTGGTCCCGCCAGGAAGCCACCTCCATGACGCCGCCGGTATTCAGTACGACCACCAGCTTCTTACCCTGCTGGTGAAAGGCAGCAGCCGTGCGGGCGATCAGGTCCTTTTCGGCCTGCGACAGGTAAAAATCGTTATCCAGCTGGCGGTCCGCGCCCTCGCCGGCGTTTCGCCCGATGGTCAGCACGGCCGCATCGCAGCTGGCTGCCAGCTGGCGCAGCTGGTCCTCGCCCTGGGCCATCTCCTCGATGGGCCGGGGTCGCTCAAAGAAGCTCCGCGGCTTGGGGCGTTTGGCTTTCTGGTCGGCCAGATAGTCGGTATACGACCTGACCAGGCCGGCGTCGGCCGTATAGCCGGCGCCTGTCAGCCCCTGCAGCAGCGATACCGTATAGGCCTTGTTCACATCGCCGCTGCCCGTTCCCCCGGCAATGATGTCATAGGACGTATTGCCCAGCAGGGCCAGCTTCATCCCCCTGGCCAGGGGCAGGGTATGCCCTTCATTGTGCAGCAGGACCATCCCGTCCGCGGCGGCAGTGCGGGACACCCGGGCGTCCTTTTTCAGGTCCGGTTTGTTCGAATATTTATAACCCCGGAAGGAGGGTGATTGCAGGATCAGGTCGAGGATCCGCGCCACGTTCTCGTCAAGCACGTTGCTGTCCAGGGAATCGTGCTGCACGGCACTGAGGATGCGCTGGGTTTGCTGGGTCGTTCCCGGCATGAGCAGGTCATTGCCCGCCTTCATCTGTTCCACGGGATCCACGCCCCCGAACCAGTCGGTCATGACCAGTCCCCGGAACCCCCATTCCTTCCTGAGGATGGTGGTAAGCAGGTCATATTCCTGGGAGGTGTAGGTGCCGTTGAGTTTGTTGTAGGAGCTCATGACGGTCCAGGGCCGGGATCCTTTCACGGCGATCTCAAACCCTTTCAGGTAGATCTCCCGCAGGGCCCGCTCGCTGACAATCGTGTTGACCGTGTTGCGGTTGGTCTCCTGGTTATTGGCGACAAAATGCTTGATGGAGGTGCCCACCCCGTTGGACTGGATCCCGTTGACCAGGGCCGAGGTCATCCGGCCCGCCACCAGCGGGTCTTCGGAATAATATTCAAAGTTGCGCCCGCCCAGCGGGTTGCGGTGGATATTGAGCGCCGGCGCCAGCAGGACGTCCACCCCGTACTCATGCACCTCGCTGCCGAAGGCCACCCCCACTTGCCTGACCAGGGCGGTGTCCCAGGTGGAAGCCAGCAGGGTAGCCACCGGGAAGGCGGTGCAATAATAGCTTTGGGAACTGTCCCCGTCACGGAAGGGCTGGATCCGGAGGCCGGCCGGGCCGTCGGCCACCACCAGGGACGGAATGCCCAGTCGCGGGATCGCAAACGTGGTTCCGGCAGCGCCCGGCACCTTGTCCTGGGTCTGCCCCACTACGGGGCCGCCCTGGGGCCGGCTGCCCGGCATGTGGAAACCGTTTCCGACCACAATCCGGGCCTTTTCCTCCAGGGTCATGGCGGCAATCACTTCGCTGAGGGGGCTCTTGCCCAGCCTGGGCAGGCCGGCGGCGGGGCCCGGCTGCGCCTGACCGGATGCGGCAGCCGCCAGCAGTCCGGCCACCAGCAGGCTGCGGCCCGGGACTTGTTTTCTTTTTTTCATACCCGTTGGTTTTTGTGATAAGAAGCTACCGGTCCCGGCAACGCAATGGCCGGGACGCGGTAGACGAATAGGTTTCTGGGTCCGGAGAGGGTTAGGGTTCGCGGATGCCCGGCTTACTGCTGCATGCCCTGCATGCCGCCCTGCATCCCTTCACTCTGGCTCTTCATGTTCTGGCGCTTGAACAGCGACATATCCATTTTGCCGAAGCGGTAGGTAAAGGTCAGCCGGACCATCTGGGGATTGTTCAGCCGGTAGTAGTTCTGCACAAACCCGAAACCTTCGGAATGCTGATCCTGCTTGCGGCTGGCAAAGATATCGTTGAAACTCAGGGTCACGGCGGCGGCGTTGTTCTTCAGGAAGGTTTTCTTGAAGGCGATGTCCACGCCGTAGAAGGGCCGGATATAGCCCTGCGAGGAACTCTGGGCCTGGCCCATCGGGGGGCCGCCGAATCCCTGGCTGTTGTTGACCGGCAGATTGGTTTTGCTCTGGAAATCGCCCGACAGCTGGATCGTGTAGTTCTTCGGCAGCTTGAAATTGTTATTCACCTTGCCGAATACGCTCCACAGGGCCGCCTGCGAGGAACCGGCCACGTTATCCGTGTTGATCCGCGAATTATACAGGTTCACGTTGGTGCTGATATCCCACCATTTCTTCAGGGTGTTGATCGAGGTAAACTCGGCCCCGTAGGAATAGCTGGAGTTGGCGTTGATAAACGTGTTGATGTAATCGTTCTTGCCGCTGACCGGGTTGTAGTCCACGGCCAGGTAGCGGGTGATCAGGTGATTGGTGTGCTTGTAGTACACCGATGCCAGGAAGGTGTTCAGCTTGTTGAAGGTCTTGCTGTAGGAGGCCTCCGCCGAACTGGTGAACTCGGGCACCAGGTCGGGGTTGCCCCGGGTGATGTTCAGGCTGTCGGTGTAGTCGGTATAGGGGATCAGCTGGAAAAAGTTGGGCCGGTTGATCCGCCGTGTCACGCTGAACTGCAGTTCCTGGTCATGCTT